>CAYVMC010000017.1:0-9409 GCA_964452495.1 uncultured Muribaculaceae bacterium | reverse complement strand
TCAGACTCAACAAGAGTTAATTCCTCTACTACTTCGGCATCTGCAAGTTCTTCGTCATCAGACAATCCTAATTCCATATCATCTGACAATTCTTCCGGCCCATTTGCTTCTATTTCCTCAGACTCAACAAGAGTTAATTCCTCTACTACTTCGGCATCTGCAAGTTCTTCGTTGTCAGACAATCCTAATTCCATATCATCTGACAATTCTTCCGGCTCATTTGCTTCTGTTACTTCAGAAATTTCCATTTCAGGTTCCGGAGAAGTTAAGTCATCTTTTCCAGTTTCCGCCGGAACTTCGCCATCAGACAAGTCCAGCTCTACATCTGATACTTTATCAGCATTATCAGTTACTACTGAATTTACAACAAGTATCTTTTCAGTTGAATCATTTTCTAGTAACTTTACAGAGACATCACCAGCATTCTCAACCTGTCCCTCAGAAGACAATAACTCTAAAGATTTCAACTCACCTTGTTCAGGAAAATCTTCTTCCTTATACTTCTCAACACTATCTGTTTCTATAAGCTGAGGTTCTACTTTAGATACTTCTGCATTAGGCAAACTTTCCCCAGATAAAACTTCCGCCCCAGCAACATCAAGAGTATCATTATCCGCCCCCTCTTTAAGTTCTTTGCCTTCTTCATCAGAAAGTATTTCTTCTGGAAACAAATCAATTACAGGAGTTGTCTGAACTGCATTTTGTTTATTTACACTTTCAACAGACACATTACCTTTTACAGAATTATCTTCATGCGTTACAAGGGTTGCCAAAATACTTTCATCTTTTTTAGTATCAACCTCATCTGCTGCCACAAGCCCATCCGCAAAACCTAATTCAAAATCATTCGAGCTAGAAGATTCATTTTCTTCAATATCTATAGCCTCTTTTAACATTGTCTCAAAATTATCTTCAAATGTAAGATGTAATGCAAACAACACCTCTTCGGCTTCAACGAACTCCAAGAGCATTTTTCTAACTTTTTCATAGGACATTAAATCCTGATAAAATTCTTTAGTATCAAGAAGTTGATTATCCAGATATAAAATACTTTTTTTCTTACAATTTAATGGTAGTCCACTCTTGGCTTTTGAAACCCGAGTATCAAAAATTGTTTCTAATGTATCAACAGAAACAATAGAAGATTTCGGGATAAAATAATAGTTACCGTCCTGATTAAATTTGTCAATTTTTTCCGGTTCAATAAAGCCTGCAATCTCTGTTTGCCCCGTCTCTTTATCATAATCAACAAACATATAAAGATCCGGTACAATTTCATAATCATAGTGACAGCAAGGAACAATATACTCACCCTGTTTCATACCAAGACGAACATCAAGCCTCAAATTTCCGATATACACATCAGAAATATCAATATCTTCCAAAACTTTTTTAATTCTATGTGCCGCAAATTCAATACTTGGATTCAAACCACATTCTTTAAAAAACTCAAATGCAGCATTCACAGCCAGAATATTAGCTAGTACACAATTCCTTCTCTTTTCATCAACTATGTATCCACAAAAATTTTGGATATCAAATAAATTATTAAGTAACAATTTAACAAATCTCTTCTATAAAACTACCACTCACAAAAATAATATCACAATTTATTTTTTTTTTCCAGTAGTTTACAAATTCAAGATTTAATTCTTATCACCGTACTGAAAAGACATTTCTGCAAGTATTCTTGAAATATCTCCGCCACCAAAAATAATTTCAAATATCAACTGAGCATTTATAATTGCTGTTTCTCTATACTCCATCGTATCTATATCAATGATATTAAACTCTATATAATCATCACCAACATAATTTATACGACCATAATCATTACCTGTTGCCCAACGCAAAAAAACATATTGCTGTTCTAAATTTTTTAGTCGGTTTATTAATTTCATTTAACATCCTTCTTTATCTATAAGTATATTTTATTATTATTTTTTGTAAAGTCAAAATTCTTTTTTTGATTTACTTTGTTCCTCAAGTTGTTTAAAAAAACATTGCTTTGTAATAAAGTCAACATCAGCCGGATTTATTCTTAAAAACTTAAACGCACATACTTTTATCTTGCTGTCTCCCGGCAAAGTTCTTTTATGTACAAATTCTACCATCGTATTTACATCTTTTTCTGGAAAATGCAAACACAACCCCAATTTAGCATACCGTCCGGTCATAGGACTTGATATTATTTTCATTATATTTTCACTGTCCAATAGTGGCGTTATTAAGAAACTTGTTCCGTTGCCTGAAATATCGAAAGTATTACTTTTAATAATCTTTTTTTCACCGTTATTAAAGTATATTGTAAATGTTACATCCAGATTAAAACGGGTTCTGAAAAACTCTCGCCGTTGACGCACATTATATTGTTCCGGAATTTCTATATAGCAAAATGTATAGGGAGAATTAAAAACAGCCTGTTTTACCTTTGTAGCTAGTAGAAATACACCATTTGTACAATAAAGCGCAACATTAATCTCCGATCCGGTTTCCGGAAACCTGACTGCTGGGCTTGAGGCTATAAGCAAAATCTCATCTTCACCTATCTCCTTTAATTCTATACCCTCTGTGATAATTGTCTCCGACCACATTATGCGAATATCTTTGACTTCACCAATGCGGTCTTTTAAACCTTTTGCCATATACAATATTATTGTAACATTTTACTTACACTTTCGCAACATAATTATTTTAATCTTTTCAGATAACTCTTTATTCCACCTGTAATAATCAAATCAGGCTCTGCAGAACAAAATTCGTCCAGCATTATTACACCATCTCTTTTGTTTCCCGATTCTATTAGTAAAAGCCCCTTCAATACTTTATTAAATGGATTTGTATTTATATCAAGAGCCCGCATCCTCGTTTCCATAACCCCAAGACGCTTATAACATTCTACAAGGTTTATGTAATACTTTAGATTAAGCCCGTATAACTTAAGGGCATTTAAATAACAGTCTTCAGCAAGGTTAGGATAACCAATTATCATATATGTATCGCCAAGATTATTATAATAAACAGCACTCGCCTGTGTATTCGGATCTAATGATATGGCAATTTTAAACTCCTGTATTGCTGCATAATAGCACTTATCCTGCATATAATTAAGACCGAGATTATTATGAAAATATGCATTTTTTTGCGCCTCAATCGTATAGGTATGAGGCTTTTTGTAGCCTGAGGCTATAAAGGAGAGCATTAAAAACAGTATTATGCAAGTAATTTTTCTTATCATAATAATGACAATTCTAACCCTTCTCTTGACATTACAGCATCTGATGAAGAGTACATTTCAGCAAGCTGATCCAATCGCTCATCACTATATGTAGGTTCATAATGGAAAAATGCAAGCTTTTTAGCATTAATCTGATTCTTAACCTCAAGTGCCATCTCAAATGTTGAGTGTCCAAACCCCTGTTTAGGAATATATATATTTAAATAATCTTCTGTAGCATACTGACTATCATGTATAAGCAGATCACAATTTTTAGCGAATTTTACTAATTTTTTATCCCCGCCGGGGTAACTTTCCTTATCCGTTGCATATACTACAGATTTCCCCTGATATTCAATCTTGTAAATAAGAACACCATTTTGCGGATGTGCATACGATTTATAACAAGTTATAACAACATCATCACTCTCACAATCACTCTCAACAAGCTCATCTACACGTTTTAAAATCGGATCCAATTTCCCCGGCTTGAAAATAATATAGTTTGTTTCACTAACATTATTTATACTCAGATTAGCCGCAATATCGCCAAGGTCAAGCGGAAAGGATTTTGTAAATAAAATATTAGAAAGTTCTTCTTTTAAAGTTTCATTATAATTAACACCGCCAAATAAATTCAATCTTGTTGAGGCTAAGTGAAGCGGCTTGAAAAAAGTAAATCCCTGAATATGATCAAGATGTATATGGCTCAACAAAATACTTGCCTTAACCGGAGTTCTATCAGTAATTGTTGTTCCTGATTCAATATAACGCTGCATAAGTTCATTACCCAGTTCAATAATACCCGTACCAGAATCAAGAATAATCAAGTGTCCGCCAACATTAATTTCTACGCATGCTGTATTACCGCCATATTTTAAATATTCCGACTTTGCAACAGGATAACTGCCTCTCACACCTCTAAACTTAATTTTAAATTCCGACATCCTTACTTCCTTCATTTCTTTAATTCATACGTGCCTGTTTTGTCCTTCTCCTCTCCTTCAAGCAAACCATGAAATATAACTCTCAGACGGGAGCGAGTCTGAACATCTCTCAAACTTGTTTCCTTATAATACAAATCAACTATTACCTTATCTTTTTGCGAATTAACATTAACAATTCTGAATGCATTTGGATAAGAAACCAATGCTGGGGTACTAACAAATAAAATTTTGCCATCCTGTATAACCTTTGCACCATGATAATGCCCGGCAAAAACAATCAAAGGACGGTTATAACTGTATAAATGTTTTAAAACTTCAGTATCATTAAGCAATTTATGCTGCTCACTTGAATATGGTTCTATAACCGGTACATGCTGAAAAATCACAATAGTATCATTATCAGGAGTTTTTTTAACCTCCTCGTCAAGCCAATCAAGTTGTTCCTTAGTTATCTCACCGTTTGCAGTAATTCGTGATGTGATTATTGTATCCAATACAACTACTTTAAACCCCTTCTTAGGCTTAAAAGAATAATATGGTCTAGTTTCAGTAAAATTGAGATTGTGCGCTCCCACAATTTTCAGGAAATCACTTTTGGTAAATTTGCCATCAAAATCTACATCATGATTTCCAAATGCAATATACCACGGAGCATTCAGTGTTTTCACAATTGATATAAAGTCCATCAATTGTGAACGTTTCGGGGTATTAATCATATCTCCAGTAAACATTACAAAATCAATATCATCATTGGAATTAACCTGTATAACCGCATCTGACAATAATTCTCCGCTATCTTCCAACATTTTATAGGATGAATTAGGCTCACCTTTTGCAAAATGCACATCACTTATTTGAGCAAACTTAAGATTATTACCAGAGGCTCCTATCACCTGCGAACCTATAAAAAATGCTACAAGCAGTGTTGCAGTAAAATTAAATAACTTAGACACAAATCTCTCTTTTTTTCTGTAATAACGTCCCATAATACCGGATTATACTTGTTCTTTGCAAAAAACTCTACAACCAAATGAAGGAATTTTAGTGATTATCCGCTATAATAAACGAAAGCAGGCTGATGGTAAACATCAGCCTGCTTTTTCCCGAAGATTTATTCTTCCTCAACCGGAACAGGTTTCAGCTCCCTAATATCAGAAGCTTCTGCATACTTTTCTTCTTCCTGCTTAATTTCCTTTGCAGATTTTTCATCATTAACCTTAATCTCGTTAGGATTTTCGCCTTCGCTCAAAACCGGCGCTTCTTCACCATCCTCAAGAATCATATTCATTTTGAATACTTGTCCCTTTTTAAAGACTAACTCATTACCATATTGGTAATAAGAAAGCGGTGTAGCATCAAATGCTGCAACAGCCCCAGATTTTATTCTATTGCCCTCTGCATTTTTATAGACCCCTTCTACAGCCTGATAGCAGGGACTAAATCCCGGAACAACAAAATTTCCTGCTGTAAGAATACCTGTTTTTACAAGTTTCTTTGCTTCCATTTTGGCAAGCATATCATACTTACCTTCAATATGATATTTAATTTCATACTTGTTACCATCTACATCGTAAAACATAATTGGAATAAAGACAAAAGATGCATCTCGTTTCAAACGTTTAGGCTGCTGGACATCTGTAATCCTACCCTCAATTACAGAGCCTGCTTTTAATAACTGTCCCGTATTGGTTACTACATCTTCAACCAAACTAACTTTCCAGGTTTCAGGAGGTTCCGCAGTAGTAAAATTACTTTCCGCTGCTACTTTTATTACCCTTGCGTCTACCTGAGGAATAATAAAACAGGACATAGCAAGTAAAATTAGTAATTTTTTCATCAATAAATCTCCGTTCTTATTTACAATATTAATTTAACACGCACTAATATATCCGGTCAATGAACAGAGTGGTTAGTTTTTTTATTATATAAATAGCAATCTTGCTCACCAATAACTTAAACTTGGATATTCCTTTCAGAAGAACTATTTTTGAAACCTTCCTCCAAGCAGCATTCAACCTGTAAATCTATTGGTAAACTAAGAAACCTCTGATGGCATCAAAAAAAATATTATCGGAGAATATCCGCCACCGGCAAGCGGCATATAACTTAAGAAATCTTTAATTACTAATTAAAAGAAACAAAATACATTTTAACCTCCAATTTCAATATCCAGACAATTCTTGCAGTACTTAAATGAAATACAAGACCTTAGCAATTTCCAGATTAAAATTGGAAATTGAATAACTAAACTGCATAATTACACAACAAAGTGGATTAAATTGCAAAAGAGGCACTTGAATCCGTATTATATGAACAGCAAAACACCAAAGAAAGCCCCCAAAATCGTTGCACATTTAATTAAAATTAAAGATAAAACATAACAAAATTGGAAATTAATTCTCAAAAGAAAAACCTGCTTGACATAAACGCATGTTCTTAATAGAATAAACATTGTTGCCGGTATAGCTCAACGGTAGAGCAACGGTTTTGTAAACCGTAGGTTGTAGGTTCGATTCCTATTACCGGCTTTTTATCCCCGGTGGAGCAAAGGTTGAACACACTCCGAATCGGATGAGGGGCTGTATTAAATGGTGAGTCACCGATGGGAAATAACAGGCCTTTGTGGCGCAGGGGTAGCGCACTCCCTTGGTAAGGGAGAGGCCACGGGTTCAAATCCCGTCAAAGGCAAATTTTGAAAATTTAGTAAGGGTAGGTGGCCGAGTGGCTAAAGGCGACAGACTGTAAATCTGTTCACGAGAGTGTACGGTGGTTCGAATCCACCCCTGCCCAGTTCTTTAAAAGACCTCCTTTATTAGGAGGTCTTTCTTGTATGCAGCAGCCCCTAAAAAAGTTTTGTAAAATGCTTTATATCAAACCAGCAATTAATAGCATTCTTTCAATAAATCGTAAATCATATCGTTTGATTTTTAGAATTTTTTGCAAGCTCCAAGTTTATTATAAACTGGCAATATTTATTTCACCACAGCGGCAAATAATATACTGGCTTGAATAGAAGTAAAATGCTGTTCCCCTGACATTTAATATTTGATGCCCCCTGCATTCCGCACACCTTAATTCCTTTTTATTTACATAAAATCTTAATTGGCAGAATTATTCAAATTTATGAGGCCTATTGTCATACCATTTTTATCAACACAACAATGCCAGCCATTTTACAGCCCCTAATATAATATTTGTTTGCAAATCTAATACCTGTCACCTAAGTTCTGAAAAGCATTTTGAAGCATTATTTGATTTACATTATAAATAGGAATCCCATCTTTTTGCTTAGGTACACTATCACCATGTATATCCAGCTGCTTATTACGGCTTATGTTATTATTTATAGTATTTACCAAATTTAAAAGACAAGTATTTTGTTCATCATCAGGATATGTTAAACAAGCATCATATCCATTCTGAAAATTGGATTTTTGTTTTATCCAATATCCCTGACTGGCAAGTATGTCTTCTTGATAATCCGTACTAAGCTTTTCTAATACTTCAGCAGGTATTTTTTTCAAATACAAATCTTTGGGTGCAATTTGGTTCCAGTATAATAAAAATTTTTCGTCAACTTCATCAGAAGATTTATAATTTGCACGTACAAGGTTGTATTCCGTTTTTTTCTTATTATACCTTACCATTATTTCTAAATCAGCAGAAGTATCACCATTTAATAAACTATTAATTTCCTCACAAGAAAGCCTTCTTACACTTTCGTTATTTATCTTTAATATTTCAGCACCCGCCGGAATACCAGAAAGAGCAGCCGAAGAGTCAGGAATAACCTCTAAAACAAAAACCTTCTTATTATACTCATCTTTTAATGCAATAATACCAACACCGGCACTATAACGCAGTTCCGCTGAAACCTGTACCCCTATAAGACCTGAAATAATAACTCCTGCGAGCAGTATTTTTTTTATCATCACAAACCTCGCTCCTTTGAGCTGTAGATGCCCTTTATGTTGATTATACAATAGGATAGTTCTTTTAACAAGCTTTATATTAAAACATTAAATTAAAACCCTACTGAATAAAATCACAACTTTTTCCCTTGAGCCACCCGACAGTAATATCCTTAAAAACACATAAAAACATTCATTTTATTAAATTTTGTTACAGTTACAACTTAAATAAGCAAAAAGAATTTATTACAGGTTTTAAACTACACAAAACAACAGGGAGCCGGATATGCAAACCAGTAAAACAACACCGGCAAATCCAAACCCCAATTTACTCAAAATTTATCTCATTTAACCAGTAGCCCGTAAAAAAGACTATTAAAGCGAACTCTGGCACTTGGACCTGTTACAGTGATAACGTGATATTCCATCAGAAAGACTTACCGTGATACCCCAACAATCTCAAAAATCAATGAATTTATACAACTTACCCAAAAGCTTTTAAATGAAATACTGTATAAAGGGTTTCAAAACCTCTAGATAGAAACGCAGTTTCCTAACATCATTAAAAATTAAAATCTCGGAGAAGCATTTACATAATGACACAAGTTAATTTTCAAGGTAAATTTATTTCACATATAAATATCAAAAGAACAACACCATCAAGTTCTTCTATAAAAGCTTCCATTGTAGAATTAAATCCCGTTGATAATAGTGATTTAAAAGTCTTACACTCAGTCCATAACCTCTGGCAGACGAACTTTTCAAACAATATCTACAGAGATGCATTATCAATTAATTATATGAACATTACGGATAAAGAACAAAAATTTTATATTCTCACAATGCAATCGAAAAATTTTAATAAGCTGCGTGCCGAAGATATTCTTGCAGAATCAAAAATTATAACAAATAAGCCTAATAAAGATTCTATTTACCTTGATTATCTTCAAGTCCATCCTGAAAATATGTCCGAGTCAGAAAATAAGATTTACAAAGGTTTGGGAAGCAATTTTCTAGATTTTTTAAAAAAGCATTATAACGGAAAAGAAATTAATTTACACTCTCTATACACAACAATAGAATTTTATCTTAAGAATGGTTTTCACCAAATAGCAAGCAATTCAAACCAACTGTACTACAGAGGATAACCGTTATGTTAAACTTTTTCAATTTTATATTGATGACATATTACCATATAAATTTTTTAATAAAAAATCACGGGGCTTGATTTTTGTTTTTTAGCGTTTAATAATGTGATGTAAGAGAATTTACCGCGGGATGGAGCAGTCTGGTAGCTCGTCGGGCTCATAACCCGAAGGTCGTTGGTTCAAATC
>CAYVMC010000016.1:0-44290 GCA_964452495.1 uncultured Muribaculaceae bacterium | reverse complement strand
GCATCGTGGATGAATTCAATGATTATAAATACGACACAGCCGGAAATAACACGCGTGAGATAAAGTATTACTCATATGGCGACGTGATTTCCTTCAAAGATTATGACTACGACGCAGCCGGAAATAAAACGCGTGAGATATGGTGTAAGTCAGATGGCAGCGTGAATTGGTTCAATGATTATGACTACGACACAGCCGGAAATAAAACGCGGGAGATAGATTATAACTCAAATGGCAGCGTGGATAAATTCTATGATTATGACTACGACACAGCCGGAAATAAAACGCGGGAGATAGAGTATGACTCAGGCATTTGTAGGTTCAGGGGGTATGACTACGACACAGCCGGAAATAAAACGCGGGAGATATGGTATAACTCAGATGGCAGCGTGGAAGACTTCTGTGATTATAAATACGATGCAGACGGAAATAAAACGCGGAAGATATGGTATAACTCAGATGGCAGCGTGCTGTTTTTCTTGGATTATGAATACGATGCAGATGGCAACAAAATACGGTCGGTAGAGTATCAGCCCGATGGCACTGTCCTGGACTAAAATCCAAACGGCACCGGCGGAAAAACCGCCGGTGTTTTAGTATGCAGGTTTGGGCAGCTGTCGTTTGGCTGAAAGCCAAACTTATGCACTTGCCAATGACTCAATCACTTCTTCGGAGGGCAGGGGTAAATGATTTTCTCGAAGTATGAAGAGCCTGCGAATAACGATTTATTTTCCCTTAATCAATATTAAGACCTTCCGGTTTCTTCCAAAGAATTACTACTTTAGTATTAGTACGTTAACAAATCTTAATATATTTCTAACCACATATTTTCGCACTCTTAAGGTGGTTTGTTTTATAAATTATCCTTTTAACGTAATAAGAAGGCTTGATTTAATAGTTTGTTGCTGTTATATTCATGTAGCGGGAAAAATCCCGTTTAGTTTAGTAGAGAAAGTAAAGGTATAAAATTATGGCATTACCAAACGTAGCATATTTTTCAATGGAAATTGCAATGGATCAGTCATTGAGCACTTATTCTGGCGGTTTAGGATTTCTTGCCGGTTCACACATGTTATCTGCCGGTTATCTTCAAATGCCTATGGTTGGTGTAACAATGTTATGGTCATACGGGTATTACGACCAAAGAATTAGTCACGACGGTCAGGTTGAAGTTGCTTATATCAGAAAATATTATGACTTTTTAACTGATACTGGTATTACTGTTGAAGTTGATTCTTTTGGCGAAAAAGTTAAAGTTAAAGCGTTTCTCGTTCCGCCGGAATTGTTCGGAACTTGCCCTGTTTATTTGTTAACAACTGATGTTGATGGTAATAGTGATTGGGCTAAGAGCATTTCTTACAAGCTTTATGATGGAAACGAAAAAATTAGAATCGCACAGGAAACCGTTTTAGGTGTTGCAGGTATCAGAGTTCTTCAAGCAGCCGGTTACAACTTTGATGTTGTTCACATGAATGAAGGGCATGCTCTTCCTGCTGCATTTGAACTCTTAAGACAATATAACGGTAATCTTGATGAAGTTAAAAAGAAAACAGTATTTACAACTCACACTCCTGTTGCAGCAGGTAACGAAGTTCACTGGGTTGATACACTGTTAGGCGGCGGGTTCTTTGCAGGCTGTTCAAGAGAACAAGCTGTTGAACTCGGCGGTGAAAACTTCTCGCTTACAGTTGCAGCTTTAAGGATGAGTCGTATTGCAAACGCTGTATCTCAGCTTCACGGTCTTGTTGCAAACAGAATGTGGGAATGGGTTGAAGGCAGATGCCCGATAAGAGCGATTACAAACGCTGTAAACCTCCATTACTGGCAAGATAAACGTATGAGCGGTGTTTCTTCATTTGACCACTTACTAAGAGTAAAACGTGAGATGAAAGAAGAACTCTTTAAGTATATCGCTAACGTTGCAGGTAAGAGATTTGATCCTGATGTATTAACTATCACCTGGGCAAGAAGATTTGCTGATTACAAACGTGCATGGTTAATCTTTATGGATAAAGACAGAATTGGCAAACTGTTAGATGAAAATAAAGTTCAAATCATATTTGCAGGTAAGTTCCATCCGGATGATGTTATGGGTAAAGAAATGTTTAATAAACTTTTAACCCGTTCACATTCATTAAAGAATGTTGTTGTTCTTCCGGGATATGAGTTACAACTTTCAGGCATGTTAAAGAGAGGTACAGATGTATGGTTAAATACACCTTTAAGACCGTTTGAGGCATCAGGTACTTCCGGTATGTCTGCTAACGCTAATGGCGCTCTTCACCTTTCTATCTATGATGGTTGGGCTGTTGAAGGTACATTTACTGGCATAAACGGCTACACTGTTGAGTACGAAGGTCTTGATGATGAGATGCCATGGGAAGAACGTCACTGGAAAGACCATGAATGTATAATGAATATCATTGAAAACCAAATCATTCCTACTTACTATAATAATAAACAAGAATGGGCAAGGTTGATGAGACAAGCTATCAGAACTTCTGAAGCATATTTCAATTCTGACAGAATGGTTGTTGAGTACTACAACAGATTGTATAAACCAATAGCACACGATGATACAAGTGCCGGTGAAAAAAGAAAAGAAATGAGTATTTCTGAAACTCCGACATTCGATGCTTGGACATTCTCTAATATTAAGTAGTAATTGGAGATTATAAATTTAAAAAGGCTTACGGAACCCGTAAGCCTTTTTATTTATGCAAGTTGAATTGCTTTTTCTATTTCATTATTGAGTGTATAAACTGCAAGAATGCTGTTTACTGCCGGAAGAAGATTTGAGTGTACATCTTCATATTTAACAAATCCTCCTTTAAGCATTGCAAGTTGTATATCAGGTGATTGTGTATTTTTGAACAATCCGAGTCTCTGGTTTTCATTAAGGCTTGTGTAGAATTTTTTGACATCCTCATGTGAAGCATTTTTAATTACTTCTTCAACATCCTTGATGCTTTTGCATTCTTTAAATGCTTTTAATGTATTGCTGTAGGTATTTTTATCCTGTAATGAAGTTATGTTTCCGGCTTTGTTTGATGAGTATTTGTTATTTGAGTTTGTACTATTTGTTGTATTTTTTGCAGAAACTTGTTTTTCTTCTGTAGTATTTTCAATTATTTCTGTTTCTTTTACTGTACCTGTTTCTTTATATTCTGTTGCGGCTTCGGCAGGATTATTTTCTGTTTTTTGTATTGTTTCCGGTGTTTTTTCTTCAATATTAAGTGTACATTTATATTCTTCTTGAACTTTTTTAATATTTTCTGGAGTAAATGAATTTTTGACATTTTCATATTCTGAGTTTTGGAGTTTTTCTATTACCTCCTGTCTGACATTTTCTGATGCAATGTTTGCAACCTGATGAAGTACTTCGACAACGACTTTTTCATATTTATACATATTGTTAGCTGTAACACTGTAAGCTTTCGCCTGTTGACTTTCGGCTAAATTTGTAATTTGTTTTGCAGTGTTTGTACCTAATTCGGTTATTATTTCCTCTGTATAATTTTTGTTTGCAACGATACCTCTTGTTGTAGCATTTACAACATTAGCCTGTTCTTCTGTTGCACAGTTTGGCATCTGGTTGATAACCTCTTGTGTTGGAGCTGCACTGACAGAGTATTCCGCAATATTTCCTGCAATTGGTGCCTGGTTTTCAGCATGCATATCCGGTAAATTGCGTGCATATCCTAATCTTACGTCGTCATCGCCGTCTTGTGTGTGTCTTAGGGATGTATCTAATTGTAGTTTAGTATCTTTGATTTTTGCGGTTATTTCACCTGCTTTTTGGCGTATATTTTGATGTTTTGATTTAACATCGGCATTTGCCAAACGTTCTAAGTTTTTGTCATTTAATTCTTTAATGCTGTGTGCGTATTCTAATATGGTTTCACTGTCAGTCAATTCTGCAACTTTAATGACTCCGCGCTTGTAAAGCTGCTCCGCTCCATTTGCAATACTGTTTACGGTTTTCTTTACAGTGTTCCATACTCTTTTGAATAACCCCGTTTTTTCTTTTTGTTCTGTTTTGTTTTCTGGGCGGGGGGTATTAGTTGTTTCAGTTTTAACAATTTTATCGGACATATCCGTATCAACGGAATCTTCTGGTACTATAGGAACAATAATATTATCCGGAGCGCTTTGTGTTATGGTGTTGAGCGTATTATCTGCCAATTCCGGATTTATGCTTTGATTGTTATTAGGTTGTAACAAGTACAATTTTTCATTCATAATCTATAGCCCTATATTTAATATATAAAGTATATATTAGGTGTATAAATTGCTGTTTTTATTAAAAAAAAAATTTACAAAGCTTAATATTATTTTTTATAGGGAAAGCACTCCTGAATATATTGGTATTACTTGACAATCCGGTGTTATTACAAGATAATAACGGTGTACCTATTTTTAAACTGCTTAAAAATAGGAAATAGAATAGGAGAAGAAATATGAAAAGATTTTTGACTACGGCAGTTGTGGTTTTGGGGGTTGCTTCTATTGCTCAAGCAGGGCCTTGTCCTAAAATCCCCAGTGTAGAAACTTATGCTCATCCTACACTTTTCCGTTCTCAGGCTCAGGCTCTTGTAGATGCTGATTCTGTTTACGTTACCGGTGCTAAGGCTATTAAACCAAATTTTGCATTAAAAGTTAGTAAAAAAGAAAATGTTATTATCGCCGGGAAAGCTAAAGAGGTATTAAATAAAGTTTCTAAAAAACATGAGGATGCTGGTCTTGGAAAAATGAAAATTAACGCACCTACTATGCGTTCAGAAGTTGCTGCAATTCTTGCAGAAGGGCTTGATGTTGTAACTCCTGAAAATTATAGTCCGTATTCTGATATTGCAGATGGTTACTGGGCAAAGGATTATATTTACAGGGTTACTGAAAAAGGTATTATGATTGGGTATCCTTCCGGTGTATTCAAACCGGATCAACCGATTACAAAAGCTGAAGTATTTGCGACTGTTGCGCAGTTAATTAATGTTGAACATTCACAGGGGACACCTGTTTATGCAGGATCTGAAGTTAAATTTATTCCGACCTGGGCAGAAGATTGTACTAACGAAGTTATTGCATCAGGCTTATTAAAAGCTATTCCTGACCAAAAGGGTGTTGTTGAAAACGAATTTTTGTCTAAAGAACAGGTGGCTTATCTTGTAAGCGCATTAAAAGCAAATTGGGCATCTTTAACAGAAGACAGCGGTTATGCTGATGTATGCCCTGCATCTCTTGGTTCTGTTAAAGTAAAAATGCTTGATAGAATAAGTGCTAAGCATTCAAATATTGGCGATGCATTTCAGGCTAAAACAACAGAAACTGCTACTATTGATGGTGTTTCTTTCCCTGCCGGTTCTATTGTTAAGGGAAAAGTTGTTGCTGTTAACAGACCTGGGGTTAAAAATCCTGGATTTGTAAAAGTTAAATTCTTAACAATTACCAATGGCGATTGTGTAAAAGAATTACCGAAGAGAGTTAAAGGTGTTGATGCAGATATTACTAAAAATCCGAACATCATTGCAAGAATCCTTGGGCTTCCATTTAGTGCAGCAGGCAGAGTTGTTGGTGTTGTTGGTCGTTCAGGTGGAGCAATTATTGATGTTGCAGGCAACGGGCTTGAGCAGGTCGGTGATAATTTGAGCAATACTTTTGTTGAAACTTGCTGCTTACACCCCGGTCGCGGTGTTGCAAGCTTCGGGCAAGGTATTGTAACTATATTCAAAGGTGTGTTTGATATAACTAAAGTTGTTGTATCAGGAACATTTGGTGTAGTTTATGAACTTTGTGATGATATAGTTTATTGTATCGTTCCAAGTCGTTCTAATAATTCAAGTTTAAATCCTGATGAAGAATTGACAATTATATTCTAAAAATTAGTGATTTATAGTTTTATGGAAGAGAGGATTTTTTAATCCTCTCTTTTTTGTATTCATGTTTTCTCTTAGTGATATAATTCAAATATGAAAAAAGTTTTTAGTATATTAATTATCCTGTTTTTATTTACTGGGGTTGTATCTGCCGGAAATAATGATTTAGGAGTTCAAGGTCCGTTTAATTTTATTCAAACCAGAATATTAGAATATACCCTTGCACGTGTGATAAGAAAAAATGTTGGCGGGCGTATTAAAATAAAATTAACTTCTTACGGTACAAAAGCTTTGATAAATGGTGTATTTAAAAGTGCTGTATTTGAGGGGAAAAATATTAATATAGACGGCATAAGTATTTCAAGAGTATATGTGGAAACAGTTACGGAAAATAATCGCATTGATTTGAGTGATTTAAGTAATATCAGGTTAATTAGTGATATTACGGCTAGATATACTGCAGAAATTACGAATGAGGATATTAATATTATTCTCTCATCTGAAAAGTATAAAACTGAACTTAACCGTGTTAATAAAAAACTTGCTCCTTTTTTGAGAATTCATAGTACAAACATTTATAGTCAAAATAACAGGTTACATGTTAAATTATTTATAGTATCAGATTTAACAGGAATTTCATTTACTGTCAGTTTTTCAACTGGTATATCTCCTCAGGAAAATAAAACCGGCTTTAATGATATTAAATTGAATAGGCTGGTTAATACGGGAGTTTGGCGCAAAATTATTAAGTATATGGATATATTAAACCCGATAAATTTTGTTATAAAAGAGCTTGATGATGCAAAAATTAGTGCAATAGTTAAATCTGTAAATATTATAGATGACAAAATTCAGATATCTGGTATTATTAAATTATATAAGGATAAAAAATGAGAAGAAAAAAGCAAAAAGATAGTCAAATATTAATTATAATATCACTAGTAATTTTATTTGTACTTTGTGCGATGAGTGTATTTGTATGGGTAAATCGTTATGAGTTTTTCCCATCCTTAATTAAAAACGGTGTTTCTGTTTGTTTTCTTTCCCAAAATGGAGAGAATAAGATTATTAAATATAATTATGAGGACGGAACAAAACAAACCAAATTTGAATACGCAATAAGAAAGTTGATAGAAGGTCCGTCGAACATTCAAAGGATGTTTAAGACGTATTCGGAAATCCCTGTCGATACAAAGGTTATAGCAATTATACAGGAGAATGATAAGAATATAATAGATTTAACACCGGCATTTAATACAAGCGGCGGCACGGAAAGTATTTATAAAAAATTAAATCAGATTATTGAGACAGTAGAATTAAATACAGATAAGCCGACATATCTTTTTATTAATGGTGTTCAGACAGAAGTTTTTGGCGGTGAAGGAATAATGATTACCCAGCCGTTGACTAAAAATTCATTGTAGGGTGAATATGGAACAAGAAAAAAATTTAGATTACTATATGAACCTTGATTGGACCTTGATAGAAGGTACGGATTTGGATTTTAATGGTAATCCTTATTACTATGTAGAAATTAAAGAAATTCCGAGTTTTACTTTTTGTGCAAAGTCTCGGGAAAAAGCTCTTGAAAATTATAAGACCCAGTTAAAACTAATGTTGACACTTATGCTGGAGGATGGGGACCATATTATAGAACCAGGGGAAGAAACGGAAGATGATATTGATTGGGAAAGTATATGTCCGTAGAAAACAAACCCAAAATTATTATACGACCACTTGAAAAAGAGGATATCGATGAAGTTGATGAAGTTGCTCAAAAGGCTTACGGTACTCATCACTGGTCAAAAGATTCTTTTTATAGTGAGTTGCAGAATAAACTTGCGCAATATTATGTAGTAAGAACGGAGGATAGTACACTCGCAGGCTTTGCAGGTTACTGGTGTATCATTGATGAAGCGCATATTACTACTATTGCTGTATCTCCTGAATTTAAAAGACAGCACATAGGAGAGTCTCTTTTAAAAACAATTCTTGACGATTGTTATGAAAAAAAAGTAAAGTATCTTACATTAGAAGTTCGGGAAAGTAATATACCTGCAATATCAATGTATGAAAAGTATGGATTTCAATCGTTTGGTGTGCGAAAAGGGTATTATCAGGATAATAATGAAAGCGCCCTTATTATGTGGACAGAAAATATTTTTTGGGATAAATTTAAAAATAAGTACGAAAAAAATGTTTCTAAGCTAAATGAGATAATAGATATTCATGACTAAGAGGATAGCTCCAGAAATTGAAAGTTTCAAATATTCGGGTGAGCCCGTAAAATTTACTGTTGGTACACTGGTGTTGATAGCTTTTTGTGTCCTTTTAATTGTGATGGCAACATTTACCCAATTTCCGATTATTGATATTTTTTCTATCAATAATAGCAGCGACGGGTTTAAGTTAAGTAATTATCTTGTTGATTCTGCCTGTTATTATTATATACCGCAGCTTCCTGCTGTCTTTTTTGTAATAGCACTTCTTGATAGAAGGTATGGCTTATCTGCAATTATTTTGTATATTTTTATAGGTTTATTCTTTCTTCCTGTTTTTGGTATGGGAGGCGGGCTTCATTATATTTCAGAGTATGGTTTCGGGTACATTCTTGCATATATTCCTGCAACATTTATAACTGCAACCATAATTAAGAATAACTATTGTTTCCTTAATGTTACAAAGGCAGTAGTTTTGGGTGTGCTTGCAATCCATATTATAGGGGTTTTGTATATGCTTTTTATTTCAACTCTCTTTAATACTTCTACTGATATGATTACAGGATGGATTACTTCACAAAGTGGTATAAAAGTTTTTTATGATATTTTGTTTTGTATAGTTACAATTTATATTGCACGATTTTTTAGAAAAGTTCTCTGGCTAGTTATGTGTTGATAGTTTGTGATTTTAATTCTGCCAGTTCTCTAAATATTAATCTTATTTCATCTGACACATCTGTTTCGTCAAAAAGGTTTTCTTCAACCTTTTGGGCAAAGTCTGCTTTTTTAAATTCATGAAGTCCCTTAAGTCTGAATATTTCAATAAGATTGGCTACAGCGGACATTTGCGGGTCAAATTCTGCATCTGTTATTGTTGTAAAATTTTTAAATTCATAATTTATTGTTTTTAGTATTAAACTTTCAGGTAAAAGGTCTTCAAATTCGCCGCATGAAATTAAATGTACTTTATCAATATTTCTCAATCTGGGGGAAATTTGTGCCAGATTCTCACTGGCATCATTATCGAGCAGAATAAAAATTGGGATTTTTAATTCTTTTGCAAGTTTATAATACGTTTTTACAACCTGATTTTTGCCACCTGCTCCTATAACCTGTATTCCTTTTTTATCAAAATCGTAGCCTAAAAGTCTGCCGAATTTAGGCAGCAGAATTTCTTCTGTAATCCCTTCCGCAAGTATAACTTTGGATATTGGAAATCTAGTGGAATATTTCTCGCGGATTTCTTCTAATGTTAGGTTTTCTGCAATATGTTTCAGCCATCTAAGGTTTAAAGGGCGGCTTATTTTCTGTAGTTGAAGTGCGGATTTGTAATTTAATTTGTTCTCAAGCAGTGCTTGAACTTCATCAGAGTTTTGGTAAATGCTGTTTTCATACTGTTGTAAACGTTGGTTGATTGTATAATCCCCGCTATTTTCAGGTAAAGAGGCATTAAATATTGTTTCAGCAAGGTTTGTTAATTCCATATAATTCATTGTATCAAGTTCTGCTTTTTTAATTGCAGGGGATATAAGATTGGACAGTATTATATCTTTAAAAACCCGTAAGTACTTTTCCTCTGTTGCTTTAAAACGTGTTAACCTGTCAATTGAAATTATAATTTGTTGTTCTGTTAAAGGCTTATATTTCATCTTAAACTTTCTTTACATATACCCTGTACATAGCAAATTTTATTTATTTAATGTTTTATTATATATATGGTAAGTGTGCAAATAAATAATGTCAATTCTTATTTTAAACCAAATGCGGCAGGAATAAAATATTCTGCTGTTACAAATAATAATGTACAAAATACAGAAGGGCAGGATGGTAAGAAAGTTTATCCTTCTTTTACTGCGGCAAGTTCTGCATTGAGTGTAAGAACTATGCTTACACCTGAGGAGAATGATAAATACAGGGAGGTTTCGGCAGTACTTGATAAGAAGGATAAAAAACTTTTAAAACTGGCTTTGCAGAGCGGACTGCTTTTAAGAAATGATGCAGAGGATAAGACGACAGTACTTGATAATTTACATAAAATTATTACGACACCTCGTGTAAAGGGGCTTGATGCGGATAAAATTGTAAAAAATGTTCTGGAGACGCTTGTAAATCCGAGTATAATAACCCAGCGTTTCGGTGATATTCCTGATGTTATTATGCCTAAAATTATTGATTATATGACAGGTGATTCGACAGATACAAGAGAAAGGACTCTTAAAGAGGAGGAATTTAATGAACTGTATTCAGGCTGCTGTGTTGCTGCAAGTGTTGAATTTAATATGGCACATCGTAGTCCTGCCGAGTTTGCAAGATTTGCAGAGAGATTGACCTCTCCAGCAATGGAGGTTAAAAAAACAATTAATCTTGAACGGCTTTCTAAAAATACTCTGGATGCTGTATGGTTGTTGAATGCTTTTGAAGTTCCTTATGAATTAAATGGTATAAATCAGGCAACACTTACTTTAAGACCGGATAAAGAGGCGATTATCAGGGCTAGAATTCAGAATAATTATCGTGATCCGTATGAGCGAAATTCAGTGGATGTAATGATGCAGTCTATGTTGATGCAGCTGGGTACTGAACAAACTTATTCTTCACTCCTTGATAAAAGGGGCGGAAAATTCAGCCGGGAAGATAAAGGACTTATAGATTTTGAAAAAACCTTTATAGAATCAATTGCTGAAAATAAAGATACGACATCAGTTGTTTATCAGGTTGTTGATGAAAATCAGCGTGTAGTCGGGCAGGAAGCGGACTATCAGACGATTAAATCGCAGATTTTAGAAGCTCTTGATATGGGGGTTAATATTATTATCGGTTATATTATAACCGATGCTGCAGGAGTTATTGAAAATGCTCATGAAATTACAATAATAGGGGCAAGACAGACCAGTACAGGTGAAACGGTTTTCATTTGTAATGATACGGATGATGATATTCCTTTCCCCATAGAGTATTCGGAAACGTATCTTATTCCGAAGATTCACCATGCTGGGCTGCCGACTCCTATTGCAGAGAAAAGCCTTGATTTGACAGAAAACTGGCAGATTGCAATGCGTGAATTTGAGAAATATATGGAAAATAAGGATATTGCAGCGTAAAAGAGATAACGGTTAGTTTGGTATAAACCGTTTTTGTATATTTTTAAATTTGGACAATAGTGTTATAAAAATTAACAGAATTAAAAAATTCAATGAAATTAAATTCTGCTTTAAAGAGAGTATTTAAAGGCATTTGTACGAGTATAGCGTATTATATAAATAAGATATAAAATAAAAGCCCGAAGATTACTTCGGGCATATTGTTTTATATATTTATTGTAAATTACGAGTATAATGGTGCAAGTTTTGAAGCTTGCTGAGGAAGGAGACCTTCCTCGATGGGCATATAGACTCTGTAATCTATTTCTGGAAAACAGTTATCTATACTTTCTATTTCTTTCAATTTTTCATCATCAATAGAGTTATTTTCAATCATATCTGCAATGGTTTCAAATCTGTCAACATGTTCCCTGAAACGATCTGTTGCATAGTCTTTTGCTTGCCATGTTGTAATTAAGAATGGCCAGTCAGAACTTTGAAGCAATAGATTTTCTCTTGCCATTTGATTAAGTGCCCTGTGTAAAAGTTTGTCTTCAGGTACTTTTTCGTATTTTTCAACGATACTGTTAATACGTTTTTCACAGGCATGAATGATAGGCCACATCCATTCTGTTAAGTGGTTTTGCCATACATAGAAATGACCGCCCTGCCCCCAGGAACTTTCCGGAATTTGAATAGCTTCTTTGGGCGGGTATTTTTCAAGGTATTCACCTGCTGTAAGACGTTCAACTTCCGGTAAATATTGATGGAATTTTTTGATAACCTGTTTAATAAATTCCACACCTTCAAACCACCAGTGTCCAAACAACTCTGTATCAAATGATACCATTACAAGCCCTTCTTTATTGTGTGCAAGTTTGTAATCATTTAATAAGTGATAAATAAGAGTTGTGTAATGGTCTGAATTTTCATTTATTTTGTTAAATGCAAGCACCGGATCATATAACATTTTGTCACCTAAATCTGTAGTGGGGGATGTAATTCTCCAGTAATGCATACCTGACTTGTCATCACGTTTGTGGAATTCTCTGAAACATCCGTCACCCGGATAACCATCAGCGGCAGACCAGACCTGATAGCCGGCTCTGTCATTTCTTCCCATAACAGCGACCTGTGCATCCGGCAGCCAGTAAGCTGAATATGTATCGTAGCCTGTAGCAGCTCTTTCCGGAAGCGGAATATATTCAATATTACCGTAAACGCCGATTACGCGTCTGTTACCGATAGAATTTCCGCCTTCAATTACATGTGATTCAGTAAAGAAATATTCTATATCGTTGTTCTGTAGAGTTACTTCAATGGCAGGTCTCCAATGTTTTTTACCATCTTTACCTGTATATTCATAACCTTGTCGATAAGCACATTCAGGCAGCCAGCAGCCTTTTGCTTTTTTTTCGAAAAGTCTTTTAGTAGTATCAGAACCTACTTTAAACTGTGCATTAAGGTTGCTGTCTGTAGCTAAAAGCGGTGAAAAACCATGTGTTGCTCCGGAGGTTGTAATTTCTATACATCCTAGATCCTGATATTTTTTGAAATGACCAACCAAATCCATGCCAAACTTATTAACATAATCATCACGAAGTTTATTCCATAAATCGAAATAATATTTAGCCAGATATTTTAAGTGCTGAGAGTGAGCAACTTTCGGATCAGGGTACCTTTCCAAATCTTTTGAAACAGCGGCAATTTGTGCATCAATGTATTTAACAAACCCGTGTTTAAGATGTTCGTCATTGAGCTGCTCGGCTAAAATAGGAGTAATACCGACTGTTAATTTTGCTTTAATTCCTTCGTCATACAATTCAGAGATTGCATTCAATAAAGGAACGTATGTTTCAGCCATACACTCGTAAAGATTTTCTTCGCCAAACGGCCACATCCCTGCTTTTCTGTAATATGGCAGGTGGCTGTGTAGCATAAATACAAATTGTCCAACTGACATGATGCCTCCGTTCTTATTTTTTTAGTACACTATATTTTCATATGATATTACAATTATATATATAGCACACTCAGATAAAAAAAGTAATCCTTTGGTAGTAATTCTACAGCGTAATTGTTACAAATGTTAATCATTATTTTTTCAGTGGTATAGGGCTTATATTGCGGATTTAGAGGTATAAATTTTTTTGTAAAAAACAGCATTCTAGTATAAAAATACAACGCGGATTATTACTAATTGTAAAAAATATTGTAAAAAATACACTTTACCTCTTGCAAAATTTTATCAAAAGGTATATTATTCAACCAGTGTATATATTTTATTGTAAAGAAACGTAAAAACAATCAAAAAATTAAGCAAATTTTTTTTATTACATTACTTTAAGAATATGTGTAGATAGAATACATTTGGGTGCAGGAAGGACATATCATTGAAAATCAATTCAATTCACAATTATGACAACGCAGGTAATGGACGTTATAATAACTCCGGGCGTGTGTCCGCTAATTATTTGGAAATCCCTTCTCCAGAAGAGATGAAACAGCAGTCGACATTTAAAGGTGGTAAAACATTTTTAGATTGGACAAAAAATTTCGATTTAGCCTCCAGTATTGGTAACTTTAAACAAAGTATCGAGTCTGCAGGGTTTGTTGCGTTATTCTTAATTCAGGACGTTTTAGGTATGACTGCTCCGAGAACCTGGACAGGTTTTAATCGTGATAAGGAGGTAACCGGTAAGTATCATATTCAGGAAGGACTTGAGGTTTTCTTGCGTGAAGGGTTGACAGGTCCGGTTATGATGGCTATTCCTGCTGCGGTTTTTGCTTTAACAAGGCGAAGTATGGGACAATCTACATATATTAATTCCCGCTTGATAAAGTCTTTTGGAAAGTCAGTTACCGGTTTAATCAACAATGGTAAAGTTATAAAAAGTCATGCTGAGCTGAGAACATCTGTTCTTGATACAGGCTTAAGAAAAATGTATAAAGAAACAACAGGGCTGGATGCAACTGATGAAATGATTTCCAAAGCTGTGGCAAAAATTTATAAGTTCAATGAGGTAAAAAATTTAGAACTTACTAAAAAGATGAGTGTGGATGAAATAAAAGCAACTTTTGGCAGTGATTATGATGTTGAAGCACTCAAGGTAATTACTAAAAACGCAGATTTAAAAGGGGATAGTGTACTTAGCGGCAGGGAACTTAAGAGGACTGTAAAGGCTATTAAAAGTGATTTGGCAAATCCTCTGAACAAATTTATAAATAACACGCTTCTTGAGACTAAAGGGGCTGATTTATCAAAATTAAATAAAGTTGTCATGGACGGTAATGCTTATGATGCAAAAGTTGCGACAGAGGGCTTGCAGGCATATGCATACGATATAGCAAGCAAGTTTGCTTATCCTAAAGAGTTAAATACGGCAGGATTGGATGATTATATGTATTCTATGATAGGAAAACGCTGGACATCTAATATTGCGGCCGGTGCTACTGTTCTTGGTGTAATGAATTATTTGCCCAAACTGTATGCGTTTGGTGATAAACCTCCCGGAGAAGTATCAAAGAACGAAGTAAAACATAAACATAATGCTGAACTGGCGAAAGATTCAGATCCAAAAGGAAATGTATCGTTTAAAGGCGGATTTTCTGCAATGGGTAAAAAGATTGCTAAATGGAAAGATTTTTGGCTTGCAGAAGGTGAATTTAACAAGTTTAATTTCTCTCCTACCCTTATGTCAGCTATATCAGTTGTTGGTTTGACTATTCCTCGTGGTGCCCGTGCTTATGAACGTGCACCTATGAAAACAGAAGAACAACGAAAAAATGAGGGCTGGTTTAGTAGCTTATTTAAGAAAGACATTTCTGAAATTAAAGAAATTATGATTAGAGATCCATTCTCAGCATTGTTTGTAGTATTTGCTGTTCCTCTTGCAACAAGAGGTGTAATCAAGTCTTATGAAAAATCATCAGGATTTGTTTTGATAAATCATGCTGAAGATGAAGGTAAAGGTCTTAAGAAACTTGGTAAATATTTGAATCCTTACAGCAATATAAGTGTTATCGATAATGCGGAACTGGATGCACTTTATGGCGGTATTGATTCACATAATAAATTAGTAAATGTATGTGAATATCTTGATCGAAAAGGCGGAAATTTATCAAGAATATTCAAGTGTTCTAAAGAGTCTGAAAATATATTTAACGAAAAAGACAGTTTTACTCTCAAGTCTTTAAAGAAAATGAGTGTTGCAGATAAGAATAAAAAGATTCTTGCTTATATTAAAGGTGCGGACGAGCAACTGCAAACAAAAATGGTAGATGCATTACTGCCTGCAGTTAAAAAACTCAAGAACAGCAGAGCTCTTGGTATTGCAAAAACATTAAGTTCACTGCCTTTCTTGTTTAACCTGATTATTGTATCACCATTCTTGTTGGGTATAACAATACCTAAGTATACTTATAAGTTAACAAGAAAAGCCGGTGATAAGGCAAATGGCATTCCGGAACCTAAAGGACCTGCTCAGCCGCCTAATCGTGAAATGTACTTTAAAAAACAGGCAGAAGATAATAATAAAGTGAAGCAAACAGCATAATAAAAAGAACCGCTACGGCGGTTCTTTTTTTATCCACTTCATTATTATAGCGATGGAGATATATACTTTCTCTATGAGTACTATTTCTATTTCACATGGCTTTTACTCACCCTCCCCCCTTTACCGAAAAAGTTGTTTGCTTTATATTTAATTATGTCGTTTAAATAAGCAGAGGTTATTTATGAAAATATTATTTGCATCAGCAGAAGTTGCACCTTTTTCCAAGGCGGGAGGCTTAGCAGATGTTGTGGGGAGTCTGCCGAAGGTTTTGGAAAAAGATGCTGAAATTGCAATATTTACTCCGCTGCATGGATCTATTGATGTTGATAAGTGGGGGATTAAGGAACTGGATAATTCTGTTATGTGGATATCTTTTCAAGAGCGCCCGCAGCGGTTCAGACTGTTTATGTGCAAGCTCCCCGGCACAAATATAAATGTTTTCTTTGTGCATAATGACTGGTATTTTTCATGTTTTAGAGAAGTTTATCCAAAGTGGCTTGACCCGCGGTATGAACATGAAAGGTATATTGCTTTTTCTCTAGCGACTCTGGAATATGCAAAACAGCTTAATTTTAGGGCGGATATTATCCATTCAAATGATTGGCATACAGCAATGATACCTTTATATATTAAGGCAAATTACAAGTTTGATGATTTCTGGTGCCGGGCAAAAAATGTTTTTGAAATACATAACCTTGCATATCAGGGAGTTTGGTTTGATGATGTTGTAGATTTTGCAAATATGCGCCGTGATATAGTTTATAACGAATGGGGTTGTGAGCATTGGGGGCGTGTTAATTGGATGAAGGGTGCAATTAATTATTCAGATAAAATAATTGTTGTGTCCCCTAAATACGCAGAGGAGATTTTGACTCCGGAATACGGTGAGGGTATGGATTATACGCTGAGAGGGCAGACTCATAAACTCGTCGGAATTTTGAATGGTATTGATTATGAGATTTATAATCCTAAGACGGATAAAAATCTTGTTAAGAATTACGATAAAAAATCTTTGAAAAACAAAGAAGCGAATAAGAAAAAGGTTTGTGAATTTTTCGGGCTTAAATATAATCCGGACAGACCGCTATTTGCTTTCATATCCCGCCTTGTACCGCAAAAAGGTGTTGATTTGATAAGGCAGGTTGAGAACGAACTCAAATATATGGACGCGGATTTTGTATTTTTAGGGAGCGGAGATAAAGATTATGAAAATCTCTTAATCTGGCTGTCTAATAATTCTTCTAATATCCGTGCTTATGTGGGGTATAAGGCAGATCTGGCAAACCTTATGTATGCGGGCAGTGACTTTTTCCTAATGCCGTCAGCGTTTGAACCCTGCGGGTTGAGCCAGTTAATTGCTATGCGTTACGGCTCGCTTCCTGTGGTAAGGGCAACCGGCGGGCTTGATAATACTGTTGTGGGTTATCCGCTTGATAATTCGACAGGGTTTAAGTTCTGGAATTATGACGGCTGGGCAATGAAGGCTGCAATTGAGTGTGCTATGTATGTTTATAAAGACAAATATACTCTTAATGCAATGCGTAACAGTGCAATGTCGGCTGATTTTTCGTGGGAGAAAAGCTCTAAAGAATACTTGAAGATTTATCACGAATTAGCCGGTGGGTAGAGGGTAAAAAGTTAAAACGGCTGAATTTTTTTCAGCCGTTAGGTTTTGTTTGTTAATTATCATTATTGTAGTCATTCTTTCGCTGCATTAATTTCTTCATCATATATATTATTAACAAAGTCTATTTTTTGTTTAAACTCTTCCCTGCGTTCGGGGGATAATTCGGCATCATTTAATGAAGGTTTCTCTGGATCTTTTTTAGTTTCACCTGTTAATTTTTTCATCAGGTCAACCATCTTATCCGCATTTACTTCATTATCTCTATCCATTTGTTTTACAAAATTCAGGAATTCTGCCGGAGTGAAGGCCCATTTATTCTTTTCCATCTCATTAATGACTTTTTTATAATCAAATGTACGGGCATAATTTTTTGTAGTGCTATTGTTATAAAGTGCAAAGTTTATCATCTCTGCATTTTCAAACTTTTCCATCTTACCGATTGGCATTTTTAGGTCAACTCTGCCTTTACGAAGGAGTGCACGATCAACGAATTCGGGTTCATTAATAGTAATAACTGCAACAGCTCCATTTTTTGCACTTTGGTCAAGCCGTTGTAAAAATGTATCTAACAAATTTGGATTACGATTGTTTTTTCTTTTTTCAAAAATTCCTGCCTGACCATTAATATTAATAATAGTGTATTTGCCTGTATTTTCAAAATCTTGTTTTGCTTTATCAAATACAGAATTAACCAGCTGGATTTTTGCTTCTTCCGAACGTCCTGCGGAGTTGACGTCTAAATCTACAACATTTGTTCCAAAATGTTTCATGTGTTCGCCGATTTTTTGGGCAATGTATGTTTTACCTGTTCCTGAAGGACCATATAAAAGTACGCCATTTGGAACAAGTTCCCTAACTTGCGGGTATGATGTTTTTTGAGCCAGAGCCATAGGAGAAAGCAGGTCTTTCATTATCTGATATTTTTCAAGTGTGTACCCCATTACGGCATTCATTCCTGTTTCATGCCCTTTTTTCTGTTTTATGTAGGAGGCTTGTAAGTAGTTGTTATAATATTTTTCTGCTTCTTTTTTATCTTTGCCCATTGAGCGGCTTATTTTTTCAATATCTGTTTTGTATTCTTTGGTTAATTCATCCAGTGCTTTTTGTTGGCCTTCTTCGTCAACATCTGTGTCGTGGTTGCCACAATTAATAAGGCTATATATAGTTATTGTGGTGCATAAAAGACCGGTTAATAAAATACATGTTGCAATAAAAGCAGCTGTTACTGCAAACCCAAAATTCGGACTATTGTTATTCATATTTAACATAGCCCTGCCGTAATTGTCCGAAATAAATGGCGATGTGTTATTGTTTTCGTATTTGTTGCTTATTGTGTTTGTTGTTGTTTGGTTATCGTTTTTATATCGTTCATTTCGTCCGATATAATGTGTACTAATTGCGGGAACTTTCATTTCTTTCTACTCCTTTCTTTCATATTCCTCAATGTTTTACTCTATATTTATTTTTTATCGTTATTTTGTACCCGATTTCTTCTATGAACATCTCTCCAGCTTTCTTCTGGTTTTTTAGGTGGAGCGTTGTCAATAAGTTCTTTATACTTATCCGGATAGAATTTTGTTCCTTGTAGTTCCTGATAGAGCTTGCTGGATTCTTGATATTCTTTCGGAAAATTATCTATTGCGTATTGTAACCGCCAGGTAGTCCCGTTTAAACAGGGATCATAGCCGTATGTATTGATTGTTTTTTCAGCATGTTTAAATTCGAAATAATTTTGTTTTAAAAATTGTTCCCAGATATTTTGGCTGTCTTCTTTTAAAGGGGGTAATAATATTTTGATATCAATTCTTCCGACCCTTATAGATGCAGGGTCAAGAGAAGCACTAAGTGGTGAATCAGTTACCAGAGTACAACCTCTTTTATATAAATTATCAGTTAATCCCAGAAGAGCATCTGTGAAGTCAAGTTTGTAGTGTTCTTTATGATTAGGTACTGATAATATATTTCTTCGAGGCTCAGTAATTTTATTAAAGTTCCTGATAACAATAGCAGTTTTTTGTCCTGTCTGCTTGTATTTATCAGCAGCACTATTAAAAATATCATACAGCATCATGAGGTAATCCCCTAAATAAGGGTCTCTGCTGGTACTAGAGCCTGTTATTTTATTTTTATCTAATTGAGGTACTTCAACGATATCCCAATTATGCTGTTTTAATTCATCAACAAATTTATTTAAATGAATATCCATTGTTTTAGAACCTTCCGGTCCCCTGAAGAGTACTCCGTTTGGTGCTGGTATGCTATTATTAAGTGTTAGTTCGGCAAAATAAGAACGATGTAAATCATGTCTAATTGATTCTTCGCTGAACATATCTTCTTTTATTAACTTGTATTTATCACGTTCAGTACTGGTTTTTGGGTTAGTATGTTTTAATATTGATTTTATTTTTGGAGCTAATTTTACAGCAGCAGCTCCTAATAGAACTCCAGCAGCAATTACCAGTCCGGCACCGCCGGCTGCGGCATAAATATTTTTTTTAGGAGGCATAGGCTGCTGCACTGTTTGTGATGTGAATCTGGGATACTCTGTCTGTTTAAAATTCATAGGTGTTATTGATGGGATTACTTTTAATGTATTCATTTCTAACCTTTCTATTTATATTTATTAAAATTCAAAAAAACATAATTTGCGTGTATAACAGTAAAAAATACTAAAATTTTTACAAATATTTACAAATGATGAAAGTTTAACTGTTCTCATGTGTATCATCAATTTTGTTGTTATATACATTATCTACAAAATGGATTGTTTCTCTAAATTCTTCCCTGCGCTCGGGTGATAATTCAGCATCATTGAATGAAGGTTTCTCTGGATCTTTTTTATTTTTTCCTGTTAATTTTTCCATCAGAGCAATCATATTATCTGCATTTACTTCTTTATCACGTCCCATTTGTTTGGCGAAATCAAAAAATTCTGCGGGTGTGAAAAGCCAGTCATTTTTTTTCATTTCGTCAACGACTTTTTTATAGTTAAATTTCCCAGCAGAATCTCTTGTTGAAAGAGTATTATAAAGTGCAAAGTTTATCATCTCAGCATTTTCAAACTTCTCCATCTTGCCTATTGGCATTTTTAGGTCAACTCTGCCTTTGCGAAGGAGTGCACGGTCAACGGATTCCGGTTCATTAATAGTAATAACTGCAACAGCCCCGTTTTTGGCACTTTGGTCAAGCCGTAGTAAAAACGTATCTAACAAGTTTGGATTGCTGTTGTTTTTTCTTTTTTCAAAAATTCCTGCAAGATCATTAATATTAATAATAGTGTATTTGCCTGTATCTTCAAAATTTTGTTTTGCTTTATCAAATATATAGTTAACCAGCTGGATTTTATTTTCTTCAGAGGGACCATTAGTATTAATATTCAAATCTACAACATTTGTTCCAAAATGTTTCATGTGTTCGCCGATTTTTTCAGCAATGTATGTTTTACCTGTTCCCGGAGGTCCGTATAAAAGTATACCGTTTGGAACAAGTTCTCTAACTTGCGGTTCTACTGTGTTCTGTGCTAATGCCATTGGTGATAAAAGTTCTTTCATAATCTGGTATTTTTCAAGAGTATATCCCATTACGGTGTTCATTCCTGTTTCATGCCCTTTTTTCTCTTTGATGTAGGAAGCTTGTAAGTAGCCGTTATAATACTTTTCTGCTTCCTTTTTATCTTTGCCCATTGAGCGGCTTATTTTTTCAATATCTGTTTTGTATTCTTTGGTCAGCTCGTTCAACATTTTTTCTTTTTCAGCTTCATCAACATCTGTGCCATATCCATCAGACCTAATAAGCTCAGTTATAGAGATTACAGCACTCGCCAATATTATCCCCAATAATATAGATGCTATGCCTAGCAAGAAAAACCCAAAATTCGGACTATTGTTATTCATATTTAACATAGCCCTGCCGTAACTGTCCGAAATAAATGGCGATGTGTTATTGTTTTCGTATTTGTTGCTTATTGTGTTTGTTGTTGTTTGGTTATCGTTTTTATATCGTTCATTTCGTCCGATATAATGTGTACTAATTGCGGGAACTTTCATTTCTTTCTACTCCTTTCTTTTATATTCCTCAATGCGTTTACTATATATTTATTCGGCTTGTGTAAGGTTTATCAGGATTAATTTTTTGTGTATTTGATATAACTTTTAATACTATTAAAACTCGTAAAAATATAATTTGTGTGTTTTCTGATAAAATATATTGAAATTGTTACAAAAGTTTATGTTATCAATACAAAGAAAAACAGTGCAATGTCGGCTGATTTTTCGTGGGAGAAAAGCTCTAAAGAATACTTGAAGATTTATCACGAATTAGCCGGTGGGTAGAGGGTAATTTTTCCTAAAACTAAACTCCTGTATTCTTGGATATACAATGATTTTCACGATTTAAAAATTTATCTTTTTTGCAAAATGTTAAATCTGTTATAAAAATGTTTTAATGTGGTATAATAATTATATAGGGAGATAAATTAGAAAAACTTAATAAGCCGTTTCAGCCAACAAGAAAGGCATATTATATATAATGAATGAAATACAATTCCATAATGACCTAGACAAAATGTTAGCGATTATGCCTGACAAAATTGTCCGGAATGTTACGCACGACCAATTGGAAGACGTAATTGAAATTGTACTCGATATAGGGCGGATTCCGGAAATCAGGCATGCAGGCGGCAAGATTGAACGTATCGGGTGCGAAGAAATAACGGAGGATGATATCAACTTTATCACAAGTCATCTTCAAGAATTTACTTCTGATAACCGTTCCGGTATCCCGGGGACTCTGCACAGGATTAGTGCAATTAGAAACAGGCAGGGTAAGGTAGTAGGTTTAACTTGTCGTATAGGACGTGTAATCACGGGGACAATTGCTTGCATAAAGGATATATGCTTATTAGGAAAGAGTATTTTATTTTTAGGACGCCCAGGGGTTGGTAAAACTACTAAATTAAGAGAGATATCGCGTCTTGTTGCTGATGAACTCGGCAAACGTGTAGTAATTGTTGATACATCAAACGAAATAGCTGGTGATGGTGATACCCCGCATCCTGCAATCGGTTGTGCAAGACGTATGCAGGTGCGTCAGCCTGAGTATCAGAAAGATATAATGATTGAGGCTGTTGAAAATCATACACCTGAAGTCATTGTTGTCGATGAAATCGGTACGGAAGCAGAAGCGCAGGCTGCTAGAACAATAGCAGAACGTGGTGTTATGCTTATAGCAACGGCTCACGGTAACAGTCTTGAAAGTCTTATCAAAAACCCGACACTTTCAGACCTTGTAGGCGGTGTTCAATCGGTTACTCTGGGGGATGACGAGGCAAAACGCAGAGGTTCGCAAAAAACTGTTCTGGAACGTGAAAAACAGCCGACTTTTGATATAGTGATAGAAATTATTGATAGAAATACTCTTGCTGTTTATAAAGATGCGGCGGAAGCTGTTGATTATATATTGCGGGGGTGGCCGATAAGACCTGAAATCAGAAAAGTTGATAAAGGGTACGAAGAACCGGATAAATCGGAAACACAGGCACAAACGGTTGTTGAGCATATTAATAAAATCGAAGATAAAATACTTCCTGAAGCAAGCGACAGTCTTAAATTTTCGTTTAACAGAAAACAGTATGTTGAAGATATGAAGCCGTTCAAGAAAATTTATCTTTATGCGGTTTCAAGAACGATTGTTGAAAAAATCATAGAACGTTTAGACTTAAATGTCGAAATTACCCGTAATATTGATGATGCTGATTTAGTTATTGCACACAAGAATTTTGCCAAGGGCGGGGCAAAAGTTCTCTCAACTGCTAATGATTACAGGCTGCAAATTTTTTATGTAAAAACAAATTCAATGGCTCAAATCCAAAAAGTTATGAAAGAGGCACTCGACTTGCAAAATAAGGCGGAAAAATTGCAAGGCTACTGTGATGATGCAGAGCGTGCATTGGATGAAGCAAAGGCAGCAATAAATAAAATTCTTGCAGGTGCAGAACACATAGAACTTTCACCGCAAAACCAGCATATACGCAAACTCCAGCATGAACTTGTCGAACAGCACAACCTTGAGAGCAAATCTGTGGGCGAAGGTTCAAATCGTCACCTTAGAATAGTCGGCGGTAAAGATTATACGGCTTAATGTGTTGATTGTTTGATTAATACAATACAGGGGCAATTGTATGTTAAGCTATTTATAACTTTTTACAAACTCCACTGCCTCATCTTTTGTATTAATATCCCCTGATATTTGTGCTTCTTTTAATGCGTCTACGATTTCTCCCAGTTTTGGGGATGGGGGAATATTCAGAATTTCCATAATCTCTTTCCCGTCCAGAAGTTTAGGCAGCGGTTTAAGAGTTTCTCTTATATCAAGATAAAAATTGAGCATCTTGTCTAGTCCGTTTATGTTATCCGAAAGAATTTTTTCCGTAATGGCTTCTCCTCGTGCTGACAGCCTGTCGGCTTTTGCCAGAAGTATATTGTCTATTACATCATTCTCCATTTTGCGGATATATCTCATATAGTGTTTATCGGATAGGTTTGGTGCTTGAATAACTCCGGATGGATATATATGCAGTTTAATCAGCTTTGTTATATATTCAATTTGTTTTTTTGAAAAGTGCATTTTCTTTAATAATCCGTCTGCTATTTTGGCTCCGACATCATCGTGTTTAATGAACCTGTGGCGTCCGCTCTCTTCAATAGTCCAGGTTTGAAACTTTCCAATATCATGCAGAAATCCTGCAAGTTTAAGGTGCCCCAGTCTGGAAGTGCCGCCAAAATCATGCGCATCAAGGTGTGTGCGGATTTCGTCCGGCGAGGTTTCGTAAAGCTGTTGAATTTGATTGACCACTTCTACCGAGTGGTGAAATAAATCAAGATGGTGATGAGTATTAGGAGGAACTTTTTTTACATCTGTGACCGGCGGGAAAATAACTTCCAATAAGCCAGCTTCATCCATAGAAAGTAAAGATTTTACCGTGTATTTTCCCTCAAAAAGTTTTAATATTTCATAGTTAATCCTCTCTACAGCAGTTTTTTTAATCTGCTGAACTCGTGACTTGATTGCCTCCAGTGTTTGTATATCAATATTAAAACCAAGTACACTTTCAAATCGGAATGCTCTTAATATCCTGAGCGGGTCGTCATCAAAGTTTTCAGGTTTAACCATTCTAATTATACCGTTCTTTAAGTCATCTTCCCCGCCTGTGGTATCAATGATTTTACCGGTACTTATGTTCAGAGCGATGGCATTAATTGTAAAATCCCGTCTTGTAAGGTCTTTTTCAAGGCTGTTCTCTATTGGGTTTGTTATATCAATGTAATTGATTTTATCTCTCATTACCAATCTGTAAATCTTGTTTTCTTCATCCAGTGGAATATATACAGCATCAAGAGTTTTGGCTAAATTCTGTGCGAAAACTTTTGCATCCTTGTCTGCCACAATTATGTCGTTATCGTATGTTTTTCTGCCAAGAATTGCATCCCGCACTGAGCCGCCGACAAGATAAATTTCGTTGCCGCTTCTTTTAAGAGCTTCAATTATTGAACTATTTGGAATATCCATAAATCAGGTTTCCTATGCCGACGATTGCGGCGGTTTCTGCTTTGAGTATAAGTTTACCTAATGTTATAAGCGACAGTTTTTTTGATTTAAACCATTCAAATTCTCTGTCCGAAAAACCACCCTCTGGACCTATTATAATAAGTATTTTAGCTTTTTGATTTATAGGATTTTGCCGGATATATTCTTTTAATGTCATATCCTCCAAACGCTCTGCGAAAACAATTATTTTATCAAAATTTTCAAACGGAAGTTTGTCGAGAGTTGTAAGTTCTTCGCAAACAGGAATATTAGCCCGTTCACACTGTTTTGATGCTTCAAACATTGTCTTTTGCCACTTTTCTGTTTTTGCTGCTGCCGTGTCTTTTGCAAGCGCACAGTTGTCGGTATAAACAGGATAAACTTTGCTGACTCCTAGTTCTGTGGCTTTTTCCACGAGCGTTAATTGTGCATCACTCCTTAACGGGGATTGTGCAAGTGTCAAATCAAACGGTAATTTACGGTTAGATTGTTCTGTTGATAATATTTCTGCGTTGATTTCGGTTTTAGTAATGGATGTTATTTTGCATCGGTAGAGTTTTTCTGTTTCATCGCACAGTTTTATTTCTTCGCCTGTTCTGGCACGGAGAGATTTGGCAATATGGTTATAGTTGTCTTTATCATTTATGCGGATATTGGTTCCGTTAATATTTGTGGAATTAATAAAAAAATGCGGCATAATTATTCCCTCGTCAACCCTTTGTTGAATGCATCAAGGATGTTTTTAACTTTGATTATTTCAATATCCTGAATATTTTTGTTTATCGGATTTGATTGCGGGATAATTATTCGTTTGAATCCGAGTTTTTGAGCTTCAACAATACGTTTTTCTATATTGCTTACAGCGCGTATTTCACCTGAAAGCCCTATTTCACCGACAATTGCCGTGAACTTATCCATTATAATATCTCTTGCACAGGTGGTTATTGCAAGTGCTATTCCAAGATCGGCGGCTGTTTCCGTAATGTTCATTCCACCTATTACATTTACGTAAACATCTTGTTTTGACAGGTTAAGTCCGACACGCTTTTCAAGTACCGCAAGGATTTGATGTACACGCCCGGTATCTACTCCGTTTGCAATTCTCCGCGGGGTCGGGTAAGGTGTTGTGCCTACAAGAGCCTGAATTTCTACAAGCAGCGGACGAGAGCCTTCGTTTGTAACGATTGTGACACTTCCGGGAGCCTGTACACTGTCTAAATCTTTTATAAATAACTCACTGGGGTTTGTAACTTCGCGCAATCCGTTTTCTTCCATTTCAAAAATCCCGACCTCAGAAGTGTTACCAAAACGGTTTTTTATAGAACGTAAAATCCTGTGAGATTTGTACTTGTCCCCTTCAAACTGGATTACCGCATCAACCATGTGTTCAAGAATTTTGGGTCCTGCGATATTTCCTTCTTTTGTAACATGTCCGATTACTATTATTGCAATATTTGAGCCTTTGGCAATATTAATAAGCGAGTTACAGCACTCCTTAATCTGGCTTACGCTGCCGGCTGAACTCTGGATATCGTCAGAGTATATTGCTTGAATACTGTCTATAATAACTAAGTCCGGTTTGTTCTCTTCAATCCTGCGTTTTATTGCCTCAAGGTTTGTTTGTGAATAGATATAAAGATTGTCGGCATTAACTTTCAGCCTTTGCGCTCTTAATTTAATCTGGCTCAGAGATTCTTCTGCCGAAATATACAAAACTTTTCTGCCGTTTGTTGAGAGTGTACCGCCGGTTTGCAGCAGGAGTGTTGATTTTCCTATCCCTGGATCGCCTGCTATTAAAATAACTGAGCCTTGAACCACTCCACCGCCCAGTACTCTGTCAAATTCTGAAATTTGAGTGGTAAAACGGGTTTCAGAGTTTGTAATAATATCATTAATCTTCATTGGCGGGGTGTCATCGGTAATTGTAAAAGTTTTTCGTTCACCGGCTGCCGGTTGTGTTGTGATTTCTTCCACAAAACTGCTCCAGGAACCGCACTCAGGGCATTTGCCAAGGTAACCCGCAGATTCATAGCCGCACTGTTGACACACGTATTTTGATTTAACCTTTGCCATAGTTCAATTTTAATACAAAATGCGGGAAACTAAAAACTTTTTTGTATTGTCAATTTTACTCCGGTATTTTTTTGTGCCGTGCGGGTGTGTAATACTTTAACTCTGAACGGGTTAAAGCTCGCCGGATTTTCGGAAGCGGCATATTATTACTCAATATTCACCTGTATTTGTATTTAGAACTCTCCATGGTACAATTAACTTATGAAACGAAAACCAACTGTAGCAGTCGTAGGACGTCCTAATGTGGGCAAATCCACCTTTGTAAACCGCCTTGTCGGACAAAGGCGTTCTATTGTTGACGACTTACCGGGGGTTACACGTGACAGAATTTATTTCGATTGTGAGTGGCAGCACAAGCCTTTTACAGTAATAGATACAGGTGGTATTGTTCCCGGAGATGAAGACGAAATTATGCTTTCAATCTTTGATCAGGCACGAATTGCGTGTGATGAAGCTGACAGGATTATTTTTATTGTTGATGGGATGGAAGGTATTACACCGGTTGATGAGGATATTGCAAATATTTTAAGACGTTCTAAAAAACCGGTTTTTCTGGCTGTTAATAAGACTGATTCGCCCTCGCATTTTGCAAATGCTTCAGAGTTTTATGCACTTTCGATTGGAGAACCTGTTCCGGTATCTGCGCTGCATGGTTCCGGCGGGGTAGGTGATTTGCTTGATATGGTTACTGAAGGGTTTGAAACAGATGAAAACTACGAGGCTGAAAACACAATAAAAATTGCAATAGTCGGGCGTCCGAATGCTGGAAAATCTTCAATTGTAAATTCTCTGCTCGGTGAAAAGCGTGTTATTGTTTCTGATGTATCAGGAACTACCCGTGACAGTATAGACAGTAAAATTACTTATAATGATACCGAATTTACTATTATTGATACCGCAGGTATTAGAAAAAAATCAAAAGTAGATTGGGGGGTTGAGAAATTTGCGGTAGACCGTGCAATCCGTTCCATAAGAGAGTGTGATGTTGCTCTACTTGTCATAGATGCACTTGAAGGAATTTCAGATCAGGATAAGAAAATCGCATCTGTAATTACGGAAGCTGGTAAAGGTATGATTGTTGCAATAAATAAATGGGATTTGGTTGAGGATAAAAAATCTAATACGATTAATAAGTTTGAACAAAAAATTTCTAACGATATCCCTTTTCTGGCTTATGTTCCACGGATTTACATAAGTGCGGTTACCGGTCAACGGCTTACACAAATTTTTGAAAAGACAAAAGAGGTTTACTCTGAATGTACAAAACGTGTGGCAACGGGACTTTTAAATAAAATAATAAATGAAGCTTATGCATTAAATCCACCTCAAACGGTTAAGAACAAACGTTTAAAGATTTTGTACACAACACAGGTTTCTGTACAGCCTCCGGTATTTGTATTATTTACCAATAACGGTGACCTTTTAAAAGACCATTATAAACGTTATCTTGAAAATAAACTTCGTGAAGCTTTCGGATTTACAGGTACACCTGTAAGAATTTCTGTTCGGGAAAGAGCCAAGGATGGCAAAGGGGCAAAGGGCTAAAAATAGGTTGTCGTGGAGCTATCGGGGGTATAATTTTCCCCGTTATTTATCTGGTGATTGTCTGTGTGTTTAGTTATGGTGTATATTCTAAAACACCTGAAGAATAGCAGTTTGCGTGTTTTTCATTTATTGACGGTTTAAAATTAATAAATTCTTCCAACAGCTTTTGTGTGTGCATCAAATTCAATTTTGTCATCAAGCGGGATAAGTTCTGTTTCTCCGTATTTCTTTTCAAGTGCAAGTTTTATTAAATAATCTGCAAAATGCGGATTTTTAGGCAGGAAAGAACCGTGCAGATATGTACCGAAAACATTTTTATATCTTCCGCCTTCTGTTTTATCTTTTCCATTGTTACCATAACCAGTGACTACTGTTGCAAGGGGTTTTGTTTCTCCTCTTAAGTAGGTTAGCCCGCTGTGGTTTTCAAAGCCTACAAGGGTATTGGGGGTTACAATTTCAGTTTTTGCAGTAACATTACCAATAAATCTTTTGTTTCCGGCAACAGTGTAAGCATCGAGCAGAGAAATTCCGGGGAGCCGGTCAGCATTGTGAGGCTGATAATATTCTCCGAATAACTGATACCCGCCGCATATTCCTAAAAAAACACAGTTATTATTCATTTCTTCTGTCAAAAATTCTTTATGTTTTTGAAGTTCATAAGCAACTTCAACTTGTTGTCTATCTTGTCCTCCGCCTATAAAGTAAATGTCGTGGCTGATGATTTTGTCACCAAGGTTAATGTTATCAATTTCAATCTCTATTTGCCGCCACTCGCATCGTTTTTTTAAGGCAATAATATTCCCGATGTCGCCGTAAAGATTTAATTGCCGCGGATAAAGGTGTCCGAGTTTAATTTTTCTTGTTTCCATACACTCCTCTATAGATAGAAAATAAGGTTAATTAAGAAATCAGCGATAAGCATATAAATGGTGGATTTAATAGCTGCCTGAGTTGTAGAAATCCCTACTTCTTTGGCTCCGCCTTTTGTATTGTACCCCTGAGTTGCACATACAAGAGCGACAAGTATACCAAAAATAAATCCTTTAAAAATACTTATGTAGAAATCTCTCGTTGAAAGCCACCATTTAACGGATTCCCAAAAACGTGCAGGATGAAGGTCTATAGCAATGTTTGCAACTCCCATACCGGCAATTAGTCCGATAGCTTCCGCAATAATAACAGTCATCGGTATCGTAATTCCTGCCGCAAGTATTCTTGGGGCAAAATAATAACCTACAGGGTCTACTTTGAGTGTTTTAATTGCATCAACTTGAGATGTAACCTGCATATTGGAAATTTCCGCCGAAATTGCTGTTCCTGCTCTTGCACCGACTGCCAGTGCCGTAAATCCAGGAGCGATTTCTCTTAAAAGTACAATTAAAAGAGTTCCGCCGACATAAGTTTCGGCTCCGGTCATCAAGAACTGCTTGGAAATTTGTATAGTGATTACTGCGGAAATAATTGCTATAACTGCAAGAATAATAGGCAATGAGTTCCAGCTTATTGAAACAGCCTGTTCCAGTGCATGTTTAATACGCATTCTGCCGGAACAGATATACCAAATTGATGTTATTAAGTTTTGAACGCATTGCCCGAAGAATTTAATCATATATTGGTGTACACCAGTGTTTGTATTTAGGAACTTTTCCTTTAACAACCTCAAAATAGAGTGTTTGAATTTGTTTTGTGATTTCTCCGATTTTACCAGTGCCGATTTTTCTGTGGTCAACGCTCTCAACATGTACGATTTGAGCGCCTGTTCCGCAGCAGAAAATTTCATCTGCAACGTATAATTCTGTTCTGTTTATTTTTCTCTCAACAACTTCAATACCAAGGTCTTTTGCAAGTTCCTTAACAGTATTTCTTGTAACTCCTTCAAGAATATCTTCGGTTATACTTGTTGTAATTAATTTCCCATTAGAAACAAGGTACATATTCATGGCAGAACCTTCTGTAACATCACCGCTGTCTGAGAGTACAAATGCGTCGTCAAAGCCTGCATTGTGTGCATCAGTTTTAATTAGTGCAGCATTAGCATAAGCACCGCTTACTTTAGCTCTAGGAGGAATTGCGTTATCGCCGTTTCTTCTCCAGCTTGAAACACACATTTTTAAGCCTTCATCATTGCCGAAATAGTTGCCAAACGGTGTTGTAAAGATTAAGAATGAATCAGGGTTGTCATACAGTCCAGGACCTACTTTTATTGCTGATTTGTAGAGTGTAGGTCTGATGTAGGTATCTTGCTTATAATTATTCTTTTTCAATAATTCTTTTGTAATATCACAGTATTCTTCAAGAGTATAAGGAGAATCCATATACATAATATGTGCACTTCGCAGCATTCTTTCATAATGTTCTTTTACCCTGAATGCGTACATCTGGTCTTCTTCTTTGTTGTAGTATGCTCTAATCCCTTCAAAAACAGATGTGCCGTATAAGAAAGCGTGTGTTCTTACAGGAATTGTTGCCTCCTCAGCTTTAACATACTTGCCATTCATAAAAACGTATTCTGTCATTATATCCTCCTTGAATTTAATTAAATTATACTATAAAAAATCAACCTTGACTTAAAACTTTAAGAAAGGTTGGGATAATAATTTATGGATTCTGTCATTTACAAATTATGCAGCCTTTTTAGGGCAAAATATTTTTTATGTTAAAAATATTTTTCTGGTATAATCCGGTTATGGATATAAGGGAATCAAATGCAAATATACATCGAGATGCGTGGGTAGAGGTTAATTTAAGCAGACTTGCCGATAATATTGAACTTATAAAAAACAGCCTGCCTGAGGATAAAAAAATACTTGCAGTAATAAAGGCGGATGCTTATGGACACGGGGCGACTATGTGTGCGCCTATACTTGCGGCATCGGGTGTTTATATGCTAGGAGTTGCATCTGTTGATGAAGGAATTGATTTAAGGAAGGCAAAAATTAAACTTCCTATTCTTGTTCTTGGTTCGGTTCCGGTCTGGGCTATAGAAACAGCTGTTAAAAATGATATTCAAATTCCATTGTTTACTGATGAACACTTAAACGCTTGTGAAGAACTTTATTCAAGGCTGGGAATTAAAACAAAAGCACATATTAAGCTTGATACCGGCATGAATAGGATAGGTATATCAGGACAGCATTGTTTGGATTATATCAATCGTGTGAAATCATCTGAAGCTGTTGATTTGAAAGGTATTTTTACTCATCTTGCAAATGCGGAGGAGGAAGAGAGAACAAAAAGACAAATAGATATTTGGAACAATGTTGTTTCTAAAGTTGATACAAAGGGGCTGGTTCTACATATCCTTAATACAGCTGGATTAATGACTTATAATGTGCAGTCAAATATGGTACGTGCAGGTATTGCTCTATACGGGCTATATCCTGATTTTGCGCCTTCTGCTAAAAAAATAGAAGGATTAAAACCCGTTATGGGGCTAAAAGGCAGAATAACAAATATACATAATATAAAAGCGGGTGAAGGTGTCAGTTACGGCTATACTTATATTGCTGATAAAGATACAAAGATTGCTACAATACCAATAGGGTATGCAGATGGTGTATCCAGAGGGTTGAGTAATAAAATATATGGCTCTTTGAACGGTCATAAAGTTAAACAGGTTGGTAATATTACAATGGATCAGATGATGTTTGATATTACCGGTGTTGAAGCGAAAACTGGTGATATTTTAGAACTTCTGAATGATGATTTGATTATTGATAATTGGGCAAAAATCCTTAATACTATAAATTATGAATTAACCTGCCGGTTAAAAGTCCGCCTGCCGCGGGTGTATGTAAGATAGAAATAAAAAGGATCGGTTAAATTCCGATCCGGGGTAAATAATTAAGAATATTTCGTATTAGGGGGTAAGTAAATTTTGTTTAACACATTTGTTTTAATAACATAGGAGGAAGTAAGATCATACTTTTTCGATTTCGAAAAATTCTACTACAGTATCCATAACATTGTTAAAAAAGAAATCTAATTCACATCCCAAATTGTTGTTAGTTACGCTCACTTCTTTGTTCTCCTTTGCTAAATCGACAATACTCATAAGTGCTTGATCATTAATCTGCATATCATATCCTTTCCTATTCATAAGAGTTATTTAGTAATATAAATAACGGCATTTTTTTGAAAAACTTTAGGATTTTTATGCAATTATTTACAAATGTTTACAAAAATGCAGAGTTGTTTTATTGATACTAAAAATAATACATAGAAATGCTGAAAATACTAATTATCTATCTCCTGATAGTTGATAAAATAAATAATTATGCTGAAACAGAAAACTATTTTATTTCGGGAAATGCGTAAATTTCACCGTTTGCACTGCGCCATTTCAGATATCCGGTTTTTGGAGTCTTGTCCATGTCGAGTACTGAAACCAATGCCCAGTTACCGCGTAGTGCTGTGAGGTTAATCTTTGTAGGGTAATTTATACGTGAAACCACCTGTGCATTATCCTCTGGTGCAGCTTTTAGGACTTTATAATCGGACGGCAGGTCTTTCATTAACTTAAGACCATATTTTCTTCCGTATAGATTGTAAAATGTCATCCAGGAATTGAACAAGAACGTATCTGATAGTTTAACCCAGCCTCTAAGGTTATTGTTCTTGTCATAAATAACTTCTACCCACCCTTCATCTACATCTGTTACATAAAGAAATGATAACTGTTTTTCTGGAACATAAGCGGCAAATACACCATCGGGCATGGCTTGATTATAATCTATTTTTAGATAGAACTTTTCCTTTGCATTATCCTGCGGAGAATCATATACTTTAACTTCTCCTACAGTCTGGTAAACTCCGAGAGCTGTATTGGGAATAGCATCTGAATAAAACGGCATATAATTTGCCCTGACCACCAATGCTGTCAGTGTAAACATTATAAGAGCGAGTAGTTTTTTCTTCATAATTATTCCCTAAAGCTTGCTTCAGAAATATTTTTCTTGATAACCGAACGAATATTTGCCATCTGTTGTTCAATAACTTCATCGGTTAATGTTGCAGCTGCATCCTGCATTTTAACACGGAAAGCAACGCTTTTAAAGCCCTCATTTACGTGTTCTCCTTGATATATGTCAAAAATTTCGCATCCGTTAAACAGGTTATTTGCAACACCTTTTTTCACAAGTTTTTCAAGTTCTGTCCAAGGATAAGTATCAGGAATAATAACTGCAAGATCTCTTTGTACTTCTGGGAACTGTGAAAGCTTCTTATATCTCACGACTGTTTCATTAACAGCTGCAACGAGTGCATCTAAATCAAGCTTGAAGATAAATGCCGGTTGATTAATTTTGAGTTTATTGATAAGCTCAGGATGAACTTCACCGTAGTATCCAATTATTTGCGGCTGCTTGCCAAGCAGGGTTAAAACCGCAGTTTTGTAAGGGTGGAGAGTAGAGTGTGTATTTACAAGTGGCGATTCTGCAAGCATCTGGCATTTAACACGTTTATCAAGGTTAAGTTCTGATAATACCTTGTCTACAATTCCCTTTATTGAATAAAAATCTATATTAAGGTTTATTTTAGATGTGTTGGAATTCCATTTTCTGTTTTCCTTATTTCCGCACATAATTCCGGAAAGAACTTGTTTTTCTTCTACTCCGGCATTTTTATTATCTGCAGCACCTGTTTTTATATAGGTTTTACCCAATTCATAAAACCAGAGAGTTTTCTGTCCGTTATCCCAGTTATATTTGAGACAGTTAAGCATATTTGCTGCAAGTGTTTGTCTGAGCATTGTGTAGTCTTCGCTTTGCGGATTTTCTACATAAACAGCATTTTCTCTGTCAAATTTTATTCCAAATTGATTTAATAAAGGTTCTCCAATCAGAGAAGTTGTTACAATCTCATCGAACCCTGATGCTGACATTATTGTACGAACTTTTTTTATTATTTTTTCTTCGGTGGAAATTACTGGAGTTGCAGATTTTGCCGGAAGCGTTGGTGTGATTTTGTCATATCCGTTAATACGGGAAATTTCTTCAATCAAATCTATTTCCCTTGTAATATCTTCCGCTCTGAAAGATGGAACTTCAAATTTTGCTGCAGCATCATTTTTCCCGAGGAGCTTAAATCCTAATCGTTCAAGAATATTTATACATTTTTCATGTTCTATTTCACATCCGAGTATTCTTTTTATTTCACTGAATCTTAATGTAATATTTATGGGGTCATAATCAGCATTTCCATCAGACACGATGCATTCAAGTTTTGCATCTGCATATTCAGTGAGTAAATCAATTGCTCTCTGGAGACCTGATTTAATAGCTGTTGGGTCGACTCCGCGCTCAAACCGTGCGCAGGCTTCTGAACGGTAACCTACGCTTCTTGCACTCTTTCTGTTTGTTGCAGGAGTGAAGTAAGCAGCTTCAAGTGCCAAATTTTTAGAGTTACTGTCAATTTCGGAGTTTGCACCGCCAAAAACACCTCCAAGACATACAGCTTCTTCTTTAGTCGCTATTACAACGGAGTCCGGAGTTAAGTCACGTTCAATTTCATCCAGCGTAACCAGCTTTTCTCCAGCTTTTGCATACCTTACGGATAAGTAACCATTAAGTTTGTCATAATCAAACGCATGCAGTGGTGTACCGTATTCTAAGAGGACATAATTTGTAATATCTACAACGTTATTTATTGCCCTGATACCCGATGTAAGCAGTCTTTGCTGCATCCAGTCCGGTGATGGTTTAATTTTTATATCTTTTAATACGGCAATTGAATAATATTTGCAGGGTTCTTTATCAATTATTTCCACTTCAAACCCTTGATGAGGAACATTTTCGTTTACCTTAACATAGTTTTGTTTTAATTGTTTATCGAAAAGTGCGCAAAGCTCTCTTGCAATACCAATTACAGACATTTCATCCCCACGGTTTGCAGTTGGAGCAACATGGAGTATAACATCGTTGTTAAAGCCTAAAACTTTTTCCACATCTTGACCAATCTTTACGTCCGGAAAAATTTTGTTGAGAATTAAAATTCCGTCTTCTTCCTGATAGTTTCTGTCATCAACTCCAAGTTCATCCGCAGAACAAAGCATTCCTTGAGATTCTACACCTCTTATAACGGCAGGAGTAAGGGTAAATTGTTCACCAGTTTTGCGGTTAAGGACGTTGCTTCCTACTGAAGCATAAGGTATAATTTGCCCTTCAGCGATATTTTGGGCGCCGCATACTACAGTTTTTAGACCTGAGCCGTTGTTTATTGTTACAAGGTGCAGTTTGTCGGCATTCGGGTGCTGGTCGATTTTTTCGATTCTTGCTGTTACAATATTTGTAAATTTGGGTTTGACTTCTTCAATTTCTTCGACTTCCAGCCCGCTCATAGTAAGTTCGTGGGCAATTTCTTCCGGAGTTTTATCCGTTAAATCAACAAATTCATCTAACCAGCTTATTGCAACCTGCATTTTATAATCCTCTCAAATACTAATTCCTATAAAATACTTATACTCCAAAAACAAATATAAATAAACATGGAGGTGAAAGAATAAGTATGAAAGAGGCGAAAAATTTTAGCCGGATAATTTGTGTTTATTACATCCTTTCGGGAGCAGTGACCTGAAGAATTTCAAGTGCATTTGCAAGAACCTGCCTTAAGCCTTCAATTAATGCTAACCTTGATTGCATAAGCGATTTGTCATCGCAGATTACACGGTTTGCATTGTAAAAAGAGTGAAACTCTGCTGCAAGCTCCTGAACATACCTGCAAATTGTATAAACGGTTCTGTTTTGGGCAGATAATGTAATTGCAGATTTAAACTCTTCAAGCTTTAGCAATAGTTTGCGGCCTTCTGCAACTTTGCCGTCCATCAGAGAAGTATCAAAATTATTTTTTAATTCTTCAAGTTCCTTTTCGCTCATAGGAGCAGGGAATTTTTCGCCGTTATCCGGATTTAGTCTTTCGCTTGTTGCATTTCTTAAAATTGAGCATGCTCTTGCGTATGCGTATTGAACGTAGAATACAGGATTTTCATCCGTTGAGCGTTTTGCAAGTTCAATATCGAAATCAAGAGTTGTATCAATATTCCTCATTTCCATCCAGAAGCGTGTAGCATCAACACCGACTTCTTCAATAAGGTCATCAAGTGTAACCATATTTTTACGTTTTCCCATACGGACTTCTTCTCCGTTAATAACAAGGTTTACAAGCTGCCCTAATAGTATTTCAAGTTTATTCGGGTCATATCCCAGTGCTTCTATTGATGCTTTAACACGTGCAACATAGCCATGGTGATCGGCTCCCCAGATATTGATAAGCCTGTCAAATCCGCGTTGTAGTTTATCAATATGGTATGCAATATCTGCTGTAAGATACGTATTTGAGCCGTCGGCTTTTTTTATTACTCTGTCTTGATCGTCACCATAATCAGAAGATTTGAACCATAATGCCCCGTCTTTCTCATATAGCTTTCCGGCTTCTTTAAGTTTATTAACGCATTTATCAACCTTACCGGAATTATGAAGATCAAGTTCTGAATAGAAGTTGTCAAAATGAACCCTAAATCCTTCGAGTAATGCTTTTTGCTGTGCTTCCATCTCTTTCTTTGCGTAATCTGAAAGAATTTTTACGTCATCTGTCGGCTCATTTTCGGACAAGAATTTTTTTGCTACCGGAATTAAATAATCTCCAGGGTAATAGTTTTTTCTTTCTGTTTCATCTGCGGGAAAATCAATATTTTCTCCCAGTTCCTGTTTAATTCTTATTTTTAAAGAGTTTCCGAGTTTTTGAATCTGGCTTCCTGCATCGTTAATGTAAAATTCTTGATAAACTTCATGTCCGTAAAATTTTAGCAGGTTCGCAAGTGCGCTGCCCATTGCAGCCCAGCGGCCGTGACCTATATGAAATGGGCCGGTAGGATTTGCGGATACGTATTCTAAAAGGATTTTTTCCTTATTAATTTTTTCTGGTCTGCCGTACTCGGATTTTTTGTCGAGGATTTCCTTAAGATTTTTTACAAGTAAGTTATCAGATATTTTAAAATTAATAAATCCGCCCACGATTGATACTGTGTAATCTTCGGACTTAAGGTATTCTGCTATAACATTTGCAATTGCTGGAGGCGCCATTTTTGCTTCTCTGGCAAGTGAGGAAATATTTACTGCAAAATCGCCAAAATCAGGATTTTTAGGCTTTTCGACAATAAGTGAAATATTGTCTGCAGATGTCATTTGACCGAGTTGTTTGGACTTGCATCCTTCTATAACTCCGTTGATTACGGCATTTAGCAATAAATCTTTTATCATATCAATCCTCTTTTACTTTTTCATTTTCCATTATAGAATAAAAAATTTATTTTATATATAATAAGGCTATGTTGAATATTCAAAACTCTGTAGATAGAATAAGGGAACTTGTTGCGGATAATAATGTTGAGTCTTTAAAAGCAGAACTCAACGGTTATCACTCTGCGGATTTGGCTGATATTTTTCCGGATTTAGATGCTTCTGAGAGGATTGAATGTTTTAAACTTATTGACGAAGACAAGTCTGTAGAACTGCTTGAATATTTATCTCCGCAGCTTCAGGTTGAAATTCTTGGCGACATTGATGCATCTAAGGCTTCGGAACTTATTTCAAAATTGCCGCATGATGATGCCGCCGATGTTCTTGGTGAATTTGAAGCGGATGAGAGTGCCGGATATTTAGAAAAACTGCCTCAGAAATTTTCAAGCGAGGTAAGAGAACTTTTAAAATATGATGAAAGTACTGCGGGCGGTATTATGACTCCGCTTGTACTGACTGTTAATGCTGACATGGATGTAGAGGGCGTGTTATCGACCATAAGAATCAAGGCTGAAAAAGAGAACATGGATTTATACTATGTTTATGTTGTAGATAATCAAAATCATTTAGTCGGTGTACTTTCATTAAGGAACCTGTTAACAAGTCCTATTCATAAAAATATTAAAGATATAATGCAGAAAGATATAGTTAAACTGCATATTGACGATTATCAGGATTATATTGCAGATATTTTTATGAAATATCAATTTAATGCGCTTCCTGTTGTGGACATGTATAACCACTTAAAAGGCATAGTAACATGGGATGATGCGCAGGAGATTGTAGAAGAAGAGACAACAGACGAAATCTATACTTCTTCAGGTATCATAGTTGATTTGGCGGGTGATGATGAGGATATACTTAGCGGTAATATTTTTAATTCCATAAAAGCCCGTACTCCGTGGCTTTTTATTACTCTTGTTGGAGAGTTTATAGCTGTTACGGTTGCAAATCACTTTACTTCAACTGTTGATGCACTGCCGGTTGTAGCTGTGTTTATGCCGCTTCTAGCCGGATTGGGCGGAAATATTGGTACACAGAGTATTACTCTTATGGTGCGCGGGTTGTCAACAGGACAGATTACAATTCGTTCACAGTTTAAACAAATTCTGAGAGAAAGTGCTGTGGGTTTTTTAATCGGGGTGTTCTTCGGTTTTATTGTTGCCGTTGTTACTATGGGATGGCAGCATAATATAGCGTTTGGTTTTATAGTCGGCATAGCAATGACTTTGAATATGATGATTGCAGCAATAATAGGTGCTATGACTCCGTTTATTTTAAAGAGAATGAAAATAGACCCTGCCGTCGCATCAGGGCCGGTAATTGCAACCTCTATTGATGTTATAGGGCTGTTTGTTTATTTTTCACTCGTAACACTGTATCTGGTAAAAATAATGCATTAAATTTATAATAATAAAAATCGGCTCAGAGAATTCTCTGAGCCGATTTATTGTTATTTGTTCTAGTTAATGCATTTAGCCTTATCTTCTTCGGTTACACCTTTGATTGTAAGGTTAATTCTGCCCTTGTCATCTATTTTGATAACTTTAACAATAACTTCGTCGCCGATATTGATATGTGGTTCAATTGTTTCAATTCTCTCCTGACAGATTTGAGAAATATGAACCATACCGTCTTTACCGCCGCCGAGTTCCACAAACGCACCGATAGGTATGATTCTTACAACTTTACCTTTAATAACCATACCAACTTCGGGTTTGAAGGTTAAATCTCTAATCATTTTCTTAGCTATTTCAGCACCTTCCTGATCGTTTGAAGTAATTGTTACGATACCGTTATCCTGAATGTCGATTTCGGCACCGGAAGCGTCAATGATTGCACGGATTTGTTTTCCTCCGGGTCCTATAACTGTTCCTATATCATCAACAGGAATAGTCATTGTAGAGATGGATGGAGCAAATGGTGACAGATGATCTCTCGGTTGTGTGATAACTTTTCTCATTTCGCCTAAGATATGTAATCTGCCTTCTTTTGCCTGTTGGAGCGCTCTTCTTAGTGTATCGTTTGAAATACCTTTTGCTTTCATATCCATTTGCAGAGCAGTGATTGCTTCATCGTTTCCGGTAACTTTAAAGTCCATATCGCCTAAAAAGTCTTCGATACCCTGAATATCGGTTAATACAACAGGTTCTCTGCCTTCTTCGGTAATCATACCCATAGCAACACCGCCAATCATACACTTAACCGGAACGCCTGCGTCCATAAGCGCCATTGAACTTCCGCAGGTTGACCCCATGGATGTTGAACCGTTTGATTCAAGAACATCAGAGGTTACTCTTATAACGTATCCAAATTCTTCTTGTGAGGGGAGTGCTGGAATATTTGCTCTTTCTGCAAGATTTCCATGCCCTACTTCCCGTCTGCCCGGACCTCTTAGCGGTTTAACTTCACCAACGGAGAACCCTGGGAAGATATATTTGTGCATGTATGTTTTTTCTGTTTGCGGGTCAACGCCGTCTAATTCCTGTTTCATACCAGGGCCTGCGAGTGTTGCAACGGAAAGGATTTGTGTTTGTCCTCTTGTGAATACTGCAGAACCGTGAGCGCGCGGAATAACACCGACTTCACACCAGATGGGACGTACTTCATGCGGTTTTCTGCCATCGGCACGCACACCTTCATCAAGAATCATTGTCCGCATAACTTTTTTCTCTTCTGCTTTAAATTCTTCTGCAACAAAGTCAATTCCTGTTTCTTCCATCATCACATTAATCGGGTGGTCTTCAGGAAGTGCTTCGATTTTTTCTTTGACAAGTTTTTTAGCTTCATCAAGTTTTTCTTGTCTGTAAGCTCTGTCAAAGTTATGATAAGCATCAAAAATCATATTATACGCTGTTTCGTGAATGATATTTTTAAGTTCTGTGGTATCATACGGGTTAACAAATTCTTCTTTTACGACCCCGCATGTGTTTGCAAACTCAACCTGTGCTTCACATTGTTTTCTGATTTCTACCTGTGCAAACTCTACAGCTTCCATAATTTCGTCCTCAGTAACGAACTTACAGCCTGCTTCAACCATAATAACGCTGTCATGCGTACCTGCTACAACGATATCAAGATTGGATTTGTCTACTTCCTGATGTGTCGGGTTTGCAATAAGCTGCCCGTCAACTTTTGATACTCTTACGGCACCAATAGGGCCTTCAAATGGCGCACCGGTAAGCATTAAAGCACATGATGCCCCTAGCATTGCCAGTGTGTCTGGCTGGTTTTGCTGGTCGTAGCTGAATAATTGGGCTACGATTTGTATATCATTTCTGTAACCTTTAGGAAACAGCGGTCTTATGGGTCTGTCTATAAGACGTGAAATTAAAATTGCTTTGTCACTGGCTTTTCCTTCGGAACGGTTATAGCCGCCAGGGATTCTGCCTATTGCTGACATTCTTTCTTCATAATCAATAAGCAGCGGGAAGAAGTCTATACCGACTCTAGGCTCTTTGCTGACAACAGCGTGGACAAAGAGCATTGTATCACCGCATCTTACTGTAACACTGCCATTTGTTGATTGTGCATACTTCCCTGTTTCGATTGTTACGGTTTTTCCGCCGATTTCAATCTGGAATTGTTTAGTTTCTGGTACCATTTTTCCTACTTTCTCCGGCTGCTCGATAGCCGGAATTTCTTTTTACTATCTCTTTGTACAATTATTATTGTACTACAAACAAAAAAGTAATAGTTATTGAGAATGTAGGAAAAAAACTTTGATTGTAATAAAAAAAGTTACAGGGCAGAAAAATTTTTCTGCCCTGCTTTGCAATTCAATGTTTATTTCCGGCATTGCCCCGAATAAATTACAATCCAGATTACAAACCGGCTTTCCACCTGAACACTTTAGCATCTTTCTTTTCTTGCGGTATTTCAACAACCGGAACTTTGATATTTTTCACTTCCTGGGTGTCTACGGGATCATCCCCGACAGCCCAGCGGAACCCTGCAGTGAATGCGACACCTGTACGTCCGCCGTTTCTAACCATTGTCTGGAAGAACGCAGAGAACTTTTCTGCCCAGCTTCTCTGGATACCGACACCGTATTCAACGTACGGTTTAACGCTCATTTTCGGTAAGATGACTTCATTTGCTGTTACTTTTGATGAGTTAAGAACGTTCCACACCATCCCGACGTAAGCGTAAGGCTGCCACCCGTTGCTCAGGTTTCCGATGAACCTTAACGCAGGATTAATCTGGAAGTTGTGATTTGGGTCGGAGTCAATAGAAACCCCTGCAGCGTTTGTATAGTCAAAAGTGTTAACAAATGTGTAGTTTAAGGATAATAACGGCTGAATAATAAATCTACCGTTTTTAAACTCAAAGTTGTACCCTGTTTTTGACCCGATACCAGCAAGCAGCATAGCAAAGTTTTCGTGACCCCAGTCAGAGGAAGTCGAACCGGCAGACGCACCGGCGGTAGCGGTCAATGCAGTAAAGAAGTTGCCTTTGTACATAGTTTGAGTAACCCCGAGTAATCCGCCGTTCATGATGGTATCAACACCGGAGTAAGAAAGCGAAGCCCCGTTATACCCGACATAACCAGAAGTAACCCCGTACCAGCCGTGCTTAAACTCTTCAAAGTTACTGTCAAATCCGATTAGTGTCCCGTATGTAACAGCGTCAACATCAGGCCCGTTTTTAAGGTCTATAGATTCCAGAGAAGTAAACGGTCTAACCCAGAAGCCTTTGTTGTTAATATTTTCGTGTCCTATAACAGGTTCAGTTATAGCGTACTTGTTCTGGTTGAGTATCCCGACTCTTACACTGTGCGGGAGTATAGAGAAAGTATCCGCATGCTGGAAGGCAAATTTAACGGTTTCAGCAACAACTGCCTGCCCTCCCGATTGTACAGCAACAGGATTGGCAAGAACAGACGGAGTGAAGGAGTCGGAAGGATTACTTCCTGATACTTTGTTGAATGTGAAATATCCCGAACCATTCTCATCATTAACTTCATATCCGACGTCATACTTGTAGATAGGCGAGTAAGCAACGGTACCGCCTGTATATTGGACGTAGTTTGCAAAATCAGAGTCAGCAAAGAGAATATCAACGGAGTCTTTTGTTGTATAACTAATCAGGTGTAAATTAGTTACATTAATATCTGCGTCATTAACGTTGTAACTCTCAGCCGTAATCCTGTCCATTTCTACATTTGCAAGGTCAACATCAACCGCCATCCTGATAGCCCCGTAGAAGTTAACTTCATTCAGGTATATAGATCCGACGCTGCCGTTAACCATACTCAAGAAACCGGAGTTGAGGGTAAGTGAATTGGATTGGTTGAGTACGGTATCTTCTCCGAGGTACAGCGAGATAGAATCCAGAGAAATATCAGCGTTGATGATGTCGTTGTTCAAATATATTTTGCCGGTATCATCTCCTGTTAATTTCAGAGAATATTGCTTAGACTGGATAATAGTAGTACCGCTGACGGTACCGCCGTCTATCTGGTCATCAAAGACAATGGTGCCACCGTTTTCAGCAATAAGAGAGATAGTAGGAGAGCTGCTTGTCTCAACAAAGATAGCGTTCTGAATAGTCCCCCTGCTGTCAGAGGTGTAATTGCCTGAGAAATAGATAGTGTTTCCATCAGCGATGAAGTTCATATCTTTGGTGGTATATACAGCCCCGCCCAGAGCTAGTTGACTGTTGCTGTCAGTTGTTGCATAGTTATTGATGAAAGAACCGTATATCCCGCCGACAAGGTTTCCATCATCAAGCTTACCGATTGTACCTGTGTTATAAATCGCTCCGCCGTAGGCTTTACTGTTGCTGCTGCTGGCATAGTTGCCGATGAAGTCGCCTGTGATGTCACCGATTGTACCTGTGTTATAAATCGCTCCGCCGTAGGCATAATTACTGCCGCTGGCATAGTTGCCGATGAAGTCACCGATAATGTAACCAATACTACTACTGCTGTCGTTATAAATAGCTCCGCCATAGGCATACTTGCCGCTGGCACAGTTACCGATGAAGTCGCCCGTGATGTAGCCGATGGAACTTGCGTTATAAATCGCTCCGCCGTAGGCATAACTGCTGCTGCTGGCATAGTTACCGATGAAGTCGCCCGTGATGTAGCCGATGGAATTTACGTTATAAATCGCTCCGCCGTAGGCATAACTGCTGCTGCTGGTATAGTTACCGATAAAGTCGCCTGTGATGCTGCCGATTGTACCTATGTTATAAATCGCCCCGCCGGCGACATAACCACTACTACTGCTGGCATAGTTACCGATAAAATCGCCGATAACACTAATAATCGTACCACAACCATAGTACAGACTGGTATAATTTTGAATCGCACCACCAGTACTATTCGCTGAGTTCCCGATAAAATCGCCTTTAATGTAGCCGATGGAAGCTTCGTTATAAATCGCTCCGCCATTGCTTGCTGAGTTCCCAATAAAGTCGGCAGTGATGCTAGT
>CAYVMC010000015.1:47922-48608 GCA_964452495.1 uncultured Muribaculaceae bacterium | reverse complement strand
TATGTAACTTCAAGTTGGAAAGATGCTGAAACAAGTTCAGCATGACGGTTATTTGACGCTAAGTGGGCTGTCATCCCGAATGTTATTTGTCGCTAAATAATCTGTCATCCCGAATTTATTTCGGGATCTTACGGGTTTTGCGTGTTATAATTAATCTATGAGCAAAAGTTATGTAACTTCAAGTTGGAAAGATGCTGAAACAAGTTCAGCATGACGGTTATTTGACGCTAAGTGGGCTGTCATCCCGAATGTTATTTGTCGCTAAATAATCTGTCATCCCGAATTTATTTCGGGATCTTATCGGTTTGGCATGTTATAATTAATCTATGAGCAAAACTTATGCTATCTATATAATGACTAATTATTCTCAAACCTCTCTTTATATAGGAGTTACAGGAAATTTACAAAAAAGAGTTTGGGAACATAAAAATAAAGTGGTCGATGGTTTTACAAAAAAATATAATATTGATAGATTAGTATATTATGAATTGACTGACTCTGTTGACATTGCCCTAAATCGGGAAAAGCAATTAAAGCGTTGGCATAGGGAGTGGAAGATAAACTTGATTAAGGAAATGAATCCAGAATTTAAAGATTTATCTTTGGATTGGGAATAAAAACTTCAAGCAGGTAAGATGCTGAAACAAGTTCAGCATGACTGTTATTTGTCGCTAAGTGAGCTGTCA
>CAYVMC010000015.1:39207-47822 GCA_964452495.1 uncultured Muribaculaceae bacterium | reverse complement strand
TCCCGAATTTATTTCGGGATCTTGCCGGTTTTACGTGTCATAATTAGTCTATGAGTAAAACTTATGTAACTTCAAGTTAGTAAGATGCTGAAACAAGTTCAGCATGACGGTTATTTGATGCTAAGTGAGCTGTCATCCCGAATTTATTTCGGGATCTTGCCGGTTTTACGTGTCATAATTAGTCTATGAGCAAAAATTATGCAACCTCAAGTTCGTAAGATGCTGAAACAAGTTCAGCATGACTGTTTATGTTATTTTCTTATGTGATGTACGTTTTATTCCTGCTGCGGAAATTACATTAGGTTTATTCTTAAAGTTATAGAATGGGAAGCATTTTGATTTTCATGCTAAAATACATTCTGATGAATAAAAAATTGTTTCTACTATCACTTATAATACTTTTTATTCCGGCTGTATTGATTATTTATTATAGAAGTACTTTTTATAATATTTTGGATATAAAAACACCGTCTTGTTTTGTTATAGATTTTAATCATAACAATGCGCCTGATGCCGGTGAAGAAATTATAATTGATGGTATACAGATACTCCAGAATAAACTGGATAATCTTACAGATAAGGAAGAGTTTATTTTTAGAGAACTTGCAAAAAACTACACTAAAGATTTGTTTTTTAATAAAAAAGTACGGTATACTAAACGGGATTTATATGTTGACGGTAAAAGCTATATTAAAGAATTTGATGCTTCGGGGTTTAATTATGAAAAGGCTCCTGAAGAATACAAAAAGCTTGTAAAGTACATAAGAGAGAATGAGTTTTATATAGTTAACCTTCATAATTTAAGAGCGCACAAATATGGATGTCCATACTCATTAAAATCCGAAAATTATGAAGTTTTTGAAGAAACAAAACTTCCTGCAAAATCGGTTTTTTGTAAACTTTGCTGCTGCAAGGATGTGACAGAACAAGCAGAAATGCTCACTCCCCCAATGGACGGAGCAGGCAGCATTAAGATATTATACACTGATTTCACCACAAAATTAAAACCGGACAAAACTTGTTCTACAACTGTCTGCCGTGAACTCTTAACCCGTATCAATAATGCAAAAACGAGTATAGATATGGCTGTGTACGGCTACAGGAGTATTCCGCAAATTGAAGAAGCCTTAAAAACTGCTATAGCCCGCGGGGTTAAAATACGTATGGTATATGACCTTGACAGGAAAGGTGAATCAGTTTATGAAGATACCGTACAGCTTGCGGATATGATACAAGACTCTGTGAATGATTTTGAGTCGCAAAAGTTTGTAAAAAACTCTTACGGTAATGTAATTATGCACAATAAATTTTATATTTTTGATGATATGTTTGTGTATACAGGTTCAGCAAACCTGAGTCCTTCCGATATGTCGGGGTTTAATACTAACACAGCAGTTGTTATCGAGTCACCTGAAATTGCAGCTATTTATAAAAAAGAGTTTGAACAAATGTATGTTAATAAGTTTCATACACAAAAAGATGCCCTAATAAATAATATTAATATTCAATTGCAAGATAGTATTGTTTCGGTTTATTTTTCACCGCAGGATAAGATTACAACCAAGAGGATTTTGCCGTTGATTAAAGAAGCAAAAAAGTATATTTATATTCCTGCATTTTTAATTACTGATAAAGGGTTGGCTGATGAACTTATATCTGCAAAAAAACGGGGTGTTGATGTAAAAATTATCCTTGATGCTTTAAATGCCCGTTCTAAATATTCGCAAATTAAGTATTTAAGGAGTAACGGCATTGAGGTTAAGGCAGAGAATTATGCGGGAAAACTTCATTGTAAAACAATTCTTATTGATGATGAGATTACGATTATCGGTTCAATGAATTTTTCTAAAAGCGGTCAGGATATTAATGATGAAAATGTTTTAATAATAAGGAATAAAGATATAACATCTGAATACCGCGAATTTTTTGAATATTTGTGGAAAAAAATTGATGATTGGTGGCTTATGTATATCCCCCGTGCTGAAAGCGAGGAATCAATAGGTTCCTGCACTGATGGTGTAGACAATAACTATGACGGAATGATTGACGGAGCAGATGCAGGATGCAAGCTAAATTAATAGACAAATCTGTCGGTACTGCCTGATTGCATTATCAGTTAGGTGTATAATAACCGTCCATACCGTCCGAGCGGATGTGTCCATTTTGTGTATAGTAGCCGCCCATACCGTCCGAACGGATGTGATTGGCATAGACACAATTTGTTATTAATATTAGAGCGAATAATAAAATAAATTTATTTATCACAAGACACTCCTTTAATTTCTATTATTTTATTATCTAGTCTGTATTTTGGCAATAGATTCCTGTCACAGTCTTAAATGAAAAATTTTTCTATAATAAGAGCGGATTTAATGTATAATATTGTGTATGGATAATATTTTTGAAAACAGTCAAAACAACTCAAATCCTTTTAATTCCCAGGGGGATGCGCCGCTGGGAGAAGAAAACTATACAGAAGTCCCGATGATTGCAGCAGGAGAACACAGGCTTAATGACCTTGACAGTAATCTTTTTAGTGAAAGTGCATATAAGGGAGTTGATGATGAGATGTTCCAGCTTGAATATAAAATTAATAAACTTGAAAATAAACTTAAAAGGGTTCAATCAGGTATTGTCAGTGCTTCTGCTATCAATGATATACAGCAGTTAAAAGTTTTAAACAGTAAAAAAGTGCAGTATGAACAAGAGCTTCAAATGCTTTATAAAGCCTACAGCAGCAAGGGGCTGTCATCCAGACTTTCGGGCGAACTTCTTAATTTTATGACAGGTATGCCGCAAAAATCGGATAGTTTGCTTCAGAAAACGGCGGAGTTTTTAAATGAAAAGTTGTTTTCAAAAATATCAAGTAAGTTTGAGTCTGCTCTTCATATAAAAGATGCACTTATAAAACTTGAAAACATAAATAAAAATGTGGACGACCTTGTATCTATGCAAACACCTTACGGTGAAGCTCAGGAAAAATATGCAAGGCTGCTGCAGTACTTAAATAAAGCAAATACCATACAATACCAGATTTCTCAAATGGTAAATGGCAGGGATAATAAATAATAATAGACCGGACTGCGGTTTTTTAATAAACTAAGATGTGGTAAAGGAGAGTTAAGTATGTATAAAAATCTGATTATAGACAGGGCAAAGTGTGTATCTTGCGGACTTTGTATAAAAGATTGTATTGCAAACGCTCTGGAGTTTGATGAGGATAAAAAACCGAAATTCGCTCCGGGGGGTGAAAATCGCTGTATAGAGTGCAGGCATTGTCTTGCAATCTGCCCAGCAGGAGCTCTTTCTATTCTCGGGCTTAATCCTGATAACTCGGAAATTATTGAGCAGCCGGATTCTCAAACAGTTTTAAACGCAATAAAATACAGACGTAGTACAAGAATATTTAAAAATGAGCAGCTTTCTGAAGATGTGATGGATAAATTAAAAACAGCTCTGAACTATACACCTACAGGCTGTAATGACCACAGACTTTTGTTTACTATTACAGAGAATAAGGATGATACAGACAGGATTAGAAATTATGTAATAAAAAGGTTTGTACACCTGCTTCGCTGGCTGCCTTTTGCGGGTGCGGCAAAGAAATTTGCAGGTTACAAAAAATTATTAATAAACGGGAAAGATGTGATTTACAGAAATGCTCCGCATATTATTGTTGCCTCATCACCGGTAGATGCGCCGTGTTCTAATATTGATCCGGTTATTGCATTAAGTTATTTTGAAATTTATGCAAACTCTCTCGGGGTTGGTACCTGCTGGTGCGGGTTAGGACAGGCTTGTTTCAAGATTATGCCGGAGTTGAAGAAAGTGTTTAATATTCCCGACGGGTATAAGCCCGTATATGTGATGCTGTTTGGTATTCCTGATGTTAAATATGCCAGAACAACACAGCCTGCAGCATTTGAGTACAGACAGCCAAATACGGCAATTCTTGAAAAATAATAGAGAAATCTTTTTATGTATGATATAATTCTTTTGGAGAGTTAACGATGAGAAGAAGAAAATGTAAAATAACTTTTGTTGCCCATGGTGCAACTGTTCATAGCGAAGAACTTATTTATTCTGATAAAGAACAGTATCCGCCTTTGTCGGAACTCGGAGAGTCTGAAATAACAAAAGTTTGTGAATATTTGCAAAACCGCGGGCTTAAAGCTAATAAAATTTATTCTTCTCCGGCTCTAAGATGCACTCAGACGGCAGAAATGGTTACAAAGGTGTTCAGAACAAAGTTTGTGCCGCTTCCGGAATTGTATGAAAGAAAGTGTGGTGACTGGAATGGTTTGTCACAGGATTCTATTTTTATAAAGTATCCGGAGCTTAAAGAAAAACCGTTTGATGTTCTCCAGTTTACTCCAAACGGTGGAGAAGAACTGCATGCATTTAATAAAAGAGTTGGTGAACTTATTGATAAAATTGTTGAGGAACAGATAGGTAACAGGATAATTATTGTTACTTATCCCAGTGTTATTCAGGCGGCTGTGGCTAATGCTCTAGAATTGACTAAAGGAAATCAAGCAAAAGTTCTTATAAAAACGGGGAGTTTAACTCAAATAAGCTACTATACTAATTGGGCAAGTGTAATTTATTCAGGGTATGTTCCGCTATAGGGAGTAGTGATATGCTTTTATTCATCCTGTCGCTTATTTTTGTTGGGTTAAGCTCTTATTTGGTAGCGTCGGTCTTAAAACCACGGAGTTTTTTATCCGGTTTTATCTATTTTCTGGTAACCGCGTTTGCACAGATTGTACTCATAGCAGAACTATTATCTCCGTTTAAGCTGCTGTATCCCGTAAACTTTTTGTTAGTCCAGTTTTTGTTTATTGCAATCATAGTATTTGTCTGGGTTAAGTCAGGCAGACCGCTTTTAAAAAAAACGCCTCTGTCCACTTTTAAGAGTATAATTAAGTGTTTGATAGCTGATAAAGCTTTATTGATTTTAGGGGCAGGATTTGTATTCTTCCTTATTGTTTCTCTTTTCTTATGTATAGTAATGGAAATAAGAAGCGGAGATGCAGAAATATATCATGTTGCAAGAAGTCTGTTCTGGGTTAAAAATCATTCTATTAACCATTTCTATACTCCGCAGGTTAGAATGCTTGCTTTTCCGATAAACTCTGAGATTTTATACTCATGGGTAATTCTGTTTACTCATAAATTATCTGGTTTGTGTTTGTTTAGTTTTACAGGGTTTGTACTTTCAGTAAGTTCGCTTTTTGGTTTAATGAAAAGATTTTGTATCTCCAGACGCCTGTGGGTAATATTTATAGTATCTTCATTTGCTTCGGTGCTGGGGCAAGCATCAATAACAGAAACAGATATAATTATAGCAGGGCTTGTTCTTGCATCTATGTATTTGTACAAAGAGGGGATTATAAACCTTCAGGAAAAAAACAGTACAGGTTTTAAATTCCGAAAGGAGACTCTTGTCCCTTTATTTATGTCTGCTTTATGTTATGCGCTTGCTATAGGAACTAAAACAACAGCCTTTTTCCTGATTCCTGCAGTTGCACTGTATATGCTTTATAATTCTTATAAAAATTTATCGAAGGATTACCTCCGGCCGTTTTTTTGTTTTCTTGTATTTGGTGTAATCAACTTTTTACTTTTTGCGGCTTATAATTATGTTGAAAATATTATCTGGTTTGCAAATCCGCTTGGCTCTTATAATACGATTGAAATGCATAAAAATTTTTATGGTTTACGGGGGGCAGTTGCAAATTCAATTAAAAATTTTGTCTTATTTTTTGATTTTACAGGGTTTACCTGGAATGTTGCAGTTGGCAAAATTATAATACCTGTACGGGATATAATTTTACATTTTCTTCATCTTTCTGATATTCCGGATGGTGCAAATTCAGGTAATTCTGCGATTCTTAATAATACTATACTTGCACCTTCTATGGGGTGTGGTATACTCGGGCTGATGGTTTTTCTTCCTTCCATTGTATATTCATTGTTTGTACCGCTGTTTAACCGGAATAAGAAAATAATAGAATATTTTATATATGCTTTGATGTTTGTTATCACATTCTTGGTAATGTCTGCATCAATTGTATTTATGACATATAATAACAGATTTATTGCTTCGTTTATTGTTGTTTGTGCACCAGTTATAGGATGCACATATTTTAAAAAATTTAAGCCTGGGAAATGGATAATTGTATTTTTTGCAATGTTTTATCTCACTCTTGTTTCTACTCATCTCTGGCATCAGCCTGCAGGTAAAATATTTGATGCTTTATTTGTTAAGCATCAGGATTTAAAAGAAATAAGGCAGCGTCAGAGCTGGACGCTTTATGATAAAAATATTGATATCCTTCCAATGGAATTTAAAATTGTAGATCTTATAAAGCAGTATCCTAAAGGTATCAGATTTATTATTTTCCCTACTTATTCTGCATATTTTACAACACTTGTACAGCTTAATAATGAAGGGTATAGTATTGATATTGAAGCTCTTGAAACATTTGATATTAATAGACTTAATAATTATGATGTCATAATTTACAGTCTTAAAGACCAATCAGCAAATGTTGCTTATAGATATAATAAAAATAAAAATGCATATAATATAATTAACAATGAAATTGTTTTTAAAGATACGGGGACCCCTATTAATTGTATTTACTTTTCAAAAGACAATAAAGTTATCCGCCCCGGTGAAGATATTAATCCGACAGGAGTACAATGTATTCTTAGTGAGAAATATCTTTATGATAGAGGATATAGAACTAATAATATTGTTTATGAAGATCCTTTACCTGGAGAAGATAGTGCTGTTTTAAAATACATTTTCTTAAAAAAAAGAAGCTAATATTAAATAATTATATTATACTGTTGATATGAAGAAGGTTATTGCTCTCGTTGATTGCGACTCATTTTTTGTTGCTTGCGAACAAGTTCTTAATCCGGCACTTACAGGACTTCCAGTATGTGTCCTGAGTAATAATGACGGATGTGTTATATCCCGCTCAAGAGAGGCAAAACAAACCGGTGTAAAAATGGGTATGCCGTATTTTATGGCAAAACGTGAGTTCCCTGAAGTTATTTATCTTTCCGGAAACAAAGACATATACACGGAAATATCAGCTAAGGTCATGGGAAAATTGAAAACGTATTCTCCTTATGTTGAAGTATATTCTATAGATGAGGCTTTTATTGACCTTACGGGAACAACTAGACTGTATAATAAAAATTACGAAGAAATTATAAGGATGATAAGGAGTGAGGTTAAGGCAGAAACAGGTATTACTGTATCAATCGGGTTAGCATCATCCAAAACTCTTGCTAAGCTAGGAAGTGATAAAGCAAAACAAACAGGTGGAATTTTTGTTGTAAAAGATAAAGATATTGATGCAATTTTAAAAGATACTAAAATAGAGGAAATCTGGGGCATCGGGCGCCAATTAAAAAATACACTTATAAAACGTGGAATTTTAAACGCTTATGATTTTGTATCAAAACCCGATGCAATTCTTCAATCAATGCTTGGTGTTGTGGGGCTTAACCTTAAACATGAACTTCTTGGCGAGTGTACATCATTTGTTAATCCAAAGCAAGAAGTTCCTAAATCAATTCAGCATACATCTGCTCTGAAAGAATTTAGTTGTGATAAAAATGTTCTAAAAAAGGCAGTGAATACTCATATTCATAGTGCATGTTCTAAATTACGGCGTTATGGACTGTTAGCTGCACATATTGGTGTTATGCTGCGAACAAAAGATTTTCAGGTAATAAGTTCGAGTAAAAAGCTGTCTGAAAGTACAAATTTTGAACTTGAAATACAGAAAACCGTTTTTGAATTATTTGAAAAGGTTTACAGACCCGAGGTTGTATATAGAAGTACAGGTGTTTATCTTGGTGATTTTGAGGCAGAAAATAACAAACAACTTAAACTTTTAAATGAAAAAGGTGAAAAAAACGATAGTCTTGCAAAGTGTATTGATAAGATAGAAGCAAAATTTGGAAAAAACGCAATAAGAACCGGATTTTAATATTTTAGTGAAAAGTTGATGAAACTTTATACATTGAAAAAGGAACAGTTAACAAAAAATGCTTTGCTTTGATTATTATAAGAAGAATTTATACAGGAGCTAAAATACGGCGAATGTTTGTTTAAATTCTTAAATATTTGCAGAGTTTTATTTCCGGTTAAATAACAACTCCAAAAGAGAATTATTGAAATTATTGTGTTTGAACTTTTATTATGATGGCGGAAACGTAGTAATAACAATAAAAAAACGTTTGAACCAATCGTTCAAATCGCTAATTTAGAAAAAATGGGCGAAAAGTGGCTAAGCTTTAACTTTTTGAGATACATAAAAGGGCTTATTGAGGCACTCAAAAGTCTGAAACAGTTTTGATTTTAAAATATTACAGACTTTTTAAACAAACGTAATATCGCATAAGAAAATAATATAAACAGTCATGCTGAACTTGTTTCAGCATCTTACGAACTTGAGGTTGCATAAGTTTGCTCATGGACTAATTATAACACTCAAGCCGGTAAGATCCTGAAATAAATTCGGAATGACAGCATACTTAGTGTCAAATAACAGTCATGCTGAACTTGTTTCAGCATCTTACGAACTTGA
>CAYVMC010000015.1:0-39107 GCA_964452495.1 uncultured Muribaculaceae bacterium | reverse complement strand
AGCCGGTAAGATCCCGAAATAAATTCGGGATGACAGTTCACTTAGTGTCAAATAATAAGTTAAAAAAAAGGGGGATTATAAAAATCAGAAAACAAGTAAACGCTATTTTAAAAAAGAGCCTTTAAGGCTCTTTTAGAAGAATGGGCGAGAAGAGACTCGAACTCTTACACATTTCTGCGCCAGATCCTAAGTCTGGTGCGTCTACCAATTTCGCCACTCGCCCACATTGATTTTTGCTATTTATGTGGCATTGGTTTATCCTATCAAGGAGTAATTCCATCTGCTATTTTAGAATATCAGCTTTATACCCTGCATGTCAATAACTTGTTTAGTATCTTTAGTGAATTTATTAAGAAGTATTTAAAATATCATTTGTTTGTATTAGGAAACTTGATAAAGAAATGTTAAAATAAAGTGTATAATTGTAAATTTTTTTTCAAATTAAAGCAATTTTTAATATTAACAGTTGTTAAATAGTTGAAATAATGCGGGCAACATATTAAATGAAGAATCTGGATAAAAAAAAACAAATATCTTCTCATAACGGGAAAGACCTGATTGCGAAAGTCAATCTTCTGCGCAGCGGAAGCTTGTCCCCCCGATCTGGGCTGTTTACAAACCCGCTTGAACGGCAACAAGAAACAAATCTGGATTATGAAAAGTTTATGACGGATTTTTGTGCTTTGAGCCGTATTGATAATCCGAATGTTTTAGTACAATCTCTCTATAAAATTATACCATCACGTGTAGATTGCAGGTTTATAGCTACAGGTGTTTACAATGAAAAATCAAACTGTATTAACCTTAAGTTGCTTGATAAGTTAGGTAATATTTATTCATCTAAAATATTTTTAACGGATATAGATAATCCGGTTACAAAGTGTTTTATTTCTGGTACAGCTATTATGGTAAACGATACGGAATTTCTTAAATTTGCGTATTTCCATAAATCTCCGGCGCTTATTCTTCCTATGATTTCGCTGGATAGGACAATCGGTGTTATGATTATTTCCGGAACACATGTTGACCAAAATATTCCGCTTTACAATTTTATCGCAGATTATACAGGGCTTGTAATTCATAACGGGATTTTACTTGAAAAATCGGGAGAAGTTGAAAAAACAGATGCATTAACACAACTGTACAACCATCGCGGGTTTCAGGAACGTCTTGCAAAAGAGTTTGCAGATGCGGCGCAAGATAACAGGCATCTGTCAATTATTATGATGGATATAAATAATATAACTAAAATTAACAGAGAACTTTCGCATGCAAAAGGTGATGAAGTTATAAAACTTGTAGGTGAAAAAGTCCGTCAAAATATTAGAGAAAATGATATAGCAGGACGTTACGGCGGGGATGAAATTGCAATAATCCTTCCTGATACAGATGTTGCACAGGCTAAATATCTTGCAGAATACATTACATATTCGCTTTCATGCTGTTTTATTGATGATGTAGGTCCTGTAAAGGTTTCAGTCGGTATTGCTACTTATCCTGAATGCTCTGAGGATAAAGAAAAACTGCTTATTCTTGCTGAACAGGCAATGTATATTTCTCAGGCTAAAGGTTATAAAGACGGTATGTCTGCTATTATTAGTTCTTCTGATTATAATTTCTGGGATGATGTGGCACTCAAATCTTATGCTGAAGTTATTACAAAACGGCATGCACAGCTTGGTGTTAATTTTGAAGAAGAAATTATTGATAAATTCAATAATGAACAAATAAAATCTTCAAATCATCTTGCAGAAATTGCAACATCACTTGCAGGGGCTATTGATGCAAAAGACCCTTATACAAAAGGGCATTCAACATCTGTCTCCAGATATTCGGAAGCACTTGCACGTGCAATCAATTTACCGGAAGCCGAAATTGAACAGATTTCACTGGGAGCCCTCCTGCATGATGTAGGAAAAATTGGTATTCCAGAAAATGTTTTACGTAAAACATCCAATCTATCCGATGATGAGTGGAGGATAATGAAACAGCATCCTGTAATAGGTGCTGAAAAGGTACTTAGACCCAATCCTGTCTTGCGGGAATTAATTCCTATAGTTAAATACCACCATGAAAGAATTGACGGAAAAGGTTATCCAGAAGGATTAAAGGGTGATGAAATTCCGCTATCAGCACGTATTGTTGCTATTGCTGATACTTTTCATGCTCTTGTGAGTGATAGACCTTACAGAAAAGGTATGCCGCTTGATAAGGCTTGTGAGATTCTTATGGACGGCGCTGGGATTCAGTGGGATGAAGATTTGGTGCGTAAATTTATTCAGATTGCACCTTCACTGTCTTCAATGATATAATTTGTTTGTAGTTGATTATGAGGGTGTTGTGAAATTTTCATTTATACACACGGCTGATATACATTTGGGAAGAGCGTTTGCAGATATTAATTATGAACTTTCCCCTTCTCAGAAAAATATTCTTAATATTGCACATGAAAAAGCTCTTGAAACTTTATGTGATTTTGCTATAGAAAAAAATGTTGATTTTATTCTTATAGCCGGTGATACATTTGATGATTGCGAGCATGATTTACACTCAAGGCTTGTTTTATATAATATTTTAAAGAGGTTAGAAATAAATAATACAGGTGTTTATATTATCCCCGGAAACCATGATCCGGAAAGCTCTTATACAAAAGAACTTGGATTTAAAGACTCTGATTATATAAAAATTTTTGGTGTAAATATACCGTACGAACCCTTGGCAATAAAGAATAAAAATGGTGAAAATGTAGCAATTATTTATCCTTTCGGGTTTAAGACAACAGAATTTCCGCATTCCCCGTGTACAGTCCTTTCAAAGGCTCAAGACAGTACTCTTTTTAATATCGGTCTTATTCACTGTGATAAAACCGGTGATAAGAATAATGTTTATGCCCCTTGTACAGAAAAAGAGCTTCTTGAACTCGGATATGATTACTATGCACTGGGACATATTCATAAACCGGATATTGGTAAAAAAATTGTTTATCCTGGAACATTACAAGCACGCTCTCGTAAAGATACAGGAGAACATGGCTTTTGTTACATAGAAGTTGATAACAATAACATTGTTTCAAATAGTTTTGTTACCTGTGATAGGATTAGATATTACAATTTGGTATATTCTGTGAATGAAGATGAAACGGAAATGAATACTATTTCTAATATTCTTACAGAAACCGGCAGATTATCATCCGGAATTGAACTGATAATTGTTAATCTTATTCTTGAAGGAGTTTGTAAGTATAAGAAACCTGAAAAAGAACTTCTAAAACGCGAAATATCGAATGAAAGAGTTGTTGTAAGTAATATAGAAGACAATACTTCTGCAGAGCAAGATCTGGATACTATAAAGTCCTCCGGTGGTGTACTTTCTCAAATGCTTGTTGCTCTGGAAACTGAGGATACTCTTGCTTCAATTGCAGATATTACCGATAAGGAGTTGGCTGATATACTGAAGTTGACTGAAAATTTTAATAGAACGGAAGTCCAACAGCAGTCTGTAAAGATTACAGAAAATATTTGCAAAGAGGTTTATGACGGTGAGGATAAGGTAAATGAATAAATTTGTTATAAATTCTGTAAAAATTAATTCAGTAAACGGACAAAGCCTTCCTCTTAAAGAATTTACAGACGGGTTTAATATTATTTGCGGGGCTAATGAGGCTGGCAAAAGTACGATGATGTTGTTTCTCAAAGAAGCTCTGTTTTCACCGAAGGGATTTAGTGGAGAGATTGAATTTACAAAATCCGATACAAAGTACCAGATTAAGATAGACGGTAATAAATCTAAAAATCTACGTTTAAAACTACTTGCTCCTGCTGATAAAACTGTTGCGGATTTTTTAGATGGACTTGATAGAAATTTTTATCAAAGGGCATTTACTATAAATCTTGATGATATAAAAAATATTGATACGGAATTATTCAGCCTCATTCAAGATCATAATGCTCCGTTTCTTGCTCAATACAAAGCAAAACTTGAAAGTGAAATAAGGGCTTATTTGACAGAAACTTGGCGTCCAAATAAAAATTTGTCCGGAATTATAAAATCAATTGAAAATATAGATGCACAAATAAGAGAACTTTCCTGTAAAGAGGAGGAATATTCAAAGATTGTAAGCAAGATTACGACGGTTTGTAATGAAATTGATTATACCGGTAAGCTTAAAGAAAATAAAGAAAAAGTTTTAAGCGGTGATAGTTTAAAATTGCAGCTTGAAACTTTAATAAAAGAAAACGAAAAGTTAAAAAACTGTTTTAATAGCAGGTTGTATGATAACAAACAGTTGTTTTATGATTTATCTAAGAAAACGGAGTTTATATCTCGTTTAATTGATGAAATAAATAATCTAACATCTTCAAATATATTGCAGCAAATAAATGAGGGGATTGCCGCACTAAAACTCAGATATAATGTTGAATGTGATAGACTCCAGCTGGAAAATATTGATGCCTCAAGAGAGCTGGAGGTGAAAATAAGAGAACACCTATCAAATCTTTCAAATAAAAAAGCAATGCTCGAAAATTTATTAAGCAGGCAGCAAGAGTTATCTGAAACGGGCTTAGAATTATCTGAAGAAATTAGCGAACTTAAATCAAAATTAAAGACCTTAAATATCCAGAATATTAAAGAATTTGAGAAAGCTCGTGGAGAACTAAAGGATGCAATAGGTAGTCTTGCAGATTTTTCGGAGAATGGCAGAATTGGAAAAAACAAGTTTATTTTAGCAGGTAATGTTATAATTGCTCTTTTCCTTATTCTTTTGGGAATATTAGCTCTTCCATCATTGAAGATATGTATTCCGGTAATAGCTGCAGGTACAATTCTAGGGCTGCTTACTTATCTTTCATATAAGTCCGGTAGTAGTATTGGTACAGACAGTGATGTTTACTGTTATTTAAAGAAAAATGTAATCCCTGTATTATGTACGGGGGAAGATTTTTTGTGTACCGCAGCTGCACTTAACAGGCTTAATTCCGAGTCTGATACAAGGTTTGATACATATAATAGTTTGCAGATAGAGATTGATAAAAAAAATAAGGTCTTAGTTCATAATGAAACAGAACTTAAAGCAAATATTGCAAAGGTTGATGAGATTAAATCATTTATAGAAAACATTAATGTGGAACTTAATAAACTTACATCAATAAATGGCAAGCTTTTAGGGGCGGAAAATTTTATAGATTTTATTGTTGATATAAGGGAGCTTAGAGAACTATCAGCACGCCATAAATCAGAGATGGAACGTTTAAATTTAATCGAAAAAGAAGTGGACGGGTACTTAAAAAATTTCTCGGATTTTTTATTGGCAGCGGGTTTGGAAAATAATGTGACCCCTGCATCATTAAGAGATAAAGTTGCAGAAATACATTCTATTATTGAAGAAAACAATAAATTAAAGAATGAGCTTGAAACTAATACTAATAGAATAAATGAAATTGAAAATTATCTTAAGGTAGATGAGTTTGTTGACAAGGCACCGGATAAATCATTAGATGAACTAAAGGCAGATTATGAAAATCTACTGGAAACCAGAGCCCAGCTCTTACAGGAAAAACGTACCCTTGAACAGTTTGAAGGTATTGTGGGGCTTAGAAATGAAAGAAACAGGTTGCAAAACTGCTTGGATGAGCTTATAAATGGACTTTATGCTAAAAAACTTGTTTTAAATATAATTAATTATGCAGAAAAACAACAGCGTTTGATAGAACCAAATCTTATGAGTGCTGAGAATTTCCTCAAACAAATAACAAATGGTAAGTACATAAATACGAATTATGCAAATAAAACAATTACATCACAAGAGGGCGAAACAAAATCAGAAAATGAGTTGAGCCGTGGAACACGTGAACAACTGTATCTAGCTTTTCGTCTGGGATATGCGTTTAACTACGGGCGTGACGGAAATAAATTCAGACTGCCGCTGATTATTGATGATGCGTTTGTAAATTTTGATAAAGAAAGGCTTTCTGCTGTGTTAAAGGCACTGCAAGAATTTGCTTTGACTAATCAAGTATTGTTTTTTACCTGCCATAAAGATTATATTTTACCTCTGCTGAAAGAGTCATCAAATGATGTTAATACGGTTGATATTTGATTAGGAGGTCGTTATTATTTATGCTGCGGGTCTTGAATCTATTGTGCAGTTGTTATCAATAATAATTGTATTTCTTATAAAAGAGTGTGCCATAAGCAGGAGATACGGATTCATTTCATTTGTTGCTGAAAGGTTTACTTTTGCCTGATGCTCGTCTTTATCATCCTGCTTGGTTATTAATACTTCAATATCAATATTAGTTTGAACAGAGTTATTTTTCATTTCTTCAATTAAACGCTTGTGCAACAACTCTTTAGGAAATTCTTCCGTACACAAAATTAAAACATCAACAGAATTTTGTGTTGTAAGAGTAAGAGAGCCTTTTACATTTCCGTAATTTTTTGTTTGTATAAGAATTGTTATTACAGAATTGGAACTTTCGCTATCATCGGGCGGGGCTCCTACTTCCAGTTCAAACCCAACCCCCTGCGGCAGTGGCAGCCATGGCAAATATAATAGCATTAGACTTTTTAATGTTGATTGCGGGTTGTTCTCATCAAGCATTGCAACACAGGAATTTAATAGGTTCATTGTTTCTAAAATCTGGCTGTTGTCTATACCTTGTCTGGAGGCATTTGTCATTACGGCAATCAACTGTGTCATTGCAGCACGGGAGTTTGCCCGGATAAGAGATGCAACATCACTCATTCGTATAAGTCCGCTGAATATTAATTCAAGCTGCTGTTGTGCAAGTACAGATTTATCTGCCTGATTTGACTGTTGCATTAGCTGTGTAATGTCCTCAGCATCGTTGAATATCTGCATAAAACGAAGATTATCCATAATATTGCCACGTTCAAGTCTGTTTCTTTGCAGGTTTAGCATAAGTTCTGTCATTGATTGCGGGAGGTTAAGCAGCATTTTTATGTATGCTGAACGTTCCTGACCGGCAATATAATTCATCTTTAATTGCTGCTGGGTTAGTATTTGTACCTGTATATTATGAATAAGACTCTGGGTACTTGTCTGGGGAGCACCGGAAAAACCCGAATTAGAACCGCTGATATTTGCACCTGCAGTACGTATTCCGGTGTATAGATTTTGCCCCTGTAGTCCTGCAATTATCCTTGATACATTAATATTTTCCATATTTTAATTATAACAATTATATGTGTTTAGTCCAGTTGTGTACAGCTAACAGGTTATTCAGTATCATCATCTGAATTATTCTTATTAATTTGTTTCATTGTTTCAATAACTTTTTCATCTATTTTAGGTTGTGAAATTTCTATTATTTCTTTGTAAGATTTTTGCTCAAACAGATCCGGAATACCATTTTTGTTTTTATCTGCGGCTATTTCTATGAAAGTTTGTACACCGGCAAGTAATCCGATAGTTGAAGATGCAATTTTTGCAATTCCGTTTTTGGCTATTGTATTGATAAACTTCTCATTAAAGCGTTTTAAATCTTCTTCGTTAAGCTCGTTAACTTTTGTTTTGACTGTTCTGGCATACCTTTCTAGTTCAATGTCTTTGTGAATACCTGTTCTGGAGTAATCTTTTATTTTTTGTGGAATGTTTGTCAAAAATTTTTTGGTTCCTTTTATAAAAGTGTTACCATTTTCCGGATTAAGATTTTCAAGCGGTTTGGTGCAAAAACGGAACCCTTTTCTTAAGCCGTCAGCAATAGAATCAAGATATACGGTGTGATGACTTAAAGAATCCATTATTGATTTTGTAATTCTTTTTCCTGTAAAGAATGCAGCAGCTGCAAGCCCTAATGTCATTAATATATTAATGACTTTGCGGCTTTTAACTTTCCCCTCATTTGCCATATCAGACATTGTGTCATTTACTGTATCAATGCCAGGAATTTTATCTAAATCAACAATTCCAATAGAAGAATTTGTACTATTTTGTTCTCTATTTGATTTGTTGGTTCCATTAAATGCGGGTGTTTGTATATTATAGTTAATCCCTACAGGCATATTAAACTCCTATACACTACCTATATATATAAAAACACCAACCAAATGAAAATTGTTTATTTCCTGAAAAATAATCGGGCTTTTGTTACAAAAATTAATATATTAAATTTTCTTATTTTATTAGGCTGAATGCAAGAATTTTATCAATATTTACGTGCAGCCAGTCAAAATTTTGACTCGGGTATTCTCCACATTCATCATTGTCCTCACACGGATACAGGTCATTTAAGTAAATAACGATTGCATTTGTAAGATTTAAAAAATAATCGTTGTTACATTCATCACACTTGTAAATGTGTCCGACTATTTTAAGCCTGTTTGTAAAAATTACTATTTTATCTGTTTTACTTTTATCTATTATATTTTTAATTTTTTTAATCATATCTGTCATTAGAAAAACCTCCTTTTGCTATTATTATTCCTTTAATAGGATTTTGAAACCTCCGCTGTGCGGCTATATTTTTACTGTACTATGTATTTATTTCCTGATAAAATTGAAATAAATTAGAGGAGAAAATGATGGTAAAAGCGATAATACTTGCGGCAGGTAAAGGTACAAGAATGAAGTCGGAACTTCCAAAGGTTTTGCATACCATATTTGACAAACCTCTGCTGGGGTATGTTCTTGATGCGGTAAAAAACAGTGAGGTTATTGACTACTCTTATGTTATAACCGGACATAAGTCGGAAATGGTGGAGGAATATGTAAAAACAAATTGTTCTGTAGATACTATTTTGCAGTCGCCCCAGCTAGGTACCGGGCATGCGGTTAGTATGGCAGTTAATAAATTAAAAGGATACGAAGGAGAGGTTGTAATACTTTGCGGAGATACCCCTTTAATAAAACCTGAAACACTAAAATCACTTGTAATTTCACATAGAGTAAATAAAGCTGATATTACCGTTATGAGTGCAGTATTTGATAATCCCGCCAATTATGGAAGAATAGTAAGAGCATCGGACGGCAGCCTTGAAGGTATAGTTGAGGAAAAGGATGCGGATGCTGAACAGAAAAAGATAAAAGAAATTAATGCCGGGATTTATTGCATAAACTGGGATAAAGTACACACAGCATTTTCAGAGTTAAAAAACAATAATGCACAGGGAGAATATTACCTCACAGATATTGTAAGCTGGGGGCGGACAAAAGGTTTGCGGGTAGCAGCGTATACAATAGACGATAATAATGAGATTTTTGGAATTAATTCCAGAAAAAATCTTGCAGAAGCAGCAAAGATTCTTCACGATGAAATTATTAATATGCACCTTGATAACGGTGTTACTATTGTATCTCCTGAAACAACGTGGATTTCTCCCGATACCCAAATTGGTAAAGATACAATTATTTATCCAGATTGTTACATAAACGGAAACAATAAAATTTCTTCTAACTGTAAAATTGGACCGTTTACACATATAAGAGGCGGGGTTGAAATAGATGAATTTGTAAAAATAGGGAATTTTGTTGAATTGAAAAATGCAAAAATAAAATCTCATACAAATATTTGTCATCTATCTTATGTTGGGGATTCCGAGGTGGGGGCAAATGTCAATATTGGTGCAGGAACTATTACTGCAAACTATAATCCGCTAACTAAAGAGAAAAGTAAAACAATAATAGGTGATAATGTAAAAATTGGTTCAAATTCTGTACTAGTAGCTCCTGTTAAAGTAAAAGAAGGAGCTAATATTGGTGCTGGCGGTATAATAACAAAGGATATTGAAGCGTGGGCGCTTGCAATAACGAGGGCTCCATTAAAAGTTCTGGAAGGCTGGGTAAAAAAACGGTTAAAAAATGATTAAACTAAGTCAATATAAAGAAATTATTCATAAATGTTCAAAATGCGGTCTCTGTCAAGAAACTTGTCCGGTGTATATTAAAAGTGGTAATGAATGTGACACAGCACGCGGATTATTAATTTTGCTAAAAGGTATTATAAATCACGAAGTGTCATTAAAAAGACCTGTTAACAGGTATTTCGACAGGTGTCTTCGATGCGGAAGGTGTTTTGAGGTCTGCCCCAGTGAAATACCTGTGGAAGATATAATTTTTGCAGCAAAGTGTAAGTATTTATACAGAACTTTAGATGGGCTAAATACGCGAATTATTCAATCCGAGTTTATAAAACGAATATTTACAAAGCCTAAAAAAGTTGTATCGGAAAAATTTGATACAAAAGTTCTGTATTTTGGGGGAAACTACAAAGCCGTTTTAAAATTGCTCAATTCTAATTCTTTAGAAGTATTAAATCCTATTGAAACAGGCTGGGGGCAGGAATATCTTTTAAGCGGAAATATAATAAGATTTAGAAAAGAGTTGAATAAAGCTATGCGGCTTATTGCAGAAAAAAATCCGAAATTTATAATTGTTGATATTCCCACAGACAGGTTTAAACATATAACCAAAACTTATGGCGGGTATAACCTTAACATTGAAATTAAATATTTAGGAGAGTATCCAGCTTCAGACGGATTAGTATGTCATTATTTTAATCCCGTTTATGCAATGTCTCTTGTTAATGAGCTTAAAGCGAAAGAATATTAATAAATTCTTTATAGTCCTCTTTGGGTTGGTTGTATGGTGTAATATTGAATATATGACAAAATTCATCTGCTACTGCAGGGTTAAGGTTTCTTGCGGCACACCTTCCCATAAAGACTTTTTTTACTCCAAAATGTAAGAGGTTAAGGATAAGGTTTGTAATGTGTTTATCACATTTAGGTACAAAAGCTATTACGGGAGTTTCTTCAATATCAAACTTTTCTTTTACCATTGATAAAATTTCAAATATCGGGTAAAGGCTGTAACAGTTTTTTATGTTTATTACATTTTTACGTTCGTAGCTGTCTGTAAAATTAATTATAAGGATGTCATTCGGCAGTAGTTTAATAAATTTATCAAAATAGTTTTTATCTTCTAATGTTCCGTTTCCGTGAGTTATAAGGCAAATTCCGGTGAATGCATCAGTATTCAATGCAGCAATTTTGTTATTTATTATACTATAATTAAAACCGACAGTTTCATCTTCATAGTGTTTTCCCCGCTTAAATCCTTTTGAGTCAATTGCTGCAGTGATAAGTGGTTCATAATCAGAATTTTCTATTTTAACCACTCCCTGTGGTACAACTATGTCTGTTGTGAACAACCGTCCTCTGTATAGGCTTTCTATATTGTCTATTGAATGTTGGCAAACAAATATTGCTCCCGGAAAGGTTGAAAAATCAAGAAGGGTGTTTCCTGTTCCTTTGCCGTAGTGGCCTTTTAATTCTTCGTATTCACGAATTGCCGGGTAAGTATGTGCCGTAAGCATTTCACCGTGCGTGTAAATATCAATCCCCATACCTTTAACACTATTTAAAATATCAACGAGTTCTTTTATATTAGAACCTTCAACAAGTATTGCTTTATTAGGACGAGTGGAAAAGGATACTGTAATTTGATCGGGGGTTCCATATAGTTTTTTTCTGATTTCTGATAATCGTTTTATTAATGAAAATTCTTCTTCCGCAGCGTTATAAAGTAGTGATTTCAAATCTGCTTCTGGAAAACTCTTAATATTTAAAGCATCAAGAAGCTCAAGTATTGTATGATAGCTTCTTTCAGTGTCCTCACCGTAAGAATTTAGTTCAAGTAAAAATGTTGTAATACTCTTTGCCGTAAAAAAGATAAGCTCCTGAATGGTTCTTGAAATTTTATACTCTTCTCCGTGTTTGTTGTATTGTTTTTCTCCGAGTCTTATAGAACTGATTACGCTACAGCCCTTTTGAGTATCGAATTCCGAATCAATAATTTCAGGCTCAATTGTTCTTTCTTCACAGGCGGTTAGATATAATTGTTTTATATTTTCCAGTTCTTTTGTAAAGGTGCAAATGATTTTTGAAAAGAGAGCATCTGATATTTCAGGATTAGAAACAAATGCAGAAAGAGTATTAATGATAAGACTTTTAACATTTTCATCTTCAATGTTAAATTGTTTTAATTTTAATACGTATCCTGCAAATTCTTTCAGGTAAAGTACAATAATTTCTTGAATTGAAGCCATTCTGGGGCTTATTGTACATACACCTCTAGAGGTGCAGCTATCATATCCGTAATCTTCAAAATAATTGTGAAACATAGTAACTATATGTTACTCTTCCATTAAGTAAAAAACATTGGACTATCAGGCTAAAAGAATTATTACATTTGCTGTTAGAACATTGTATATAAGACAATAAAAGAAACTATGTATATATAATAGAGATGGATAATAGTATAGTTATTATTCACAGGTTGTAACGACTACCGGTTGCTTTTCTCTTATTGATTTTACTGCTTTCTTCAATGCTATTCTATATCCTACAAACAGTACAATAGCTGCAAATATCCAGGCTAGAGGTGTAGCGAGACAGACACCAAGATAACCCATGTATGAACAAAGAATAAATGCTGCCGCGATTCTTGCAACAAGTTCTGCAAGGCCGGATATAAGCGGAGCTTTGACTTTGCCCATTCCCTGAAGGACATTTCTGAATAGAATAAGTGTGCCAAGGAATACATAGAATAAAACAATAATATGCAGATATTGCATTGCAAGCATAATAACCTGTTCATCCGGCTTATCAAGGAATAGACTTACAAGTGCTTTTCCGAATAAGCATATCAAAGCAGCAGATGCTCCAGACATTATGATAACAAGTAACATCGAAGCTTTTGAACCTTCTTTTATTCTTTTTAATTTTCCGGCTCCAAAATTTTGTGCCGTAAAGGTTGCAGCTGTGGCACCTAATGTTAACAAACATTGTGAAAACAATTGATCAATTCTTACTGCTGTTGTAAATGCAGCGATTGCTGTAGAGCCTAGTGTGTTTAGGGCAAACTGTACAGCAATAATTCCTATAGTTAGTACAGACATTTGTATTCCCATGGGGAAACCTATTTTTAGATGCTCAAATGCAAAATCTTTATCAAATTTCCAATCACTTTTTTTCAACTTTAGTATAGGAAATTTTTTAAACATATATATTGCACACAAAACCGCTGATATCCCTTGTGATAATACTGTTGCAATAGCGGCTCCGGCGACTCCCCAATGCAAACTTAATATAAAGTATAAATCAAGAACGATGTTCAAGATAGATGCAATTATGAGAAAATACAGCGGAGTTTTGCTGTCACCGAGTGCTCTTATGATATTTGATAAAATGTTGTAGAATAAGATGGTTCCAAGCCCCAGATAACTTATAAACATATAAATATATGCTTCATTGTAAATATCAGCAGGTGTATGCATTAATGTTAAAATAGGGCGGGTAAGCGGTGTCATTACTACAGTAAAAAGAATAGTTGTAATTATACACAAGGTTAGAGATGTTGTGAATGATTTTCTAACTCCCTCATAATCTTTTGCTCCAAATTTTTGAGCAGTGATGATAGTAAGTCCCTGTGTGTATGCAAATAAAAAACCTATTATAAAAAATATCATAGGACCTGTTGCTCCGACACCTGCAAGAGCTTTTAGCCCAAGAGTCCTTCCTACTATCAATGTATCGAAAAAACTGTATAACTGTTGGAATACATTTCCAAATAACAATGGAATGGTAAATATTATTATTTCTTTTAACGGTTTTCCCTGTGTTAAATCCCGTTCAGCCATGTATTTTTAACTCTCCGCTTATCTTAATTTATATGATAAAACTTATTTTTTTTCTTGTCTACATAAAATTGTTAATTTTATATTGGCCAAAGGATTAATATAAAATTAAACCCTATGATTGATGTATACGGGCATGCAATAATGATATTCTATCATCAGGGAGAGAGAGATGAAGAAATCGTTTTTAGTAGTGAGTATATTTTTGAGTGCGCTTATTGCATATGCTGATGAAAATGTTTTGCAGACTATACAAATAGAACCGATTAGAGATACATATAATATTGTTTTAATTTCTGATAAAGCCGTTGATGTTAGGAAGGAAGTTGAAGATAATGGCTCAATCCTGTTATCAATGAAAGGTATCAGAGCATCTGAAATGCTTAATACTGTATATAACGGGACAGCGGATATAGATAGTGTTCTTGTAACCCCGAAAAATAACAATGAGCTGGAAATTCGTGTTAAAGGCGACAATGTTGAACATTCTACTGTAACTTTTGATTCTCTTACTCCTGCGGTTAGCCTTCCATCAAAAGCTAAACAGGAGATAGTGCTTAATAAGCCTATGAAAACTTACGAGTCTGTTTTTAATTTTGATGAAGAAGAAGAGTCTGCGGTAAGTTCTTTACCTCCGCTCGGTCAAAAAATTGTTGATATGTTTAAAAATATTTATTCGCATAAATCAAATCGTACAATTATTCAATTTGGTTTGTTGGGTTTAATTCTTTTTGCAGCAATAAGATTGCTGAGGGTTAGAGAAACTAACGAAATTAAAGTCGGATTAGCTCAAAGTCTCGCAGAACGTGAAATTAATTTGTATAAAAATATGCAGACTCCTATTTCAAATAATTTTACTTCCTCAACAGAAAAGCCTTATACAACATTAAGCTATGGTTTGAACGCTTATAGAAATGTTAATAGAAACCCCTATGAAACAAACCGTGCGGTTGTAAACAGTACAAGTAATGGTATATCTTCCGGAGCAAATCAGCCAGCAGGTAATAGGGGCAATCAGGGCGTAGATCGCTCACTTAATAAAATGTTAAATCAAGTTAAGCCTGCAGGAGCTAATGCTAATGTGATGTCTCGTAGAGGAAATCCTGCTGTTGCAGCGGCTACTGAACCTGAATTAAAACAAAATTTAGCAACTCCCATTTCAAATTCACACCCAAACATTGATAATGTTAAGTTTTTGGAAACAATGAGTGCAATTTATGAAAAAAGCGGGAGGCACGATTTGGCGCAGGGGATAAAAGCTAACCTGTCAAAAGTTAAATAGTCTTTGTTATAATCGGGAAAAATCCCGATTTTACGATTAATTGAAAGGATTCTTTAATAAATGGAGGATTTAATAAGAATAGTTTCTGAACCCGCTGTTATCATAATTTTATCAATATTTTTTATATTGATAATTTATACTATTCTAAAATACTGCTATATTTCAAATAATCTTAAAAGGTTATTACAAAAGTTTTCCGAGTATAAAAAACAGGAGCTTTTATACAGATTCAAAGAGCTGGATGAGTATTTTCAGAATGATAGTTTTACACATAGTATTTGGGTAGAGTTTAAAAAAATTGTTATTTTTCCTGAAAAAATTTATATTAACTCTGACTCTGATACACGTGTAGAGAATATTTCTGATATAAATAATTCTATTTATATAACTTGTGATTCTTCTTATTTTTTTAATGAAGACTCTTTAATTACTTCAAAGATTAATTATCGTTTAATACAAATTTTCCCAACTATTCTAACAGGTTTAGGGCCGTTTTTTACATTCCTTAAATTAACATACGCATTTTCAGCACTTGATTTTGCTGATACAGAAAATATGGCTACATCAATGAATAATCTTATATACAATATTCAGCTTGCAGCAATTTGTTCAGTACTGGCTGTCGGATGTTCTCTGTTTTTTATGTCGCTTGAGAAAATTATGTACAACACTCTCTGCCGCTCAAAAGTTCTGCAAATCCAAACACAGCTTGGCTCCCTGTTTGATATTGGCACATCTGAAAGGTTTTTACTTGATATTTTAAAAGAGACAAAAGGTAAGGCCGGTAGTGAAATATTACTTGCAAATACTCTACCGGAGTCAATGAGCAGGGTATTAAATAAAAATATAACAGAAGGTGTGATTCCTTATCTCGAAAATATTGTATACAGCTTAAATAAGCTGCATGAAGCAATTGCCGGTAAAAATAAAGGGAATACTGATATTATTGATAAACTGTTCTAGAGGAATGCCGTATGATGAGATTTAAGCCTAAAAGCGGTAATCAAAACGAAGAAAATATCTTTTGGATAACAATGACAGACCTTATGCTGGGGCTTGTACTTGTTTTTATGATACTTTTCTTTTATTCATCAACATCTAATTATTTCACAAAAGTTAGGGAACAGGCTGTTACAGGTAGTGTTAATGATGCTTTGGCAGAAAAATTGAAGGAAAAAAATATTGATGCTTCAGTAGATTTATTTTCTGGTGTTGTAAAAATTTCAGATTTGGAATTATTTAATGTTAACAGCTGGGAACTTTCGGAAAAAGGAAAAGCTTATTTAGATAAATTCATACCTGTTTATATCGAAACAATTCTTGCAAGTAATGAATATAAAGGGAAAATTACTGGTCTTATTATTCAGGGGCATACTGATTCTCAGAGTTTTGCAGGTTTAGATGGTGAAGAAGCGCAATATATGAAGAATATGGAACTTAGTCTTAAGCGGGCCTATTCTGTAGCTGCTTATATTCCACAAACTGGGTATGATAAAAAGTACTTTAAGGATTTGGAGAAAATTTTATTTGTTGAGGGGTGCAGTTATAATAATCCGGTTTTGGATAAGAATGGAAAAGAAGACTATGATAAAAGCCGCCGAGTAGAATTAAAAATCGTTACAAAATCTGAAAATACGAATAATCTTTTAAAATCCCTCGGGAGAGTGCAGTAGTAATTACCTTTCTGTTAGATTAATGAGTTCAAGAACTGTTTTGGACGGTAGTCCTATAACATTGTCCAACTCTCCGTTTACCGCTTTTACAAAGCCATCAGGAAGTTCTTGGATTCCATAAGCTCCGGCTTTGTCCATAGGATTAAATTGGTTTATATAATTATTAATCATATCATCGGATAGTTGAGTAAATGTAACATAGGTAATCACATGTCTTTTATAAATATTTCCTGTAAAGTTATCAATAAGGCAGACCCCTGTAACTACGTAATGGGTGTCTCCTGATAATTCCTTAAGCATATTGAAAGCCTCTTGACTTGATTTTGGCTTACCTAGAACGTGGTTCTTATGTACAACGACCGTATCGGCTCCTAGAATAAGTGTGTTTTTATCACATCTTGCGGCTGTTTCTTGCGCTTTTCTAAATGCCAGTTCTGATATTATTTCCGGATGGAATTTACCTTCAGGCAGTTTTTCATCATAATTTGACGGTATTATTATAAAATCTAGACCTGTTCTGGTTAAAATATCTTTACGTCTGGGGGATTTTGATGCGAGTACGAGCTTTTTCATAAAACAATTTTACAATAAATCTGTTATTATAGTAAAATTAAACTTAATAAAAAAGGAGAAAAAGATGAAATGCGGTTTTGTAACAATTTTAGGACGCCCTAATGTAGGTAAGTCAACACTGCTTAATCAAATATTGGGGCAAAAAATTGTTATTACAACTGATAAAGCCCAGACAACAAGGAAACGTATAAAAGGAATTTATACTGATGACAGAGGACAGATAATATTTATTGATACTCCGGGAGTGCATAGACCTCTTAATAAACTCGGGGAGTATCTTCTTGATGAAACAAAAGTTGCTGTTCCTGATGCTGATTTGATATTGTTTCTTGTTGATGCTTCTGAACCGGCCGGTAAAGGCGATAAATGGATAGCTGAAAATCTTTTAAAAGATACAAAAACAGGTATAGTTCTTATTATGAACAAGATAGATAAGGTCAAAAATCCGCAGAAACTTGAAGAAAATTTGATATCATATAAACTTCTATTTGATAAAAATATTCCGGTTCTAAAGGTTTCTGCTAAAACAGGCAGAAATAAAAATGACTTGTTGACGAATATTTTTAGATTATTACCCAAAGGCGGTAAGCTTTATCCGGATGATATTGTAACAGAGGAGAATATGCGTACGGTTTCTGCGGAAATAATAAGAGAAAAAATTTTGCTTCATACAAAAGAAGAAATTCCTCATTCTGTTGCAATTAAAATTTCAAAGTATGAAGAAAAAGAAGAAATTGACAAAATTTATGCGGATATTTATTGCGAAACCAAAAGCCAGAAAATGATACTTATCGGTAAAAACGGTTCTATGTTAAAAACAATTGGGACAGAAGCAAGAAAGGAACTTGAAGAAATTACTGAAAAAAAGGTTTACCTTGAGTTGACTGTAAAAGTTGAAAAAGACTGGAGAAAAAGTGACCGATTATTAAAGGAATTTGGTTATACGCAAAACGAATAGATATTTACAATATTTCTTAAATAAGGTTTAATTATTTTATGAAGAGAGTTTTAATAATTTTAGCAGTAATTACAGCTGTTTTACTAACAGGCGGATTTTATTTGTGGGAACGATATGACAGTAAACAGCTTGAAATGCCTAATACATATAAAACAATTCTTGACCGAGGGTATATTATCGTAGGTGTAAAGACTGATACAAAACCTTTCGGGTACAAAGATAAAGATGGGAAAATTGTCGGGTTGGATATAGATATAGCTCAGGCTATTGCAAAATCAATATTCAGGAATGAGAAGAAGTTAAAACTTGTCAGTGTAACACCGTCTGACAGGCTTATAAAGCTTACAACCGGCGAGGTTGATATAGTTATTGCAACAATGACGATTACTCCGCAGAGAATGGACTTAATTGATTTTTCACATTCCTACTTTATTGCCGGACAGACAGTTCTAGTACCTAAAAATAGTAAAGTGACGGCACTTTCAGACTTGGCCGGTGAGAATGTTGGGGTTATATTTGGTACTACTGCAGAAAAGAATTTAAGAACACTTCTTCCTACTGCAAAAATTTTCGGATACAAGACATATAATGATGCCTATGAGGCACTGAAGTCCGGCACGATTAAGGCAATTACCTCGGATGATACAATACTAAGAAATTATGCCCTCAATGATAACAGTGTAAGGATGTTAAATAAACGGTATTCAAAAGAACCGTATGCTGTTGGGGTTAGAAAAGGTAAAGAGAATAAAGAACTTCTTGAAAAAGTAAATTTTGTTCTAAAAACACTAATAACAAACAATTCAATCAATCATCTTTATGCTAAATGGGGTTTGAAATAATTATTCTAAAAAACTAGAGTTTCTTGTTTTGTGAAACTGTAGTTTTATTATTTCCCGTTTTTGCTATCAGCGGAATCATTGGAAGTTGTTTGTGATGGTATATATGTACTCAAGAATAATTGTAAAATAGTCAAGACCTGAAAGACCGTTAATAATAATGTCACAATCTTTTTTTATCGGTTTTATATATTTGTTTCCGGCATCAACTATATAATTCCAGTGTTTTTTAGCATTATCCATATCCTGGTTGCGTTCATTGACAGCACGGGCGAGGAACCACCCTTTTCTTACTTCGTCATCTGTTTCTACATAAATCTTTGCATCAAATAGACTGGTATTTTCAATAAACATTGAAGCCATACCTTCTACGACAACAACTTTATTTGATTTAACAAGTTTTGAATGCGGAACGGAAACTCCTGTTCCATTAGGCAGGTATTCAGGACTATAAATATCTTCTCCTGAAGAAATTTTTTCTAAATCCTCCTGTAAAAGTTCAAGTTGAAAGTTGTTTGGAGAATCTACATCAAACCCGTTATCTCTAAGGTTGTCAAAGGTGACATACTGTTTAATTAATCTTGAAATATCGTTGAAATAATTGTCTGTTGTGAAAATTGAGACAGGCATATTCAGTTTTATTGCAACTTCCTGTATTCGTCTGCATATTGTCGATTTACCTGAGGCGGACTCTCCTGTAATAGATATTAAAATGCGCTTTTTAGGATTGTTAACCAGTCTTTTTGAAAATTTCTGGATAAAATCACTTTTTACTTCTGAAAAAATTGGTACTGCTGCTTTTTTATCAAATGCAAGCACCTGTTTGAATTTTGACTGAAGGTAATAGGCTAATAGTTCCCTACCTGTACGCTGGTTAAAATCTGGTTTGTAGAGCTTATCGTGTGAGTGGATTTCTTTGTCAATTAAATCTGAAATTCCGTCTATTTTGTTTTTGTCATCTATATTCATACTTGTATATTCCATTATCGAGAAAAAGTTTTTTCAGGTCAAATTATATTTTTACAGGATCTTGATTTAAGAGTTCTATTGCTTTTAAAATATTTACCCTGAGGTTGTACGCCTGTTTCTGAAATCCTTCTATGGTTGCAAATTCTTTATCGATAATATTGTAAATTTGTTTCATGAGGTCAATTGTGGTTGTTATTTGACGGAACAGTTGTCCCTCAAATTCAATTTCGCTGTAAGGATCAAGGTTGTACATATAAGCCCAGTTATTAACTGAATTTGAACCTGTTTTTGAGTTGAGTTCTGCAAACCGGTATATATTTTGAGCCGCATCGGTATCGAGTTCTACTTTTTCTCCAGTTATATTGGTGTACATGTCTAAATATTTTCTAAGATTTTTAATTTCACTTTTAAACAATTCATCATGAATCTGAAGAGAATGTTCTTCTATGCTGTTATCATTTTCTATGTTTGTAACTTTATCCATGTTTGCCATCAATCCTAAAAATCCTGCTAGCTGTATTGGTGACATATCGAGTAGTGTATCGTTGCTTAAAAATTCTATGACCGGTAATTGGATATATCCGTTTAAGTGTTTTAATAGTTCACCTTTGTATGTTAAAGTATTATCTTCATTCATAAAATAAAGCTTCTTGAGTATATTTTTTCGGTCTTCAATAAGTTTAAATAGATTTTTCTGCTTTAGATTTTTTATATTATTGTCTGTATCATAGACCTGTAGGGATTTTGACATAATTTCTTTAAGCTTTTCATCATCATTGCATAATGAATAATAGCTTGCAAGAAATGAGTAATCAGGTACAAAGCTGCTTTTTAAATCGTTAGCTCCGGATGTAATAAGGTTTTTTATGATATTTTTTTGTTTTGAGTTACACCCTATAGCATAACAATATCCGGCTGTATCAATTCCCCGTCGACCGGCACGTCCTGCCATCTGATGAAAATCATTTGGAGATAACATTCGCATACCGTCGTTACTGTCAGGATGGTCGGAAGGTTTTCGTATTGCACTTATTATGGTTGTTCTTGCCGGCATATTTATTCCAGCTGCTAGTGTTTCTGTTGCAATTACTACTTTGACCAGTTTCTTCTGAAAAAGTTCTTCTACAAGTTCTTTTTGATTTGGAAGGAGTCCTGCGTTATGTATAGCATAACCATGATATAATGCATTGCGGTCAAGTCCTTCTCCCAGATACTTACCATTGGATTCATACTCTTTGATTATCTCGTAAATCTGTTCTATTTCTTCTTTGGTATTTAAACTTTTACAATTATTTTTTAATTTATCTAATACTCTTATACTGTTATTTTTGCTGAAAATAAACAGAATTGCAGGGAGTTGGTCGTTTTCAAGCAGTTGATTAATAAGTTTGCTGTAGGTAGATGTTGAAGGTCTTGCGGATAGTGATTGAAGCTGCCCTATTCTTTCTTTTTTAGCAAGTTTTTTTTCTCGCTTTGTGAGTCCTGATTTTATTCTGCCGACTCTTGCTTCTGCTCCGTAAATCGAAAATTCAAGCGGAACATGTCTGTTTTCTTTTGGAACATCTATTAGTACATTATTTTTGTTGCCTAATCCTTTTTTACCATTAATGATGCAGGGTTCTTGGCTGATGTTATTATCCCCGTTTTTATTAAATGTTACGTATTTTGAGCCAGAGCCCTTAATACTTGCCATCCAATCTGTAATTTTTTGATTATTTCCTATTGTAGCAGATAGTGAAAGTGTTTGGATGTCTTGAGGTGTAAACATTATTGCCTGTTCCCAGATTCCGCCTCTGTCGACATCTCCTAAATAGTGAAGTTCATCAAATATAACGGTTTTTACACCCCTAAGTCCGTCAGATCCGGTTTCTCCCTTTATGTAGTTACCGAATACCATATTTCGGTAAATTTCGGTTGTCATTATAACAATAGGAGCATCCATATTAATTTTTGTATCGCCTGTCATTATACCAACATTTTCTTCCCCGTATATTTTTTGAAAAGACTTGAATTTTTCATTAGATAAAGCTTTAAGTGGGGTAGTATAAAATGTTCTGCCGTTTTGTGCAAGGTTCTTGTTTATAGCAAAGTGCGCAATTGCTGTTTTGCCGGTTCCTGTAGGTGCCGTTACTAGTACATCATTCCCTTTTAATATGTTAACTCCAGAGGTTTTCTGGAATATATCGGGCATGAATGCTTTTCCATTTTCATCTTTGCCCAATTTAAACCAGTCATTATCTATAGTATCATTAAGTGATACTGGGAGTATTGTGCTGCCAATTGCTGCTCCCCCGACAGTGATGTATGATAGTACTTGTCTGTTAACTTTTTTAACATCTGTTTTTTTTCTTATGCCGGTGTCCAATGCTTTTCTTAGTGCTTTTTTTACTGCACCTGAAGGCTTTTGAGAAGAAAAGGTTGTTTCATTTGTCGCTATTTTCTGTATTTGCATATTTGATTAAACCGCGTAATAAATTTTTTTGCTATGTTAAATGAAAAATCTTTACAAATATTAATCAAATATGTTACCATGTACTTAACCAAACGGATGTAAGGAGAAAGACATGGCAAGATTAGTAAGACCAACATGGGCAGTAAGATGTGTACAATCAGGCTGTAAAACATTGTTTGAAGTTGCACAATTAGAGGATGGCAAACAACAAGAAGTTATATGTCCGACTTGTGGTGAACACTATGTTTACCCAATCTACGATAATGATGAAAATCAAGAACGCAACTGATGTTTTTTAACGGTACCGGAAAGCGATACAACCAATATAGTGCTCATTTAAAACAAAAGTTTGGTGCGAAAGTGTATAAGATTACATTGGATGCTGGTTTCTCATGTCCAAATCGTGATGGTACACTTTCTGATTGCGGATGTATTTTTTGTGATGACGGAGGAAGTTTTTCTCAGGCGCATTCTAATAAAATCAGTATAGAAGAGCAAGTTTTGATTGGTATAAGTACCCTTTCAACCAGGTTCAAAGCTCAAAAGTTTATGTCTTATTTTCAAGCATTTTCAAATACCTATAAGCCGGTAAAAGAACTTGAAAAAGCATATACTGCATCTTTAAAACATCCTGATGTTGTAGGTTTGTCTATTGGTACAAGACCAGATTGTGTTGATGATGATAAGTTAAAGTTGATTTCCGGATATTCTAAGGACTATTATACGTGGATTGAATATGGTTTACAGAGTACGCATGATAAAACGCTTAAATGGATAAATCGCGGGCATGATTATGACTGTTTTTTAAAGGCGTATGAGCAAACAAAAAATTATGGTATAAATGTGTGCGTTCACATTATTCTTGGGCTTAATGAAACTTATGACGAAATGCTTGAAACAGCAGAAAAAATTGCATTGCTTGAACCTGAGGGGGTGAAAATTCACATGTTGTGTGTACTTAAAGGAACAAAAGTAGCGGAGTTATACAATAACGGTCAACTAAGCTTTATGTCGGAGGAAGAGTATATTAATCTTTGCTGCGATTACCTTGAACGTTTACCTCAGTCAACAACTATTCATAGGCTTGCAGGGAACGGATTGAAAAAAAATCTAGTGGCTCCGAGGTGGCTTGGGAAAAAGTTGGATGCTCTTAATAAAATAGATAAAGAACTTGAACGAAGAAATTCCTGGCAGGGGATTTATTATTCTAAAGTTTAACTTTTGTAACATTTTATCATCAAATATGGCAAAATTTTTTTTTAGGATATTTATAACAAATATAATAAGAACTGAATCGAGTTAAAAAAATTATGCCTATAGGAATAATGGACAAAATTGGTAATGCAGTTACCATATTAACAAGACCTGATAATATAACTCCGATTATAGCACAGGAAACACTATGTATTTCTGGTCGTACAAGAATGGCATATAAACGTGGTGGTGAACAGGAGGCTCGTGAAAGAATTATAGAGGAGGTCTCTGGAACTGTGACCTGGCTTGGCGGAGTTAAACTGCTCAATTATCTTGGTGACAAAATTTTAGGGTATGTACTTAAAAATAAGGGGATAAGTTTTGACGTCGGCTCAGATATCATGCGTAAACCATTTGATAATTTTATGATGAACAAGAAGAACTATCCGGAAGGCTTTTCAAACAGAAAGATTTCTATATTAAAGGGGGCAAAGGTTATTTCTGCTATTGTACTTGCTGATTTATTTATCGGTTTTGCAGTTCCTAAATTTAATCAAGCTTTATCACGAAAAATTAATAAGAAAAAGGAAGAACAAAAGTCCAAAATTACGCAGCCACTTCAAAATACGGATAATGAAGCACCTAAAAAGGTATTTTCACCAGCTTTTACAGGTTTGGCAGGACTTAACACCTTTACGAACTTTATTGAAAATACAAATGTTGGAAAACTATTAGGTACGGATATAGGAATTGCAGGCGGTCGTGGGCTTAATGCAAGGCGCAAAGAAGAAACTCTTGATATTCTGGTCAGAGATTTGGGTTCAATATATTTTTATTACTGGGCAAGAGATGATGCTGCAAAAGTTATGAATCTAATAGAAACTGGTGGTAAGACTTCTATGCGGCTGGATCCGAAATCGGTAAACTGTATAACTAAATATCTTGATGAATACCTAACAGCAAATGGCGGCAGTATGACTGTTGAGGAGTTCCGAAAGGCTATGTTTGGTGAAGGTACAAAAAAAGTTCCCGTATTAGATTTTGAGAAGGAAGTACCATCAAAATTCTCTAATTTTATGGCTAAACTCGGTAAAAAAGCATCAGCACCAATTGAGGCAATTGAACTAGATAAGTTTCTTGCTGCACTTACTCCTGCCGAAAAAGAAAAATATGGTGATATCGCTCGTCAAATGTCCGAGTTACAGCCAAAACGCGCAGGTGTAAGTATTATAAGTAAAAATCAGATAGCCGATGTATTTAAAGGTGGAGAAATCAATTCACCAAAGCTTCTCAATGTTATTTTTGATAACTATACAAATGGTGATTATAAAAAGGAGTATAAATATATTTCTCACAAGGATTTATATAAACACAAAGAAAGAGTCGTAAAGTATGTTGAAGATATTATAAGTGCATCTAAAAATGGCAAGATTGATACACCCCTTTTAAAATCTATCAAGAATAAAAACCTCAGTTATAATGGATTGAATTTCCTTGTCGGGTTTGCAATTGCCGTTGCATTTATATCAACAATTATACCTAAAATTCAGTACTATATTACCAGAAAAGTCACCGGACAATCGGGCTTCCCTGGCGGCGATGATTTTCTAAAACAACAAGATACTGTAAAAACGGATAAAGTAGCCTAATGGGGTATTATAGCTTTACAGGCGGAACATTCCATACAGTAATTTGTTTCAGCATTAACGGATTGTGCGTAATCTAGAAAGCTGCTGCCCATTCTTCCTCTGTAATCGTTTGCAAGGTACGGACAAGAATAAACACCATTCTGAGTAAGTGTTCTGCTCATTGTACAGTCTTTGATTTTATTGTTGTATTCAGCTGGCGGTACTGCTGAATCAAAATACTGTCCTATTGATATTTCAGGATTGACACCATACTCTTCAAATTTTTTTCTGAACATTTCTAGAAGCATTTTTTCCTCCTCTTTGTAGTAGTTTATAATTTCTAGAATTATTGAGAATCCGTATCGTTCAAGATTCTTTATGGCGAAAAAGGTCTGTCTGTAAGCACCTCTGTATCTTGCTGTATCATTTTTAAGTTCATCATAATGTGAGAGTGAAAATCGGAAAAATAGGCTATATCTGCTCTCATCCTCAACTTTTTTTAGAAATCTTGCTTTTTTTTCATTTATAAATGAAGTGTTGGTACAAATACAAACATTAGTACGTTTAAGGCAAAGTCTTAAAATATTATTGAAGTTTGGATGTGTCATAGGTTCTGCACCTGTAAAGTATATGCACTCAATATCTTCATCTTTTGTATGTGCAAGCATTTCCTTTATTTTGTTTATGTCTATAAAATCTTTTTGTTGTCTGCCTAACGGAAAATCTATATAACACTGTTTACACCTTTGATTGCAGGATTTTGATGTAAGCACGATATAAATATAGTTCAATTTCTCCAGTTTATAAACCGGAGAGGTAAATATACTGTTCATTATTTAACCTCGCTCCTTTATTTTTATTCTAAGAATTACAGATAAAAAATAAATTAATCAACAGGGGAGTAAGAAAGTATACTTTAGCTTTATGTTGCAGATTATTTGTATAAAAACAATAATGCCTGACTATAGTCAGGCATTATTGTTTTGCATGAATATCAGTACTATTCACTAACTCTTAAGTTATATCTGTCTTCCATGTATGTCTGGCAGGTAGTATCACTTCCGCAGGAAACATTGCCGTTATTCTTTACTGTAATTGTACCCAGTTCGACATCTTCATTTTGCAGGTTTTTTCTTATTTTTGCTGATACGGTTATAGTTGCAGCAGTGGCATCTATATCTGTGACATTAGAATTTTGGAAATCTACACTGTAAGTGATTTGATCACTTGTAGTTACTGTATTCTCGGTATTTGTTGAACCTAATTCTTTAGCGAAGTAATATACGAATTTATACTCACCACTTTTCGAATCTGTAGAGCCAAGTAACCCAACAGGGGCAGCAGTTGAACAGAGTCCGTATGTTGCCAGATTTCCATTCTCATCGTAAGTTGTCGGATACATTTCAGTATCGTTTAACATATTCACAACGGCTATCTCTGTTCTTGTATAAGCTTTTATAAATAAAGCTTTCTTTTGATCCGGACGTATTCTTGCAATATTAGGACTCATGACAGCTACAAGTATTGCAACCAATGCCATAGCAATGAGTATTTCTACAAGTGTAAATCCTCTTTTAAATTTTCTCATCCTAAACTCCTTTATTGGACTATAAATGGATTGTAGCATATTGCACGTGACAAGTCTATGATTTTATTAGTAAACTTGCACCGATAACGCCTGCGGTGTTTCCAAGCTGAGCAGAAACTATTTCAACTGCCGAAGCAGAAATAGGAATAGCTCGTTTTGCAATAGTTTCACGTATGGGTGATAAAAGGATGTCTCCCGCATCAGCGACGCCTCCACCGATTATGATTTTTTCAGGGTTTAAAAGGTTAACAACGCTTGTTAGCCCAATACCAATATATTCACCCATTATTGTGAAGATTTTTTGCGCAACTCTGTCGCCCTGTTTTGCTGCCTCAGATACGATGTAAGGTGTAATGTCGGGATTTGCAAGTTCTCTATATTTTGTAGATTTACCGCCTTTAATATATTCTTCAGCCATACTTACGATGCTCGGACCGGAGGCAAAAGCTTCCAAACACCCTCTATCTCCGCAGCCGCATAACGGTCCTCCGTACATATCAAGCTTAATATGTCCGATTTCTCCTGCAGAATTACTTGCACCTCTTACGAGCTTGCCATTAATAACCAAACCGGAGCCAATACCGGTGCCAACCGTAATACATATAAGGTTCTGGCATCCTTTACCGGCGCCAAAATTTAATTCACCTAGAGCCGCGCATCTTACGTCATTATCAACACGTGTAGGAATATTAAATTCTTCTTCAAAAACTTTTGCTATAGGTATATTTACCCAGCCTGGGATATTTGGTGCTAATCGTACGATTCCCTGCTGATAGTCAACCTGTCCTGGAAATCCGAAGCCTATTCCTTCAATATCCTTACAGTTTGAATTTGTTTCTTTTAGCAGGTCACTTACTGCTTGTTTCATATTATTTATTGTATATTCATATCCCATTTCAGCTCTTGTGGGAATGGAGTTTGAATAAATAATATTGCCTTTATCTCCGACCAGTGCTATCTTAACATTTGTTCCACCAACATCAATACCTATTCTGTTTGCCATATAAAACCTCTCCAAACTTTAGCTATTATCTATTATAGGACTATTTTATAACAAACGAAGATAAATAAAAGAGGCATTTATAATTTTTATGTAAAATCATCTGTATATATTATAAAGTTATTCATATATTTTATTTTAGTAGGGGTTATGTTTATTTCATTTTGCACGGTATAATTGTGTCGGTTAGGGGTTTGAATACAAGGTGCTTTTTTATATTGTGGATTGTAGTTGTAAAACTAAAACGTTCAGCCTGTTATCAGGTTGAACGTTATTACGTTTCTTTTCCTTTTTTCTCTAGTGCCGCTTAGCTGGCTAATTTTTTGTAATATCTTTTGACGTCACATACAACATCCTTTACAAAATCTTTGATTACCGTTTTCAAAGGTTTTTGTTCCATGCCGTCAAATATATAGTATAATGGATCTTTTCCATTATTAAATCTCATTTGTCTGTCTTTTTTATTAAGATAGTAGCAATGAAAATTGTCAGGAATTTCCAGTGCGCCTATTGGTTTTTTATTTCTTTCAATTGCATCTCTGTCAAGTGCCATATTTTATCACTCTTTCTTAACATCTTATTTGCTTACATATATATAAAAACATTTTTTATCTCACGATTTCACGATATATAAAACTTGTAACAAAAGTTAATAATGATATGTAAAATTTATAAATTCTTTGAAAAAATGGCTAAAGTATTTATACAGTGACTAATAACTTCCTTATCTATCTTGTTAATATTTAATTGCCTATATATTATAGTTATATAAATCTCATACTTTATGCTTATTTTTTGCTGTAAAGTTTTAAAAACAGCTTTTTTTCTAAAAAAATGTCTTGCAATATTTTCTATGATAGGTATAATAAGATTTGTAGACATAAGAAAGGAGTTTTACGATGAACAAAGAAGAATTAGTTCAAGAGATTTCAAAAAAAGCTAAAGTTACTCAAAAAGAAGCAAGCGAAGTATTAAGTGCTTTAATTGATACTATTCAAAAAACAGTTTCTAAAGGTAAAAAGGTTACTTTAGTTGGTTTCGGTACTTTTGAACCACGCAAGAGAGCTGCAAGAAATGGCAGAAACCCACAAACTAACAAAGAAATCAAAATCCCTGCTAAAACAGTTCCTGTTTTCTCTGCAGGTAAAAACTTCAAAACTATTGTTAACGGCAAATAAGTCATTAACTTATTTCAAGTTTTTGTTGAGGGAAGCCCAAAGGTTTCCCTCATTTTTTATTTGCATAATATTATAATACCAGTATTGGGGGGGGGGCAAATTTTTCTAAAGACATAAGAAAGTAGAGTTCTTAATTTGATTGCGTCTTAAAGTAAAATTTTTTTATATAAGAAGTTTAGGTAATTGTTGATTAATTATAAGTCTATTCAAACGGTGACTCATGCTATTGTTCAAAATTATTCATTTTTTGACTCATGCTTATTGAATTTTATTGCACTCGATATGTTTTACTCTTTGATAACTTTTAGGGTATTTATTTTCATAGTAGTTTTAGCGTCTTAAGTTTCTTGAGCATAAAAAATAGAATTACTCAGTCTATATAATTCTATAAATTCCTCCTTATTTGCCCCATTATTTGCCCCATTATTTACCCCATTATTTACCCCATTATTTACCCCCTGTGTGTTTGTGCTAACATGATTAATATAGTTTAGATGAGGTAGAAATATGGAAAAATTAGCAGATATCGGAGTCTTTGGCGGGTCAGGATTTTACAAGTTTCTTGATGATATAGAAGAAATTCCAGTAGAAACACCTTATGGAATGCCAAGTGATAATCTTTTCATCGGAAAAGTTGGAAATCATAAAGTCGCATTTCTTCCAAGGCATGGCAGAAATCATACGATTTTGCCGCACCTTATTAATTATAGGGCAAATGTTTGGGCTATGAAGTCTGTTGGTTGTACCAGAGTTATTTCTCCGTGTGCTGCAGGAAGTTTGCAAAAACATGTTGCTCCTGGGCATTTTGTTATATGTGACCAGTTTGTAGATTGGACTGATGGCAGAAAATCAACAATTTTTGAAGGTCCAATTGCTACGCACCCCTCTGCTGCAGAACCGTATTGTCCGGAACTCAGGACACTTGCTATTAGTACAGCAAAGGAGTTAGGGATAACTGTTCATGAACGTGGAACAGTTGTTGTTATTAATGGTCCCAGATTTTCAACAAAAGCAGAGTCTAAATTCTTTACTAATCAGGGATGGGAAGTTATTAATATGACTGCATTTCCTGAAGCATATCTTGTAAAGGAAATGGATATGTGTCCGCTTAATATTTCGCTGATAACAGATTATGATGCAGGTTTAGTCGGGGATGTTCCGCCGGTTTCGCACCATGAAGTTATGCAGGTATTTAATAACAATGTGGCTAATCTAAAAAAACTTTTATTCACTATGATAGAGAATATTCCAGTAGAACGTGTAGCGTGTGACTGTGCAAATACAAAGAAAAATTCTCAACCGTAAGAACAAGGGAGGGTAAATGAGTTTAGCGTATATAGTCGGGCTGTTGTTCCATTTTTACTCACTGTTGATTTTTGTAAGAATTTTTTTAACCTGGATTCCCAATATTGATTGGGGGCAGCAGCCGATTAAAGGTATTCGTGAAGTGACGGATGTGTATCTGAATATTTTTAGAAATGTTATTCCGCCGCTTGGAATGATTGACATTTCTCCGATGGTGGCGTTGATTGTGCTTTGGATTATACAGGGTGCTGTTGTTAGATTGCTTGTTATAGCAGGACTTTAATTTTGATTGAGTTTGAGGAATATTTTTATGTTATACTAATTGTGTAATATGCGGTTGTAGCTCAGTAGGATAGAGCGGAGGTTTCCTAAACCTTGTCTGCCGTGGGTTCGACTCCCTCCAGCCGCAATTATTTATTTTTGTATTTAGGGGGTGAACTGCATTCTTACTTTGTAAGAACTGAGTTCTTACCTCTAAGCAAGTGTAACATTAGTCACTTCTATATATACGGATAAAGACGTTTTCTATCATATATAGTAATAATTTCACTCAGTTTATCATAATCAACCTGTTCACCTTTATCTATTGATTCGCTTACTTCAGTCATCAATTGTTTACATCTTGCTTTATCTTCATCTTCAAAAATTTTTATATTTTCTTTTTCGTACTGTTCAAAACAGCTGTTCATAATCTTAAATCCCTTTTTAACACTTTTGATATTAAGATTAGAATTTGCATCAAATTCCAGCAGCCATTTTCTTGCAATATTAAAATAATTACCTCTGGCATTTGCTTCTCCATATATGGTCATAAAATTGCATTTAGAAGTAGGTTCAAAAAGTGAACGGTATTTTTCCGGTGACATTCCTGCTTTTGTAGCAGCTTTGGCTTCCTGATTTTCTATTGCATTCTCTTCATTCTCTTCATTACTTTTTTTTCTGCCAAATAAACCAAGAGTAAATAGGGTTCCTGCTGTTGCCGGCGTATTAAACGGAATTGTAGTATTATTATCAGTCATCATATCCATTTTTTCTTTAGGTTCTAATGCCGTGGTGTAATATACCCCCGTACTAATTGCCGCAGCCGCGATTGCTGCTTTGGGGATGAGAGTAACTTGTTTAATATTCATATCCAGATTCCTTTCATACATTTTTCTTAGATAATATATATTGTGTAAATATGAAAAATTGCTATGTTGTTTACAAAAATTTACAATACTCCAACCTTGTATTAATTATAGTAAACAGGTTGGATGTACTAGTCTCCAAGTATAATAAACGGAATATTATGTTCCAGTGTATATCTTTAGAGAAATTCAGTTTTATTTTGTACCAACCTAGCATTTGCTCCGTTGTAGCATCTGTTCTTCCTTAGGAGTTGAGTTTTTCCGAGAGACTTAGATGAGCTTATTTATATCATAGGCAAATACTGTCATAACTTCTTTAGGATTGGAACCATCATTTCATTATAGTTTCTGCCGATATTTCTGGTATTAAAATTTATTTGTAAATATTTTTTTTAACATTTATTGGTCAATTAGCTGATTATATAAATAGAGAATATTCATTTCCAATGTTACAAATAATCATTAGAAGTGTTTCTTTACAGATATATTGTTGAAAGGTGCTTTCAGTGATATTATATTATTTGTATAAAATGTACAATAATAGGAATGTTGTTATGTTCAAACAATTTATAAAAAATTTGTATAAATTTGGGGTAAAATATTTTGCACTTAAGTGTAGTATAAAATTTAAAACAATTATTGATAATATAACATTTGTATTTTACGATTCGGCAATTTCTCGAATGGTAAAAAGCGTTTCTGCAGAGATTAATACCGGTGCATATTCTGACATTAAAAGTATAAAATTTGAACCAGGAGATGTAATTATAGATATTGGTGGTAATATTGGAGTTGTGTCAATTTATTTGGCTAAAAAGTACCCCTTTCTTAAAATATATGCTTATGAGCCGGTATTGGAGAATTATAAAAATTTTAAAAAAAATTTAAAACTTAATAATATTTCTGAAAATGTAGTAAAACTTGAACATATGGCTGTAACCTGTGATGGAAGGACTGTAAGTATGAATATTAACCCGATAAACAGTGGTGGGGGAAGTTTATCGGAAATAATTGGTGTAGGAAGTATAAAACAAAGAGAGAATACGAATGTTTCATCAACAACTATTGAAAATATTAAAAAACAAAATAATATTGATAAAATCAAATTGCTTAAAATTGATTGTGAAGGTTCAGAGTATGAAATTCTTGAGAATTTGTCTTCTGATGTATTGAAAAAAATAGAATTAATTCGCGGGGAATTTCATGAAAATAGAAGTTTAACGGATAAATATGATGCCGATCGTTTATTAGATTATACATGTAAACATATTAAAGACTGTAAAATTAAAATATCACGTGATTGTTTTATTATGTGATGATTTAATATGCTTCAATAAATTGTTTGTCAAGTATAGATTGTTCACAGGCTCTTTTAGAATATCATACTTAAGTCTTTATTCTTATTTTTAAAATTTATAAGTTAAAATAAAACCCGTCGATTTTCATACGGTCTATGCATTCCTGCAGCTTCTCATCGGAGCAGACAATAGAAGCTCTAAAAAAGCCTTCACCATACTTTCCAAACCCGCTGCCCGGTACTACTACAACCCCGGAGGTTTTTAACAGGTCATCGGTAAATTCTTTTGATGTTTTGTATCTTGGTGGTACAGGAAGCCAGAGATAAAAAGTAGCATCAGGAATATTGAAATCTCCCCAGCCAAGTTCTTTTAAACCTTTAACAAATATTTCCTGCTTGTGTTTAAAGCCGATGTTTTTTTCTCTAATATACTTATCGCCTTCCTTAGATAATAAAATATCTGCACCGGCTTTTTGAATAGCGCGAAAAATGCCTGTATCAAGTGTAGATTTTAATTTACCGAATATTGATACAATTTCGCTATTTCCGCAAACCCAGCCAAGACGCCATCCTGTCATTGCGTAGGGTTTTGAAAAACTGAAAAATTCTACTGCACAATCTTTGGCACCTTCTATTTCTAGTATAGAGAAGGGTTTGTCATTCTCATTAAAATACAAGTCAGCGTATGCGGTATCCGAGATTAGCACCAGATTGTATTTCTTGCAAAAGTCTACAACGGATTTAGCATACTCTCTTGTCATAGTACACCCGAGAGGATTGTTCGGATAGTTTATGACTACCGCTTTTAATTTGTTCGGATTAAAACCTTCTACAGGCATATTTTTTCTGCATTCCTCAAGGTCAGGCATGTAGTTATTTTCTTTTGTCAGCGGAAGCGAATATGCTCTGCCGCCGGAAACCTTGACCATTTCTTTATATGACGCATATCCGGGGTCAGGAAGCATTATAATATCTCTGTCTTCAATGTTGTGTACAGGGTCAATTAAAATTCTGATAATATTTGCAAGTCCTTCTTTGGAGCCAATCAGAGAAAAGATTTCTTTATCCGCATCCAGTTCTACATTGAAACGACGTTTCATACGTTCTTTTACAGCATTTCTAAAGTATAATTCGCCCTTTGGTGATGAATATGTGTGGATACCATCTTCGTCCAGTACTTCTTTTAACCTGTTAATAACAAATTCCGGAGGTGCTGCGGTTGGCGCTCCCATAGAAAGAGCAATAGGTGCGCGATTTTTTGCCTCTAATTCCGGAGTTATTTTTGCAACAGTTTCTTTTATGTAAAACATAATATACGTTTCTAAGTCCTGAACGTAATAGTTAAAATTCTCTTTCATCATAATATCTCCAACTTCCTAATTATTATAACATAAGAGAGATATAAATAGACTTTCTTTAATCTATCCAGCGGAAACTTTTCACATATTCTTCTCCGTTTATATCTCCGTGAATTTCTGCCATAAATTTGCGGTATGCATTTTTTGAAATTTCTATCCCGGGTATTTTGTTTATATCACTTATAAACGGACTGTTTGCTTCAAGTTTTACTCCAGGTATCATATTAAATAAGGTATTTAATGACATGTTTCCTATGACTCCCAGAGGTGTTTTAATGTTCTTTTTTAACAGCCCGAAAACATACATTTGCGCATTTGAGGTTGTAAAGTTGTAATTTCCTTTTATGTAAAGACTGAGATTTTCGCCTTTTGTTGAAATTTTTATATCCTCGGCTATACCGTTTACTATTTTTATACTTCCTGTAATATCAGAAAATTCACCGGTTTTAAGCGGTGTAATAATATCAATAATACTGTTTATAGATAAATCTGTAATGCCGCCTTTTATAAGGTTTCCTGCTTTTAAAAGATATTCAAGCGAACCGAGTTTTGGCATCCTGCCGTCAGATACATTGAAAGTACCATTCCCTGTAAGTGTTGACATACAAACTTGGTCATTTGTACCGTTGCAACTCAAGTAAGCGGTTCCTGTCAGGGAGCCGTACATCTGGCCTGAAATGTCAAACAGCATTTGGGAAAGATTGTTTGCATCAATATCTTCTGCATTGATAAGCAGAGATGTTTTGTTTGTTAAGAAGTTGTATGAAAAATCTCCGCTCAATTCACCGCTGGCTATTTCAGCCCGATAATCATTCAAAAGCAGATTCATTTTATCGGTGAGTGAAATTATAGTTTTCAAATTTTTAGCTGAAACTCCTTTTAGTAAAATATCATCTGCCGTTAAATCCAGTTTTTCAATGATAAATGCTGTTAAGTCCATATATTGTTTGTTTTGCGTAACTTCCTGTCTGGGTTTATTGATTTCAAACTGTTTCAGGTCTGATATAGCAGCATTTAAATCAAGTTTGTCAAAGTGTATATTGCCGTTTCTTATTTTGAACGGTGGCCGCAGCCGGTTATCAGCTTCTGCATTCATACTTATTTCATTTGAGAAAATTTCTCCCTTTGAACTGATTTTTATTACCCCCGGTAAAAATTTAAGTGATATATCTTTTGCAATAGTCTGTAAGAATGGAACATTGATGTCAAAAATATGAAAATCTCCGATTATTTTTAAATCATATAATCTGCCGTTTATTTTCAGGTCTGATGTAAATAATCCTTGTTTGATATTGGGTTTTTTGAATATTACATTGAAAATCCTTGCATCTGTGGGATTTTCTGTTTTTATTGCAAGATTATTAAAATGGGGTTCATTATTTACAAGTTTAATATTCCCTTTTATTTTTAAATAATTTATGATATTAGAACGGTTATTTTGCGATAGTACTGATTTATTGTATGCAAAGTTATTAATTTTGATAGAATTATTTTGAGCAATATCTCCATTAAAATCAATAATGGTTTCATTTTCGCTGTCGCCTAGTGTTGCGCCAAGATAGTATATACTGGCTTTTTCTCCGATTTTCGCATTAGCGGAAATATTATATAAATCAGGATAACCCTTAATTTTTGCAGAATATATAATGTCACCCTTGATTTTTAACGGGTACATTGTGTTTTTGTTAATATATTTATCAATAAAAGATTGTTTAGGGGTAGAATTTAGGTATAAGTCAATATTCGGGTGTTTATATATATTACTTACACTTCCGTCAAGAAATACCGGCATATCATCTGCAAGAGCGTTGATTTTATTGAGATTTACCTGATGATTTTTTAATTCAATGCTTCCATTAATAATTTTTAATGGCATGTCAGAAGGCAAATATATTGCTTCAACATTATTTAGTGGTATTTTTGTATACGGATGGTTATTGGTTATTTTAAAGTTAATATTGGTTTTGCCGGTTTTAAAATCCAGTTGTCTTAAAAGATCTTTTGTTTCCTCCGGAATAAGATAAAATTCACGGATAAGATTAATAGTTGAAAGACTTGCATTGTCAAGATTTATACTGCCGTTAATGCACTGATTCTTTTTCCAAAAATGGGTAATTGTTGCATTTGAAATAAAAGGATTCTGAGTGATTGAACCACTTATATTATTGATATTACATGTTCCATTTTTGATATTTATAGTCCCGCTTTCAAGTGATATAGGCGCATTGGGGTTCGGTTTTATTATTTGGGCAGTAAGTGTAAGTTTATCAAAATCAATTTTATCCGTTGTTCCTTTATAGGCGGCGTTAAAGCTGATATAATTACCATCACTCAATCCTTTATAGGCTGATTTACCTAAAATATCTTTTAGATTAAGGCTTTTAGAAGATGTTTTAATGTCTGCGGTATTATTTTTAATTCCTCCGGTTATAGTGATATCCGAGTCATTAACCTTCGATAAAATATTTAGAGTTATATTTGTACCATCAAACCCTATATCACCGTTAAGATTTGATATTTCTATATCTTTTACATTTGCTGTAACATTTTTTAACTTTAGATTACCCTTTGCAAACAAATTTTTATTAAATTCAATTTTAGTAATATCCGGAATAATACCCGTTAACGTAAGGTTTAAATCAGACTTACCATTAATTGTGTCTATAGGTGGAATAAGTTTTGCAATATCTTCAAGCATTGGAGAAGATTTAATGGTCTTTAAACCTTTTTGAATGTTAAAATTATTTGTGTCTATTAGAACTTTTAAATTACCGAATAGATCACATGAGCCTGTGAGGTTAAGCGGATTACCGTCAAGATAACCATTGTTAAGTTTAAATTCAACTTTTTGGTCTTTAAAATCAATGTATCCGTCAAGATTTTTAAACTCAAGGCCTTTAATATCATTAAATAATGCATTTGATTTTTCAAAATTCATTTGCCCCCAGGCATGAGGATTTGTATGGTTACCTTCAGCTTTTAGATTTATATTGCCGTAGCCATCCAGTTCCATAATGGGGACAGGACCTATATCAAAATATAGAATTTGATGCAGTGGATCTACTACTGACTTTGCTGTTGAAAGTCTTACGTTTGGTGTGCTTTTTATAACCATTTTTGAATATTTATCGCCGTAAAGTTTTGTGCTGCCGTTTACAGTGACATTTTCCTGACCGCCAGCACCTGCCAGTACATCATAGTAGACTTTTTTATCTTTAAACTGAAGTTTTATTGTTGCTTTTGTTTTGTCATTAGGGATAGGCTTTATTATGTAACCATTATTTATCAGAATAGACCCTTCAATGTCCGGTTCGGGCAGTTTCCCCGAGATAACTAGATTGCCGTTAATATCAGCATACAGCGGGTATTTTTTCAGGTACATAAGATTAATATCCGGCGTGTTTAGCGGAGGAAGCATTTTTATTAATTGAACGGTTTTCGTGTTTTTTATTGCTGTTGTAATTTGTACAAACGGATATTTGGAAGTGTAATTTGATACTTTTAAATCGGTACCAATGTCTATACCGGCTGAATTAAACTTTGCTTCAGAAAGAACTATATCTTCTTCTGTGAGATGGCATTTACCGTCAACCGTAACTCTGTCGGGGAATATTATTGATTTATAGGAGTCTTTGTACTCAATATTAATGTTATATAGGTCTGTATTAAGATTGCCATTTTTTAATTCAATATTAACAATACCGTTCATTGATTTAATATTTTGCGGCAGATATTGATTAAAGTATGTATAAACAGGAGCGAGGTTGAAATCTTTAATAAGTAGATTGGTATACGGGCTTTCTGTTTGCTTATTTTTTGGAAGATATATATCCGCATTAATGATTGAGGTGTTTTCCCCTGCGGAAATTTGTGTGTTGCATCTTATATTTTTGACATTGTTATTATTTGTAAAATAGAAATTATCACCGGTAATTTTATATCCTTCTTGATTCTGGGCTTGTGCAAATTTTACTGAATAATTATTTACTATGATGGAATTGGAATTAAGAGTAATATTTTTCAGGTACCTCATAGACTTAGAATCTTTAAGGATTTTTTCATCAAGGTAAATATCAGCTTTGCATTCTTTTACTTCTGCTGATTTGATGTGAATTTTACCGGCAAGGAGGGGGAGCAGTGAAATTTTTAAAGCTGTTTTTTTTGCTTTTATTATTGGGGTTTTAAAAGGATTTTGGATTGTAATTTCATCGGCATATACATAAAGATAAGGAAGTACATTTGTTTTTACTTTAAGTTCGTTTTCATTTATTGAGTAACCCAAATGTGTTTCGATGCTGGAAAAAAAATAGGGCTTAATTTTTTCCGCAGCAAAAGGAACTCCTGCAAGCCACAATGTGTAAAACACAACTACAACAACAAATATGATAATATATTTTTTCATCTTGTTATTATAATTATATTACAAAAAATATTTAAGTTTATTTGGCAAATCGTTTAAGTTTTCCTGACATACATGCATAATCTGCAGCACAACTATTATCAATCAACTGATTAAATTTTCCGCCCTGTTTGCCTAATATAACTGTTGGAATATGTTTGATAATAATATAACCGTTAAATAGTGCAGCAGCCTCTTCGTCATTTAAATTAACACGTACAAAATTATAATTAGGGTATTTAGTTTGAAGTTTTTTCATTGTTGCATATATATTGTTATAATTTGACCAGCTTGTATAAATTAACAATGCAAATGGCTTATCTGTACTGAGTGTACTATTTAAAGTTGCAGCACTTGCTTTTATAAAAATTCCGCACAATAGAAATAGTGACAATATGCAAATAGTTATAAAATTTCTCTTCATAACCGAATTTTAACAACTTATGAACAGAGTGTCAAGATATGGGGAATTTCTCCGTTTATGCACCAAAATATACATTATGATGCATATAACGGCACAATTGAGTAAAAACTTTAATAAATCAGGAGTAATTTTTACAAAAATTTACAAAGCATTTTCTATCAAAAAGCGGGTGCAGTTTCCTGTGCTAGTATCAGAAAATGCCCGC
>CAYVMC010000014.1:5123-48776 GCA_964452495.1 uncultured Muribaculaceae bacterium | reverse complement strand
TTAATAATCAGGATAAGGAAATCAAAGCCTTAAAGAAAGAAGTAGCGGAGTTAAGAAAAATGGTTAACAAATTATCACATTAAAGTGAATTACCTAAATAGAGGTCAGAATATTATACATTCTGATATCTGGCGGCTCAATCAAAGAGCCGTTTTTTTTATGTTAGATACATTAATAGCAAAACAAAAATCCCTTGCAGGTTGCTATGCAAGGGATTTTAAAGCATGTTCAAACTTTTATTTTATAATTTCTTTTATCTTTTCAAGCAAAAGTTCAATTGCTTTTGATGGTTCAACTTTTATTATTTCCTCAAGGTTTCTCTCTTTAAACTCAACAAGCCCATCAGATATTGACTTTCCTACGGTTATTCGATAAGGAAAACCTATTAAATCTGCATCCTTAAATTTAACACCTGCACGTTCATCTCTATCATCAAGAACTACTTCAATTCCCTCTTTTAAAAGAGTATCATACATAGTTTGCGCAGCCCTCATCTGGGTTTCGTCATTAATATTTACCGGAACAATAACAACATGATACGGCGCTATAGCTAAAGGCCAAGCAATACCGTGTTCATCATGGTGCGCCTCCACTGCAGCCGCTGCCGTTCTGGAAATCCCAATACCATAACAACCCATTATAAACGGCTTATTTTTACCATCCACATCAGTATAAACAGCATTCATAGGCTCTGAATACTTAGTACCGAGTTGAAAGATATTACCAACTTCAATCCCTCTTGTCACCTTTAACGGTTTACCGCATTGAGGGCAAAAGTCACCGGCTTCACAGAGTCTTATATCAAAAAACTCACCAATTTCAGGGAAATCTGAAAGGTTTGCACCTACAAGGTGTTTATCTGTCTGATTTACCCCGACAACAAAGTTTTTCATATCCTTAACAGTCTCATCTGCAATAATTTTTATATCACCAAGCCCGCCAGGCCCGATAAAACCTGCAACAGCATTGAATCCGTGATTATTCATGATTTCTTCAATCTCTCCGGCTGCTGCTATCCTGATTTCGTTTGCACAAACAGCATTCATCAGCTTTGTTTCTTCTACCTGTTTATCCGCACGAATAAGTGCTAGTACAGGTTTTGAATCTGCAATATACAATATTGATTTTAAAATTACCGATGCCGGAATTTTGAGAAATGCTGAAAGTTCTTCAATAGAATGAGTCGCCGGCGTATCAACCACTTCTTTTTTATTAAATCCGCCATCTACAATGGCATCAGGAAGTTTTGATACCGCATGATTGGAATTTGCTGCATAATCACATGAATCACAATAAAATACGTCATTTTCACCGGCATCAGTATCAGTAATTACCATAAATTCGTGGCTTATTTTCCCGCCTATGGCACCCGAATCCGATTGTACCATCTTAGTTTCAAGCCCGCAGCGTTCAAATATACGTTTATATGCCTGAGCCATATTTTGATACTCCTTCATCAAATCTTCTTCATTGGCTGCAAAGCTGTACGCATCCTTCATTATAAACTCTCTGCCGCGAAGCAGTCCAAATCTGGGTCTTATTTCATCCCTGAATTTTGACTGTATCTGGTAAAGATTAACAGGAAGCTGTTTATAAGATTTTAATCCGTCACGTGCAATTGAAGTTATAACCTCCTCATGGGTTGGCCCAAGACACATTCCGCGCTCATGCCTGTCTTTTAAACGCATTAGTTCTGCCCCGTATACACCCCATCTTCCAGATTCTTCCCAGAGTTCCTGCGGCTGTACAAACGGCATCAAAAGCTCCTGCGCTCCGGCTCTGTCCATTTCTTCCCTTGTTATGTTTTCTATCTTTTTTAAAACTCGCCACATAAGCGGTAAATAATTGTAAACTCCGCTTGTTAGTTTTCTTATATACCCTGCCCTCACCAACAGCTTATGCGAAACAACTTCCGCATCTGAAGGGTTTTCCCGCAAGGTTTGTACAAATAATTTTGACATTTTCATAAGTCATAAACCTCTTTTTATAAAATCTTTCAGCTTATAAATTTTACCATAAACAAGAACAATGAGGGATATATTTACAAAGACACCCACGCTATAAAACCATATTTCCAATTTTATACGAGACTACCGCCTTCTATCCAGTTCCTCAATTATCCGTTTGCACCACTTCGCCCTCAAGGTGCCAGGTATGCGCTTGCGTTATTTTTATATTAACAAACTCACCGGTTATATCTTTATCATACGGTGCGTGTACCATTTTATTATTCCTTGACCTGCCTGATATTACTTTTTTTTCACCGTTCTCATCCAAACGTTCAACAAGAACTTCCAGTATTTTCCCGATATACTTTTTATTGGAATTCAAACAGCACAACTGATTGTGTGCATTTAACCGTGCAAGCCTTTCCGTCTTGACATCTTCCGGAATGTATTTATCTACCCATTTCGCGGCAACAGTTTTTTCTCTCGGAGAATAAGCCGCAGTATTGGAATAATCCAGTTCAAACTCGCTCATTGCATCAAGAGTATGTTGAAACTGTTCTTCTGTCTCTCCGGGGAAGCCCGCAATAAAATCACTGGTAATAGTAACATCAGGTATTCTTTGTCTTATATTTGCGCAAATCTTTCCATAAGTTTCTTTATCATACCGTCTGTTCATTTTCCGCAAAACTTCACTGTCACCCGACTGCATTGGAATATGAAAATACTCGCAAACCTTATCAAGCTTAATGACTGTATCAATAAGTTCTTCCGTTATATCCGTAGGATAAGATGTAACAAATCTTATTCTAAATCTTCCTGAAAGATTATTTAAACGTCTTAATAATTCTGCAAGATTAACATCCTTACCTTCTGCATCAACAGATTTGTAACTATCAACATTCTGCCCTAAAAGCGTAATCTCCTTAAATCCTTCACTTAACGCTTTTTTTGCCTCTTTTATGACAGCCTCAGGGGTTCTGGAACGCTCCCGCCCTCTTGTATAAGGGACAATACAATATGTACAGAAGTTATTACACCCCTCCATTATAGGTATCCACGCATTGATACCCTTTACACGTTTAATTTCTTCCCGTTCTTCACAAGGTGCTTCATCACATGATACAACACGTTCTCCATTTTCAATGCGCCTTATAAGTTCAGGAAGCTCATACAATCTTTGAGTACCAAGAACTAAATCAACATAAGGCGCTCGTCTGAACAAATCTTTCTGTACCTGCTGTGCAACACATCCGCAAAAGGCTATTTTTAAGTCCGGTTTATTCTTTTTCCATTTTCCCCAGACACCAATTGCACTATACGCCTTATCCTCGGATAGTTTACGAATGGAACAGGTATTTATAATAAGCAAATCCGCATCCTTAGGATTTGAAGTTTCAGAGTAATCAAGATGTTCCAGCATTCCAAGCATACGTTCAGCATCCGATTTATTCATCTGGCACCCGAGTGTTTCTATATATACCTTTTTCATCAATTTCCCTTCTGCCCGTCTGACAAGTTAACCATATTAAAACAGGATCAATTAATTATAAAACGTGCTTGATGGGAGTCGAACCCATGGCCTTAGGCTTCGGAGACCTACGCTCTATCCATCTGAGCTACAAGCACATTTTTTTATAACAGGTTAGCATCAGGTGTAAAACCCTGACAGCCGTTACTTTTATAATTATACCTGCCAAAGAGTTTATAGCAAGTAATATTAATAAAACTATAAAAACTAACAATCATAAATAACTTAGTTTGATAAAAAAAAAAAAAAATTAGTATGCTAACTCAAAATATACATACTTTGAAAAACATCTTAATACTTCTCCAATAAGTAGATTTTGTCTGCCTAATTATACACCTTTCTTGTAATATAAATATATGTATATGTACTATTATAGATAGTTTATGTATAATAAAACTATGAAAAATAAGATTATCATTATCTGCCTGCTTCTTTTTTCTGGACTTGGTGTTTCAGCCGGTCTTGCAGTAAGAAATGATATTCTTATATGTAATCCTTATACTATGGAAAATGATTTTGCCGTTTCGATCGAACATGAAGGATACGAGGGTGGTATTAAATTTCTCAATGCCTGTATTGCAAAATATCCAAATAGTCCCCAATTTTACAATAACCGCGGAAATATTTATAAAATTATGCACCAGTACAATGATGCCCTTAACGATTATAATAAAGCTATATCTCTTGATGATACTTATATGCTGCCAAAACTTGGCAAAATTACTCTGGCTATCATTCAGGGGAAATATAACGGACAGCTTGAAAATATCAACGAATTAATAAAGCAAAATCCCGAAAGTTATCTTTTATACAATGCAAGAGCTGTTATTAAATTTCACGATAACGATTATCAGGGAACAGTAGATGATTTAACAAAATGCATAAACCTTAATAAAGAATATAAAGAAGGGTACAAAACCAGAGGATACGCTTATTCAGGTTTAAAAAAATACAAAAACTGCGTCAAAGACCTCTCTACTTACCTCCAATATAAAGCGAGTGATGCTGATGCATACTATTATCGTGCTTTATGTTACAGCCAGATACCGGACAAATCCCATCAAATGCTGAATGATTTAGTAGTTGCAGCAGAACTCTACAAGGTTTATGGCAACAATTATCAATATCAAAAAATAAGAAAAATGCTAAATACTATAAATATTGAGAATTAATTTGAATGACATTATTCTAATTTGTTAAATTTTGTAACAAAAATAATACTTTTCTTACAAGATATGTCAATTTTTATAAAGAAATAATCTTTTTATATTTGTAGGTAAAAGTAGGTTTTTTTCATGGTACAAGGTTTTGGTTCATACTTAAACAGAAATGACTATGCAAATGCAGGGTTCATCAACAACAATACAGGATTTGGGGCTGCAACCGTTCCGCTGCTGAAAAATGTAGGGCAAAATAGCTACCTGCAAACTCCTCAAACTGATGTATTAGATTTATCAAGCGAACAAATGCCTATGCCAGTAGATGAAGATGGCATGTTTGGCAGTCTTAAATACACTTTGCCGTTATGGTTTGTCCTTGGTAAAGGTGTAGATTTATATAACAGACACTGTACCGGTGAATATAATCAATCTCTGCCGGCAAAACTTGCAAGGTTTGGTGATAGAGTTTCTAATTCTAAATTGTTCAATAATTCATACGTTGAAAGAGCAGAGAATGCAATAGGCAGAACTAAAAATAATATACTAAGCCGGTTAAAAAATAATTCAACCGTTGTCCGTAACCTGATGGAAAATTCAACAAAACCTGAATGGGAAATGGCTCGTTTTGCTATGTATACTCAGGAACAAGAACTTGCAAACGAATTTAATATACTTTTTGAAAGATATTTAAAAGGCGGCGGCAAAAAACCAGCTTTAAAAGATCTTATTCCCAGCAAAGAAGAAAAAGAATTTATAAAAAGTGTCTTAGGCAAAGGTGCTACAGAAACAGATAAAATTAATTGTCTACAATTAAAAAGAATTAATCCGTTAAAATACAATGACGCTCACTCAATAAAAGCAGTACTTTCACAAAGAGTAAAAAACCCTGAAATTATTAAAGAAATTATTTTAAAAGAACTCGGGTGCGATGCTGCAACTTATGCAAAATATAAGGCAAATCCTGCAAAATATGTAAAAGAAATAAGAGAACTTGCTCTAAAAGCAGGAAAAGAGATGAAGGTATACCACGGGAATTACGCTCTTGTCGGACCGGTATTCAGACGTCAGTCAAATATGTCTCAAATAGGAAACAAACTTTTGAGTATTGCAAAGGGAGCCACAGACTCATCAGGTAATGCAATACCTCCTAAAACAGCTCTTGGAAGAGGAGTTTCTAAAACAGTACAGGGCTTAATGCGCGGTGTGACTTTCGGCGGGGGAAAACTCGGTCTGCTTATCTTTGTTGCCCCTGCGTTAGTTGATATGTATAAAAACGCAAAAGAAGCACCGGACGACCAAAAGACAGGTACAGTAGTATACGGGCTTGCTGAAGCTCTCTCATGGGTTGCAACTTTCCCCGCAAGTATGAGACTTATGCATAAAGTAGGCGGTCTGCGTTATCTCGGAATGACCGCAAACCAAACAGAGCAATATCGTGAAGCTTTAAAGAAATTTAAAGATGCAAATAAAGCAGGACAGTTTGCTACAAAAGCAGAATTTAACAAAGCCTGGGAAAAAGTAAATGCAATAAGAAAACCAACCACTAAACTAAACTGGTTTGAAAAAGGATTGAAAGGTCTTGGCAATCTGATTACACAAGACTTAGAAATGAAACCATCCTGGAAAAATCCGAACCTTAAAGGAATAAAATCTCTTGGCAATACTTTTAGAGGAAAGAAAATAGGTAATTTCTTCCGTCATGGAGTAGGTGCTGCCGGTAAGTTTGCTTTATTCTTCGGTATTATGGGCTATGTCTTGACACCGCTTATAACAAAACCGTTAGAATGGATTTTCGGCAAACCGTATGACAGACATGAAGAAGAAGCAAAAAAAGCAGAGGAAGCAGCAAAACAACAAACATTTCAAGAAACTTTCAAACCAATACATCAAGAAACATCAAGTGAAGTTATCAATGCAATAAATAATTTTAATACTCAAATGTCAATTGCTCAAAATCAACCGGTAACCAGCACAATACCGCCGCGTGAGCCTAAACTGTTTGTAAAATCACAGGAAAATATCGCTCTAGATAACTCAACAAGATATATACCGTCGCAGGAATGTGAAATTCCAAAAGACAGTGATGAATTTCGAACCTATATACCTAATCAAAACAATCAAATAGCACCTTTTCAAGAAGAAGTAAAAGGACTTGCAGGTATTGAGCAAAGAGCTGATGAAGCAATTAAACAAGCTTACACTTTATTAAGTCGTAGAGTCTAGTAGACAATCTGTAAACAAATATTTCTCAACCTTGGCTTGTTATCAAAATCTATAAGTACAATCTGCTGCCAGGTGCCTAAATTCAATGCACCGTTAACCAGTGGTACAAAAACCGAATTTCCAATTAAAGCTGCTCTAATATGTGCATAACCGTTTCCGTCATGCCACAAATCATCGTGATGATACTTTTCGCCTGCCGGTGCTATTTTTTCAAAAACCTCGTACAAATCTTTTACAAGCCCATCCTCGTATTCTATTGTTGTTAATGCCGCTGTTGAGCCTGCAATGTGTACAGTCACAAGTGCATCTTTTAATGAATGGCGATACACTGCGTTTTGTACATTCTTTGTTATATCTATAATATCCGTATGTCCTTCCGTATGAATGGTGAAGTTTTCATTAATAATTGTCATATTTCTTCTCTATCCCTAAGCCCTTGTTTTATAATTCAATATGTTATAAAAAACAAAAAATAAACTCAACTATGATATAATGTTGATATGGAAACGAGTGTTATATTTGATTTGGACGGGACATTATTATATACGCTGGAAGATTTGCAGACAGCTGTAAACAAGGCACTTGCAGCATTCAACTTTAAAGAACGAACACTTGATGAAATAAGGAATTTTGTAGGCAACGGTGTTATACTGCTGATGGAACGTGCAATTCCAAATGGCCGCAGTAATCCTGATTTTGAAGTCTGCTTGCAAGAGTTTTACAAAAATTACAGCAGCAATGTTAACGAAAAAACCCGCCCGTATAATGGTATACCGGAATTACTTGATTATTTAAAGCTTAAAGGTGTCAGACTCGGTGTTAATTCAAATAAATACGATGCAGCCGTAAAAGATTTATGTAATATTTATTTCCCGCAAATAGAAATTGCAATAGGAGCAAGAGAAGGTATTGATATAAAACCAGCGCCCAACGGAGTTAATGATATTTTAAGTATTTTTAATACAACCCGAGAAAATACCTTTTTTATAGGCGACTCTTCTGTTGATATACAAACAGCTAAAAATGCCGGTGTAAAATCAATAGGTGTAACCTGGGGATATCGTTCGAAAGAAAGTCTAATCAGCGAGGGAGCAGATTACATAGTCAATAAACCAAATGAAATTATCAATATCGTTTTGGGTTACCCGACTGCTTCATAATTAATTTAACAGTTTTTATTTAACAAGTGCATCAACAACTTCTCTAAAAGCACCCTCTCCGCTTTTTGCATTTGTCATTTGTATTCCATCTACCATTTTAACTCTATTTACAGCCCCCGGCACCGTTATCTTATATTTTGAATGTGTTAAACAATCAAGGTCGTTAATATCATCCCCTATATATAAATATTCTTCCTGAGTTAATGAATATTTTTCAATTATTGACAGCAATATATCTATTTTTTTTCTTATACCCTGATGAATTTCACAAATATCAAATTTTTTGGACAAAAGTTCAATAGCAGAATTACTTTCACCGGATATTATTGCAATTTGATACCCGTTTTTTTTTAGAATGGACATTCCCATAACATCCTTAAAATTAACCCGTCTGGAGACACCGCCATCCGGAGCAATATATGCACAATTATCTGTGATTATTCCGTCAAAATCAGTTATTACCCATTTTATTGTATCAGGAAGTTTAATCATTTTACCCTTCTTAACTTATCTATTACCGGCAATTCACGCTCATAAACCGTCTTTACACCATCACCAAGAATAGTCGGAACACTTCTTATATCCCGCACTAAATGGTAAAGCCCGTTTCTTTCCAAACTCGCAGCCTGATCAGAACCCCAGTTGGTTCTGTCAAGAGTTATATGCCTTTCAACTGCACAGGCACCCAGAACTACAGAAATCAGCGACGGCGCAAGCCCTCTTTCATGACCGGAGAAACCTATTGGACAACTAAATTTTTCTCTAAATGTCTTTATAACCATAAGATTTTGTTCTTTGTCATCACTCGGATAGGTTGACGTACAGTGAAATATTACAAGGTTATCCTCTCCCAGAACACTAACCGCATGCTCAATCTCTTCCATTGTACTCATTCCGGTAGATAGCAATACCGGTTTCCCTTGCTTTTTTGTATATCTCAGCAGCTTATCATCCGTTAATGAGGCAGACGCTATTTTATAGCAGGGGGGATTAAATTGATTTATAAAATCAACAGAACCCTCATCCCAGCAGGATGCAAACCACATAATTCCTTTTTCTAGACAATACTTATCTATTTCTGTATACTCTTTTTCGCCAAATTCAAGCCCGCGCTTTAAATCACCGTTAGTGTTCCCGAAAACACTCTTACGTTCTTTTTCAAGATCTTCTTTTGAATAAACAACATCAACCGTACGTTTCTGAAATTTGACAGCATCACATCCGCATTCAACAGCCATATCAATTAATGATTTTGCCATTTTTAGACTGCCGTTATGATTTATGCCGATTTCTGCAATAACAAAACACGGCATCCCATCTCCTACAAATCTGTTACCGATTTTTACAACTCCCATAAATCCTACCTTAAGTATTTTCTATAAAGCCCAAATTCTTCATCTAAATCCGTACATTCAATTTTTTCGGACGTATCTTTCTGTAAAGGCTCCTCCATAATTTCAGTATGTACAGCTTTACTTTCCTCTAAAACGGTATAATTGCAATTTTCTGATAAATCTTTTATCAAATGAATCGAATTAGCAGATGCCCCAATAAGCATTTTACGCCCGTCCAGTTCTATCACATGAAGAGTTTTATTTGAACCAAGCGGGGTAGTAGATAAAATAGTTATTTTATTCTTCACTAAATCTCCATTTTGTTTCTTTAATGTTTTTATCCCCAAATTACTAAGTTTGTTATAAATAATTCCTGTCGCATATATTAAACAAATCACAAATATAAGCGACAATAAAACAGAAAAATACCCGGGTTCACGATGCTGGCTCAAAGTATCTTTTAACGGCTCTGCAAATACTTGTGCTGCATTCATCAATATTAAAACGGATATTAAAAACTTAGTCATACTCACCAGAAAATTATACCACAGAGATAAAATGAAATAAAAGAGTTAAGACAAGAATATCAAACTACCCTACTATTCTACCTGTAACTTCTGAGGGGTAATAGGCTATCCCTTGCACTTTATAACCTGCTTTTTCAAAAGAATAATACAAAAGACAATGAATAAACTGCTAACGAATTATAAATAAAAAATAAAATTATTTTATTTATTATATAATTTAGAAATGAAAGTACAATCCGTTAATTATTACACAAATTTATTTCCACGGAAAGAAATAAAACAAACAAAAGCACCAACCTTTAAAGGTCTGTTTAGCAGTTCTACACCTAATTTATCGCAAAGATTTCAATACGGTCTGGAAGCGATTGATGAACAATCAATTTTTGTTGTAACCTCTGATGAACAGCGTTCCAATAAGCAGTTAGAAATGTCATCCGATAAAATAAGCATCCCTATAATGAAAAAATATACCTTATTGGTAAAAAAAGGAGAGTTGAACAATTGTGATAATCTGGAATCTAATTTTGCTATCTTTAAAAAAGATAACAATTACTACATTCTCTCTCTTGCAGATCACCCATTAAGGAGAATGCGAGTAGACTTTCAAAATGACAATTATAACAAAGATAATATTATTAAAAGCGGAGATACAAAGCTACTTAAGGACGGACATATATTGCACACCGGAGAATTTGTCAGCCCAAGTTCAGGAAAGAAAGAGAAATTTGTATTTTTCCACCCCCAAAAATTTAATACAGTGAATGCCATTAAATATTTGGATGTTAAATATATTAATAATATCGAAGAATTCAATAGAAGAACCATTGCATCTTTAAATAGCCCCCAATCAGTAAAAGCAGAAAATAAAGGAATTACATTTCAAGATATAGGCGGTCTGGACAATGTTATAGAAACACTAAAAAAATATGTAATTAGACCGATAAACTATCCGCAAGTTTACGAGAATATCCGTATCAATAAAGGTATATTATTATACGGACCGCCAAGGTGCGGAAAAACATTACTTGGAAAGGCTCTGGCAAATGAAGCAAGAGCTAAATATTCAGAGTATAATGCCAACGAATTTAAGTACTCTGAGGTAGGAGCATCAGAATCGAATATAAGAACAGTATTCAATCAGGCTATTGCAAATGCACCATCAATTACATTTATTGATGAGTTTGATTCTATTGCAAAAGCCAGAGACGGCTCTTCAAATGCAAGATTTGATGACCCTATGGTTAACCAGTTCTTAGGTTGTATGAGCGATCTTGAGAAGTGTGCCGTTCCAGCTTTTATCATCGCTGCAACCAATATGAAAAAATTAATTGATCCAGCACTTCTTGAAACGGGGCGTTTCGGACTGCATATTGAAGTACCACTCCCTAATATGGATGGACTAAAACAAATATTTAATATTCACACTAAAAAACAACACCTTGCAAATAATGTAAACGTAAATGAACTTGTAAAAACAATGTTTGAAAATAAATTTAACGGTTCAGATGTAGCAGAAACAATATCTGATGCATTCTTTAATGTACTGGAAAGATTAGGACTAAATCAAAAAATGGATAACAATACCATTGTTTACTCAGATATAGAAAAAATTACACTTACCAAAAATGATTTTATTAAAGCAATACACAGAATTATAAAACAAAAATAACATTACGAGATTATAAATGTACAAAATACACTAAAAATCAGGACAAGATTGCTTGCCCTGATTTTTTAATACACATATCAAAATCAGTTTATTAGTGCTGCTTTTTCATAATTTTTTCGTAATAGCTCGGGCACCAGATAAGTGCAAAGTACATTACACCACAAAAGAACAATAAATTTAAAACTTCCATAACTGCTCCTTTCTATAAGTACTATTCCCGGATTTTACAAATTTATAACACTTTTTTGAAAAATATTTACAAAAGTTTACAATTATTTAATCCAAAATCTGATATAAGCTAGTATTACTTGAAAAACCGCTGATTATCATGTATTAAGATTTGTTACAAAATTCTATTTTTACGCAATTCCTCGTTACAAAAATACTTTATATATATACCAAGCATATACATTTGAGGAAAAGGAGAATATTTTATGCCAGAAGTAGGATTAAGCGGAATTTCATCAGTCGGTACAGAGTATACAACAGCTCCTGAAAGACAAGAAACTCAAGCAAAACCATTTATTAACAGCATATTTGATGCCTTTAATTCTGGAAACAGCGGAGCACCTGCATCAACATCACATGTTGCATAAACTGTTATAAAAATCTTGTTTAATGTAAAATAATCCAGTAACTTATGTAGGATTATTTATATGTTATTAACCACTGATATAGGAAACACAAGTATAACACTAGGATTATACGATGATGATGCGTTGATTGAAAATTTTAGACTTGCATCTGACAAAGAGTTGCCGCAGGAAGAGTATGAAATTCTTCTTAAATCATTGCTATCAAAATATAATGTAGAAGCTGTTATTATAGGCTCGGTAGTTGACGAACTTAACCATAAACTTAAAGCAGCTGCAGATACTGTTTTTAAAGTTGATTCATTACTTGTAAATCATAAAATGAATACTATAGTGAAAATAGCTACAGATACCCCAGAAGAAGTCGGCGCAGATCGTATTGCAAATGCTTGTGGGGCTTTTATGCTGTACAAACGACCGGTAATCGTCATTGACTTTGGTACAGCAACAACATTTGATATAGTTAATTATAAAGGTGAATTTCTCGGGGGAGTAATTACTCCGGGGCTTAATTTACAATTAAAAACACTAAATAAATTTACATCAAAACTCCCGCAAATTGATATTGCAAAAGCTCCCACAGCTATTGGACGGAATACTGTTGATGCAATCTTATCAGGAGTCATAAGAGGATCAGCATGCCTTATTGAAGGACTTATCCACCAGTGTGAAACAGAATTAGGGGAAAAAGCTACAATTGTTGCAACGGGCGGGTATTGTACTCTTATAGAAAAATATATGCTTTCTCCGTTCGATTTTATTAACCCTACCCTTACTCTTGAAGGACTTAGATTTCTATACGAAGCCAACAAATAATTAAGTTTTGTAAATAAAAATTGTCAAATAAACTATTTTACCTGTATACTAAGTGTATACAGGAAATGGTGTAATGGACATTATTACTAATTCTTTTACTCGATTTATTGGTGAGAAGCCTCCTGAACAAGAATCAGGAACACTTGAAGTTGTGTCTACAAAAAGAAGTTACCCTCTATTCAATAAAGGTATCCCTGCAATGGATACCTTTGTTAATAATAAAAAGAAGTCACCGTCTTTCACATCTGTAAATAAGGCAATGGCAGACTTAAGAAAATACGCGAATGATTTTAGATGCGCATACACTGGATCCAGAATGATTGGTTTCAACACGTACAAACACCTTTTAGAACTTGCCGTAAAAAAAAATAAAACTGATAAAAACCTTATTAACCATGTCTATAAATACAACGAAAGTATGGACGGAGTAGAACTTAGTGTCCTTAATTTTTACAGACATAATATCAATAATTCAAAACTACAAACAATTAAAGCCGTTACGGAACAGCAATTTCCTATAAGTTATAACAAACTTAAAAGCCAATATTTAAAAGTAATTAACAAATTAAGAACTTTATCTGCAAATATCCACAACGAAAAACTCCAGAAACGCTATAATGCAATACTTGACTGTTGGGAAGAAGATTTATTAAAAAACATGTACAAGGATGCTATAAATATGAAGAAGTATCCTATGATATTACAAAAAATGAAATACGGAAATAAAAATGACAATGTAAAAGAACTTGTTAATAAGACCTTAAATACTTTGCCATCAGCAACAGACGATTTTGATGCCTTTATTGTAAAACATAAAGATGCTACAAAAAAGCAATTTATAAATAATTTAATTTCACCTTTTATTGTTACAATTGAACACATAAGAGCAAAACAAAACGGAGGACATGCCAGTTCTTTAGCTAACTGTATCCTTGTACGTTCAAAAGAAAATTGTCAAAAAAGTAATACTCCGCTTGATATAACTCTTGCACAACATCCTGAGTGGATACAACATATTCAGGAATATTATCAGAATGTTGTTGATAAAGTAAATAACGGCGGTCTTAAAAATTACAGGTGGTACCCTTTTGAAATTAAGAAAACACTTGAAAATGAATCTCATAATAGATTACATTTAGATACTACCAGATTAAAAATTTCAGAAGAAGATGCTTATAAAGACTTTATAGCTTAGTAAATATTTCTCTTATTAGATATTCTTCAAGCATTTTTCTATCAGCATTTTTTGATTCCTTATCATTTACAATGATACAAAAAGCATACGTGTTTCCACTCATTGCATCAACATACCCTGCAATTGAACTTGTCTGCACTAGTCCGGTTTTTGCAAAAAGCTTACCGGTCATATAATTCATTCTATTAATCAGAGTGCCTTCTCCAGGAGTAGGTAAAAGTGTTTTCAAATCTATATTTGCAGGGTTAGCAAGAAACTCTGCTACAAAATCAGCAGTTAATAAATTATCATAACTTACCCCGCTTGCATCAACTATTTTTATATCATCTGTTTTCAAGTGCAGACTGTTACAATATTCTATTAATAAAGCGAGTCCACCATCAAATGTTCCCGTACCATTTTCTGCTTTTTTAGAAGCTGCTACTTTGAACATACTTTCAGAAGCAATATTATTATTTTGTTTAAAAACAGACTCCTGAATATCATTCATACTATGCGAAATTATTGCCGTTTCTTTAAAATCAGGAGAAAGTTTTTTGAATCTGTAAATACCTGAATAATCTATTTTTTCTTCATTCAATATTCGCTCAAGCGAAAGCTTAAAATAACGTTTCGTATTAGTTATAGGAATATCACGACTTATCATTGTATCTAACGTACCGGAAGCAATAATCATATCCGGAGCAATATAATCTTTTCTGGTCAAATTGATTTCATTTTTATCTCCAGTAATTACTTCATTAATAAAAGATAACGGATAAAATTTCTCCTGTGAAATAGTTACCGGAGCGCCTTCTATTGTCGGTACAAATGAGACCTTCACCATATTTCCATCAAGATTATAGGCACTAAATCTTGCAAGTGCAGGATTTAAATTATCTTCTTCATTCCAACCATTTCCCCAGTCTTCGTTATCCACTATACTGTCATCAATATATATAGCCTTCGCATCCGGTTGTATCTTTGTCGCCAAAGACTTTAAATTTTCCCCAGTTAATAATGGATCAGCACCGAGTTTTATCAAATATTCGTTATTCATATTTTTATATAATGAAGTTTTAAAACAATAATCCTTTCCCAGCACATATTCTGCAACTTTATATGTAATGAGTTTTTGAACTGCTCCGGGATAAAATTTCCGTTTTGAATGTAATTGATATATAGCTTTACCATTTTTTAGGTCAATTATTGATATTGAAATATCAGATTTTTTTATATTGGCTTCACTAATTACCTTATTAAAATCAGCCCCCGCAGAAAAAACAGGAAGAATCGTACATGCAAAAACAACACTCAATATTTTTTTTAGCATACACATACCTCATATTTTTCATGAATATCATTTAAAACAGTACATTTATCCCTAAATTCATACATTTTATTAAGTGAACATTCGGCAATGATTATACCTTCTCCTGACGTAATTTCACTAATTACTTCTCCGTTATAATCATATATTAGTGAATGTCCCAGATTATATGAACCATCTGCTAATTTACCTGATTGGGTCAATGCAACAAAAAATACCTGATTTTCTACAGCGCGGGCTCTTGTTAACGACAACCAGTGTTTTTTTCGCTCCAAAGGCCAAGCAGCCATATTTACTAGTATATCTGCTCCTGCTTTTCTATAAGCCCTATATATTTCCGGGAACCTGATATCATAACATATTGTCAATCCTATTTTTACACCCTTTATATCCACCATAACAGGATATTCTCCCGCTTTAACGTAACTTCCTTCTCCACAGCCATAATAGGAGAAAAGATGATTTTTTCTGTATTTAGCAATCAATTTCCCTTCGGGAGAAATAACAGGACAGGTATTGTAATAACCATTTACATCCTTTTCTATAAAACTACCGCCCAAAATGTATGTATTGTATTTTACAGCAATAGCAGATAAGAGTTTCAGGGTAGCAGAAGTTGATGTTTCTTCCGAACACTCAATAAACTTACTGCATTCCCACCCAGCAGTCCAAACTTCTGGTAAAATAAGAATATCAAACTTACCGTCTCCAACACAAGTTTCAAGAAGATTTATTAGTTTTTTATGGTTAGCAGTAATATCTCCAATTACAGATTCCATCTGGAGAGCTGCTATTTTAATTTGAATATTTTCCATGCACGTTTCTTCTTTAAATCTTTATACACCGCAGGTATCTGTTTCTCAAGCTCAAGAAGTGCATTTTGAACCTGCAACCTGCACTCTTCATCTTGCTCCGGAGTATTATCGGGATTAACATAAATTGGTTCACCATATAAATTTACAAGCCTGCAGTATAAAAAAGGCATTCTAAATCCATCCCAAGACTTAAATTTTAACCATGTTTTATCCTCTGAATACCACACAACCGGAACAATAGGAGCCCCGCCTAGTTTTGCAGTTTTGATAACACCTTCTTTGACAATCTTTTCAGGACCTCTCGGACCATCCACCATAATGGCACAACATCTGTTTTCTTTAAGTTCAGAAATCATCTGCATCATAGAACTTGTACCACCGCGTTTACCGGCAGACCCCCTTATAACCCTGAATCCCCAGTTCTCACATATATATGCAACAATATCACCGTCTTTAGATTGACTTATTAAAATATTTAAATTCTGTTTGTCTTCTATACCATGAACACAGCATTGATGAGCATGCCAAGTTGCATATACACAAGGCGACAATTTAGGATTATTTACCTCAACTATCCTCGTAAACAGTTCCTGAAATCGGTATATAATATAAGCTGCATGTGCAAATTTATGAACATTTTCTTTAGTTATAAGTTTAACCATTGCCGTAATTATAGCATAAAATATCAAAATCTTATACTTAAGTTACATAGAAAATAATTTATTTGAAGGGTTGATTTTTATCGAAATATTATTAAACTGCTAGTATAGAGTAACTATAAGGAGATTTTATGTCTAAATATTTAAACGGTACATCCCTATACTCCGCAGTCAATTCAGGACTTACAAGTTCCTATAATTTCTTAACGGCATTATATAAAGGAGAAAGCCTCACTCTTGAGAATCTGACTTCAGCAATGAGTAATTCAACAGTTCTTACAAGCAGCTATGGGTCATTTGCATCTTATCTGATGACTAATTTCGCAAGTATTGATAAAGATAATGATGGAGTACTCTCCGCATCTGATATTCAATCTTATATGGCTACAATCTACTCACAGGGACTCACAAGAGAACAAATTATAACTCTGGGCAGCAGCGCAGGACTTTCATCTTCTCTTCAAGAAACAGTACTTGCCCATTTTGATGAAATAGATGCCAATAATGACAACAGAGTTACAACTGCGGAAATTCAAGCTTACAATATTAAATCTGATATTTACCAGCAAAAAGTTGAAGATTTAAACAGGAATATTAGTCAGATGTCTTTATACACAGATGATTTACCTGAATATGAAGGCAGTTTAATGGACTATAAGTATCTTTCAGACGATGATTAAATATTAATGTTTATTATTTAGGAAGAATTATTCGAAACTCAGTATATTTATCAAGCTCACTACGAACTTCCAGGGTTCCATTGTGAGCTTTTATTATTTGTTTAGAGAGAAACAGTCCGAGTCCGGTTCCTGTTTTTCTAAATTTTTTTGCTGTTGAATAATATTTTTGAAAAATTTTCTTTATATCCTCTTCCGGAATACCTTTACCATAATCCTTTACCGTAATTATTACAGAATTATCTGTTTGAAAAGCATGAATATCAATATCAGTACCCGATGCACCATAAGAAATTGCATTATGAATAAGGTTTTTAATAACTCGCTTCAATTGCAGAATATCAGCTGTAAGATTTATACATTCCTCTATTTGCAAATTAAGTTTATTTTCTGTATGCATTGCTACCGGTTCCATTTCATTGACAACAGCTCTTAAAAATAAGCCCAGTTCAAATATTTCAGGATAAATAGTCAATCCGGATGCATTTACTTTATAAGTTTCAAGAACTGTTTGAACTAAATCAATCAATTCATTGTTTGAAGCTTTCATATTATTAAGTGCAACTCTTTGTTTCTCAGTTATTTCCCCGAACGTCCCGGAAAGAAATAAGTCAAGCATATTAGATTCTGCTATTATAGGGACTTTCAAGTCATGTGTAAGTGTTGCAATAAAGTCTTCCTTAAGCGTTTCAATTTCTTTCTGGTCGGAAATATTCTTTAAAACTAACACATAACGTTCTTTTTTATCTTCAAGCTCAAGGATATTACAGTCTGCCAGAAAACTTAATTCTGTATTATTTTTCAAAAATATTTCATTATTTCTTAAATCACATAACGCTTTATCATCTAAAAGTCCAATAAATTCAAGAATGTTCTTTCCCCGTAAAACATCAACACCAAACCAGCTGTAAATATTATTTGATGCGTTAATAATGATTCCTTCCTTATCAATAATTGCAATACCATCAGAAAGAGAATTTATGGACGCTTCTAAAAATTTATTCTGATTTCTTAACTCTGTCTGTGACTCATAAAGCATCTGCTCTCTATCATTCAGTGTTTCAATCATTCTATTTATAGTTTTTGTTAAAGGTTTATAAGCAGGGTATAAATCCATATCAATTTTTTTAGCAAGATTTCCATACCGGACAGAGTTTAGTGTCGTTTCAACTGTTTGAAAATAGTTTTTTAAATCTGCAAGTTCTTCATCTGACCTGTCATATTTACGTTTAAAAAACAAAATGCTTGCACAGGAAAGTGCCAGAAAAATAAGAGATAACAAATATTTAAAAAAAACAAACACGTTACCATTTTAACAGCTAAAATTTTTAAAGTAAATTAGGTAAAAAACAATATATTACATTGCCTGCTGTATAGTACTCCTGATATGAAATGTTATAATTGATATATGAAAAGGGTTTTATATACATTTATTGTTCTATTACTAACCGCTATAAGTGTTATTGCCATAGATTTAGATACTACTGTTGACGATGAAATAAGGAAAAATTACAACTCTGATCAGCTTGTTGACGAGGCTCTTCCGGAATTACCCAAATTTCTCCAACAGGAGCAGGCTAAAGTAAAACCTGATTCAACCGAAGTGATTAAACAAAAACTCACACCGGCAGTATACAGAGGAAAAATAAAGAAAGGTACAAGAATTCCTGTTGTAAATGATAATAAAATAAGCGATTGGTTAAAAAAAGGTTCAAAAGTTACATTCCACACAAAATCACAAATATATGCCAAAGGAATAACAATCCCTGCAGGAACAAAATTCTATGCCGAAATTGAAGATTCCCACCAACCGCAGATAACTTGTAACGGAGGACTTGTCGTTTTAAAGGTTCATTCAATAGTACTTAATAATTCCGTTACCCGAATAGATGGATATATTACGAGGGCAGATGATAAAAAAATATTTTTAAATAATATAAAGGGAAGAAGAACTTATTGGAAAACAATCTGGAATAAAACAGGATTTGGCCGCAGATTGTTTGACCGAATGCTTACCCTTAGTGTAAAACTTGGCAAAGACGGGGCGACATTAATACTGACTCCGTTTCCATTTTGCTACGGAACTATCGTACTGGGGTTAAATACACTCTCATCTCCTTTATTTGCTATCTTTTCAAAGGGCGGACACGTATCAATCCCTGCAGGTACGGATTTTGTGATTAAATTACGTGATGATGTCAATTTCTATTACTAACCTTTGCCAGCATAGTTTTTTTAACATTGTTCAATAATAAGGCAAGTTTTAATATTCACACGTTTTACAAAAAATATGGACAAAAATATTTCATTTAAATCAAATATCCGCCTTGTTACTCCAGAGGAATTTAGGCAAATTGCGAATAAAATCGGAGAAAAAAACTTTGTAAAATACCCCTGGACAGTAAAACAAAGTGTTTTAGCAAACAGTGCTTATACTAAAGATATATTTGACTGTACGGTTTGCGGGTTGACCGACGGACAAACGGTTCTTTTAAACCATATTTGCCCGACCGTAATGGAGAATAACAATTTTGATAAGATTGCCGGCTTTATTAAAAGTAAAATTGACCTTACAAACTCTAACCTACAAGGTTTTTTATTAGGCTCAAAGAAAAATTTTAAAGAAAGCCCATTCAGTACACAGTTATTTGAAAATTTTGCAAATTTTCTTCAAAAGCATAATATTCAATTTTCACAATTTAAGGGCAGCATATATCCTAGTGACGTAGCATATTCATCCTTAAAAGATGAATGGGTTATTTCAAATTACAACATTACAGCACCTCTTCCCAATTCAGAAACTAAAAAAATTTTAAACAACATATTTGATGATATAAAAATTTCCGAGTTGGATGAAATTGTTTAAAAAATTTTACTGTAAAGTTTTAATTTTATTTTTCACATATATTTTAAGAGCAGGAAAGACTTCTGTATCAGAGCCGTAATGAGAGAATACAACTTTCCCCGGATGGGAGAGTTTTACAAACGGGCTTACCCCTGAACGATTTACACTTGATGGTTTATAACCATATTTATAAAATGAATTCTTTGTATCATTTAGTAACAAAATACGTTTTTTAGTAAAGACTTTCTTATTAACTATTATTTCATTATCTTTAAATTGTGAGATTTTAAGAATTTCATGGTCAGGATACAGTTCCTTTATTTCACAGTCGCTAAGGTATCTTGATGTTACCTGACCATTGTTATAAGTATACTTAACAAACTTTAAATCGTGTCCATTAATTCCGATTAATTCACCATCGGCAACAAACTCCACATTTGTACATGGACCAATAGCTAGTTTACCGTTTTCATAGTAATATTCACTAAAACCTCCTGAACCTACCCCACCTTTATAAATAAGACTGATATCGTTCTCTGACTGTTTTTTCTCATTCCAGGTTGATGTCTGTTGATTATAATAAATATTTTTTGCTTTATAATTATAATCCGCAGCAAAAACCGTACCTACAGATACCACAATTATTACAAGAATCAAAATAAGTTTTTTCATAAAATTACTCCTCATACTTCAATTATAATATAAATACGAGTCCATAATGACTTAATAAAAAACTAATTAAGAGTATAGCCCAGTTCATACGCCTTTTTAGGGAAACCGGTAAGCTCAATATCTTCTCTTTTGGCGCAGCCTATAGCAAGCACTCTGCCGGCATCTTTCCAGCCCAAATACCTCAAAGAAGTTTCAAAACAGGCATTAATACCGTTCATAACCCAGGCGTTAGGATTTGCACCGGTTGCCAATAGTACCGCTTGCTTGTTTGCACCGCATAAAAATTTATCTTTTGCATGAAATCTGTCGATAGCAGCTTTTAGCTGTGCTGTATATGTATGATAATTGAGTGGCGTTGCAAACACGACTACATCTGCCGCTAATAATTCCGGATAAAGTTCAAGCATATCATCCTTGAATACACATTCATTATCTCCTCGATTGCATTTCAAACACCCAATACAAGGATGTACCTTTTTGAAAGCTGCATCAAACTTGAATACATCTCCACCTTTTTCAGCAGCCCCTTTAATAAATTCTTCGGCAAGCAAGAAGTACCCTTTCTGTTAGCACTGCCAGTTATTACAACGGTTTTCATAAATTATCCTCCTATTAAAATATACAGGAGATAATAGATTTATTCTCTACCTGAGTGTTTATCAACAAAGTTAAATTTTCACTCTATATAATTTTAAATTTACCGGCTTCAATCAGCTCTTTTTATGATTTTTGCAGGATTTCCGGCAACTATCATATTAGCCGGAACATTCTTAGTAACAATACTTCCAGCACCGATGACCGCACCATCGCCAATTTCTATACCTGGTAAAATTGTTGTGTTTGAACCAATCCAAACATTTTTACCAATTTTGACAGCTTTTGGAATCATATTTGCTCTTTTTGCAGGATTACAATCATGATTTAAAGTTGCTATTGTTACATTATGCCCTATTAAACACCCGTCACCAATAGTAATTCCCGCCTGATCCTGAAATTTACAACAAGCATTAATAAATACATTTTCTCCTAGTGTTATATTTTTACCGCACTCCGTATAAAATGGCGGAAACAAACAAAAGGTATCCGGCACCTTTTTTCCGATAAGCTCAGAAAACAACTCTCTAAGTTCTTCCGGAGTGTGATAAGCATTATTTATTTGAACAGTTATCTTTAGTGCATCCTGCGCCAGTTTATGAAACATAACATACAATTCTGAAGACACATCAACATAATCACTGCTACCCATCAGTTCTCTAAACTTTTCAATACTCATTATATTTTCGGTCTCTGATTTTAACATAAAACATCCTTTTCACTTATTAATTATTTACCGCTACAAAAAAAATAACAAATACTTATAATGCATTAACAGAAATACCTATTAAACATTTAATATATAAGTTTATATCCAAATCTTAGTAATATAAGTAAATAAACAGCCCCGCCAAATTTTATGCTATAATAAATGAATAAAATCAAATAAAGGAGTATATTTGCTATGCAAGTACAATCAATCAACAAAAATCAAAATAAACCAAATTTTAATGCAAGACTTAATATTACAGGAGGAACCCTATTATCTAAAAAGCCTAAGAGTTTATTGCCTAAAAATGCATTAAAAAGACTGGAAACCAAAGCTAAATTAATTGGGACCGATAAGGATACAATTAACATAGGAATTTCGGAATACCCTATAACTGAACCGGCTCCAAATTTGCTTTTAAACGCATTCTATGTTCCAACATACAATATTAAAGAAATTAAAACAAAAGTATCACTTTCCAGTGTAATCAATGGTAAAATCAGCACAGATACACCAGCAGAAGAATTTATATCAGGAAACAAAAAAGAACGAAAAATATCTACTTATAAAACAATCTGGAAGTACATAGATAATTTAAAAGAAAAAATTTAAGAAAATAGTAAAATCTTCTTTTTTACCAAGATAAGTATGTTTGCATTTAACACCCGCAATAATTTACTTATTTTTTGACATTAATTTATTCATACATTCTACGTTAAGTATAAATAATTATTCCAGAAAAATAAGCGGCAGTTCAGTTTCTTGAATCGGGTCTAACTGAACCAATTCCATACCAGAATATTTATCCCTAAGTCCGGCATCTTTGAATGCCGATTTAAAATCATCGTGAGTTATTTTTATTGTTTGAGATGTATCATGAGGGTTTTTAAGATATACATATCTGTCATCTGCATCAATTGCAGCATAGGCATGATTATTGAACAATTTAACAATATTATTATTTTCATCAAAAGCTCTTTGATAAACAAACTTTTCATCGCTGGTACCAACAACTACATAATGATCTTTTTCTTTAATTGTTTGTATCAACTCATCATCAACACTAGTGCTAATAGCATTTCCCCCCATTAATATGTTAAATGCAGCTTCAACTGAACCACCCTCAATAGGGTTATCCTTTTTTAAACTTTCCGCTTTATTTTCATCTACAAATATATCTACTAACTTGTTATAAGAATCGCCCATATATTCAATAAAGGCGTATTCTAAAGCTCTCACATCAAGATCACCGCTGGCTAATTTATCATTGGATTCCAATTCTTCTTTAGAAACAGTAATTTTTCTTACATTGTTTAAATTTATTGTTATATTATCGTTTTCATCAATAGAAAGCATTTGGTTTAATTTCTCCTGCCCTTCAGGAGTATCTGCCATTGCTGCAATTGCAGCTAGCAGCCAGCAATCGCCGGTCTCCCCTTGTTTAAAGTCATTATCAATTTTTCCATTGAAGGTTGTATCCTGATTTTGCGCAATGAACTGAGAAGCTTCTGAGGTCTGCGTCGTCTTGCTGCTGCCAAACATTTTTACTGCAAATTCTTTGGCACCGGCTGCTGCATCTTGTATAATCTGACTAAAACGAGGCATTGCTGTATTGATTTCATCCTGAGCAAGTTTGCCATTTTTATCTTTGTCTATACTGTTAAAAATGCTTATTGACAAAGAATCCTGACCAATACTTGTTGCACCACCTTTTATCAGACTTGCATAATGCGTCTGCATATTAGTTACTATTTGTGAATCTATACTGTTATTTATACTCATATAAAACTTCTCTTTAATATATAAAAATTTTTAATTTAGGGAAATTTCAGAATTTTGATTTTTATTCATATATCTTTACAATTCATTTTTTAATACCCACCATGCTTCAATTATACCTCGGAGATAATTAACAATAGACTTTGGGACAGAGTGAATTATTTTCCTTTAGAATATCAAATAGCAAACAAATATCCGATTTCAATACATATCACATAACAGATAGAATATGAAAAAACACATATACTGAGCAAAATCCACACTTTTTAGGAGAGTTCTCCTACATAAATAATCTCCCTTAATAGGTAAGTACCTTCAATCACTGTGTCTTTTTTCCTTAAATATTATAACTAATTTACCATAAATAAAGGTTCAACCTATATTTTAACTGAATAATAAATTATTCTGAAATTTTAATTTTGCACTTTTCATCAATGGTATCTATTACACTTTGCTGTATCTTCGGAAGAAAGCCAGAATATCCGTTTACAGTCGGTTTTTTAACTTTATTTGAAACCCACATTGCATCAACATTTAAAGACGGATAAAATTTATCAGCATCAAGATAAAAAATTTTGCATTCTTTTGGGATATCATATTGTTCAACTCTTGCATTATGCATTGTTTTTGTCCAATGAAACTTAAGAGGCATCGGAATTTGTTCCAGAAGAATAATAATACAACAAATAATGAACGTTTTTTTACCTGCTGCGGAAAGAAAATATCCAATTAAATAACAAAAAACAGGAAGCAGAATAAAAACTGCTCTTCCACCAGCCCTTATTGCCCCCCCTCCAGGGACATGATGTAAAAAAATATTAAGACGCCAGAAAAAATAAAAAAGAAACACAATTAAAATAAACAATAAAACAGGAAGTTTATATTTCTTAAAAAAAATAAAACCCCACATTGTCATAATAGTAGTAAAAATACCAATTCCAGTTATTTGTTCCCCATTAAGTTTTTCAAGATAGCTCGGAAAAATAAAACTGTCTAAAATACTGTATGAAGATAAAAAACTTACAATATTAAAAAGGTAACAAGAAGAATATGCAAATCCGGTCGATACAGAAACATACCGGATAAAAAGCGGAATAATCAAAAGAATAAAGGTTATTAAACAAAAACTCAAACCTTTTATATTGTTTTTTATAAACTCAAAAACATTTTTTCTTGCTTTATTTGAAGGCAAAATTGCAATAAATGCAACACATATTGCAAAAACAAAAAACCAGCCATAATAAAAGGCAGTATAAAATTGAAGAGCCAAAAACATGGCGGATATTATAAAACGTGAAGTTTGACCTTTTGAATTAATTAGAAAATAAAACGCAAATACAGAAAAAAAGTGAAGAGACAGTTGAAGATGAACAATTTGATTATACCTTGGAAGCGAAAAGGCAAACAAAAATGCGGTTATTGAAGAAATTAAAATTGAAAATTTAAAAATACGCCTAGAAACAAGGTAAAAAGAAAAAAAGTTTAGTGAAAATGCAATTAATACCCAAATTTGAAGTGCTGTTTGAGGGGAGTCAACCAAAAATCTTAAAGGAATATAAAAAAGCATCCCTCCAATCAGCATATCAGAATATGAAAGAGTGTTTAAATTGGGATAAAAAAACGGAGCATTAAAAAATGAGGAATGTAAACTATCACCTGTAAACCATAAAAAACCATGTTCCAAAATATAGTTAATAAACCTCGCATCACCCAAATCACCAAACATTTTATCAAAATTTAAAAACATAGGATGAAAAAAAATAAAAAGCCCGAAAATTAAAAAAGTAAAAGGGATTAAGTTTTTTAACATTTTTGTATTCATATTCAATCCTTTTATTTATACCATAAAAAAGACTGCTTTAAGCAGTCTTTTTTTTATTGGTAGACCAGGTGGGATTCGAACCCACGGCCAAAAGATTAAGAGTCTTCTGCGCTACCACTGCGCCACTGGTCTATATTTAATTGTGAAACTTGCCTGTGTGGCAGCGCCTGCGCTACCTTCCTCTCCTCGGACGTGACATTTAGTCACCTCCTCGTCGGCAGAGAAACACAATTTTATTAAATTATAGAGTACCCGCCATTCCAGTGAACAGCTTACCTTGCAATCATAACGCATAAATAATTTTGTGCAAGTATTTTTTAATGAGAATGTATATACAAATTTACACAGGTTAAACTAATCTTACCGGCGGACTTATTCAAGAGGCGGAAATATCCTGTTCAACAAACTACCTGAAACATAACTCCCCGTGGTATATTTGGGAATTAATTATTATTCTTACTTTCAAACCTTAGCTGGTCTGATTTCATCCAGTCCTTACGGGCTTTACCGGTTCTTAACATTGTATTATGGATTTCTGCCCGTTTTTCATAGGCAGAATAGTTTTTAGGATTTAATTCTATTGCCCTGTCATAATCCTTCATTGCATCACGGTACTTACGCATATAAGCCTTTGCATACCCCCTGCGCAAATATAAATCAGAATTGTCCGGATAAATTTCAATTGCTTTATCATACTGAATAACAGCACCGGAGTAATCCTGATATAGAATACAAATAAGCGCTCTTGTCAGGAATATTTTTAAATCATTTTTGTTTTTTGTTTCCGCTATGGCAAGATACTCATTTGCACCTTGCACATCGTGATTAAACACTGATACATAAGCAAGTTCGGAATACAACTCCGGATAATCCGGATTTATATCAGTAACTTTCTTCAAATCAGCAAGTGCTCCCGGATAATCCTTAAAAGCATCATATCTTAATACACCTCGTGTAAATAAGTATAATGCGTTTTCTGAGTCTTCTGCAATTGCTTTATTCAAAGACTTTAGTGCCGGAATGTATTTTTCTGCTTTATAATCCTCTATTGCAGAATTATAAAACTCAACAGATGAATTTAATTGTGCCGGCTCTTCCGCAAACACGGGAAGTATAAAACAAAATACAAGTAATACCCAAAATAATCTTTTCATATAATACCTGAAAAAAATCTTAGCATTATTGGAAAATATAAACAATAAAATAATAACAATTATGAAGTTTTATATACAACTAATAGCATCGTTTTTATCGTAGAACTTTTCACAGTAATTACCCTGATAAAAAGAGTGTATGTATCACTTTTTAAATGCTTTTTTGTCATCTTGTAGTTTCGGTTGTTGTAATGCCTAAATATTTCCCTCCCCCCCCTTTACCGGTATTGTTTTTAGAGTATGATATAAATATGAGTGAAGTTACCGATAATAAAAATAAAATCGACATATCACAATATAAAGAGCTGATTGAAACAATAAGTAAAGTAGAGTTTAAAAAATTCTCATCTCTTGGCTTGATTGAATTTAATGAAGTAGTAAATGTAGGGAACTACACAATTTACTACCTGCTTAAAAATGCACGTTCTAATACTTTTTTCAATAATGCGTATCTGGCTAATGCTATAAAATGGGCTATTAGAAATGAAGTCCGCAGACGTTACAGGTGGTATCTTTTAAAAAACAGAGAAAATGCAATGCCATATTATACCCCGATTGTATCAATAGATGATACAAATGATAACGATAATCCTGTTGTATTAAGAGATACGTCTGCATCTCCGGAAGTTCATGCACAGATGGCAGAAATCCGCAGATGTGTAGAAGCTGCGATAAATGAGTTGCCTGAAAAAGAACGGGAAATTATAAAGGCAAAATTTTTCTACAATAAAAAACTAAAGGATTTATCAGTTGAGTTTAATCTCTCCCAATCAAGAATTTCAAGAATTATCCAATACTCATTGGAAAAAATAAAAAGAGAACTAATAAAACAGGAGTGCGAATGAAAACTATTTTTGAAAAAAGCAACGGGGTTGATGGGATATTGTTGGACAATGAAATTAAGTCCTGCGAATGTATATCATCAAAGTTTTTAAGACAGGGTGAAATAGGACTTCCCAAACTTAGTGAACTTGAAGTTCTCAGGCACTACAAAGAACTCTCAGATAGAAATTTTTGTATTGAAAAGGGATTTTACCCGCTCGGCTCCTGTACAATGAAGTATAATCCGAAAGTCAATGAGCTGCTTGCGTCTTTAGAGGGCTTCACCAATCTTCATCCTTTATCAAATGACGAAGATTCTCAAGGAGCGCTTGAACTTATGTACCGCCTTCAGGAAGCACTCAAAGTTATAACAGGAATGCAGGCTGTAAGCTTACAACCCTGTGCAGGCGCCCACGGCGAATTAAGCGGGATGATGGTTATAAAAAAATATTTTGAAATAAAGAATGACAAGAGAACAAAAGTTCTTGTTCCAGACTCTGCGCACGGTACAAATCCCGCCAGTGCAAAGATGTGCGGGTTTGAAATAATACAAATTAAATCTAATGAACGTGGTCAGGTTGATATTGATGATCTTAAAGCTCATTTAGACAAAGATGTTGCAGCAATCATGATGACAAATCCGAATACACTCGGACTATTTGAAGAAAACGTGCCTGAAATATCAAAACTGATGCACGATAATGGTTCTCTGCTATATTATGACGGAGCAAACTTCAATGCTATCATGGGTTATACAAATCCGTATATTATGGGGTTTGATGTTGTTCACCTGAATCTGCATAAAACATTTGCAACTCCTCACGGCGGAGGCGGTCCTGGTGCCGGTCCTATCTGCGTTACAGAAAACTTAAAAGAATTTTTGCCATCTCCCGTAATTGATTTTGACGGTAAAAAGTATTACAGAAACTATAATATAAAACATTCTATAGGCAAAGTAAAAGCATTTTACGGCAACTTCGGTGTACTGGTAAAAGCTTATGCGTATATTCTTATGATGGGAAATAATCTTAAAAAAGCAAGCGGAGATGCAGTTCTCAATGCTAATTATATAAAAGAGAAACTAAAAGGAAAATATCTTCTTCCTTATGATGAACCGTGTATGCACGAATTTGTACTTAGCGGGGACTGGCAGAAAGAACAGGGAGTAAATACAATCGGCATTGCAAAGCGGCTTATGGACTACAACATACATCCGCCAACAGTATATTTCCCGTTAATTGTTCACGAGGCTATTATGGTTGAACCTACAGAAACCGAGTCCAAAGAAGTTCTTGATAATTTTATAGATGTTATGCTAAAAATTGCAGATGAAATAAAAGAGAAACCAGAGTTTGTAATGGCTTCACCGCATACAACACCGGTAAAACGTGTAGATGAAACTCTTGCAGCCAGACATCCAGACTTAAAAGCATAGGGGAAAAAGAAAGAACTTCCCCTTGTAATAAAATATTTTTAAGAATAAATAATTTAAAACAGGGTAAAGACAATGAAAGAAAAAGAAAAAAAAATAAAAGTAGCATTTCCACATATGGGAACAATATCAATAGCCTGGGCAGCTGCACTCAGGAAAATAGGAGTAGAACCTTATATCCCTCCATATACAAATAAAAAAACACTATCTCTCGGAACCAAAAATTCACCGGAAGCAATTTGCCTTCCATATAAATTAATTTTAGGTAATTTTATAGAAGCGATAGAAGGCGGTGCCGATTATGTTGCGATGATTACATCGCCGGGGATTTGCAGGCTGGGTGAGTACGGGCAGAATATTTATAAAACATTACAGGACATGGGGTACAATGCTAATTATATAGAACTTTCTCTTTATGACGGTATAAAGGGAATTTATAACTTTTTCAAAGAACTTACACAAAAAAATGATCCGGTTCTGTTTATGCGAGCTATAAATATCGGGATAAGGAAAGTCTTTGCCGTGGATGATTTAGATGCGGCTCTCTCTTATTACAGAGCGCGTGAAATAACTGCCGGAACGGCTGAAAAGAACTATAAAAAAGCAATTAAAATTATTGATAATGTAAACAGTACGCTGGAATTAAAAAATGCATATCATAAGGCACTTGCTGAAATAGAAAAAACACCTATTGACCCCAAGCGTGAAGTTTTAAATGTCGATATCACCGGTGAAATTTATCTGGTAAATGATGATTTTTCAAACCAGAATATTGAACGAGAGTTAGGCAGAATGGGTGTCCAAACAAGAAGGAGCCTTACGGTAAGCAGTTTCTTAAAAGATGCCATTATTCCTAAAGCATTCAGAAATGGTGAAACTCATTTGCAGAGGGCTGAACGGCTTGCAAAACCTTACCTTATGAGAGATATCGGCGGAGATGCGCTTGAATGCGTTTCTGATGTTGCCTATGCTAATCAACAGCACAAAGACGGCATTATACATATAAGCCCGTTTACCTGCATGCCGGAAATTATGTCACAAAACATATTCCCTGCAATGCGTAAAGACTGCGATGTTCCGATTTTAACTCTAATTATGGATGAACAAACAGGACGTGCTGGTTATATTACAAGACTTGAAGCATTTGTTGATTTGATGAGAAGGAAACAACGTAAAGAAAAACAGGCAAAAGCAGCTATAGGTTAATTTTTCTAAAAATATACAGCCTTTATTTCTCTTGGTTTCCTTGAAAGATTTAAGCTGTACCTTTTTATTGGAATTACATTTAATATTATATTTAGATTACTTCCTGCTACCATAAAATACTTATAAGCAGTTCAGTGGAATACTGCTTAAGAGTAGCACTATAAATAATGCAAGGAGGATTAAAAACAAATAATAAGAGAGCAGTCAAAACTACAGTTTTTCTATTTGTAATCAATCTAACAAAATAATAAAAAGCCGGTAAACAAAGAATTCCTGAAACAAATGGTAAAAGTCTCAATAATAAATCACGGAAATAATCAGTTTGCGGATTAAATATTAAAAGAATACATTTAACTACCACCAAAAATCCAACAGGACAAACTTGTAGATAATCTAATCCTTGAAATAACTCTCCTAACGAACGATTAACTATATTTATTGCAAGCGACGCTTCATCTGACCAGAATAATTCGCAAAATATAAAGCGATACGTATAGCAACTCCTATTAAAAAAATCAATATAATAGAACTCTTAAACAATACTTCTCTATCTATATTTTTAAACATACCACCACATATAATTTTAGTTTATCACTGTTGGGATTTCTCTCCACTTTTTATTATAACAGAAAACAAGTTTTGTAAGCATAATTACACACAACAGAATTGCAGCAATACCGATTGCGTACCAGTAGCCCATAATGTTCATATTAAAATGAAACGCAAGAACAGACCCTAATGGGATTGCCACTATCCAATAGCTTACAAAGTTAGCAATCATAACAATATTTGTATCTTTTAACCCCTTAAATATACCTGCAAGTGTTACCTGCAAGCCGTCAAATATTTGAAAAACAGCAAGAATATATACAATAGGAACAGTTACTGCTATAAGTTCTTTATCCAGAGTAAATAAACCTATCCAGAAATACGGGAAGGATACTATCGTTAATGCACTGCATATCATAAAAATTTCGGACATTATAATTCCGGATACAGCAAAGCGTCTTACACCCAGATAATCCTTTGCCCCGTTTGAATATCCGACTTTTACGGCAAGACCGTTTGCAATAGCGAGCGGAACCATAAAAGAAACCGTAGTGAATGTTGTTACAATATTCTGTGCGGCTGCATATAGACCCGAAATACGCCCCATAATAATTGTTACAAGATTAAAGGCAACAAATTCAATCAATATGGCAAATGCAATAGGAGTCCCGACTATCAAAAGATTTTTGTAATAGGAGCGGTCACTGTACATAGAAATTGAAAGCTTGTTCAGTGCATAAAAATAAAGTCCAAACCCCATCACATATCTGGTAATCAGACTTGCGACTGCAAGTCCGGCAACCCCCATCTCCGGCAGTCCAAAATATCCAAATACAAATATTATGTTTAGTCCTATATTCAAAAATACAGCTAGGACAGTCAAAATATTCGGAAAAAGTACGATTTCAAATGATTGTAAAAAATCTTTTATTGAACTGTGCAGCAACACTCCAAAGGTAGAAAACGCTGTGATTATGGAATAAGTCTTAATAAGATCGGCTAATGCCGTATCATAACCTAACAGGTCAATAACAGGAACAACCGCAAAAATACACAGTGATATAAAAAGACTCATTATAAGCGAAAATTTAACAGTCGGATAGAAATACTTTTCCGGTGATTGCCCCTCACCGCGCATATTTGAAACAATTGGAGCGACTGCGGATAAAATACCTATACCAATCATCATAATGCAATTTAAAATTGCATTTGCAATACTAACAGCAGCAAGCGTTTGTGTAGAATGTCTGCCGGCAACAATAACGTCACCAACTCCGATAAATATGAACCCCAGATTCCCCATAATAATCGGAGCAGATATTTCAGCTATCTCTTTTATGTACCGTGTAAATCGCATACGATGATTGTATGCTAAACACGTATTTTTGTCGACAAAAAAAGACAGGAAATAAAACCTGCCTTTTTTAATATTAGCTTTTTAATATTATACTTTGTTATCTAACGGATCAGGTGCTACTTTATCTTTACCATTATACAAATCCACAAGCCCCTGAAGTTCTGTGTCATTCACATTAACAAGTTTAGCTACCCTCTTATTAGTATTTGGATCAACTTCAAATTTAATTAAGCCGTGTTTATAAGCATATAGAAGCGCTTCTGAACGGCCGCTCTTTTGGAGTATTCTCAAACACTTAGCAATATTTGCATTATTAGTTGTTTCACCCCAGAATGTACCTTTTTTGTTGAACCAGTTGGTTGGATTTAATGCTGTTCTATTCCACCATTTACCTGTTACTTTTTTGTCATCTGCTCTGTCATTTACAACATTTTGTGCCATATTTTCTTTATTTAAAGCATTTAAATAAGCTGTTGATAATTGATTATATTTAGCGTAAGCAGCCTCACGTTGAGCAAGTACTTTTTGATACTCTGCTTCCTTTTCTTTCTGTGCAAGTATAAATGCATCATACGCAATCTCCGCATTTTGTAATTCTTTTTCCGCATTTTTAACCTTGGACTGAGAAGTTCTAATAGCCTCTTTATTCGTGTCAGGGTCTTTATTCCAGCGATCTAATTCTTCTTGTTCTTGAATAAGTGCCTTTCTTTTGGCTACTACAGTAGCGGATAAACTTGTTTCGGTTGCTTCTTTATCATTCTTATACTCTTCAACTTTAGTACAAAGTTGACTTAAAGTGTTATATTCTTTTTCTGCAGCATCTTGTTGTACTTTTAATTCCGCAGAAGATAAGCCCTCTGTTGATTGGGAAACAGTACCTGTACAACATTGAGATTGATGACAATTCGATGTTTCGGTTGTGGTGGTAGTACTGCCTATCCCACCCATTGTTCCGAGCATTCCCGGCATACCGCATTGAATTGCTGTCATCCATGATGTTGTCGCCCATATATTGTTAAATGTGTTCATTGTATCAGCACTCATTCCGTATGAACTGTATCCGCTGCCAAAACAACCGCTCATTAACATCATTAGTGGGTTCATAGCTTTATCCTCATTTATCTTACATCTTATATATATAAAGTATATAAATATCAGCAGATTTCATACGATGATATAATCGTTACAAAACTTAATATTTATCTTATTATTTTTTAATCATTAATCTGTGTAATATAGCTAATTAACGTGGTTTTGAGGATATTATCATTATATCTTAATTAGATAATTTTCTTGTAAAATATTTTCTGCCATGCTAGTATCAAATTACAACTATCATATAAATAAGATATATTAAGGAGCTGTCACAAATGCTGAATTTTTTATTCAAAAAAGAAACAAAAGTGGACAAAGCCGCCCAATTAACAGAGTTTGTAAATAAGTTAAAAGAAATTTATTCCTACAATTCAATATCTGATGAGCGGAAAAACTACTTAAATTCATTATTGGACTCAAACGGTTATCTTCCATACCCGCACATAAGAGCGCTGGAAGAAATCAGTGATGCAGAAGCACTTTACTGCATTGAATACAAATGGAAACAAAATAAAGTTTATAATGAAAATAATGAATTTCAGTTTGATAATCCATCAGTTCTTGCAAGAAATAATGTTCAAAACTCCAACTGGATAAAAAAAGAAGGTCATAATATAAAACTGATTAATCTTGCAGGGCTTGGCAACGGGAATGAAAAATCAGATACCGGTAAACTCGCAGACTGGTTAAAACAGCTTGCTATTTTGCCGACAGGCAGTATTGAAAATAATATTTTTTCAACGACTATTTATCTTATACCATTTCACCCGAGAGAATTTGGATGTGCATATCTTCCAACGTCATCTGCGGTCAGCCCGAATTTAGAAGATAAAAACATTACAGAAAAAACAGGGTTTGATGAAAACGGACAGGTTAAGCTGTTTATTGAAATGGCACAACTTGCCGGTCACCCTGTGATTTATGATATACTCCCGCAAACAGGAAGGTATTCAAAAATCGTTCTTGCTAATCCTGAATGTGCAAGATGGTTCGATATTAACGCTCTTATTGCAGAAATAGAAAAAAATGTTGATGAAGTCTGTGAAACATTAAAAGAAAAATATTCACAGGAAGATATTAATATTGTAAAAGATTTATACAAAAAATCACTTCGTTCAGGTATTGGTGATTTAGCAGAAAATTATAAAAATATCTACAACGATATTGATACATCACTTATTGAAAAGAAAAAATATCTTTCAAATGCTATGCTTGAAAAAGATATACAAATAAAACTCCACCGTAAAGCAAGAAATATTATTGCATTGGTTCTAAATAATAACTCTAAAAAGTTAAAGGAATCTGATATAACTAAACAAAGTGAGGTAACTCAAAAATTAATTGCCGAAGGTATGTGGCCTGCACCCGGCGGAGCGTGGTGTTCAGCAGGAGTTCCCGTATTTGATAGAATGAGTGAGTGCGGTTCTTATCCTACGTTTAAACATTATAATTACAAAGGAGAAGATGTTTCACAGTTTGCAAACTTAGACTGTCAAACGCCTTATTACTTTGTAAATCTTGAAACCGGTGAATACAATAATAATGTAATAGATTTTTTCATTAATTATATGAAAGACTTACAATCCGAATTTAACTTTGACGGTTTCAGAGTTGACCATATAGATCATATTGTAGATGATGTTTCGGAAAAAGATGGAACACCTATCAGTTACAGAGCGCCAAGAACTGTTCTAGGCAAGCTAAACACTGCATTAAAAAATAAGGTTCCGTACTTCGGAACACTTGCAGAGTATATGCTCTGGGATAATTATCTCAAAGAATACCATGAAGATATGAATTTTGACCTTTTATGGGGCAGTGATATTGTTGCACAAAGCGATAAAACACCGGAAAGAATTGCAAATGATAATCTAGAACTAACCAACTATAACACTTCTGGCAGGGAAAAAAATTGCCTGTCTATTCTTAAAACTTACAACAATCAAGATGGTGAGTTCTCAGCAATTGACCGTTACCCCGGACAGTTGGGTGAACAAGGGGCCTTGTTTAAGTGGTTTAAATTCAAATTCCTTCCTGGCGGCAAGTTTGCACAACGTCCGGTTATGTACATTGACGGTGATGAATCCTTTACCACAAAAGGAATTGAAAGCGTTATCGGGGCAGAAATATCAATGCCGAGAGAAAAAGACTACGAGTTCTATGCTAAGTTTAATGCAATAGACCGCTTTGTCAAAAATTCACCAATCATATCCGGAGGTGAGGCTCACATAATAAGACAGGATGAGGACGGATTTGTTGTATGGCAGATTTCTAAAGAAGGTTTAAAAACCTCTATCTTAGTCGCTGCTAATTACCACAACCCATCAGAAAAATTCTGGGTATGGGAAGGAACTGAACAACGTGTAGAGGTAAGAGAAGGCAGGGAAGTTTTTGACAAAAACATAGCCCTCTCCTGTGACTATAAAATAACCGGTCAATACGTCTTTGACGGAGATAACTACGTTGAAGAAAAATTCCAAACCCCAACTGACCAGTTAATGTTTAGTAAAATTATGCCGGCAGAATTTAAGTTCTACACGGTTGAACAATTGAGTTAGTAATTGAAAAATGTAGGAACAGAAATAAAGATAATACTCCAGATTAATATTACTTAATCTGGAGTATTAATATTACTATATTACTTATTTTACCACTGCCATTAACTGAGCAGCTGCGCAGATATAACTCTCTCAATACCTGCTAAGTCCTTGTCAATCTCAATGTTTCCAAATCCGTTTTGTGAAAGTATTTTTTTTATTTTCCGAGCCTGCCCCATTCCACACTCAAAGAGAATATATCCGCCGTCTTTCAATATTCCTTTTGCTCCTTCAGTAATTCTTTTATAAAACTCTAACCCCTCACTGTCTTTTGTAAATAAAGCAAGTTTTGGATCAAATTCAACTTCTTTTTGCACCGGTGTTCCTTCCGGTATGTAAGGAGGATTAGAAATAATCATATCAAAAGTTTCATTAGGGTTAATTTTGCTATATACATCGGACTTCCTAAATACAGCCTTATTATTCAAATTAAGAGCAGATGCATTTTCCAGTGCAATTCTGAGTGCATCTGAGGAAATATCTACCCCGAGAACATACGTCTCCGAATTTAGGGCAATAGAGCAAGCAATACACCCGCTGCCTGTTCCAATATCTAGAACTGTTTTAAATCCATTTGCAAAAATAATCCTTAGTGCCTTTTGAACAAGTAATTCTGTTTCGTCACGCGGTATAAGAACATCCTCTGTTACTCTGTATCTGTTACCGTAAAAATTAGCAAACCCTAGTATCTGTTGAATAGGTCGACCTGTTTGCGCCCGTCTTTTAGCTAGTTCCGCAACATCATCAAGATGGGACATGTCAATTGGGCGCTCCAGAATAATATCAACCGGACTCCATTTACATATATCACGAATCATTAATTTAACTTCTGCTTCCGCTTCACGTGGTTCAATACCAGCATCAGTTAATATTTTTATAATCTCCTGAATGTTCATTTAATATTCTCTCTATTTCATTCTTTAAATCTAATCTACTCGCTTCTTCAACATTTATACTATCTATATTATATCGTTTACAGAGTTTTTCATAGTAGTAAAGTTGTTTTTTTGTAGGAGTCTCCTTTGACATCTTTACTTCCTGTAAAAATTTGCGCTTTTTCTTTTCAAACTCTTTGTTTGCTTCAATAATAGGAGCTTGAGATTGTTTGTATTCATAATATTTCTTGCACTCTTTTAAATACAATTTTGTATCATAACAAAACTGATCTTCATCAAGCATTTCTGAGAGAAATTCAAACTTTGAAACATTTAATTCTTGATAATACCTCTCATCTTCTACAAATTTATCATAAATCTCATCAACAGATAAATTCATATTTTGCTTTACAAGTGCGCGCAGAAAATTACAGAGTCCTGTTTTCTGAACTCTGTTTAATTTTCCGTAAATTCTATTCTTTACTTCATACATACTAAACTAAATCTTTAGGCATCATTTTCTTTGTACGCCTGAACTCTAAAAACTTTTCCAACATAGGGTTGGTCTGGTGCTTAGACGTTCGTATTCGATTCTCGGATTCTATCCGTTCTTTATTTTCTATTAACTTGTACTCAAACTTTTTTAAATCTTTTTCCATTTTTTCACCTCGTGTATATATAAAGTATATAAATGTTAAAAAATTGCGTTTTTCGTTTGAGTTTTCTTAACATCTCTTAACATTTTACCGCATTTGCTGCTAAAATTCAATCATACAGGGAGTAAGTGTAAAAAAATATTTACAAATAAGCAATTTTTTTTATTGTATCGTTTTAATAATAATATGATAAGGTTTGAAATTATTAATCCTGCTGTTTTTACCGGAATAAAACAGGGTAATACACACAATAACGAAACAACAAAAACCGGCAATATTCAAGAAGTATCGACACTGCCGGATATGAAAGTGCCTGTTTCAGTTAATATTCCCAGCGGGTATACAAAACTTGATGTGAAAAAACTGGAAAATGGACAGGAGATTCATAATTACAAACTGTCAAACGGACTCAGAGTATCTATACTACCTATGGATACAAATTTTACAATGATTAAAACATTTGTTAATACTGGAGCTATAAACGAAGATGATAATCAGAGAGGAATAAGCCATTTTCTTGAACACATGGCATTTAATGGAACATTAGGTGCTGATGGTTATAAAAAATTATCAACAGGAGACGTTTTTAGAATTGTAGGTAATATAGGAGGTGATACTAATGCTTCTACAAACTTTGCTCTCACTGATTATTATATACAAGCCCCAATTTTCTATGATAACGATTTGGAGGAGATAATCAGTATTCAGGGTGCAATGATGAATAATCTTGCACTTCCGGATAGTATGATTGAAAAAGAACGCGGGCCGGTTATTTCTGAAATAAATATGTACAAAGATTTTCCGGATTCTAAAGCTTTTAATATGGCAATTAAAAATCTTTATAACTTAGATACAACATCAGAAGATTATATTGCTGGAAGTGTTGACAATATTAAAAACATAAAAAGAGAGGATGTACTCAATTATTACAGAAATAATTATTATCCTGCAAATATGTACACTGCTCTTGCCGGTGATGTTGAACCTGATGAGGCTATAAAACTTATAGCAAAACATTTTCATACAAAAACAGAAGCCCCTAAACACAGAATAGTTAACAAACTTACCCCCATAGAAACTTCTGTCAGACGTGATTTTATATCTCCTAAAATACAAGAATCTACCGGATATATTGCATTCAATGGACCTGCTAATAATAATCTTAAGGATACAATAACTTTACAGTTTATATCAGCACTACTGACAGAAAATTCTAATTCACGCTTACGTAAACATTTTGTTAATGAAAACATATTTGCGGATATCGCATTGGAAAAAATCAGTACTAATCCAAAAGATCCACAAGCTTTATATTTTGAGATTTCAACACCTGATGAAAAAACAGAATTTGCTCTCAGCACTATTTATGATGAATTAGCAAATTTTCAAAAACCTTCAGATGAAGAAGTGGAATTAATAAAAAAATTAATGCTCAGTGCGTATAACAGATTAATCCAGACTCCCGATAACCTGCTTGCACTATTAGGAACACTTCACTTTAAATCCGGTGACGGCTCTATTACAGAGTATAGTAATATTATAAAAAGTATAACACCTGATGACATTATGAGGTGTGTAGACAAGTATCTGGACTTAAATAAAGCTTCACTTGCTATTGTACATCCTCAAAAAAGTGAGAAAAACCAATCTCCTGCATTTACAGGAAGAAAAGAGAAACGGGTTATAAAACCCAAGAACTTAAATATTTATAATCTTGCCAACAATTATGATGCCGCAGGATATACTACCAACAACAACTATAGATATATTAATCTTGAAATATTATCAGAAAAACTTCCTGCATCAAAACCCGGTACTGCTAAACTTTTGAGTATGATGCTAAATAATGGAACCGCTAATATGACAAAAGATGAATTAACTTCTGTCCTTTCCTCAAACTTGATTAATCATTATATTCAAGCAGGCACCAATAGTATAACCATTTCCGTAAATGCCGATAAAAATGACATGAAACTGGCTATTAAACTGCTTAAAGAACAGCTTTTACATCCACGCTTAGATGAAGACTCTTTAAATTTGGCAAAAAAAATATTAAAAGAAACTTTGATAAATTCAGCCCCCTCTGCCAAAAAGTTAATCTATAATCACGTATTTCAAAACTCTCCAATATACAGTTCAGATGAAGATATTTTAAAGAATATTGATAATATAACACTTGATGATATAAAAACGTTGTACAATGAAATAATGACAAATGGTACAGGAAGCGTATCTTTTTCAACATCGAAAGATGAACCAGAATATACAGAGCAAGTTTTGTCTGTAATCAGTACACTTCCAAAAGTCAAAAATAAAACTTTCAAAATTGAAAAAATTTATACACCGGAAGAAAAACCGGTTGTACTTACATCCGCAAATAACAATGCACAGGCAAGTATCAAAATCGGGTACAAATACAAAACAAATCTTAATTTGAGGGATGAAATAATTTTTAACTTATTAAGTAAATTATTGAGTAAGAATGCTTTTAATGATTTACGGGAAAAACAGCAGCTGGCATATAGTGTAAACAGCTATAATACAAACTGTCTGGGAGATACAAGCTTTGTATTTTGCAATATTTTGACAACGACAGAAGACGAGGAAACTGGGGAAAAATTTTATAACAATATTCAAAAATCAATTGATGGATACCAAAAACTGATTAATGATTTAAAAAATGGTGAGTTTAGTGACGAAGAATTAAATGCAGTAAAACTTGAATACAAAAGTTCAATACTCTCAATGACAGAAACAGATGACGATAAATTATTTACAGTTGGTTGTGATTTAAACTCACCGTATGGCGCTTTACGCACAAACCTTGAATATTCTATTATTGATACAATTACAAAAGAAGAAATAGTAAATGCTGCAAAATATATTTTCAATAATAATCCCATTTATGCAATAACTGCAACTCAAAGTACTTTAGATAACAACACTGATTACTTCAAACAATTGCAGCAACAAAATTAATCAGATTCCTCTTGTAACCTTTTCAATGCAGCTTGTTTCTCCGCCAAGATTCTTTCTTTTTCTTTTAATCGCTTTTCGGAAACATATGTAAGGATATTAACAGCATCCTGCACATTATTAATTCTTGGATCAATAGTTTCTATACTGGTTTTATATAACAAACCTAACTCATTATCCAACAAGCAGAATTTATTACAATTATTCATGATAAACTGTGTATACGGATATTGAACACCTGTTGATAAAGGTACTTTGTTTTCAAATGCCGACTTCAAAAAGAAACCATTTTTTGTAACAAAAACGATATTAAAGTCATAAGACTGGTCAGAATAAGAATATAAAGCTTTTTTAAGATTTCCGACAAACTGTGAACTATAAGCACCATCAAAAACAACTATCTGAATTCCACTTTTTTTGAAAATAGGCTTAAATGAATCCTCTATTAATGACGTATTCTGTGACAAATCATCCTTTAACGACTTAGAAATAGACATTAATTGATATTCAGGCAATGCCATAGATTCTCTTTTTGCTTTGAGTTGCACGGATGCCGGTATAAGCAGGCAAAAAATAAATATTGAGAAAAATACAACCCCGGTTATTATAGATAAAGAAGGATTCCCCAATGTTGCACCAGTAAAAGCAGTATTATACTCTATTTTTACATATTTACTTAACCAAAGAACAACCTCTCGGAACTTAGAAATATCATTTGTTTCATAATATATGGTACGTGAGCGGGAGCCTTCTTCAGAAATAAAAATTTCCATTTTGCATAAACGTTCAGTACGATTAAAACATCTTTTTACATTAACCTGATTAACAACGGAAACAGGAAACGTACTACCATCAATTGAAAAATATTTTTTCCTTCTATTAATTTCAAAATGCGGAGATTCCGAAAATATAGGAGAAACACACAAAAATGTCATGACTCCGGCTAAAAGAACAACAAGAGCTAGATAATATTTCATCAAATCTGCGGCATTAACAAAAAACAATACTAACGAAATGACAGAACACAAACAAAATACAAAATAGCCCAGATGTAAAGCCTTATCCTCATCCAAAATTCCTGTCAGCTTCATAAGAAACCAGAAAACAGGTACTCCAAACAAAACAGCCAGAAATAACAACATGTGACTTGATATTTGTAAGATTAAAAACTGTATATATGAAAACAATACTTCTTGCATAAGGTAATTTTACTATAAAATATTTTTTATGTAAACCTTATATTATTTTCTTATATTATTTTTAAATTTCTTCAGGAAGATAAATTACTGAATCAGCAAGTGCTGATCGGATTTCACTCCTTGTTTGACACTTATATGTAATATTCTGATATTCTCTAACAACACTAATAATATCATCACTGGATAATTTTATTATTTTACGCTTACCATCAATATTTTCTATTATTCTTGCCATCGTTTTATCCTTTCTTTCTTTATTTACGGCTGATTATACAAAAACTTTAAAAATCTCGTTTATTAGATTTATAAATAACTGTTTTAATGTTATAATCAACTTGAAAAAGGGAGGAATAGAGCATGCAAATAAAATATTTAGGACATAGTGCTTTTGAATTTGTTTCAAGTTATGGGAGTATACTGGTAGATCCATTTTTTGCTGCAAACCCGACTTATAAACCTGCAAATATAAAAAATATTTTTATAACACATGGGCATGGAGATCACCTCGGCTCTGCTATAGATATTTCAAAAGAACAAAATGCAGTTATTACTGCTATTTTTGAACTGGCTAATTATTGTCAATTAAAAGGTGCTCACACAGACGGAGTTGCTTTTGGCGGAAAAATTCGTTTCCCTTGGGGATGGGTAGTTTTTACACCTGCCTTCCATGCATCATCAACACCTGACGGTGTTTATGCGGGAATGCCGGCTAGTATTGTGTTTCATATTGACGGTGTAACAATCTACCACGCAGGTGATACATGTGTTAATAATGAAATGTCTTTAGTAAAGGAACTATACGCTCCCCAAATTGCTCTTCTTCCGATAGGCGGACATTTCACAATGGACATAGAACAGGCTGCTGCAGCAGCAAAATTACTCGGGGCAGATACCATTATACCGATGCATTACAATACTTTCCCTGCAATTAATGCAAATCCTGCAGAATTGAAACCTCTGTTGGAAAAAAGCGGGCAAAAACTAGAAATCATGCATATAAATCAGGTTCTAACAGTATAATTAGTACGATGGCTGCCCTAGCATAACAAACTTACCTTTTAAGTTTTTTACTGGAATTGTTTTATAGTAGTCTTTTATTAATATTATATCTGTCTGTGAAAGTATAAATTTGTTTTGTGTAAAAAATGTTTCGTAGCTGGCTCCTGATTGTGTATATTTTTTGGATTTAACAAAAAGAGAAAAGTTTAAATTTCTTTTCTTAACCTCTGCACAAGCAAACGCAATTATATCATTTAAAGGAGCCGTATACCACGATGTTTGTATAATATCCAAAATATAATTTTCATTATCATTAGAAGATATAGATAAATAAGCCAAAATATTTGAAGAATTTTTATCCTCAATTATATATTTATACTCTACTCCATGCGATATTCCAGGAAACAAGGAGTCGGTAAAAGATTTTGCGGCTAAGGATAATGAGGTCCTAAAATGAGAAATAAGAGATTCATTATACATAACAGCAACAGATGATGCATCACTATTTCTAAATGTACGTGCATGTAAATTATATGTATGTTCTTCGTATTTACGGCGGCTGACTTTCCATAATTTTTCATAAGAACACTGTCTGAAATTATACTGGGTTACAAGAAGCTTTAACAATTCTGAATAAACATCGCTAACCTTTATTCCATAAGATAAAGCCCCTTTTGCTCCGTAATAAGATATAATAAACT
>CAYVMC010000014.1:0-5113 GCA_964452495.1 uncultured Muribaculaceae bacterium | reverse complement strand
TTTCTTCCGTAAAAGAAAGTTTATCAATGATAACTTTATATGGAACACCTTTTATAAATTTTACAGAAATATTCCCAAGCAGAATTTTATTATCAACTGCTAGGAATTCCTCTTTTCTAAACTTAAATTGTAAAGGCAATAGACTATGAAAAAAAGCCGCCGGACTAAAACGATATGCCCCAAACGTATTCACTCCCTGCAGTTTAGTTCGTTTCTTTTTACAATAAAATTTCCTAATCTTTGCCATATATGAATTATATCAATAAAAATATGTTCAAGCAAATATTACAAAGGAACCGTTCTGAATATTGTATAATATTTAAAATCCCCCCAGTAAATTATTAACTGCAAAAAATTATTTTTCAAATCATTTACTTCCAGATAAGACTGTTTTTCCTTTTGCCGTTTGGAACTTTTAAATAACCCCGCAAAACCGGTAACAGCATTTCTTGCTTTTTGTTTAGCCGTAAGCTCAGGCTTGGGTAAATTGTCATCATAAAAACTCTCTGGGGTATATTCTCTATCATAAGCTGGTATAATATGTTTAACTTTTCCTGCCTCTTTAAAAAGAATATACCATTCACCTTCATATTTCCTCGGAGTTAACAAATAATACCCCGGCTCTATTACTACAGTTTTAAAATACAATGCAGAATTAAGTCTTAAAAGAGGATATGGGGACCAGGTAGTATTTTGTATATCGTAATACTGATCAGGATCTACATCATGTTGATAAGAAAATGTCGGAAGCTCCATATTACGATATATTTCTTCAAGCTCATTCTGCTCCTTTTCGGAAACAGCAGGAGGATTTTCGGGGGCACCATTAAAAGTATACTCCTGTTGCTCCTCTGCCCAAACGGGAGCAAATAAAAACATAAGCAGTAAAAAACAAATTCTAAATAATTTTATCATATTATATATTTTTTAATTATGTATCAGTAAAAAACAATCCTTAAACACCGGACTTTGGTAATTCAACATTTTTTAGCCGTTGTTCTATTCTCCTGTACCATTTTAGTTTCTGCTGGAATAAGGTTTCATAACCGGAAAATCGTGCGTGTCTTATATCATCAAACTGGCTGTCGCATAATTTTTCCTGCTCAGCCGCAAGATAATGCGTATAATCTTTTCTGTCAAATTTAAAATTATCAAGGTAAATACTCTTACCAACTTCAACAAGCACTTCCGGGCGATTATCCCTTAAAAAGAAGTAGTTAACAGCAACAGGAATTAAATTGACAGCACCATATCTTTTAACAGCCTTTTGCGCTATATATGCTAAACCTGTTTGAAAATCTATCGGTCTGTAATTTGGAGGATTAATTATCCCCTGCGGAAATATATAAAGAATATTATTTAAGTCTGATAAAACATCAATTGCATAGTTTAAAGCCCTCATTGATGCCTGCGGAGATTTTTTATTAACAGAAAATGCTCCACCCCGCCTGAGAAGAGGAAATCTATTTAATTCTTCTACCATTAAACGAATTTCGTGTTTAAATATTCGTCGGCATATATGATATGCAACAATACCATCCCACCAATTACTATGTGGTGCAAACATTATTGTTGGTACATTTTGATTTCTATCATAAAAGTTTTCAGCACCTTTATACCTGAAAGCATAAAATCTGCTTTCAAGCATACCATAAAAAAAACGATCAGCTACCCATAACCAGAAAGGAGAAGTTTTTGCAGGACGGAATTTTTCATTAATACTTCTCCGCTTAGTGGGTTCTACGTCTGAATACAGTTTATCAAGTTCAATCATAGCTTACATTTTACACTTTAAATTTAATTTTGTGAATAACTAGAATGGGGATTTTAATAAAACTTTACCTTTTTATGAATTTTCACTTAGTGCTATTATTTCCTTTTTCAAAAGTTTAGCCGGATAGTACTCGGGAACAATAAGCAAACATTGGTCAATGGACTCAAGTGCTTTTTTATAGTCATATTGTAAAATATAGTACTTAGCATATATAAAATTAAGCTCAGGGTCATAATAAACCACATTTTTATATAAATCTAAAAAAGTTTTTGATAATGACAAAAAATTATTATTAAATAGCACCCGCGCAACAAGTTTATAAGTTTCTTTATTTATTTCTGCCAACCTGGACGAATAATCCAAAAGCTTATCCATATAATTTACTTTTTGAGATATTATAAATAAATCAATATCTAATTCCAGAAAATTTCTTATTTCAAAGTAGGTAGGATTAAACATTTGCATACTTTCTGTAAGTGAAATAAGCTCTTTTAACCAATTCCCCCTGATAGAATCAACCGTCAAAAGAATTTGTTTCGCCATACCTAAATCTTCTGCCAAAAAAAGACAATATGCATACACTAGAGGATAACGATTAATATCCGGAGTTTTCAGAGCAGAAATATAATCACCTGTAAGCAACCTGTCAACAGCACTAATATTCGCCATTGTTCTCATTTTTCTTTATAATAATTCTCTTATTGGGCTTTTCATCAGCTATAAACTCCTCATCAGAGTTACGGATAATAGACTTATTAACTTTACCATCGGACATCTTAAGAATAGCATCAACTTGAGCAATCAAATCACCTGTTGTATTTTGCCCGACCATATTTGCAAGCTTGATTTGCATATAAACTTCTTCACGGTAAATTTTAACATCTAAAGGCGCTTTGATAGCAAGCCTGCATGTCCCTGGCTTAGTTTCAATCACAGTAATTTCTATATTATCATTAATAATAATTTTCTGTCCGTTTTTCCTCGCAATTACAAGCATTATACATCAGCCCCTTTCGCAAAAATGGGACAACTGACTTCATAACCTGAACCCGAAAGTATAATTTGCCCTGCAAGTTTGTTTTTTATATTAAAAATAAGCGGTGCTAAAAGATTTATAGTTGCACCTGACGGATTAGATGTAGGAATAGATGCAATATTCATAACTAATAAATCATCGACATCTTCAACCTTTAATTCTTCTATTGCACTATCAGGAAGATCAATAACATAATCCATAGACAAATTTGCACAGGAAACTATAGGAAACGCTAGTAATGGATTTTCTATAGACTGCAACCACTTGAACATAGAATCACTGGTATGTTCAAGCAAAACAAATTTTGATAGTTCATCAAACCCTACCACAGGTATAACAAAATCAAATAATTTATCGTCATTTACTGTGATTTTACCGAATCTGCTTGTTTCTATATCCATTCAGACCTCTCTACAACTATAACCCCATCATTTGAGTGGTCATAATAGATTGAAGAATCCGCGGATCAACGCTTTTTCCATTATTTTTAGCTGATGTACTTGATAATATATTCATAAGACTGGTCATAGAATCCGAATTATTATCAGGTACTATCCCTGCATAAATAGTACTTAAATCTGTGTATGGAACTGTTGCAGGGGTATTAAAACCGGCTCTTTGGAGAACTCTTAAAGCTGCAACAATCTCATCATTCGATGGAGCTGTTTCTGCACTGCTGGAAAAACGCTTATACTGATTAAAACGAGCAGGTTCAATATCTTTGTTATCGTTTATATCTCTTCTTATACTTTCAATTTTTTGAGTTTCTATACTGTTTTTTACAGCATTTGTTAAATCAAACCCGCGGTTTCCATGTATGAAATCATCAAGAGTAGCATTTGCCGCACATTTTTCAGCATCTTCCAAGCATAACTTACCTCTTGTCGCATATCTTACAAGAGTTTCTTGTGTATTAAGCCTTATAACTGTATCATAATGGCTTATAGCTTCTTCTGTTCTGCCTGCTTGCGCATTGGATATTGCCAGATAATAATGTGCTACCGCATTGGACGGATCTTGTTTCAATACCTGTTCCATAGTTTGAATACACCCAGTATAGTTTCCTGCTTTATACATACTAATTGCTGTATTCAAATCAGATTTTTGTTTTGCCTGAACATCTAGCACAGACACACCTGCTAATAACACTGCTAATCCTAATAAAAAAATATGCTTTCTCATATCTACCTTTTAATTATGTACAACTCTTAGTCAACTCTTCTTACATGATAGTATATATTTTTAATATAGGTATACACTATATAGGTGAATTATACTACATTTTGAAGTTTATAACAAGAGTTTTTCAAAAAATAGTCGCATATAATCTTTTCAAGGTTAATATTAAAGAATGCGTTGACTTCTTTTATAAAATAACAAGGACTTGTTACATTAATTTCTATAATTTTTCCGTCAATAACATCTAAACCTGCCATATATATCCCTCTTTCATTAAGCTTCTTTGCAACTTTTGAGAAGTTATTTTTTTCTTCCTCGCTCAAAGTTCCTTTTGATATAAAAGAATCATTGTGTGTATTAAATTTGAAATCATCTTTGGTAGGATGTTTTACAATACAGTAGTCCAGAACCTCATCCCCTAGTGTCATAACCCGTTTATCACCGTATATTCCTGCAGATATATATTTTTGTCCCATAACAAACTCTGTTTCATTGGATGTCATCATATTTATTATGCTTCGGGTATTCATATCCCCATGCTTTAAGTACATTACTCCTGAACCGAAACATTTATCCAGAGGTTTAAGAATTATTTCTTCTTCTTTTTCAAGAAATTCTTCAATTTCAAATAAAGAAGATGAAACCAGTGTCTCCGGCATATACTCTTTAAAGTCCAGTGCATGCATTTTTTCATTGAAGTTACGTATAGAGACAGGATTATTTATAACATAAGGATGTTTTACAAAGTCAAAAATATAAGTAGCATTGATATAATTATTATCAACAGGCGGATCCGGCCGAAAAAACACCATACAAAATTCATCAATATTATGTTTGGAATAGTCCTTGTCATACACAATATTATCTCCAGAAATACGAACTCTATTACAAGCAGCATACGCAGTATTTCCTGCAAGTGAAAGCCTGTTTATAATTGTTATGTATACTTCGTGCGACTTTGCATATTCCTTTATTAGCCAGAAATTTGTCACAAGCTTGTTAAACTCAAAGTATTTATATTCTACTTTATCTATTACAAACAGTATTTTCATAATAACCTCATATAGTACAAATTTAACTCTTTTGAGTTAAATTTGCAACCGAGCATTTGATAGATTTCTGAC
>CAYVMC010000013.1:0-49559 GCA_964452495.1 uncultured Muribaculaceae bacterium | reverse complement strand
TGTACCGCTAATACTAAATTTGCACTCAACTCTATTGCCATCGGCAGAGGCAGCGGGACTATCGGGACTAGTTCTACCGACAATATATGCAACGCTATCGCCATTGGCCACTATTCAAGAGCCAACGCTAGCGGCGCTATTGCTATCGGGTCAGGTAATGATACCACCCTCTCTGCTAACGCCAGCAGTACCAATGCTATTGCTATCGGGGCTCAGGCTACTGCAACCGGTGCAGACGGTATTGCTATCGGAAATAACGCATCAACAGTTGGATACAGCGTTGCCCTTGGGGACGGTGTTTCTTGTAATTACGATCGGGGAATAGCTATAGGAACGTTTGCTTACTCAAATAATACTTATAGTACGGCTATTGGACACGTTATTAAAACAGAAGGTATAGGCAGTATTGCTATTGGCACCGCAATAATTGGAACCGGTAATAATAGTATCGCTATTGGATATAATCCAACTGCAATGTATGATGAGAGTATTGCTATTGGCAATGCGCCAAGTGTATCTGGCAATGCCGCTGTTGCTCTAGGGGACAGCACAAGTGCAGCTGCGCTTGGTGTTGCTTTAGGGTATAACGCAAGTGCTGCTAAATATAGTACTGCTCTGGGATGCTCTGCTAACGCTTCTGGGGGAAACAGTACCGCTCTGGGATACACTGCTAACGCTTCTGGGGGAAGCAGTACCGCTCTGGGCAACATTGCTAACGCTTCTGGGGGAAACAGTACCGCTCTGGGAAACAACGCTCATACTGCTTATGAAGGCAGTATTGCCATAGGAAATCAGAGCAAGACTCTAGGAGTGAACGCCACTGCCATCGGTAATGGTAGTATTTCCAACGGTATTGCTATCGGCGGTAGTGCTAACGCCTACGCTGACGGCTCTATTGTTATCGGAAGCAGTCAAGCAAGCGCTACGGGTGCTGTTGTTATTGGATGTGGTTCTGAATCAAGCTATAGTAGTTCCTATGTCCTTGGACACGGGGTCAGTGCGACAGCTGATAATCAAATCGTTCTTGGTAACGCATCTACTACCGTATATATCCCCGGAAACCTCGTTGTAGACTACTATACTGATATTGGTGGACAAGCTCCATCTGATAAAACCACACTTAAAGTTAGAGTTGCTAACGATAATATTGAGGGTGGTTCAGTATCGAGCAGTCACCGTGGTGATCCTAGATATGATTGGCTTTATTCCTGTAAATATGATAACGGCTATATCACTGTTTCTGATAAACGACTCAAAGACATCATAGGAGAAAACCTTGATGCCATGGATAAAATCAACAAACTTAAAGTCTATGATTTTACCTTCAAAAAGGATGATTTAAAAACTCCGCACGTCGGTGTTATCGCGCAGGAACTTCAAAAAGTATTCCCTAATGCCGTAACCAAAGACGAAAACGGGTACTTACAAATCAGGCACGAAGATATGTTCTTTACTATGATTAATGCACTCAAAGAGCTTGATGCAAAAATCAAACAACTCGCACAGCAATTAGCTGATAACATCAAAATTGTTACCTCAGACAGCCAAAAAATCCGCGAGTTGACTATCCGCGTTAATAATCAGGACAAGGAAATCAAAACCTTAAAGAAAGAAGTTGCGGAGTTAAGGAAAATTATAAAAAATTTACCTAAATAGAGATTCCGTTTACTCAAACGGATTTTACTATTAATCTAATACGGCTTCACCAAGCCGTTTTTTTTATATTTACATAAAATTTTCCCGTAACTTTTCGTAATACATCAGGATTTTTAATCATATTTCTGATAAAATTAGTATTATAAACAAGGAGTTATATGGGGATTTTTGTAAACAGAAATAAAATACAGGCTCTTGTTAATAACCTGCGTGCTAATAACCAAACCATTGTAGTAACAAACGGATGTTTTGATATCCTTCATGTCGGGCATATTCGCTATTTACAGGAAACCAAAGCCAGTGCAGACAAGCTTATACTTCTTGTAAATTCTGACAAATCTGTACGAACCCTTAAAGGAGACAGCCGTCCGATAAATCCGGAAAATGACAGGGTAGAAATCTTGTGCGCCCTATCTGCTGTAGATTATGTCGTCTTATTTGACGAAACCTCACCCGCAGAATTAATTGATGAAATAAAACCAGATATTTACACTAAAGGCGGAGATTACACCATAGATACCCTCCCAGAACGCGATGTTATACTAAAAAATAATATACAGGTTAAATTTATCCGGTTCGTCGACGGAAAATCCACCACAGAGATAATAAATAAGATTAATAATAAATAAGGAGATACCAATATGAAATCTTTCACACTTGAACAAATTGCACAAATTACAGGCGGTATGCTTTCAAAAGTATCTGATGCAACCATTACAAAACTTGCACCGCCATTGATTGCAGACGAAAACACTCTTGCTCTTGCACTGTCAGAAGAAGAAATCGCAAATATTGCTTCTACCAGAGCAAAAGCAGTTCTCGTTCCATTAGGTGTGAACATTGATACAATTTCTACCATAGAAGTAGAAAGACCACGGCTTGCCATGATGAAGCTAATCAACATGTTCTACGAAGAACCGGAAACCAACAAAGATATACATCCGACAGCAGTAGTGCATCCTGAAGCCAAGCTCGGTACAAACGTATCCCTCGGACCTAATGTTGTAATAGCAAAAGGAGCTGTTATCGGTGACAATACAAAAATTCTGGCTAATTCCTACATCGGGAACGGTGCAATCATCGGAAGTAATTGTTTCTTTCACCCTGGAGTAAACATCGGCGACAGAGTAAAAGTAGGTAACAAAGTTATCCTCCATCACGGAGTTTCACTCGGTGCAGATGGATTCAGTTTTGTAACGGAAAGCCCGAATAATATCGAACAAGCACGACATGACGGTTCAATAAAAGAAAATAATACCGAACAGGTTATTTTCAAAATTCCTTCAATCGGCTCAGTAGTAATCGGCGACAATGTAGAAATCGGAGCAAACTCCGCAATTGATAGAGGTACAATCGAAGATACCATAATTGGTGAAAATACAAAAATTGATGACCTCGTTATGATTGGACATAACTGTAAAATCGGAAAAGGATGCATGATTGTATCACAAGTAGGTATTGCAGGAAGCTGCGTAATCGGTGACAGAGTTGTTATCGCAGGTCAAGCCGGTCTTGCAGACCATATTACAATCGGTGATGATACGATTATTACAGCAAAAGCCGGTGTAACAAAAAGTTTCCCAGAAAAATCAATTATTATCGGTATTCCTGCCGTCCCAAGAAAAGAATTTATTAAACAATTAAAAACAATAAAAGATGCAGGAAATTACATAATGAAATTCAAAAAGTATGAACCAATCTTGAGTTCATTCCTTGAAGAACAACAAATGGAAACTGTATAATGCCGACAATTTTAAACGAAATCAAACTTTCGGGAAATACATTAATGAAAAATTACCAGTGTGATGTGGTTATTAAACCGTCATGCGGTGATAAAATTCGTATATTTGTTGAAGGTGCAGACATAGGATTTGATGCAACAGTTAATAATGTTTACTCAACAGATCACTGCGTCACACTCTGTAGTAAAGAATACAGAACGCTTCTGGGTGATTATAAATACAAAGCTATGCTATGTGAACACTTTATGGCAGCATGTGCTTTCTGCGGAATTACGGCAATTGATGTTTATATTTCAAAGCCTGAAATGCCTATTTTTGACGGAAGCTCAAAGGTCTGGGTAGAAGCATTTAAAAAAGCAGGCATTACGGCTAAAAAAGACAAAACTCTCTATACCGTATCCGAACCGGTATACTACCTGAATGGCAAAACCAGTCTGGTAATATTACCAGATAAAGACTTAAATATATCTTATGCGGTTAATTATGACCATAAAGATTTAAGGCGCAGGTGGGTAAGTTTTGATTTCAAAAATCAACAGGAAATAATAGAAGCACGCACATTCGGGTTTTACAAAGACTTGAAAAAATTTCAGATGCTCGGATTTGCAAAAGGAGTAACTATTGATAACACAGTAGGACTTGTTGATGAAGGATTTACAACAGAATTACGTTCTGATTTAGAGCCTGTAAAACACAAAATACTTGACCTGTTCGGAGATTTATTCCTCACGGGAGTTTCTCCGCTTGATATGCGTGCACAAATTCTGGTTAAAGAAGCAGGACACGCAGTACATATTAAAGTAGCAAAAATATTGAAAGATAAATTAATAGAATTATAGTAAAAGGAGAAAATCATGACAGAAGAGATGAAAGAAGAGGTTTTAAGCTTTGATACAATGCAAATCATGGAGATGATACCCCATAGATACCCGTTTTTACTTGTAGACAAAATTATTGAATGTGTACCGGGGAAATACGCTAAAGGGTATAAAAATCTCACAATGAACGAAGGATTTTTCCAAGGACACTTTCCTGGAAATCCTATCATGCCAGGCGTTTTACAACTGGAAGCAATGGCTCAATGCTCCGCACCTGTTTTACTTACGATGCCGCAATATAAAGGTAAGCTGGCTTTATTTGCAGGGTTAGAGAATGTACGTTTCAAAAATATAGTACGTCCGGGTGACAGACTCGATATGTTTATTGAATTAACAGCTTTAAAAGGACCTGTAAGCAAATGCCATGCTAAGGGTACGGTTGATGGAAAAGTTGTAGTCGAAGCAGACATGACTTTTGCACTAAAGTAAGAGGATATTAAGATACAAGAGAGAGGGTGGCGCAGTATCACTGTGCCGCCCTCTCTTTTACTTAACCTCTTCAAATTTATCTTTTCCTGCTCCACACAACGGGCATAAGTAATCATCCTGAAGTTCAGTAAATTTTTTACCTTCTTTATCATCATCATAAACCCAATTACAAACAGTACAAACGTATTTCATTATATTACTCCTTTCTCCTTATTGTGATATAATCAACGTATTATGAAGCATCTCTTTGAACAAAAAGTTTATTATGCCGACACCGACGCTTACGGTGTTGTGTGGCACGGCGCGTATTTACGCTGGCTTGAAGCCGGTCGCGTTGAACTGTGTGAACAATTAGGACTTAACCTTATTGATTTGAAATCAAAAGATATTGCAATCCCTGTTGTCAATATGAATGTTCGATACAAAGCTTCTGCCAAAATCAATGACAGTATTATTATTGAAACATCAATAAAAAAAGTAACCCCGCTCTCGGTTACGTTCTACCAGACAATAAGAAACAAGGAAAACGGAACATTGTACATTCAGGCGGAGTTTGATACTGTTGCAATAAATAACAACGGAAAGCTTTACAGAAAAATGCCTGATATTTTACAAGCGGCTTTTGAAAGGGCAGCATGCAACATCGTCTAAACAAATATATAGCACTATCAGGAATCTGCAGCCGGCGGGATGCAGATGAATTAATAATTTCCGGACAGGTTCAGGTAAACGGCAAAACAGTTACCGAACTCGGCTTCAAAATTACCGATAAAGATAAAGTGTTTATAAACAAACGGCTTATCCGCCCTAAAAAATACGAATATTATCGCTTCTATAAACCGCCGGGGTATATTACAACCTCTGATGATGAAAAAGGCAGAAAAACGATTTACGATGTTATTCCAAAAGAGTTACATAACTTGAAACCGGTAGGAAGACTTGATAAAGAATCCTCCGGATTAATTATACTTACAAATGACGGCGATTTAATAAATGCCCTTACCCATCCGTCAATTAAGGTTCCAAAAGTTTATATTGTTTCTGTTGACGGAAAAATTAATGCAGAGCATGTCCGGAAAATGGCATCAGGGATTGAAATAGAACCAGAAAAGAAAGCATACGCTGAAGTTACAGTTATTGAAGCAACGTCTAATTCAACAATGATGCAAATTACACTATATCAAGGCATGAACCGCCAGATAAGGAAAATGTTTGAATATCTTGGATTTAACGTTAAATCGCTTAAACGTGTACAGCATGCCACCATTACAATAGGCGACCTTAAACGCGGCGAATTAAAACCAATTAAGCCGCTCCAAATAAGAGAATTAAAAAAATATCTGGAGAAACTTACTAAAAATGGTTAAAATTGCAATTACAGGAAATATTGCAGCCGGCAAATCCGAAGTTGAAAAGATTTTGATTTCTAAAGGATATGAAGTATACGATACAGACAAGTTTACGCATGATATTCTTGCAAAGTCAGAAAAGATAAAAAACGAATTCCAAAATTATGACATACTTGAAAACGGTCAAGTTTCAAGAAAAAAACTGGGCGCTCTTGTTTTTCAAAACCAAAAACTAAAACAAAAACTTGAAAATATAATCCACCCCGAAATAAAAGCAATGGTTACTAATATTAAGTCAGAAAATCCTGTATTTATATCAGTTCCCCTCTTGTATGAAGCAGGAATGGAATATTTGTTTGATTATGTAATTTTTGTGAGTGCTGATGAAAATATACGTTTAAAGCGCTTGATGAAACGAAATAATTTTACTAAAGAAGAAGCATTATTAAGAATAAAAGCACAATCAAGCGAAGATGAAAAAATTCAAAAATCAGATTTTATTATAAAAAATAACGGCAATATTAATGAAATAAATTTAATAGTTGACCAAATTTTAGAACAGATTACAAATAATTAAAGTTTTTTACTGCCAGCTATATTGAAAAGTTCACACACATGGGCTAAAATTGAAGTATGATAAAGAAGCTTTTTACAATCTGTCTTATCGGTGTGTTTGTTTTACTGCCAACATTTGCAGCAGAAACAGACAGCTTTGCTCCAATAGGCAGCGAGCCGAAAGCAATTTTATCAAATGAAAGTTCAACTACTGACAGACCACTGCCTACAATAAGCTTTTACGACAGTATTACACCGATACCGACAGTAAACCCTAATACTTTTAGTATTGAAAGCCGTCTTATATATGATGATACATCCATAGGTGAAGTCTATTTAGATAAAAATATTAACAAACCGACACTCGTATTACCATCTAATATGTTTCATTCTCCGATAACCGACAACCAATCTTCAAATGCTATTACCGGTCGAAGTGTTTTTAATCAAAATACATACGTAAGAGAGTCGTCAAGAAGTGTCTCTGCGATTAAAGGTTCTGCAGTTGAACATTCCGGAAAATTTTCATTCGGCACAAGTTACAGCCGAGAACTCGACAAAGCCCAGATGGAAGACAGTACTAATTTATTTACAACTTATGATGCCGGAAGATTTTCACTTAAGTCACAATATCTTACAACATCAAAACAAGACCTAGGAACTTATTCTTCCTGTTTTAAACTTTCACCAGAACTAAAACTTACTGACCAATTCCGTATCAGAAGCGGATTTACATCGTATACTAACATCCCGTTAAAAAAAGGTGAAGTTGTTCTTGTTTATTCACCATCAATTATAAAGTATCTGGACTCTCTCAATTTTGAATTTGGAGTAGCCCAGAGATACAATACTCAAACAGGAATAACCGGTTCCGAAATTAAATTCTCTACAGGATTTCGACTTTGATGGGAAAAAAAATCAGTAACATTAAAATTTCTAAACTTAAAAAGAAGGCTAAAAAGAAAAAACGCCCTTATACATCCGCAGGGTTTTATTATTCGTTTTTAACACTCGTTCTGCTTCTATGTCTTGCCCAAATAATCTGCGGTGCTGTACTAAATATATCAAAACTTGTTTCATATCAATCTAAAGTCGTTCAACTTCAAAAAACAAAACAAAAAGCAGAAATAAGAAATAAACAATTGAAAGAAGACATCGCTGATTTTTCGGCAGCAACAAGTCTTGAAGCTATTGCAAGAAATAATCTAAAAATGGCTGGTGATGATGAAGTACTGGTAATTATTAACTCCAAGCCAAAAGAAAATGAAGAACAACAGGATAAAGGTTTTGTAACAAACTTATTAAACGGGTTTAAGAAGAATGATTAAAGAATTACTGCAAGAGATGTTTTTATTAAAAGAAAAAGGTTATTACAAACAGGCGATAGAAGTTCTGTACAAACTATTAGAAATATCCGACTCTCCTGACGAAACAACAGAAATTATCTACGAACTGGCAGAAGTACATTTCTTTTCAGGTAATCTTGAACGAGCACTGTATTATACAGAAAAATTACTTGAAATGACTCCAGACCATGTAGACGGACTAAAACTGTTAATAAAACTTTCAAGTAATGATACTCAAAAACGTATTAATACTGCAGGTAAACTGTATACCCTTACCAATAAACCAGAAGACCTAAAACTATATCTTGCTTTGCTTAATAAAGCCAAAATGTATAAAGAAACAATAAGTTACGCAAACACAAGCATAAAAGATTTCTGCCATCAGGAATTCGCCGATGCGTATTTTTCTCTGGGAGAGTATTATAAAGCAAAAGAAATTCTTGATGCTCAGCCTCATCTAAATGAAATATGTGAACTTCTGCTTGCCAAAATATGTTATGCAATAAACGATGACAATGCTTTAAAAACTATTGAAACAAAACTCTCATATTCAAAAAATCCAGAAGTAATAAAATTTATTATTCAGATTGAATTTGATTTAATGAACTACGGCAACGTTATAGTTTTATCAGATAAATTAAACCTTTCTTCATCACCTGAAACACTGTACCTTGTCGGAATTGCTTGTTTATACAAGCAACAAAATCTTAAAGCAAAAAAATATTTCAATATCCTGTGTGACAAAATAAATAACCCGAAATATAAATTTGCACTTGCAATGTCATACGTTCAGGCCAATCAGACATCACTGGCCATAGAAACAATTACAGGGAACCATGCTTATCTCAAATTGCTAACACTTATTCTTAATGAAAAAGCTATTAATTCAAATACTTTATCAAACGAATTTATGACAACATTTGAATTATTCCTCCGAGACAGATTGGCTCTGTTCACGGTGGCTGATATTTGTTTTAAACGGAAAATGTTAGAACTTGCAAACAATCTTGTTAAAATATCACATAATCCGAGAGATTCTCGTTTTGACTACTATGAAATAAAACTTAATATAATTAAAGGGAATTACGAAGAGGCAACTGATAAATTAAACAAATACAAAAATAATGACAATTTTGCACTTTTGAATGCCGAACTGTTAAATTCACAAAATAATTTCTTATCTCTGGAACATTTGCTTGAATCAAGAAAATCTTACGAAAAAAATGAATTTGAACAATGCTGCTACTATTATGCCAGAATATTTGAATCTAAAGGTGAATATCAGCGAGCAATAGATATTGCACAAAAAGGACTCGGATTTGTAAATAATTATACGGAAATGTATTATGTACTACTTTACAGTCTTTATAAACATATCGGCGATTCCACTCGCGCAATAGACTGCCTTGAAAAAGCTGCCAATATCAATCCTGACCTGCGTCCAAAACTAATAAAAGAAGGTACTAGTCTTTAAAATAACTTTTCAACCCCGGAGTAAGATTTTTATTTTTACAAAGTTTTTTAAGTTTTGATATTGCTCTGTTTTCAATCTGCCTGATACGTTCACGAGAAACACCATAAATTGATCCGATTTCATCAAGCGTTTTTTTTGCTCCATTATTATCAAGTCCAAATCTTAAAATAAGAACATCACGCTCTTTAGGACTAAGCTGATTTAACATAAGCTTTATATCATCTAACATACTTTCATTTGAAACAATTGAATCCGGTGCAAGCGTTGATTCATCCACAATATAATCAATTATCTTGTTAGCATCCTCTTTTTGACCTGTCGGTGTGTCAATACTTATTGTTGATTGCGCAGACTTAACTATTGACATAAGTTTGTTTACCGAAATACCAAGTTTATCAGCTATTTCCTGTTTTACCGGAATACGTCCTAATTCTGTAGTAAGGTCTATAGTTGCTTTTTTAATTTTATTTAATGACTCAATAAGATGTATCGGTAGACGTATAATCCTTGCCTTATCAGCAATTGCCCTTGTTATTGACTGTTGTATCCACCAGGTTGCATAAGTTGAAAACTTATAACCTTTTGTATAATCAAATTTTTCTGTCGCTTTAATAAGCCCCATATTTCCTTCCTGAATAAGATCAAGAAAAGAAAGCCCGCGGCCTATATATTTTTTCGCAACACTCACAACAAGACGGAGATTTGCATTAATAAGGATTTTTCTTGACAATTCACAGTGCTGGTCGTGAATTTTCTTTGCGACTTCTAACTCCTCCTGCGCAGATAAAAGCGGGATTTTTCCAATCTGTTGAAGATAAATTCTAACAGAATCATCGGAGTTAACAGTCGACAAATTTTCTCTGTTTTTAGGTTCCGATATATTAATAAAATCATCATCATCTTCCATAGGTTCAAGAGATTCAAAATCTATATCTTCATCTGTTATATCGTCCGCCATAATATTAAGTTTTGTTAAGTCATTTTTGCTCATTTTTTCTCCCCGCAGTAAGTTTCTGTCTTACGTATTCATATATCATTATACTTGCTGCAGCCGAAACATTCAAAGAATTAAAATCCGTTAACATAGGTATTTTTATTTTAAAATCCGCAAGATTTAGTATAGATTTGGAAATTCCCGCATGTTCAGCCCCCATAACCAGAACGAAATTCATGTTAAGAAAATCGATGTCAAAATAATTATCGTCTGAATGATGATCCGATGCAATTACCCACCAGTTGTTTTCTTTAAGTCTCTGCAGAGCGCTTACAGGACTATTGACTTTAATTATTGAAATATGATTAACAGCTCCGGCACTTGTTTTTTCAACAATTTCATTAATAAGCGCACCTCTTCTTGATGGCAGAACAATACCGTCTATACCTGCACATACACAGGTTCTAATTACAGCACCTATATTATGAGGATCTTCTACTCCGTCCAATAATACCAGCGAAGCATTTACTTTATGCTCAGCCATAAAATCTTCAAGGTCAATATACTCAATGGGGGAAACAAAAGCTATTACCCCTTGATGATTGTATTCATTGTATTTTACGAACTTTTCTTTGTCCGCAAATACAAACGGAATTCCTGCATTTCCTGCATATTCTTTAATTTTATCTATTTTAGAATCCGGCCTTAAAGAGCGGGAAATAATTATTTTATTAAATCTGCGATGTCCTGACCTAAGAGCCTCTATAACCGCATTTCTTCCATATATTATATTTACATTTTCCATTTTATCTAATTTAATCCATACGTATGATGTTTTCAATAGTTAAAACTATAGACATAAGTTTTATCCTATTATATAATAAAAGAAAATAGTGATGGAAGAGAAGTGGATATATTATGGCTAAAAAGAATATAATTGCAATGGCAATTACTGCTGATAGGGGACTTGAAGTTGCAGAAATGGATACTGCAACAGGTACAATTGTAAAGTATGCGCATAGAGATCTGGATGTTATAACCTTAAAATCTATTATTCCAGATATGGATGTTTTCAAAGAAGTTCTGTCAGAGTTATTAACTGAAATAGGTGCTCCTAAAGGTTCATTCATACTTATGACATTACCAACAGTAGCTATGGGTGTTGGTAGCTACATGGCATCACAGAGTGATGAGTCTATAATTCAACTTGTTAGTGACAATTTAACAGAAAAAGATTTAGTATTTAAAGATACTGATCCTTTGGTTGTAACAACAGGCTTAAGCGTTACTATTCAGTCTAAGGTTGTGGCATACACTGCTGCTATTTACTCTATAATTCAAGAAGCGGCAAGAATTATCTCTGATTTAGGGTATAAAATTCAAGCAATTGATGTATCAGTATCCTCAATCTTTAGAGCTCTTATAAGTTCAGGTAAAGTCCAAACGCAACAAGATACAACCTGGCTCATGTTACTTGTTGATAATCATGCAGCAAGATTACTTGCGCTTAACGGAACAAGCCTTGTAGAGTATAAAGATGAACAATTAATATATGATTATGCGGATACAGCTGCTAATTGTGATATGGTTGCTTCCTCTATGGCTCCATATATTGAAAAAGTTCCTGCAAAATATTTATTTGTTGTATCAAGGACAGATAGCGTTTCTGCAGAAATGTTATCTTCAAAAATTAAGTTCAATAATACCGTAATATTTCTTGAAGCAAATGGTTTCTCTAAAGAAGTATTTGCGGATGCTCCTGACTTAGACCCTGAAGAAGCAAAACATATTTCATTAGATTTAATCGGTACTTGTTTATATGGTGAGAGGTATTTCCATTTCAATCTTTTCTGTGAAGAACTGGGAGATGTTTATTGGGCTCAACAACCTCCGCAATTTAAATTCAACGGGCAAACAATTATTTTAACCAATGAATTTTTAATAAAATGGTGTATTATAATACTGCTGGTTATACTAGTACCGGCTATCGGAGCATACGTTTATTTTAATACCGAATACAACAAAACTAAATCTGACTGCGATGCAGCACAAACTAAATTACAGCAGACTGAAGAACAGATTAAAAAATATGAAGGATTGGTTTCTGCTGATGTATTCTCTGAACAGGATGAAATCCGTATAGGTATTGTACAAAATACTTCATTTTATAATTACATTGATATTCTCGGACGTGAAACACCAGCAAAATTATGGTTGACTACTTTTACGATAAATAATAACTTTATTGATATTGAAGGTCGCGCAGACAATATAGACAGTATATACTCATTCTTTAGAAATATTAAAGATAGTATTACTGATTCTACAGTAAAATTGCAAAAACTTTCTCTCGCTTCGATTGAAAGTCGTGATTTACCTGCCGGATTAACACTTCTTAAAGGTAGAGATCTTCCAGAAAATGATGAAATTCCGGTTGATGAATTCACTGAAAACTCTAATGATATTATTTTATCATCTAATGCAGATTTCTATGAATTTATAATTTCTAATAAAACGCCAAAACAAATAAGTGAGTATAAAACAAATGCACTTAAATCAAAGGCAAAATCTAAATCTAAAAACAAGAAAAATGAAGAAAGATAGGGTATAAATTACTTATGGAAAAATATCAAAAATGGATTCCTGCAATAATAGCAGTAGCACTTATCGCTGGCGTAACCCTCGGGAGTATTAATATCGTTACACCGTTAGTTACCAAGAATACAGAAATAACAGAACAATATGAAAAAGTTCAAGCTGACTTACAAAATGCAGAAAAAAGATTAGCAACAGTTAACGAAAAGTTGAAACAATTAAAAAATACTTCTGTTGAAAATACAAAAAAAGTATATTATCCTACTGATGCTGACGTTGACAAAGAAAGTTTATTTTTCACATTATATACTGATATGATTGATATTGCGAAACAAAATAATATCAAGATCCGTTCTATTGATTACAAGTATTATCCATCAGATGATCCATTTGTTATGCAAGGCGGACAAGATAATTATTTTGTATGCGACTTAGATATGAGATTAATATCAAATTATAAAGATTTAAGAAACTTTATAGAGGCTTTATTTCAGTATTCATACTATATGAAATTCAATAATATTAGTATAGAACCCCACCAAACAGATAAAAGAATTTTATTATCAGACTTTTCTGTAAGATTATATGCTCATACAGATATAGAAAAGCCTTTGAACACTGGTGGTATATAGTTAAAATTTGTTCTAAAAAAAGCTGGTTTTTAAAAGCCAGCTTTTTTATATTATTAAATAATAATCTACGTGGCTATAGGATAAAATAATGTTTAATGTTATTCTTCCAACGTGGAGGAATAAATATGAATATAAATGAACTTACTATAAAAAAGGAAAATATCCTCTCAACCTTTTTCTCCGGTTGGGTTGCGTTTCTATCAACATTCAAACTCAGTTTTAAACATACAATAATACCGGTTTTAGGCCAGCTATTCGGAATATTGTTAATATCACTGGTTCCAATTCTTGAGTACAGAGAGATGGTAAATGTCACATCCACACCTGATGGATGGATTTATTTTGTACTTTCACTTTCCGGTTTAATAATATTCGTATACTCCTTATGGAAATTTTTTGTACTCTTGTGCGGTGCTAATCTGCTTGCTCGGGATATATATGATGAGCGGGCTATCGCAAATATAAGTTTTTACACATCGGATGTTCTTAGAAAAAAATGGAGCTATATAAGATTCTTGACAGGCTATTTACTTATAGCATTGGTGTTTGCAGCTATCACCGCCGCAATAATGTTTATTGAAACACGTATCGTTGTTTATAATTTTATAACCAGCGTCGCAAATGTTATTTTATTACTTATCCAGAGTGCTGTTTTCCTTACCTATATTTTATTTTCAAATATAATAATTCAATATTATTCGTTCAACAGAATATTAGGATTTTTTGAAATCATAAAACGAACTTTTCAATTTATAGGAAAGAATTTTGTACAATTAACTATTCTATCTTTTATAACTGTTATATTTAGCAACCTCGTTGCATATCTAGTACAATTTCTTATAACTTTTATTATAATAAACCCCTTTGGGCTATCTGCAGATAACAGTATGGGGATTGCTATAAGGTTTACAGTTGGATTTATTATAAATGCTTTTATTATGGTTTTATTTCAATACATTTATGCAAGATTTTATCTTGCCGCTCAAAATAGCATATCAAATTAAATAATTTAGGAATCTTTATATTATTAAAAACCGCCTGCTATATAGCACAGACGGTTTTTTTAATAAATCTTTTTTAAACAACTATCTCAATTTAACAGTTACTGATTTAGCTTTAGGAGTGTAATCAATTTTATCTTCTCTTGATAACCATCCAAGCCCCATAGCGGTAAAGTTACCATCTAGGTCAAGATCTTTTGTCATTTTGTTAATAGAAACTTCACCTTTGTCAGAAAGGTAATTGTAGATTTGACCTGCTGCATTGATGATTTCTTGTTGAATGTTTTTTTCTTTTGTTGCCATTTGTTTTCTCCTTGTTTACTTCTCTATTCACGCAAGTGTTTAACTTACAATACATATTGTAAACAAAAATTCAAATTAATGCAAGAATTTTAAACATAATTAAAAAGAAAATAGTATAATAAGAGTATGTTAGTAAACATTTTGGATAATAAATCTAGAACTAAAGTATTAGTCAATGAGTTCAAAACTTTGCTGCATCAGGGAATTGACTCATCCAAAATTCTAATAATTTTGCAAAACGGAAAAGCAAAAAATGAATTTTTGGACGAATTTTTTAAAAGTGAAGATATAAATATTATTACGAAAATTCAGGTATTTAGCTTCTTCGGCTTAGTTTATAATACTGTTACCGACAATTGGGGTGTACTGGAAAATAAAATTCCATCCAATAAACCTGTTCTTCTGCCAAATAATTGTGGTTTAGAACCTTCCCAATATATTTTAAAAAATATAATTAATGATTTAAAATTTGAAGGGTATAATTCCAAACATTCCCTTCTACACCAACTTTTCAGACGATACTCACTCATTGTACAAAACAATCTTTCTGAAGAAGACGTGCAAAAGAGAAGCAGAATATTAAAAGAAGCTTTCAGCAGCGACGCGGCAAAAGCAATAAAATCTTTTTGCAGTCAAACGCTTAATTACAGAGCATTTGACTATTTAAGACAAATACAGATTTTTAATTACATTTATAAAAATACTGATTATTTTAAAAATATAGAGTATTTAATTGTTGATAATGCAGACGAAATGCCGCCTGTTTTTATTGATTTTATAGAACATATTTCAAACCAATTAAAATACCACTATATTTACTACGATGAACACGGCTCAAGCAGGTTCGGATACTTAAGTGCAGACAAAAGTGCCGGTAAAAGACTTGCTCAAATTTTCAATGAAAAGGCAGAAACTAAGGGAAATAATCATAACTGCGATGCTGAAATTATTTATAATAATGTTGTAAATAATGACAGAAAATTATTGAAAAATTTTACAATCTTTTCTCTGCCCAAACGCGCACAGATGGTGGATTTTGCTATTAAAGAAATCAAAAAACTACTGGAAGAAAACTATGAGAACAATAAAATTACCGGCTGTAAACCTTCTGATATTGCAATAATTACTCCGGTACAGGATGAATTGCTTAAATTTACGCTAAAAGAAGCATTTACAACAACAAAATGTATATTCTTGTCCGGAAGTGAAAAACTTATACAAAATCAGATTATAAAATCCTGCATAAATATACTTAAAGTTATTGAAGGGTACAATATCAGTGAATTTGAATTTAGAAATATTTTATCAGATTTTTTGAGTATTCCACTAAAATATTGTAAAGAACTTCTGGAAAACTTTAATGAAAAAGGCGATATTCCAAATCTGGAAATACCTAAAAATAATGAAAAATATCAAAAATTTTTGAGTTTGGTTACAGAGTTAAAAAGCAGGAATATTCCTCTTTCTGAGAAAGTTTATCATTTATTTTTCGACTTAACTGATTATGTTTCACCTGATAATATTGAAAAAATCAATTTTTTTATAAAACAGTTAAGAGGATTTGAAGCAGTAAAACAACAAGGACTAAAGATAACGAATATTGAAATAATTGAACAAATTGAGAAATCAATTATTTCTGAAAATCCTTCTTTTACAGAAATTGACTTAGACGGGATAGTTGTTGCAACACCTCAAAAACTCATTGATTTTAAAATAAACACCAAATATCAGTTCTGGCTTGATATCTCATCAAGTGAATGGATAAAAAGCGACACAGGGCCGCTGTATAATGCCTGGGTTTTTCAGGCAGGATGGGAAAAGGACACATTCACAATTGAAGATGAAACACAACTTGCACGGGAAAAAACAGCAAGGGTTTTAAGAAAACTTGCACTCCTTGCTGATAAACATATATTTGCATACTCAAGCCTTTTTGATACATTAGGAGCCGAAAACTTTGGCGGTATTGAAGGTTATATTACCTGTGATGAGGAAAAAGAAAGCAGCAGCCCAGTTTTTAAAATTCTCCCCAGAGATGACCAGAAACCTGTATTAGAGTATAAAGAAGGTACAATGGCAATCTCTGCTGTACCAGGAGCAGGCAAAACATTTATCCTGCTTGCATTAATTGTAAAGCTGCTTGAAAGAAAAATTAATCCTGAAAATATATTTGTACTAACATATATGGATTCAGCAGCAAGAAATTTCAGAGAACGAATAAAAAATATTTTTCCTAACACAGGCCAGCTTCCTAATATCAGTACCATACACGGACTTGCATTACGATTGTTAAAAGAAAATGCGAACTATGAACGGCTAGGACTTGATGCTGAATTTGATATCTGCGATGACACGCAGCGCGGAAAAATAATAAATAGTATCAGCAGTACAAAATTAAAACTTAACAAAACAGATATCGAAGATTTCACCAAAGCTGTTTCAATTATGAAATTTCAAGTCGGGAATGACTTTGACACTACTAATATAACCGATAAAAGAATCTTAAAATTTTTAGATTTCTACAAACTTTATCAGGAAGAATTAAAAGAAAATGACCTGATTGATTATGATGATATTTTATTAATGTCAGTTAAATTGCTAGAAGAAAATCCCGATATTCTTGAATATTACCAGAATATCTGCGAATACGTAATAGAAGATGAAGCACAGGATTCTTCTATTATACAACAGCGGCTTTTAAAGCTGTTAAGCGGCAAACACGGAAACTTAATAAGATGCGGGGATATAAATCAGGCAATTACAACAACTTTCTCAAACGCAGATGTTGAAGGATTTAGAGATTTTATTGCAAATGCTTATGTAAAAGTTAATATGAACCACTCACAGCGCTGTACACAGGGAGTAATGGATTGTGCAAATAACCTTGTCGAATACGGTAAAAGAGTACTTCCCGCAGCTTTCTTTGATATAAAAATGGAAGGTGTTGAGGGTAAAAACCCGATTTCACCAAATCCGATTGTAAAAAAAGTTTTTGAAGAAAAAAATGAAGAAAAAAACTATATTTTAAAAACTATAAAAAACATCTTTGCAGAGAACAATAACGCTACGGTAGGTATTTTACTAAGGGCAAACTATCAGGTCGCTGACTGGACAGAATTTATTAACAATGCCGGCTTTAAAACCATTACAAGGAGTGATAAACTGGAGCAGAAGGCAGTATTCAAAGTTATTTATGCGATAATGAAATTTATTCTGACTCCATACGACAATACAGTACTTGCAGATACTTACGAACTACTTGCCGGATACGGTCTGTATCCGGCAAGGGCGCAGGAAGAAATAAGAACCTGCCATGTACCATTTATATCACTTTCCCCTGATGAAGTTGTATCACCAAATCTCGGACAGTTCCACTGGGATATGAATTACTGGTTAAACTGTGCCTCTCTTGAACCGGAAGAATTTACAATAAAAACCGGAATATATTATTTCTCATCAGAAATAGAACGTTCAAATGTGTACCTGATTTCTACGCTGGTAAAACGTATAAGCACGTTAAATAATGACTGGCATTACGTTGTAGAACGGCTCAAAGAATTATCCCAGCGAAATTCTTTAAGCGGCTTCCGGTTCTTCTCTGAAGAAGACGAAACAAAAGACCTTGGCGGGCAGGTACAGATAATGACACTGCACAAATCTAAAGGGGATGAATTTGATTATGTATTTATCCCGGAGATAAACGAAAAAGATTTTCCGCTTAAAATCGAAGAACTTGGAATAAAAAAATCAACACTTTTTACAGAAGGTGTAAAAACTCTCTCTAAAATAAGTCCCCCTAAAACTGAGCAGGAGTTAAAAGAATTTTCGCTTGCTGAAACTTTCAGGCTTATATATGTTGCCATAACCCGTGCTAAGCATAAATTATATCTTACTGTTTCAACAAAAGTAAAATCATTTAATAAAATAGAGGAAAGACGCCCGAGTATACTGTTTGACATTTAATAATAACATTCAGCAAATTCAGACCGAATTAATTCTTTATCCGCCCCGAGAAATTTTTTTTGAACAGACTAATTATACATTAAACTTCTATAATTCAATGTTTTAAAGACAAAGCCTAAATAGTTTGAAAAATAATTATCCAGCAAGGTACACAAGAACATTCATTTTATGTTCTATAACAACCAGACATTTCCAACTATTTTATAACAGGTTCACCGTTTACTGTGAGCAAAATATCTACGACTTTGGGCATCTGACATTCAAAAGAATAATGCCCTTCTGTTATAGAACACCTTCTGCAATCACCGTTTAATTTATAACACTCTAGAGCCTGCTCTGTCCAGTTACGTGTAATGGAACATGAGATATCCCCGTTGTTTCTTGACGTAAAAGTACTATTTAACATTACTATACAATACCCTTTCAATTGCAGAATAACACGGAGCTTTAGTTTTGCCATCATGTATTTATAGGATTTTCAAAGGACAAAATAATGAAAGAAGCTCTTATAATGAAAAAACTTAAATTATAAACCGACAGTGTTTACAAACTTATCCTCTATTTACGCTATTTTCTGTTTGTGATAATATTTCATGAGAGAATACATTAATGTTAGAACAATACCAATTACCTTTCATAATGACGTTCTTAGCCGGATTAGCCACTTTAATCGGCGGGTTTATTACGTTTGTTATCAAACGTGATAATATGAAAGCCATTTCTCTAGGTCTCGGTTTCTCTGCAGGTGTAATGATTTTTCTTTCGTTCACAGAAATACTTGAAGAAGCAAATGAACTTCTCGCCAGACATTTTCCGCATAATTTTTCCTGGATAGCCTTTGGCGGATTTATGGCAGGAATTATTGTTGCAATACTAATAGATATTTTTATACCAGACCATATCGATTCTGATTTTTTAACGACACCTAACCATTGCGAGCATAAACACAAAATCAAACGTGCCGGATTTATTACAGCAGTAGCCATAGCACTGCACAATTTTCCTGAAGGACTTGCAACATTCATCGTTTCAGCACAGGATATTACACTCGGAGCATCAGTAGCACTTGCGATTGCTATACACAATATTCCGGAAGGAATTGCCGTTGCAATTCCAATATACCATGCAACAGGCAAAAAGCGTTATGCTATATGGTACTCGTTTTGGACAGGATTGACCGAACCACTTGGAGCAGTTATAGGGCTCATTCTTATAAACCTCTTTATGCCGCAAATGTTTGTAGGTTTTTTACTTGCTGCGGTTGCAGGTATTATGGTTTATATATCGTTTGATACACTCCTTCCGTTATCACACGAATGCGGTGACTGGCACTCGGCTATCAAAGGACTTATATCAGGTATTGTTGTAATTTATTTAAGTTTATTACTTTTAGGCGAATAAAAAAGAAAGGGAAAGTTTATTATGACAAAATTATCACCATTACAAACAGAAAGATTAAAGTATCAACCTAAACTTCCTTCATCACTTGCTGAAGGTATTAACCACCTCTCAGTAGAAGAAGGCGGTGCAACAGAAGCGGTTGATAATAAGGAAGAGATTAAAGAACTCTTCAAAAATACTTACGGCAAACCAACTGTTACATTTAAATTTTCAAATTCCTCAATAGAATCTGAACAAAGGAACGTAGGAGTTATACTTTCAGGCGGTCAGGCACCCGGAGGACATAACGTTATTGCAGGACTTTACGATGCTCTGAAACAGGCTAATCCTGCAAACAAATTATACGGTTTCTTAGGCGGTCCATCAGGTATTATTGATGGAAAATACGTAGAATTTGACGATAAATTTATTAATGAATACAGAAACACCGGCGGTTTTGATATCATCGGCTCCGGAAGAACAAAACTTGAAACACAGGAACAGTTTGAAAAATCTCTTGAAGTTTGTAAAAAACTAAATATTTCTGCTGTTGTAATTATCGGAGGCGATGATTCTAATACCAATGCAGCTCTTCTTGCAGAATGGTTTGTTGCAAACAATGCAGGTATTCAGGTAATCGGCTGTCCTAAAACTATTGACGGTGATTTAAAGAACGAACAAATCGAAATATCTTTCGGGTTTGACACGGCTACAAAAACTTATGCAGAACTTATAGGAAATATTCAAAGAGATGCTAACAGTGCTAAAAAATACTGGCATTTCATCAAAATTATGGGCAGAAGTGCTTCCCACGTTGCACTGGAAGCAGCACTTCAAACACAACCCAATATAACAATGATATCTGAAGAAGTTGAACAAAAGAAAATGTCACTTGAACAAATAGTAAACTACATTACAAATATCATTGTAAAACGTGCCGATGCAGGTAAGAATTTTGGTATTGCAATAATTCCTGAAGGCTTAATTGAGTTCATTCCTGAAATGAAATCAATGATTGCAAACCTCAATGATATTATGACAACACTCGAATCTGATCCTGCTTTTGTAAACGCAACAACAATCAGAGAAAAATTTGATGTTGTAGAAAACAGATTAGATCCTGATAATGCAAAAGTTTACTCCTCTCTTCCAGCATTAATAAAAGGACAACTTCTTGCAGACAGAGATCCGCACGGAAATGTTCAAGTTTCCAAAATTGAAACAGAAAAACTGTTAATTGAAATGATTTCTTCAAGATTACAAGAATTAAGACTCCAAGGTGATTATATCGGTAAATTTTCTCCGCAGTCACACTTTTTCGGTTATGAAGGCAGATGTGCATTTCCATCAAACTTCGATGCCGATTACTGCTATTCGTTAGGTTACAATGCATTTGCACTTATAAATAACGGATTTACCGGATATCTTTCATCTGTAAGAAATCTTACAGCACCTGCAAGTGAATGGATTGCAGGAGGTGTACCTCTTACTATGATGATGAACATGGAACGCAGACACGGAGAAATGAAACCTGTTATAAGGAAAGCTCTTGTTGAATTAGACGGTCCTGTGTTTGCACAACTTGCAAATAACAGAGAAGACTGGGCAATGAATGACAGATATTTGTTCCCCGGTGCTATTCAATACTTCGGACCTTCATCTGTTTGTGATATTACAACTGTTACATTACAGCTTGAAAAATCTAAAATTCCTGCTGCAGTATAACATAAAATCTCATTGAAAATACCACCCGTAAAGGGTGGTATTTTTTTAAACAATCCTATTTTTTTTCTCACTTCTATAGGCTATAAATGCACAAGCGGTACAAATAAGCGCAAATACAGCAAGTACTCTTACCGTATATTGATACGCTGTTAAAAACGGGTTTGGAGCAGCTATTGAATTAAAATAACCCAAAATAATTTCAAGAATATTAATAGCAATTGCAATTCCCATTATCATGCCCGTATTTCTTGCAAGAGCAAGCATACCGCCGGCAACACCAAGATGCTTGGTATCAACTTCTGATAACACCCCCATATTAGACGGTGACTGAAAAAGACCGTTTCCAACACCAAGCATCATTTCTGCAATAACCATAAGCCATAACGGAGTAGATGTTCCAAATAAAGAAAAAAGAATGAGAGCAAGTGTAAATACAATTCCACCGGACACAGTCAAATATCTGCTTCCGTATTTACCGGCAAGAATTCCGGCAACAGGAGCTGTAAATATTAATGAAACCGAAAAAGTCAAAACAATAAAACCTGTTATCATCGGGGACAAGCCTATGATTTTTTGTGCATACAGCGGGAAAGTAATACCTATACCAAACACTCCCCAGTAGGAAAGATTAAGTGCAATATTGCCAAAAGTAAAAGATTTAATCTTAAATAATGTAAAGTCAATTAAAGCATAGGATACCTTTAATTCCCTGTACACAAACATTATTGTTGATAAAATAAACAATATTACAAGAAACTTGATTTTATCAGATGCCCAGCCCCACACGTGTCCCTGAGATATTACAGTTAGTAACGAAAATAAAAAAATCGTAAAATATAAAAAGCCCTTATAATCAAATCTTTTATCCACAACAGATGGATGATAAGCAGGGATAAGCCTGTAAGACAAAATAGCCGCAATAAAAGCAACAATACACCCCGGAATGAATACCATATTCCATCCGAAATAATTTATTAATACACCGGCAAGTGCAGGTCCGCTCATAGAGCCTAATGCCACAATTGCTCCATTCATACCAAGAGCTTTGCCACGGTTTTTACCCCTAAATATACTTGCAATTATTGCTAATGCGTTAGAAACAAGTATAGAAGCTCCAAATGCTTCAATACACCTGCTTACAATCAGCATCGGCAAATTATGAGACAAAAAACTCAAGAAAGACCCCAGAGAAAAAATTAAAAAACCCGAGGCATAAAGCTTATTACGTGGACAAATCTCGCTTAATTTACCAAAAAACGGGAGAAACACCGTTAGTATAAGCATATACGAAACAACCACCCATTGTACTGCAGTTACCGGCTCGTTAAGGCTTTTGGATATTTCATAAAGTGCAATATTAACGGTTGTAGAATCCAACATCGAAATAAAATTTCCGATAACCGTTACCCAAATAATCATCCATTTTAAACCACTATTATGCAATATTGACCTTTCATACTAAAAAAGCCCCTTATGCGGGACTTTTCTTTTTAACAAACACTTATTCATCAACTCCGCCATCAGTTTCCTCAATGGCTGCCTCTATCAATCTGTAAGTCATATAAGCACCCAGCGCAACAGCTTTAGGGTCAAGCTCCGTTCTCTTTGCTATTTCTAAAATAGCAGCGTTAATTTCCGGATTTTCTTCTTTTAAATGACCAACCATCTTTTTACGCCAGTAACTTACATTTTTAAAAACTTCTTCATATATACTTGCTGATAATTCTTCTGTTATAATCGGTAACATTGCATCTCTCCTACAGTAATGAAATTATAAATAAAAAGAATACAAAAATCAACCTGATAACATTTGACCCTACTTTCGTTTTAAGTTAAAATCAAAAAATAAGGAAAAGGGGTGTTGATGCAAAGAATTCTTATTGTTGATGATGATGATGAAATCAGGGATTTGTTAGAATTTGATATTTCCCAAAGCGGGTATTTCACCGATACAGCAAAAGACGGGCTAGAAGCACTTCATAAAGCATTAAACAATGTTTATGATTTGATAATCCTTGATGTTATGATGCCAAAAATGAACGGATTTGATGTCTGCGAAAAAATAAGACAAGCTCAACTGTCAGTTCCTATCCTTATGCTCACTGCTAAAGGAACCATAGATGATAAGACTGTTGGCTTTAATTGCGGTGCAGATGACTATCTTGTAAAACCATTTGATATTCAAGAAGTATTACTACGAATAAGAGTCCTACTGAAACGTAACTCCAAACTCGTAGCCCCGTTAAATACACCATCCGGTGAAATCCTTGAAATGGGACATATAGAAATCCTGCCTGAAAGTCTTGAATGTATTGTCCTTAATAAACGTATCAAACTTACTCCAACCGAGTTTGAAATCCTGTACTGTCTTATGCAGCATTTTAACAATCCAGTTACTCTTGCAACACTGCTTGAAGAAGTTTGGGGTTATGACAGCAACGAAGATGTCCGGATGCTAAGAGTCCATGTCGGCGGATTGAGAAATAAAATAGAATCAGACTCCAAAAATCCTAAATACCTGCATACTGTCACTAATGTCGGCTACAAACTGACTCCCTTCGGTGAATAAAATGAAGAAACTTAAATTCAGAAAACTAAAAATTGCAGAACAAATTATTCTGGTACTTTTTGTCGCAGTTATTACACCAATAACTATTTCAGCAATTATTGTGAACAACGTTAACCAACACGCCGTAAGAACACAGCTTCAAAATACCGCTCTCCTTATTGCTAATATGATTTCCGATGAAATAGATTTCTTCGACTCAACGGTTAATAGTGAACTGGATCAGCTTAATATACAATTACAATATCTTCCCCGCGCACAGGAAAAAACATTTCTTGACAATGTTCTTAATCAATCACCTCTCTTTGAAAGTGCCTTCATTGTTAACTCTCAGGAAGAATTTGATAGAATAGACAAAGAAAACCTTACAAAACATATTATCACAATCGGCAAAAAAACCTTTGATGGAAGATATTTTGGACTCACATTCAAAGTTGACAAAATCAAATCAAATCTTTTCCGTTCTATGGAAGAAGAAAAACGTCAGATTTATGTAATCAGTAAAGACCATGAACTTATTGCCTCGCACAATTTTACAGAAGACGTTTATAAAAAAAGTATTGAAATGCTTCCTAAAAAACTTAAAATTGATGAAGCCGTAATTTATGGTGATATAAAAAACCAGCCACTTGCTTATTTGCAGAAATCAAACGTTGACGTAACAATTATTGTAAATACTACTCAGGGGATTACAAAGGAACACATTTCATATAATCGGGATAAAATTATTTTAACCCTCATTATATCGGCACTTACCATTTTCTTTATTATAGGATTATATACTTATTACCTGTACATAAATATAAGGCAATTGTTCAAGGCTATCATCGCTATTTCAAAAGGAAATTATGAACGCAAAATTAGATTATTGACAAATATTTTTACACCCTATGAAATTATATTTCTTGCCTATGAGTTCAATAGAATGGTTCGGCAAATCCAGAAATCTCACCAGCAATTGAAAAAGAAAAATAAGATGCTTAAACAATTAAATGAATTCCGTTCAAGCATGATAGACACTGTAAGCCACGAACTCAGAACCCCATTGACAAGCATTCAAGGATATACTTCACGACTCCTGAGACAGGATATCTTGATTGACGAAAAAACAAGACAAAAATCATTGCATATAATAAAAAAACAATCAGAAAGGCTTAAACGTCTTATTGAAGATTTGCTTGTAATTCCTGAAATTGAAGGTCTGCGTCTTAATGTAAATCTTGATGAAATAGATTTATATTCAATAATGGAAAATGCAATAACTCTTGTTAAGAACGATTCAGGAAAAACAATTATAAACAATGTCCCGAACAATGGAACATTTGTACTTGCAGATGCTGACCGGCTTGAACAAGTATTCGTAAACCTGATTGAAAACGGGCTAAAATATGCGCCGGAAAATACAGAAATCCACATTGATATTGAACAAACTACAGATAATGTATCTATATTTTTTAAGAATAAGTACGAACTCATTTCCAAAGAAACATTGAATACTCTTTTTGGTAAATTTATACGTTTAGATAATACAACAACCCGTACAACCCGCGGTACAGGTCTTGGATTGTTTATAGTAAAAGGTCTTGTAGAAGCTATGAACGGTACAATAAAATTATACTCAAATGAAGAATGGGGTTTTATCGCTAAAGTAACACTAACCAAATTCTAATTTATTATTAACCATCTAGCAAAATAAAAGAAATCCCCCGCTAAAAAGGAGCAAAACGGGGGTGCTTATTAGTAAAAGAGACATCACCAGTATTGTGGCACATGTTGTTTTTATTTTCCAATTTATTTTCTGTGTAAACAGGAAAAACTTACCGTATAAAATTAATCCCATAAAAAAAGGTGTGCCTTGAAGGCACACCTTTTTACTAACCGGATAAAACCGTTAATTTCTGCTATTGAGTTTACTCAGTAATCTCAAAATTTCAACATAAACCCAAACTACTGTTACCATTAAAGAAAAACCGAAAAACCATTCATACTCTTTGGGAACAAAGTTTTGAACAGCCGTTTCTATAAAATGGAAGTCCACAATCAAATTCAACGCAGCCAGAGCAATAACAATTATACTAAACACTAACCCCGCCGTACCAGCACCAAAAATTCCAGGAATTGAAAGTCCAAAAAATGCCCCTATAAACTGTACCAGATAAATACCGGCAACAGCAAAAGTCGAGATATAAATAACTGAAGTAAATTTTTCAGTACATTTAATAATTTTTGTTGAATATAGAACAAGCATACCAACAACAGTCATTACCGTTCCGAGAACCGCAGTCTGAACAATACCAGGATAAATAGATTCCATCACAAAAGAAAGACCGCCTATAAACAAGCCTTCGGCAACTGCATAGAGCGGGGTAAGAACCATTTTCCTAAACAAACAGATAATTAATGCAAGAATAAATCCGACAATTGCACCACCTGTCGCACAAGCCATAATTAAATCAGTATGCCCTTGAAGTGCCTTGGACCACAAAAATGCAGCACTGAATACCATAATAGCAAACAGAACTACTGTTTTTTGAATGACACCGTTCATTGTAATCGGTTCTGAACCAAAAGCGGCCCTATCAATAAATTTTTCATTCAATACGGGGTTGGACATATTTCCCTCCTTTACCTTTTTCAACTAGTATTATAACATATATATTAATAATCTGGAAAATTATTTATCTTTTATTAATCTTTGATAGATTATTTCATAAAGAAAATAGTACACCCGAAAAAAGATTGACAATACTTCACCATCTTGCAATAATAAAAGTACTATAAGGGGAGATATTGTTGTTTCTTGTAAACAATTTAATATTTTCCAGTATCGGGACGTGGCACTCTGCCGAGAAAAAGTTGACTAAATGTCAAGTTTTTCGAGAGGTCTGGTAGCGTAGCTACCAAGCTGCTCCTGCTGAAAATTGAATATCTAATAAATCGGGACGTGGCGCAGCTTGGTAGCGTACTACCTTGGGGTGGTAGGGGTCGCAGGTTCAAATCCTGTCGTTCCGATTTTTTATTACACATTTCTTACCTGATGGACAGGATTTGAACCTCGGTATCTATAGTTTCAGGCTATTCTCGCTCCCGCTCGAATTGACGCCCAAAACGTCCTGTCGTTCCGATTTTTTATTACACATTTCTTACCTGATGGACAGGATTTGAACCTCGGTATCTATAGTTTCAGGCTATTCTCGCTCCCGCTCGAATAACGCCCAAAACGTCCTGTCGTTCCGATTTTTTAATGGTTAATTTCAGCTATTGGGTCAGGGAATTTGATGATTTTACAACTTCCCTTTTATTCCTTCATTCTCGTAATTTTTTTATACAACATTACTTATTCAAGCAGAATATTTTAGTTTCACCGGCTATAGTATCAACAGCAAAGAGAGAAATAAATACAAACTAATATCACTTATTACTCTAAGCTCCAACAGAAAATATAAAGAAAAGATTACTACAATTTGGTTAACTTAGCACAAAACCTTACCTGAATAACTGTACTATATTTGACTTTTATACATAATGTAAAAAGCTTTACCTATCGGCTATAACAGTAAATTTGGAACATAAAACAGGCTAAAATACCACACCTTCATTTTATCAATCACCGCCAAATATATCTGTCTGTTTAACATCTAAAATATACTGCTTTAATTTATACGTAAGATAATCTTTACTGTTCGTTTTAGGAGCGTTCGGATTATGTTTTGCTTTCCATTTTTGTTGCGGTGTTAACTGTTTTAAATTCTTTTTCTCCTGCTCCTGAATTTTTAGTTTATAGTCCGCCGTCTTTAACAATTTTTTTGCGTCATGCCCGCCCGCTTTCAGTATTATTCCGGGAATTGAACTTTGCAGATCCAATTCACTAAGGAAAATATTATCAATTGCCACTGACAGTTCATCAGTAGAATTTTTAGCAGATTTTTTAGATTTATTCATATTCAGAGCAGTAGAACTTGGAATAATCTTATATTTATTCATTATATTGTCTGTTAAGGTCAAAACTAAATCATCGTTTAAAAGTTCCAATTTAGTTTTAGTATCAAAGAAATTCTTTCGCAATTCTTCAGCAACCTTTTTAACCGCAGCTTCTTTAGTAAGTCCCTTAGGCAACACTGCCCCATCAAGAACGTATTCGGCAATATCCTGTACATTGCCTTGTTTTACGTACTTGGAAAAATTTAACGCTCTAAGTGATTGTTCTATTCCCATATCTATAACATTACCTGTATCAATCAGTGTAAATAATTTACCCTTCTTTGTCTTTAAAGCAACAGGATCAATAAATATATTACCCGGGTGTATATCTGCGTGGATTGATTTTCCATTTTTATCAATCTTATAAAACTGTTCTACAAATACTTTTCTATATTCATCAAGAATATAATTTGTATCTTTTTTATCACACTTGACATCTTTAAAACTAGGCATTTTACTCATTAATTCTTCTATTTGATGTTCAACTTCTTCAATTCCTGCACTATTATTATGTTTTTTATAAAGTTTTCTTAAGTTATACAATTCATTTATTGAAAGGAATGAGGCCAAACTAACCCCATTAGCTCTTTCCATCACATAAACGTTATTTTTCACCTCAATAGGTCTTACAACATTTGCAACAGTAGTACTTTTAGCAAGTCTCTTTGCTGCCTCCATTTCGTTCTTAAGATCAACTTCTTTTAAAATTCCACTAGCCAAATCATCAAGGTTATTCAAAAGATATTCAATCTCTTCAGCCGATTTATCAGGCAAAGATTTTACCATTTCAACAAATTTTTGTTTGTCTTGTAAAATCTTTTCTTTTGATATACCATTTTTTAGAATTTTAATACAAACCTCTTTGCCTGTAGCATCTTTTGCAAGATAAGTTTCTGCAACCGTTCCAACACCGAGCAGCTTTTCTACAGTATAACCGGTACCTGCATTTGCGTTAATAAATTGTTGTGCTTCTTCAATAGTTCTTGTTGGAGGACACTTTTCTCTTAAAGCAAGTGTCAATGCATCACCATCATTAGATATTTGCTTGAATTTTACGGCAAAAATATTTTCCTTCGTTAACTTTGTAATCTTTTCTTCCAATGACATACTTGGCACTGATATTATACTGCTTATATTTGGTGACTCTAACATTAATCCTTCAAGCTTTTTATAAGCAGAAACTCCTGAATAATCAGGCGGTACAAGTTGAGCATTAGAAAGCTTATCAGCAACTTCCTTTATATTTTTATTAAATGTTTTAATATAATTCCCATTTTTTACCATAGGTACAGCAATAGCAGCAGCCATTATACCCGTAGGAATTATATCATTCATAGTATTATTGATATATCCTTTAAATGATTTTTTATCATCCGTTCTATTCGCAATAAAATAACGATTTAAACTGTTACCTACAATATAAACAGGTGCAGCGACAAATCCGCCCAGAAGCAGCAAAGGTGACATTAAGCCATTAACAGCCCCTGATACAAAGTTCATAAAATTCGTTTTATGCCGCTTACTGTTTAATGCCTTATCTTCTGCTTTCCAAATTTTTCTTCTCAATTTTTCCTGTTGTTTATCAACATTTTTCTCTTTCTTCTTGCCATAAACCTGTTTATCAACCTCAAATTCGTCTGAACCAATTCTATTGAATTTAAGTGTCCAATACTTGGATATACCGCCGGCTAAAGTTGCAGCAACAACAGAACCAGCTACTATCTTTGGTTTTGAAGTCATATCCTTTACCAATCTTTTATAAAGTTTATCAGCCATTTTAATAAGTTTTTTTTGAGAAGATGCTGAATACTTGGTCTGACTTAATTCTTCATTAGTATCTTTCAGTAATTTTTCTACAACTTCGCGTAAAGGTTTATTACATTCAATAATACTTTTGGCATAATTCAAAACCTTATTTATCCCCGCAAAAGACAATACTGCAGCTCCCGTGGAAATCACATCTCCAAACAATTGTGCGGAGTTTTCCTGTGAAGAATTATATTGATGGATAAGATTAACAACATTTTCTGTAGATGTTTGATTTTCAGCAGCTTTTTCTATTTCAGAATTAACTTTATTTGAACCAACACCAAGCCCTGTTAAGTTTTTTGCCCAATTATAAAATTTTTCAATTAAGCCGTTATTTTTACGCGACTCACGTCTGTAAAATTCATCTAATGGTATTGACTGTGTAGTTGTTATAACCTTTTTATTATTATAATCATACACTCTTTGCGGAACAATAACTAAGTTATTTGAAACTTCGGACATATTTTACCTTTCTTTTACACATCATTTATACTAAATAAAAGTTTTTACAAAAAATTTTTTTGACTTTTTCAAATAATAATCTTTACAAAAATTAATAAATAATAACAATACTTGACGTTTTCTAACCAATAGTAGAAAACTGTTCTTTTTCTCCGACAAAAGTAATCTTCATATGATTTGTCTTTTTAGGATCAAATTGAAAAATATTTGCCGAAGAGAAAAACGGTGTACGCCCCTTTTGTTGATATAAAACTACCTGTTCATCAAAGTCATTCCCGAAAAATTTTCTCATTACACCGTTAATTTTTTCAAATATATTATTAACACAAGGTCTTAATATACCGCCTTCTGACTGATAGCCCGGGACATTATAATACACCTTTGGTTTAACACTTCTGTCAATAAAATTATCATAAACTTTTAACTGTTCTTCAATAGTTTGTGCCTGCTTAACCCTAGAGGTTTCAAGCGGAGTATAATGTGAAAGTATCACAATAGGATTTTTGTCCCGCCCCTGGCACACAATTCCCACAGAATTACAACTTGCAAGCCCATCTGTATATACCGTATTAATCCGCCCCGGTAAAATTCTTACGGCTTTACATTCATTCATACCAACTTGCACTATCCCCTTATCGCCGCCTCGTATCATTGATGCAAGACGCATTTCCGGCATATTCTTAACACTTTCAATATTCTGCTTTGCACTTCTGGTAACGGTTGGCAGAACTTTTCTTGTAAGATTTATGATTGACATATTTTAATTCCCGTTGGCTTTTATTTATATAAAAACACCTTACCGGAAAAAATTGCCCACTACTGCAATCCAAATTCCACAACCTTTTCATACAAAATAACATTTAAATCTTCTCTAGAAAGTTCTTTACCAAATTTTCGCTCAAACTTTTCTAAGTCAAATTTATCAAGGTATTTATCAATTTTTCTAATTTTATCCTTCGCATCCAAATGCCTTGCCCGAAGTTTTTCAAAATAACTTCTGATATAACTTTCTATATCAAATTGTTCATTAATAATATCAGTATAAAGCTCTAACTCATTTTCAGCAGGAAAAATATTATCCGGTGGATTTTTCTTCCCTTTCTCCTGCCTGGATTCTTCGTTATTTTGTCTGTTCTGATGTCCTTCTTGACCTGCCGGTGTAACACCTGACAACGGATTTATAGGGGAATTAAACATTGCAGAAAACCTATCATTTGTAACACTATTTATATATACGGCACAATTTGAAAAAACTTTAATTTTTACCACAATAATCATGCGGCAAAGCATTTAGCACTTTTAAATGTATTTACCATCAAAAAGATTAACAATCATTCTGGTCTGATCTGATGAAAAAACTTCCTCCCCGCTGCCATCAGAAATCTCAGCAGAAACATCCGCAGTCTCAGTATATATTTCACTATTTTCCTGTTTTACCTTATATTCATCATTTGCCTTTGTATGCTGATTCTGAACGGACTCAACACTCTTTGGTTTAAAAGCTTTCTGCGGCACACTATCTACAGGTGCCGCCTCAGACTTTGGGAGTTGAACATCTCCCGATTCAGGCAGCCTTATTGTAATTTTAGAATTAGTTTGCCCGAACAATTTATCTGCAGCATCTTTTAAAACCTGTTTCTTAGCATCTTCATTTGCCTGTTTAACGAATATTTCCTGCTTGAAAGTAATAATAACCTCATCAGGTGCTATCTTAACAGGATTTGCAAGTCGTAAAAGCGCCTGCGTAGAAGGACTGTTAACATTTTTAACAAGACCTGCCCATAATCCGGCAGTATCAGAGGGGGTTAAAGTAACCTGCTCTTCTGAAGCTTGGCTTGTTTTTTGTGAAATCACTTCCTCTGCAGGTTTTACAGGTTGTTCCTGATTATTAACAGATAGAGTGGGTTTAACTATCTCCTGTTCCTGAGATACAGCAGGTTTTACCGGCTGAGGTACAGCAGCTGCCGGCTTAACCGCTTGTACTGACTTGACAAGGCGTGATGCACCTGATACTTCTCCGCCTTCAAGAGCTTTAATCCTGTTTTGGAGTGATATTAATTCTGTATTTTCAGTCAAATTTGCGAGGTCTATAATAGCAACTTCAAGCCACAAATACTGATTAGAAGTTTGTTTTAGTTCTCTTATATAATGTGCCGTACGCTCCAGCAAAAAGACAATCTGATGTGTCTCAAGCCCATTAACCTGTGCTGCCACCTCCTGAACCTGTGCATTGTTGTAACCTGTTAGTTCTTCCAGCAACTCTTTTCTGCTGTTCTTTGTAACAAGCATATTCTTAAAATATTCACACATATTGGATAGAATTAGCGTAGGCTCATTTCCTGAATTGTATACCTTTTCAAGCAGTTCCAGAGCCCCCTGAGTATCAGAAGCAACAATACAATCAGCCATTTGTTTTAACAAATCAAAAGAAAGCCTGCCAAGCATATTATTAACATCATCAAGTGTTACCTCTGTCTGAACACCAATTAAACTTAACTGATCCAGAAGTGCAATACTATCCCGCATTCCGCCCGCCGAGTTTTTGGCTATTGCAAAAAGTGCTTCATCATTAATTTTAATCCCCTCTTTATCAGATATGTATCGAAGGTGTTTTACAATGTCCTCAGTTGTTATTCTCCTAAAATCAAACCTCTGGCAGCGGCTTTTAATTGTGTCCAGAACTTTATGAACCTCAGTAGTTGCAAGAATAAATATTACATTTTCAGGCGGCTCTTCAAGCGTTTTTAATAGTGCGTTAAACGCATGATTAGTAAGCATGTGAACTTCGTCTATAATATAAATTTTGTATCTGCCATGAACAGGTGTATATTGGATTTTTTCTAAAATACTCTGTGTATCTTCGACCTTCCTATTGCTGGCAGCATCTATTTCTATAACGTCAATAGGAACCGTGTTTGTAACATCCTTACAACTCGGGCATTCATTACAGGGAGTTATCGTAGGTCCGTTTACACAATTCAATGATTTTGCCAGAATACGGGCTGTAGAAGTTTTACCCGTACCTCTCGGTCCGGTAAACAAATATGCATGTGATATTTTATTCAGTTCTATAGCACTTTTAAGTGTTTTTTTAATATGTTCCTGACCAACTATTTCTTCCAAACACTGCGGTCTGTATTTTCGATACAAAGGCAAATAATTATCATTCATGGTAATATTGTAACATAAACGGAGAGTAGCATGGATTATATTTTTCCAAAACCACTCAAAAAAGGAGATACCATAGGGATTATTGCTCCCTGCGGAGTTTTAAGAGAACCTGAACGAATTGATACCGGAGTAAAACGACTGAAAGACTGCGGATTTAACCTAAAGTTATCCAATCATTTATTTGATACAAAACGGTATATGGCAGGGACTGATGCTGTGCGGGCAGAAGAGCTTAACAGATTTTTTGCAGATAAAGAAGTCGACTGCATACTATGCGCCCGCGGCGGATATGGAGCTTTACGAATACTGGATTTAATTGATTATCAGTTAATACGTGACAATCCTAAAATCTTTTGCGGGTATTCCGATGTAAGTGCCATTTCTGCAATGCTTTTAAAGAATGCCGGCCTTGTTACATATTCTTCACCTATGCTATCAGGCGATTGGGGGCAGGAAATAATTTCAAAATTTACCATTGATAACTTCTTTAACACCCTTGCTGGGACGAACTTGGAGTACAATCTGATTGGTGACACTCAAGCTACTGCCAAAGGAATTGCCTGGGGTGGGAATTTAACAACAATAGCAAGTCTTTGCGGAAGAGATTTTATTCCTCAAAACAAGTTTATATTCATAATTGAAGACATTAATGAACCTGTTTATAAGATTGACAGAGCATTAGCTCAGTTGTACGGAGTACGTGACTTTTGCCAAAATATAAGCGGAATTGCCTGCGGAGAATTTACCAATACGGAAAACAGCGACTGGCTTGAAGAAGTGCTTAATGAATACGCATCGTTGCTCAATGTCAATCTGTGGAAAGGATTAAAACTCGGACATATCGAGGATAAAATAACATTTCCAATAGGCAGCAAATGTAAAATAACAGGAAATAAAATATTTTTTGAACAAGGGACTTGACGCAGGAGTTTGTTTTAATTAAGATAAGCAGTGTGATTAAAAGCACTGGTTCCAGAAGTGTTTTGAAAATTTAATATTCGGGCGTTTAGCTCAGTTGGTAGAGCGTCTCCCTTACAAGGAGAGGGTCAGAAGTTCGAGTCTTCTAACGCCCACCATTAAAACATAATATCCACGTAATCTTTCAAAACGTGGATATTTTTTATTAGGTCGTCCTTTCTTTATTCTTACATTATTCTCATATTTTTTTACAAAAATATTCCCTAATTCATCTGCAGCTTTAATTATCATATCTTCATTGCTTTGAGTATATCCATTCAAAGTCCTTTCATTATTCTAATGTCCGGTCAGCTTCTATGATATTTAACACTAAACTGAAAAATCCAATAATATCAAAGCCCAAATCGTGCAGACTAACTCGTTTTGTAATTTCAAATGCTTTCAATAAGAAAACTCTATACGCTGTGTTTTAGTTTACTCTTAATTTCAAATATGTTATAATTAATATATTGTAAGGCGTTTGAAACGTAGTTTTGATTTACTCTTAATTTCAAATATGTTATAATAAAAACGGCTATGTCAGAATAGCGGATTCGTTTTGATTTACTCTTAATTTCAAATATGTTATAATATATAGTGTAAACACCATAATCAAAACCGTGTTTTGATTTACTCTTAATTTCAAATATGTTATAATTCAGCACCTTGAGCAACGATTTCTTTGTTGTTTTGATTTACTCTTAATTTCAAATATGTTATAATCTAATGCCGGTCTATCGTGACAAGTGGATGTTTTGATTTACTCTTAATTTCAAATATGTTATAATACTGTCGGCGAATGACAGTCCAGAAGACTCGTTTTGATTTACTCTTAATTTCAAATATGTTATAATTAGAACTAACGTCATTCACTAAGTTCGTGAGTTTTGATTTACTCTTAATTTCAAATATGTTATAATTACATACGTAATGGAAGTGAATTCACGGTGTTTTGATTTACTCTTAATTTCAAATATGTTATAATAGGATATACAAAATTAAATAAATAGTGTATAATAAAAATGTAATATATTTTAAATTAAGAGTCCAATCATAATTGACAAGTGAATAGTTTGTTCCTCTACAAAACTGTACGAATAAACTCATTCTCTAATCCTTTATAAAACTAAATACTATATTTGATATTCTAGCAAAAAATTACCAGAATGTCATTTGTTTTGCTGTATTATCACCCGCTTTCTTTTTGTATTTTGAGCGTTTATATCCGCTTTTATCAATACAAACAGACAATCCCCATTGCCTATCCGTTATGTAGAACGCTACTATAGATCCCGTCGAAGGTGCTATTAATTTTAAGTTTTTTATGTGCTGCTCTGTTTTTTCATAAGTTACACAGGAGCGTACATAGATTGAGTTTTGCAGCATAAAATATCCTTGATTAAGTAAAGATTTCCGAAACATATTTGCCTGCCTTTGATTTTCTTTTTCAACTACCGGCAAATCAAAACATACCACAAGCCAGCCCATTCTATACTTACTCCTCATATTCACGGTTCCTGTGTTTATCAATATAGAAATACTGTTCGTTTATATCAGGTAAAAAAATATTTGAGCAATCAGATTTTAAATATGACTCTACTATTTTTTCAATATAAATATCAATCGTATCAATCAATTTGTAACTAACATTATTAACTTTAAGCCGGTAATTTTTAATACAACCTGCCAAAAACTTGAACCATGCCTTGTAATTTAAGTTTTTATATTCAGACACATTTTCCTGAACAAATCTATAAAAATAATAATCAATAAATGGTCTATAAGGCTCCATCAAATCATACACAAGAGGAGTACTTTTATACTTGCCCTTATGGTGAATCCCTAAACTTGCAATTAACCCGTGTATTATAATAGACCTGTACACCAGTGAATTTATTACCGCATATCCATAATTCAAGCATCCGTTTTCAAAATTTTCCGCATTATAATGTTCTCGTTTTATGGGATTACCCAATTTAGTAAAGTATTCATGCCAATATTGTTTTGCTATATTAGCCTCATTTAATAGAACTTTATTTATCAAATTATATATGTTATGTTCTTTTACCCCCATAAGATCAAGGGTTTTTGCCTGATTTGTTACTTTAGAAAATAAAACTTTTTTCCACAATTTATTTTCAAAATCAGAGTTTCGTTCTATCTGTTTATAAAATACCTGCGGACGTACTATTCTTTCAAGAGGGACACTCCATCCAACCGGTTTGTATGAACTGTTGCAATGTAAAATAATAACGTTATTCTCCAAAAGTTTTGCAAGACAATTATTGGTTAATGTGACACCATGTGTTGCAATAATTATCGCTTTTAAATCAGCAATAGCAATAGAATTTTTTTCCTCTGATTTATTTTCACAAAACAGCAGCCCTCTATCAGAGAAAAGAGTAGAACTAGGAGTTGTAATATGCAAAATGTGATAGCTCATAGCTATCTATTTAACCACACTTTTTTAAAAGTCAATTTTATGTCTATAGAAACCTGTTTCTACAAGGTTTTTTGCACTGGTTAATATCTCAACACCATTACTGTTTTCTAACTTTATTTGTCCAGTCGCCATTATTGTTCTAACCTTATATATACCAGCCGAATAAACAGCCTTTCCTGCCTTAAATTCATCCGGTATATTGACAAGACAGCCAGAATAGAACATTTGACCACCGGCATAAAGCTTTGCACCAATTTGGACAAGTTTATCTTTTACTTCTTCGGTTTTCTTATTAGAATATACCGGCATTACTTTTACCAAGCCTTTTTCGTTGTAATAAATAATCTGTCCTTTATGTCCTTTAGAAGCTTTAAACTGCCCTAAGGTGCCTTTTGTGCCAAAATCACAATACTCACCGATACGCTCTCTGCCATTTTCATCTTTTTCCAGTATCCCTTCTGAAACTATTACCATGACCTTTTTTACTTTTGTTCTCTTTTTAGGGTGAATATAGTTCTTCAAGTATTCCTGCCACTCATCCTTTGTCGGTTTATCTTCAAGTTTTGATAGCAAATCATTTTTTATAACTTCATCTACTATATTTTTCACTTTTTTATTATCAGGTGCCAGCTGTTCAAGAGAAACTCTGCCGGTAATGCAGGTTTTTCCATTAATTACCCTCTTTCCATATATCGTTTCTAATGGTTTTATATTCCCTTTAAAAACTTTTTTATTCGTATAAGGTATCGGAATAATTTTATCTATTACTTGCTTTACAACTTCCGGATTGAATCCTTCTATCACATCTTTTTTTATATCAGGGTTATACTTAAAATCTCTTGCATAACTTATACATATTGCATCAAGGGCATGGTGTTTATCATTTTGTCTATTCTTTTGTTCCGCATCACCAATGATTGCATTTAGCCCATAGCATTTTCTGATAGCATGAGTTGAGGCACCGTTATTTACAAAGATATGACGTTTCTGTCCTTCAACCTGTAATCCCCAGCCTAAAATAAATGCCGTAATTTGTTGTGCAGATTTTGCGATATAACTTGTTTCTGCCAACCCGTTATAACTATCAATAAGTTTCCGGCAATGTTCCGGTGTACTGGTCAACAATTCAAATTTTTTCTTGCCAAGATTCTTTTTAATTTCATTTAATCTATTAACATATTCAGACCAAGTTTCTTTATCCGAAGACAACCACTCATACGGTGTTCTATCGGCTTTAATCCGATTTTCTTCACTATAACACAATACTTTGTTATACAAAGCATCATTTCCACCGGCTGCACGTGGGTAAATATGGTCTACGTCACATTTATCAAAATCAGAAATCTCAATCATTTTTCCGCTGTATATAGATCTGCCGCACTGCATTTTTAATAACTTTAATTTCTCAAAATTTTTAGCACTTAATGCATTTATATTTTCTAACTCATTTTTTATATTCTCATTTTGTTTAGCCTGAGATTTTTGATAATCTTCAACAGCCTTTGCCTTTAGGCTGCCATACAGTGAATTATCTGCACCTTCACGCACAAATTCAAATATCACTTCATCCGGTTTCCCGTGTTTTTCTATAAGACTAAACAATAAATCTCTAAATATTTGTAAACGATTTCTCACAACCGGATTAGGAATTCCTCCAATCATCAAATCTGTTTTTTCTCGAACGTTTTCACCGCTCATCGCATTTTCATTTCTTTTATCCGGTATATACAGATTATTCCAATCACCTATTTGAGCAAGCATTGTCCGGATTTCTTCTTCCGTAATACCGTTGGGTGCATTTATATAATCAACATACTTAGAAACATCCATATCTTGAGGATACAACTCACCAGATAAAATTATATCATTCAATATTTCACATGCCCTGCGGCAAAATGATGAGCGGCCGCTTATATTTGCTTTCAAAGGAGAAATCTTATCAATTAACTTTTGTTCTATTACTTTTTCTATTTCTGCCTTAGTTATGGTTGTATCTAGTTTATTTTCACGTTCTGCAACTTTTAAAAGCCAATTTTCATAAATAGCTTTTATCTCCATTGGTGAAAGTACTATTTTATCGCCTTCTTTATTAGTAACTCTCAGGTTCTTTAATTGTAAAAGCAGTACTAATGAAACATTTTCTATTGTATTTGCACTGCACACATTTCTTTTTGGTAAAAGCTTACACTTAGAAATAATTCTATTATTAAATCTCGGAATTTTCTGTCCTAATACACCTTCCCAATCCTTTTCTTTACCCCAATATTTTCTAAATACCGGATTAATATAAGAACCGTAAGCTATTCTATATTCCCCATACAAGAACTCATCAATAGTTATTTCTTTCAATTCCGGAATTTGTTTTTGTGCATTTAACCACAACTGCCTGAGTTCTTTTACTACAAGCTCTCTGGGAGCAACCAGCCCCACTGTTCTTACTTTATTAAAATTTTGCTGCGGGTTGAATACATGAAACTTTTCGGGCATTTTCTCGTCCCATAACCCTAATCTCAAAGCATCATAGTAACAGGGGTATTTATATTCTTCTGCTATTATTAATTCCTTATCATTTTCTCTCGTATACCTTGCAGCCAATTCTTCATTAAGCTTATCATCATCCGTCTGTGCCGATTTCCAAGGCAGGTTAACATCATATCCTCGTCGTTGAATTGCATTATGCAAAGCTTTATAAATCTGCCATTTTTCAAGCGGTTTGTTTTGAAGTAAAAGTATTCTTAAAATAGATGAATTATAAATAACATCACTCAAGGACTCTTTTGTAAACCTTATATCATTTTTAGGCAATAACTCCAAACCACATTGCTGCCAGATTCGATTAAAATATGCTTCTCTTGCCTTATGAGCATCAAGTGTACGCTTGATACGGCGTCTATCACGCATTGAAACGACCTCAGCATGTTCCAACTCTATAATTATTGAATCTGCTTCTTTTATATCGTGATCTTCTCTTACACAATATCCGATGCTTTTCTTACCTAAATCAAACCCGAAAACCTTTTTACTCATACTTTACCACCTCTGCATAACACGAAATTATTATACAATACATATTATAAATCATCAACAACATACAGAATATTATTGGCATTTAAACCCTTGAAATTACCAATTAAGATTGTAACCCTCTTTTATAATTTATTTTTTTAATTGGATATTGGAGATTTTGTTAATTTTTGTAAAAGTTCGGCAAATTACCAACAAATTTTTACATTCACAAACTTATAATATTATCAAACAATACAGGTAAATAATATGCAGGTAAATTTTACAGGAATAAAGGATCCCAAGATTTTATTAAAACGCCAAGGTGTACTATCCCCATACGGTTCACCAACAGAAATGAGAGTGCATACAATCAGAATGAACTGTTTTTTAACAGACAAAAACGGTAATCCTGACTTAAGCGAACTTAAGCGGGTAACATCAAAAGCACCATATTTAAAAAATAAATTTGAAAACTTTACAGAAAATGATTTATTAAGAATTGATATTTCACCATCCCCAAAGCCACAAGATTTCGGTTACAGCTTAAAATTCAACGGAGAAGAAGTACAACAGTGGGACACATCAATATTCGGAATCTGTACATTTTTATGTTCTATAACTAAAAATCTGTTAAAAAGCAGGCTTGAAACACCTGAAATGAAGAAATACATTAAAGCTATTAATATTGTTGCAGATAAAATCGGAAAAGAAAGCCTTAAATATGTTGATTAAAAATCAGTCGTTTTCAATACTAAGATTCATAAACTCAATATCATCATAATCAATATATGAAGTTTGAAGAAGATTTCTTCCCGTTTTAATTGTAATTTCGTTTTTTGCATTTGGTCTTATGAGGTTTTTAGGAAGCTTTATTCTCTGATTATCCCCGTTTAATTCTATTTCTGCAATCTTATTACCATTGAAATAAACTTCCGGAGGACTTGCATAAGAATTAGTGATTTTATTTTGCCCCATACTACGTGCAAGTGCAGTATCAATACCAATAATTGAGCCAATTACAAAATATACAGCTTTGTTTACATCAATATTTTTTAAATCAAATACTTTCGTATAAAAAGGTCCCGCCGCTTTCATAGAGAACTGGCTTGCATTTGCAGAAAGATCAGAATAATTATCATCGCCCAAATGATACATGTCCTTATCTATAACAATATCGTTTGCATTTGTTTTTTCTATCCCTAATGTTAATGGTGCAGAAAGGGTGTATTCATCAACTGTCATAGAGAAAGGACGATAATTTTCTTTTTCTACAGACAAAATAGATGTTCCGTCAACATGCGTATTTAACTGAAACACTCCATTTTCATCCGTCATAGTAGAGTAATTCTGTTTAGGCAAGGACACCTTTGCTCCGCTAACTGCCTGATTAGTTTGTTTGTCTATTACTACATTAGAATCTCCCTGTCCTACTTCAGACACTCCACCTTCAAAAGTAGCTGCATAAATAGCGGAACAGCAAATTAAATACGATATAATAAGTAATATTTTCTTCATAATTATATTTTCTATATGAAAAATTTCTCTAAAATCCCCAACAGACTAAGGCCAATACGGGAATAAAATTTTTTTTAAATAATAGTTGAGATTTACACACTATTATGATATTATCCTTGTAACACGGATATATTTGCCGATGTGATGAAATTGGTAGACGTGTCGGACTCAAAATCCGATGAGGTTCACCCCTCGTGCCGGTTCGACTCCGGCCATCGGCAAATTTTTACACTAAAATAAATGGAGGTATGGTATATGAAGTACATGTGTACTATTTGCGGTTATGTTTGTGAAGGTAACGCTCCTGAAAATTGTCCGGTATGTAAAGCACCGAGAGAAAAGTTTAAAGCCATAGAAGAAGGCAGCAAGCAATATGCAACAGAACATATTGTCGGTGTTGCTAAAGGTGTTGATGCAGAAATCCTCCAAGGTTTAAAAGAACATTTCGCCGGTGAATGTACAGAAGTTGGGATGTATCTTGCAATGAGCAGACAAGCTGAAAGAGAAGGATACCCTGAAATAGCAGAAGCATACAAAAGATATGCTTTTGAAGAAGCAGAACACGCTGCAAAATTTGCAGAACTTTTAGGTGAAGTCCTCACAGACAGCACAAAGAAAAATCTTGAAATGAGAGCAGAAGCTGAATTTGGAGCTTGTGATGGTAAATTTGCAATTGCTAAAAGAGCAAAAGAATTAGGTCTTGATGCCATTCATGATACTGTACATGAAATGGCAAAAGATGAAGCCCGCCACGGTCAAGGCTTTGAGGGGCTGCTTAAAAGATATTTTGCATAATTAATTTTTTATTTTGTGAATGTTGGATAGACTGAGCTGTTTTAATTAACAGCTCTTTTTTTATATCAAAAAGCTTTGTACATCAAAGTTTGTCTTAAGCTTAAGTGCATAAATATTATCTAAATCATACTTTGCAAGTTTAACAGCATCCTTTTCCGTTGTAACAATAATACCTTTTATATTATCAACATCTGATTTTGTATAAGGGTGGTGATCATCAAATGTAATAGTTTGCAAAATATTAAAATCATATTCTAAAAACTTATAAAACTGTTCCGGTTGTCCAATGGCAGATATTGCTGTAATATCTACACCTTTTTTCAAGTGTTCCCCTGTTTTAATATTATAAATATACTCAGGCTCTGTTTTACAGACACTTGCAGGAGTATTCAGTTTTTTTGAAAGAACTCTTGCATATTTTTCTGCACGGGAATGCTCAACATTCTTACTCACAACAAGAATTTTGTCTGCACGCTTAAGCCCATCAAATCCTTCTCTTAATGGACCTTGCGGAAGGAGTTTTTCATTACCGAACATTTTATCAGAATCTACAAGAAGAATATTAATATCCCTTGCAAGTCTCCTGTACTGGAAACCATCATCAAGAATTATATGAGTAACTTTAAAGTGTTCAATTGCATAATGCGCTGCTTTTACTCTGTCTTTACTTGTTACAACAACTGCACCGTCAATATTTACTGCAAGCCAGTACGGCTCATCACCCGCCTCTTTTGCATTATAGTACAAATTTATACCATCAGAGATAACATTTACATTTTTATTAGACAGTTCACCGCCATATCCTCGTGATAAAATACAAACTTTTTCACCCTGAGAAATAAGGTTTTTAGCAAGCTCTGCAACAACAGGAGTTTTTCCGACACCTCCGGTTGTTAAATTACCAACACTTATAACTTTTGCCCCGACCTTATAACTTTTTAATATACCTTTATCGTAAAGTAGATTTTTTAATCCGGCACCTACAGTATAAAAGATTGAGCATAAACCGAGCAAAAAAAATATAAATCCCTTTGCATTTTTATTATAGTGGATTGCGGTTATCTGTGTTTTAAAGTCCATATAGGAATTATACAACAAATAGAACTTCATATAAAAAGCAACAAAAAAGCCCGATAATATATCGGGCTTTTCTAATCTTATAAAACAATTAAGCTTCAGCCGCTGCGGTTTCTTCTGCAGGTGTTTCCGCTGCTGCTTCAGCTTCTGCTTTTGCCTGTGCTTCAGCTTCAGCCTTAGCTTTAGCCTCTGCTTCCGCTTTTGCTTGTGCTTTTTTAGAAAGTTTAACTGTTTCTGGTTTTTTATAGTTTAGAGAACCGTCTGCATTACAGTTTGCCATAAGGTACTTAACTGTATCAGTCGGCTGCGCACCTTTCTTAACCCATTCTTGCGCACTTGCAAGGTTAAACTTCATTTCTTTTGTTTTTGGGTTATAAAAACCTAACTCTTCAACCGGTCTGCCTTCACGTTTGGTTGTAGAATTGATAACGATTATTCTGTAGTGCGGGTTCTTTTTAGCACCCATTCTTTTAAGTCTTATTTTAAGCATTTTATTTAATTCCTTCTTTCTGTCTACATTGCAAAATCTAGCCGCTTGATTTTGCGGGAAATATACTCAGAGGACCAGTGTACTTCCATGAATATAGAAACATAAATAAATTCTCAAATCAAGTATTAAAGAGCAATTGAAAAACTATTTTGTTAATTTTTATTAACAAACATAAAAATAACAGCAACTATTTTGTATTACAAACTTTATTGCAGTATGCTTACTATTACTCCTATAATCACCACTCAATATAGATACAATTCTGCTGGCAAATCCATTCAAGACAGGGATACTGTTAAGAATCAGACCTGTCCAAATTTTGGCAACCTCAAAAGTGCGCAGGAAATTCTTGGACGAGTCAGCACTATGGTTAAGACAGAACCCGCAGTTCCTAAAATAACAAAAGAAGAACTGGAAATACTTAATGAATGTATTGAGTGTTTTGAAAGAGATGTTTATAAAAAACTAAAACCCGGAAAAATCTTCGGGGAAGAAAATGTAGAAAAAATATACTTAAATCTTATTAAAAACTGGAATGATATCAAAATTTTTGTTGCCCTTTTATCGAACCAAAAACCGTCAATAATATTATCGGATGAATGCAAAATCCTTGAGAGCGGAAAATATAACGGCTTTGATGTTGTAAGCAAATATATGAGATTTCGAGACAACAGCGGCAGTATATTCAATACTTTTATTCTGAACCCTGAACTTTGCAAACCAATAATTAATAAATACAAATCTCTTTTTACATCAAAAATAAACTTACCAGAAACCTGTAGTATTGATAATATATACAATTCACTTCTAACATCCGATTCACCGCTGTTTCGTGATGATAAAATATTTGCTGATATAAGGGGGTTATTGTTAGGATTTCCAGAAAAAAGTTCTATCTTATTCAGTCTTGAAAATATGCTGCCTGCTACGGATTACAGGGATTTTAGTAATATAGAAAAACATCGGAGACTCCTAAGAGAAGCTCTAAACTCCGAACCATACTCGGGTATATCAAAAGAAATACGAAAACTGGCAGAAGAAGCGATTAGCGAACTTACAGGAATAGACTACAATACATACACACTATCTGAAAGCAAACACGGTAAAATTCCAGGATTTGACTACATAAGATTTGTACCGGAACCTAAAGAAGAAGAAAGACTAATAAAAAGTTACCGGAATACTATTGAAAAACTAAAAGAACTTACTGCAGAAAAACGGCTTGAAGGCTGATTACTTTCTTAACAACAGATTCAATCCGGCTCTAAAATAGTTTTTAAACTCCGTAAACGTTCTCAACCTGAAAAGAGTTCTCAAAATAAATCCAGGACGCAGATAAAAACGTTTTACGGCTTGTTTGTGAAGCTCGAAAACCTTTTCTTTAGACAATTTATGCGTTTTAACAACAGGATAATAGTATGCACCATTATACGATGTAGTCGTATCAAAAAGTTTTTCTTTAAATGCATAATCATAAAACCGTGATCCGGGAAGCGGAGTTGCAGTATAAAAACTTATAAAATCACTATCGAGTTCTATTGCAAATTTTATTGTTTCCTCAACAGTTTCCTCTGTTTCCCAGGGAAGCCCGATTACAAAGTAATTATAAATTTTTATTTTTGCTTTTTTTAGAATTTTAACGGCACGTCTTATAGTATCAAGTTTTAGCCGCTTGCCTATATTATCAAGAATCATCTGCGAACCGCTTTCCACACCGATACTCATCAGCCTGCATCCTGCTCTGTACATCAAATCTGCCATTTCCTGCGTAACAGTATCCGCTCTTGTATTTGCCGACCAGATAATATTTAGTTTGGCATCAATAATTTTATTGCACAAATCCATTGTCCAGTTTTTATCTAAATCAAAAATATCAGACCAGAATAAAAAGTTTCTTATACCATACTTCTCAATACACTCTTTTATTTCTGCAATAATATTCTCTGCACTTCTGACTCTGACTTTCATTCCAGATACAGGAGTTGCAAGGCAAAAGAAACAGTGAAACGGACATCCGCGTGAAACCTTTATAACCGCCTGCACTTTACCATTATCCGGACGGCGATACAGATTATTGTTCACAAGATGTCTTGCAGGAAAAGGAAGCGAATCAAGATTATCATTAAATTTTCTAAGCTTATTTTTAACTCCCTGCATATTATGCTTGTAACAAATACCCGGAATTTCTTTATCCGGAACATTATCCAGAATATCTTTTAAAGTTAACTCCGGCTCGCCAATAATCACATAATCAAGAAACTGATTTTCATAAATCGCATTTGTATTGTAATTAAGAAAAATCGCACCTTTTACAATAATCTTAACCGATGGTAAAACTTCTTTAGCACGTTTTAGTGCTGCCATATCCGATTTAAAAGTCGGTGTAGTAATATTTGCAACTATATAATCAGGCTTAAATTCCTTTAAGTCTTTTTCATAATTCCCGCCGAGACTGTAATCCGCAATTTTAGCCTCACATCCGGCTTGTTCGGCGATTGCTGCCATATACATCAAATCAACAGGCGGCAGTGGTGGAATAACAAGCAGATTTTCAGTAGGCTGCTGGCAGCGGTCTTCCCTGTTCATAACAGGTGACTCGGGATACATTAACAGTACACGTCTTTTCAAGCTTCACCCCGCACTACCGTCCCGATGTAAATATTTTTTCTTTTATAGATGCAGCAATTATTGCAGCAAATACTAAAGATACCGCACCAACAAGAAAAGCGTATTCCCAATGGTAATTAATACCACCATCCGGCGTACGGAAAGAACAGCTGTTAATAAACCAGGCAACAAGCGTACAAACAAGTACCTGCGGTCCGGCAATAAATATATTAAATATACCCATAACGGCTCCCTCGGTTCCGGCTTTAATATATTGGGATAACATTGCAAACGGAAGAGCACAAATACTTGCCCACCCGATGCCGGAAAATGCCATCAAAAGGATTACCGCTTTATGGTTATGAGTAAGCCCCATGCCTAAATATGCAAGAGCCATAGAAATCAGCGAAATTATATGAACCTTTTTATTACCGTATTTTGCGGACAGAAAACCAATAGGTATTGCAACAAGGAAACATATAAGGTTAAATACCGCAAAACATACAGATGAAAAGTTTGTTGCAACAAGTGTTTTACTTTCAAAAATTTGCTTTGCCATTTCTGATGCATCACTCAAATCAGGAATTTGAAAGACCGTATGTATTGCATACTGTGTAAAGTTTATAAGAAGGCACATTGTACCAATCCATGTAAAAAACTGCATAAGACAAATTTTTGATACTTCCGGAGAGAGTGCAAAAAAGTCTTTTAATGATTGAAAGAAACTGAATTTTTCTTTGTTTTCATTATTTTGTACTGTTGCCTGCTTAGTGCTGTGTTCTTTAATAGTTATGCATGTCCAGGTCATAGCAAGAACAAAAGCAAGTGCAGCCATAATAAATTGAGCGGGTATAGGCATTTGATAGTTAAAAGCCCAGTTAAGGAACGGAGCAACACCAGCTGCAACAACCGACCCCAAACCAATTGACAGACTCATATAAGAATTTGCTACAGAATGCTGCTGAGGCGGAACAACATCGGGTACCAGCGCTCTATAAGGTCCCTGAGCAACATTGATACAGGCATCGATAATCCATATCATAATTGCTGCAATAACCAGCCCTGTTACATCAGGCAAATGGAGATTGTAATGTGCGCCTATTTTTCCTGCAATAAGTCCGGAATTAGGGAAAATCCAGAGGGCAAAAGCTGAAATAAGCGCCCCTAAAAACAGATACGGGCGGCGGCGCCCAAAAACTGTTTTTGTTCTATCAGACAATGCCCCGACAAGCGGTTGTACAATCATTCCGGTAAACGGCCCTGCCAGCCAAATAAGCCCGTATATTAAAGGATCAGCGCCAAGCCCTTCCGTAACAGGTCCTGAAAGAATAATTCTCATCTGCCAGGCAAACTGTAAACCAAAGAACCCTAAAGCAAAATTTAAAAACTGTCCGGTAGTAAATCTTTTCAACTCAACATTGTCATTCATTTTAAAAGCCCCTTAAAACTCCATTAAAAACAGGTTGTTTAAACCCTTCGTTTTTAAGTGTACCCTCAAAACATTACATGGTCAATAGCAGATTACAGGGACTCACAAATTCTATAGACAAGTCGTAATAAATTATCATCATTATCAAGTTTATTGTATAACTCTTTTTTTAATTCCTCTACAGGACGCAGATAATCAAACTTGTATAATTCATATATTTTTACATCCAGTGAGTTTGCTATTTTACCCAAAGTATCAGGGGATGGATAAAATCTTCCTGTTTCAATATAACTCATATTGGGCGGCTCTATTCCAACTTTTTCAGCAAGTTTTTCCTGAGTCATTTGTCTTTTTTTTCTGATTTCCTTAATTCTTAGCCCGAGTAATTTTTTTATATCGTCCATAAAAATATTATTAAATAATTTTACACTCATTACATAATGTGTTGCATTATTTAATAGTTACTTATATAATATACTGTATTAAAACTTAATGTATTCAAAGAAATTTAATTTAAAAATATAGATTATTACATTAAATAAATAATAGTGAGGATAGGACAAGATGAAAAATATCGGTATGATTAAACACGGCTTCTCTCTTATGGAGATGATGGTCGTTATGCTCGTAGTCGCCATCGTTATGGCTCTATCTGCACCGATGATTACTAAAAAAACTACGGCTTCTGGCTCTGATCGCTGTCTCTGGACAAGTCTGACCGGCGGGAATATCGGGTTTAACGCTAATCAGGATGCAGTATCTGTTGTTATCGGAGGTAATAACAGCGAAATCTCTGCTATGGGGTCTAATACACCCAAACTCACCATCGCCACTAACAGCAACTATCCTCAAATAGGATTCCTTGAATATGATAAGCCTGTCGGTATCATTAATATCATTAACGGACAAGGTATCTCCTTTGGTAATAATATCACTGCAAACAAACCTTATTCTATTGCTATCGGTAACAATTCCCGCGCTGCTGGCAACTATGCCATTGCAATGGGACGTCAAGCTAACACTGGAAGTTCCGGCACCAGCGAAATCGAACACGGTATATCCCTTGGGTATCAGGCTAACACCGTCGATGCAGGCCACGCCGTTGCTATCGGGGAAAGAGCCAATACTAGGGCTGCTTATGGTGCTGTCTCCATAGGGTGTATCGCTAATACAAACAAATCTGCATATTCCATCGCTATTGGAAGAGGCAGTAATACTTACGATAGTATAAATGACTCCACTACGGCTAACTCTATCGCCATTGGACACTATGCGACAACTAATTCTAA
>CAYVMC010000012.1:0-52777 GCA_964452495.1 uncultured Muribaculaceae bacterium | reverse complement strand
AAAAAAAAAAAAAAAAAAAAAAAAAAAAAAAAAAAAAAAAAAAAATATAAAAAAAAAAAAAAAAAAAAAAAAAAAAAAAAAAGAAAAAAAGAAGGAAAAAAAAAAAATTAAAAAAAAAAAAAAAAAAAAAAAAAAAAAAAAAAGCAATTTTATAGTATCTGATGCGTTATATAAGTATCGGATATCCAGAAATAAAAAGTGTTAGTTTAATAAGAAAGGATTTGAAAATGTTAAAAAATTTATCTCAATTAAAAAACGTAGGCTTACTTGCAGGCGGTGCATTAATCGGTCTTGCCGGCGGAATGACTGCACACAAAATGAGCAAACCGGTTCAAGCGTATGATAAAGCTAATGAACACTTAGAAGTTTTGAATCATACGGAGCTACTTACAAAACAGGATTCTTCTAATGTGTATAGAGCATATTTTGATGCAATGATAATGAAAGACAAAGAAAAAATGGATTCGTTGGAATTAGATAAAAGTGTAACCAAGAACTTAGTTAAGACTATAGAAGAAATAGATAATGACTTAATTAAATTACAAAAAGAAAAGAACAATGATAACACATAAAATTTTATAAACAATTTTATATAAAAACAGCAGGCTATAATCTGCTGTTTTTTATTATAAATATTTGGTTCGCCCCCTCATTTCCCCTTAGATGTAAGTGGGATATAGTATATCTCCATAAGATAAGAGAGTTGTATTATATACTCTATTAACTTTTAACAACAATAATTATAAATATAGAGTATATACAAAATAATTACATAAATCCAAATATAACAGAATTTCAGGGATTTTATATTATTATTTGTAAAGTTTTGTAACAAACTTATATACTTTTGGCAATTTTAGTATATAACAAATACTTTATATATATGAGGATACAAAATACGGAGCTACTAGAAGCAAATGGCATATTTATTATTACTACATCAAAAAATGAGCCTGAAGCGCAAAGTCAATAAACTGACTTTACAGCAAACTTCTATTGGCACCAGAAAAGACCGAATCACCAAACGGATTGAAAAGGTCCAAAAATCTTATGCAAAGAAGCAATCTAAACTTGAAGCGCAAGCCAAAAGAATGACATCAATGACTAACTCCATCATGAATAATCAAATGATGGCTGTAACTCAACAATTCCAAATGGTAACGGTTGATTCATTAATTGAGCAGAGCATAAAGACGGAGCTTGAGAATAGGTACAAGAAATACATAGGAATGGATCCAAATCACTCTGACTATGCTCAGACAAAGAAAGAGTATGAGGATTATCTAAATAATGAATATAAAAACGCATATCAAATCGCACAACAGAAACAAATAGAACAGAATAATGCAATATCAATGCAAAAACAATGGATGCAACAATATTGCAACACATTTACCACTAATTACAGCGATCTAGTGTCAATCTGGCTGGAGACAGAAACTCAAAAACTTGAAGATGAAGAAGAAATGGCACTTGCACCATTAAATGAAGAAGATACACAAATAGATATAGAACAGGCATCTAATGAAGCGCAACTATCTTACGCTCAAGCTAGATTAGAAAGCATCGAGTCAGCACTCTCAAGTCGAACACAAGAGGCTCCTAAATTCGGTGCATAGTTAAAAGTTTTATCTTACTAAATATAATATTTATCCTCACAATTACGAAGTCGTACTTGGATTTATTCAGGTACGCTTTTTTTTGTATTTTTGCTATTATTTTATTGTGGAGGTAAGATTTCAGGGATATGGAATACGATTTAAAACAAACCGAAAAATCACTGGTAAGAGAGTTTAATTATATTGACGAAATAAGAGATTACAACCAGAGAAAAGTATTGCAAGCATTTATTGATAACAAAGTTGCACCGGAGCATTTTTACACTGTATCAGGTTACGGGCATGATGATACAGGTAAAGAGGTTCTGGATAAAGTTTTTGCACAAGTATTCGGTGCTGAAACTGCTATCGTAAGAAACCACTTCGTATCCGGTACACACGCTCTGTCATGTGTACTATTCGGTAATCTAAGATACGGTGATAAGCTTGTATCGGCTGCAGGCGCACCGTATGATACAATGCAGGAAGTCATCGGGACGACGGGCGGTAAGCGGGAATCTCTAATCGGACACGGTGTACTATACGATGAAATTCCGCTTACTAATAGCGAAGAAGTTGATTTTGAAAAACTTGAACAAACCATAGACCAATCTGTTACTATGGTTGAAATTCAGCGTTCTAGAGGTTATTCAACAAGAAAATCTTTAAACATCGACACAATAAGAAAGATTGTCAATATTGTTAAATCCAAAAATCCCGACTGCATTTGTTTTGTTGACAATTGTTACGGCGAATTTGTAGAAAAAGAGGAACCGCTTGAAGCAGGTGCTGATATTATTGCCGGTTCATTAATAAAAAATCCGGGCGGCGGGATTGTCGAAACCGGCGGATATATTGCAGGGAAACAAGAATACGTAGAACAGGCGGCAATGGCTCTTACCGCTCCCGGAATAGGTGCAGAAGGCGGAGCAATGCTAAATCAGCACAGATTAATATTTCAGGGACTTTTTATGGCTCCGTCTATTGTTGCTGATGCCGTAAAAGGTGCTGTTCTTGCAAGCAAAGTTTTTGAAGAAATCGGTTACAAATCAACTCCGCGTCATGATGAACCGAGAACAGATATTATTCAGACTATTATATTTGACAAGCAGGAACCGCTTGAACATTTTTGTAAAACAATACAGGCACTCTCCCCTGTTAATTCCTATGTAACCCCTATTCCTGATGATGTTCCGGGGTATGAGGATAAAGTAATTATGGCAGGCGGAACATTTATTGAAGGTTCAACCATTGAATTATCTGCAGACGGGCCGCTAAGACCGCCGTATGCTGCATATTTGCAGGGCGGACTAAATTATGCTCATATTAAATTAGTCCTTGAGGGGATTTTAAAAGGGATTAAGTAAAAACGTACAGTTTAATACTGCACGACGAGGGAAATAACTTTAATAACACAAAAAGTATTAGAGGAAATAAGAAGAAATGGCAGAGTTTACTCACTACACTGTAATGAAAAAAGAAGCAGTTGATATTATGAATCCGGAGCCGGGGAAAATATACGTTGACTGCACACTCGGCGGAGGAGGACACAGCGAATATATTTTGCAAAAAATTTCTCCATCCGGAAGACTTATTGCATTTGATATTGATGATGACGCAATTACGGCTGCAAAAGAACGGCTTAAAGACTATACTAATCTGACTATTGTTAAATCCTCTTACACAAATATAAGAAATGTACTGTCTAATCTGGGAATAGAAAGAATTAACGGCGGAGTATTACTTGATTTAGGAGCATCATACCACCAGCTTACAACCACTGAACGGGGGTTTTCATTTTCAAAAGATGCACCGCTTGATATGAGATTTGATACATCAGCAGACTTTACAGCATACGATGTTATTAATAAATATAAAGAAGATGAACTGGTAAAAATTTTTTCTGAATACGGAGAAGAACGTTTTTCTAAAAGAATTGCAAAAAAAATTGTTGAAGAAAGAAAAAAAGCCCCTATAAAAACAACTCTTGAATTGTCCACCCTTATAATAAATACCGTACCGAAAATAAAGTCCCATCTTCACCCCGCAACCCGCGTATTTCAAGCGGTAAGAATTGAAGTTAACCATGAGTTAAAAAATGTAAAAACAATTCTTAACGAAGTATTGGATTTATTGGATACTGGTGGTATAATTTCTGTTATAAGTTTCCATTCTTTAGAGGATAGGCTGGTTAAAAATATACTAAAAAAAGAAGCGCAAAAATGCAGATGTAACAACCCTATTTGTACCTGCAAACCGCCAAGAATTGAGTTAGTAACTAAAAAGCCGGTTCTACCAACAGATGAGGAGATAAATATAAACCCGCCTTCACGCAGTGCAAAACTCAGGGCGGCAAAGTGTATCAGAGTATGGGGGGAGTCCATTGGCGCAATCACTCGCTAATAATAATTATTTCACAGCTGAAACGGCTAATAGAACTGATAATTTAAAAACAAAACAAAATTATGTTAATAATCCGTTAGTTAAACCTGATTTCAACCGTGTTATTGAAGGTTATTTCCCGAAGGAGAATTTCGTTAGAGATATGGCAATAAAAAAAATTAACACGACATTATGCATACTGCTAGGGTTAGTTGTTATTATATCTTTTGCAAGTTATTATTTTGTTCTGGCAACCGAATTAAAGTTGAATGAATTAACCAGACAAACAATCATGTTGAACGATGAAAATACAGAATTGCAAAACAACCTTGACACACTTAAATCCTTTAATAATGTAGATGAAACTATGCAAAAAAATAATTTTCTGCAAAAAGCTGATATTGTTATAGAAACCCCTGAAGTTTCTGTTGATATTGCCCCCAGAAAAAATAAAAAATCACAACATGTATTCAAATGGGCGGTTGGATATTAAAGTAATTAATATTCAGGGGATAAACAAAAAGTAAACATAAGAGCAGACAAATTGTCTGCTCTTATGTTATAAGTATTATTCGCTCCTAATATACTCTTTAAAATGCAGAAGCTCTTTTTTTTGTCTTAATTTCTCCAATGCCGCAGTTTCCAGTTGTCTTATACGCTCTTTAGAAAAGCCAAGATTTTGCCCTATTTGCTCCAAAGTTTTATAATCTTCATTATTTATACCAAATCGGCAGGTCAAGATTTCTTTTTCCCTCTCGCTCAGATAACTCATTAATTCATCCATACTTTCAACAAGTATTTTATCAGCAGCAAGTTTTTCCGGAGATTTATAAGAAGTATCCACAATATAATCTTCAACAGATAAATCATCCGTTATCGGAGTGTCAAGACTAATAGGCTCTTTTGTCAGTGCTGCTTTAATAAGTTTGATTTTCTTTGCATCAAATCCGGTTAATGCCATCATCTCCTCATCACCAGGTTCCCTCCCGTGTATAAATGTAAATTTAGAAAAAGCTTTCTTATACTTTCTCATTTTATCCTGCATATGAACAGGAATCCGGATAAGCTTTGCAGTATTTGAAATCGCCCTTATCATTGTTTGCTTAACCCACCAGGTCGCATAGGTAGAAAATTTATACCCTTTTCTATAGTCATATTTTTCAGCGGCCTTTATCAAACCCAATCCGCCTTCCTGAACTAAATCCATAAATAATACGCCATGACCTGTATATTTTTTTGCAATGCTTACAACAAGCCGTAAATTTGCATTTACAAGCTTTTGTTTTGCAACTTCTTTTTCTTTTCCTTTTCCCTCCCTTATTATTTTACCTAGTTTTAGTTCTTCTTCCGGTGTTAACATCTTTGTTCTGCCTACATCTTTTAGATACATTTGCAGAAGGTCATCAGAATCCATTATTGAACTAAAAGTCTTTACTTCTTCATTTTCATTGCTAAAATCATTTCCGTAAATATACTCATTATTTTCATTCTTCATAGGAAATCCCATACTTGATCCTCCTTAATTCCTACAATTACTATGACGTAAACTCATATAAAAATGTTGCAGTATGTAACAAATAAATGAAAGATTAGCAAAAAAAATTATTTCAAGGTATTAATATAATAGGAGTTAGTATGCACATAAACCGTATTGAAAACATCTCTTTTCAAAGACGATTAACAAATAATGAAGCAAAAGAAGCAAGAAAACTTCATCCTGAAATACAAAAAATTTTAGGACACGATGGACACAATATATTAATTCTCCATGACCCGTGCCTGCCATATAATTCTGGGAAAGATACGGGGATAGGCTACCTTTTTAGCAAAGAAGGACTTAAATTTATTGATGATATGAAAACACTTCTGGGGATTACAAATATAGAAGTCCATCCTCAAGGAGAGTATTATATTGTGCCAAAAAACGGTTTCTGCTGCCCATACACAGCAACCGCACTCTCATTAGGTTCCCATCTTATACCTCCGGCAGAACTCGTTAAAGCTAAATACGGAGCATTACTTAATGCTGAAGAGGTTAAATCTATTGTAAATTCCAATACGACACCCAATAAAGACACTATCCTAAATTGGGAAAATATTATAAAATTTGAATCAACTAACGAAAACGTACTAAAAAAAGCGTATGGGCGATTTAAGAAAATTTCCAATGATACTCCATTAAAAAAAGATTATTTTGAATTTGTAAAAAGTAATAATGATTGGCTTGAGCCGATTGCTGTATATCAAAGATTACTTTTAAAATATAAAAAAACATTACAACACTGGAGTGATTTGGATAAAAATCTATATAATCCGGATTTTGCATCTCCTCAAAAAGAATCACGGCTTAAACAGCTTTTAGAAGAAAACAGGGATGACATAGATTTTTATCGGTTCAAACAGTATTTTGCCGACAAATTTTTAAAAGAATCAAAAAACGAATTAAAAAAAATGGGGTTAAAACTCACAGGTGATGAGTTAATCGGATTTAGCGAAGCAGAAATGTTTGCATTTCCTAAAGCCTTTATGCAAGGGAAATCCATTGGCTGGGGACTGCCTGCTCTAGATTATGATACAATCCTCAATCCTGACTCTCCTGCCGCAAAATTACTTAAACGTAAGACTGAACTTTTTGCTAAACGATATGACGGAGCTATAAGGTTTGATGTCGGGTGGGCATACTTAAATCCTACAATTACGAACAAAGACACAAAAAATGTTGAACACAGAGCTTTAAATACAGACGCAATCTTAAATATGATTGAAGATACCGTAAAGAAAACTACAGGAAAAGATTTTGATAATAAAAACCTGCTCTATGAATTTGAAGCCGCACCTGAAGATTTCCCATTAAATACCCAAAACCGAAACTTTATCAAAAACCGAACCAAAGTTTACTCAATGCAATATATGGATAAAAGCTGGGGGTATTTAGATTCCTTTATTAGAAATCAAAGATTTTCGCCCGAATACCTTGTCGCAGGGCTTGGCAATCATGATGTTTTACCTGTAAGGCAATTTGCCGGCATAAAGGAAGTTGACTTTAGCAAACTAAATAGAGAAGAAACTATAAAGCTATTATCTGAGACTTTCGGCGGCGATATCAAAAAACTTGATAAACCTGATAATTATAATTACTATTTAAACTTATACCGTACATTAACAGAGAAAAAACGTGTTCAGGCTCAAATACTGTCATCTAAATACAATATTCCGGTTGATACATTACTTACAAATCCTGCCGAATTTGTAAAGGCAAAAGCAGCAGAAGCCTTTTGCGGAAAAAATACAATGTTTTATTTTATGGATGTACTTGGCAGAAGTAAAACTTTTGATGCTGGAGAATTAAACGGATACGAAAATTACAGATACCGCATTACACCTGACTATATGGAAGAGTACACAAAAGCCGTTTCTGAAGGATTTGGTATAAACATGTTTGATATTTATGAAAAAAGATTTAAGGCTCTCGGACTTGATATTAAATATCCCAAACTTTATAAACAAATACAAAAATACAAACAAATTATTCAATCCCCAGAACCAGCAGCTAAAAAAGCAAGCAAATATCTTGCAATTATAGGATTGCCCCTATTAATAACAGGAATTGCGGCTTTAGGCATCATTTATAACAAAAAACAGCCTGCTAATAAACAGGCTGCCATAATTGATTAAATAAAAATTATCTTATATACTGGCTGATTGATGTAGTAATATCCGTACCGCCAAAAAGGACAGAACTCTTTGATAAAATCAAACTATATCCCTCAGCTTTTGCTCTCTGAGCAATAACAGCATTAATATTTTCTTCTATTTTCTTTAACTTTTGATTGTATGCCATTTGCATAGTTTTTCTCTTTGCATTGAGTTCTTTGTCATATCTCTCTGTCAACTGTTTTTTCTTTGTCGCATCTGTTTGTTTATTTACATCCGCTCTGGCTGTTTCAATGTATTTTTCAAGTTCAGCTTTGTTTTTCAGTTGCTCATCCTTAAGCGCCTTTACCTGCTGTGAACCTGAAACAATCTTAGCAACATCCACTACTGCAACTTTAAAATTGCTCGGGATATCAGAAATTGCCATGTTATTAGCTCCTATACCTATACCAAGCCCTAGTGCAAAACAGGCAACAAAAATCTTTGTGATACTCTTTTTCATATTTATCTTTCCTCCTCTGAATCACTATTAATTGCATTTACCAATGCCTTATTAAACATTTGTTCATAAAATTCCGTATTTATATTCAAACGCTTGCCAACCTCAAAAAGCATACTAATAAAGTCTTTATCAAGTGCATAATCAAGATGTGGGAGTATCTCGTTAAAAGAACCAACAATTTTACTAAAATAGACACTCTGAGCATCTGATATATCAACCTGAAGTTCCAAATCTTCAATATTACTTAATAATTCCAAAGTTGCTTCAGCCTGCTGAATTTCCAGCGAGGAAGCTAGTCTTGCAACACTTTGTGCTATTTTCTTTGAAAATATTTTATTTGTAGAAGATTTATCAATTTTAATTCCAAGCTGCTTTGATTCAAAGTTAATATCCATAGCTTTTTGAATAGCCTCAAAAGATGGGTTTTTAACATTTTCAAATAAGGCATTAAACTGTTTTGCAAGAACATATTGAGCAACAAGCTTAAATTCAACCGGCGGTTCCAAACCAAGTGCCTGCATTTGATAAATAGAGCCTTTACTCTCTGAATACAATGTTTCATAAGTATTTGCAAAAGCAGTCATACGATCTTTTAGCAGTGTATCAAGCAATTTCTTCCTTGCTTCAATAAATATGTCTTTTAATGTAAAGTATTCTTCACCGAAATACTTGTCTATCAACCTTAATATTTCAGTGACCGGTGATGTTAAATACGTTCTTATAAGTTCTTTTCTTATATCCGTAAATTCATCTGTATACCCTGAGATTGCACAATGAAAATCACCGTCAGAAAATTGTAGCAATGCAAATATCATATTCAACCGCTCACGCGTGATTTGAGACTCAATTTCAATATTCCCGATTAACAATTGAGAATCAGCTTTGGATATTTTTTTATAAGAATTTTGTTTTATTTTGTAACTATATACAATTTCTTCATCATCAACATCCCTGTACAAAGAAGAAACCGCCCATAAACTGACAATTTGTTTCGGTGTAACAACAGACGGTCGTACAAATTTTTCAAAAATATCCCGACCGTTCCCAAATTCAGGAATATTACTTTTAGCATTTGCAAGTAAATCAAGAAACGGGGTTTCAAAATCTTTTTTACTGAATACTTTTAACAATTGAAGAACACGCGCTGCATACTTCATTATCTGGACAGTTTCAATTCCTGAAATTTCAGAGAAGAACCAACCGCAGCTTGTATACATCAACATTGCATGACGCTGTATCTCAAGAAGCTTCATCCCCTTGACCTTCATTTCATTATCAAGCTCCGGCAGGAAATATTCATCCTGAAACTTCTTTACATTTGTTTCACTTCTATCTAAAATGACATTAATATAATTTTCACGTGCATCACCCGGATTTTTAAAATATTTTTTTGCATGGTTCTTATAAACCGTAACTGTTTCATCTCTTAAGAAATCCAGAGCTTCTCTCAACGGTTTACGCCATTTCTGGTTCCAGCCCGGATGTCCGCCTGTAGAGCATCCGCAATCTTCAAACCAACGCCCCACACCATGGAAACAACTCCACGATGAAACAGGTTTTATGTCTACAACCCAGTCGCTTTTATATTTTTCTAAATATTCACCATAATTTGTAACTTTAAAACCAGCATCTTTTACTTTTAACTTAAATGCGTAAGATAACCCCATATCGCCAAACTTTGTATGGTGACCGTAACTTTCTCCATCAGTAGCAATATTTACTAGCTGCGGATAGTCACGCAAATCTGAAATTCCGTCAGACAGGCGGCGCACAAATTTATTACCATCCTTTAAGATTTCATCAAATGCAACAGAACGGGAAATAGCTCCATCATAAAAGAATAAATCAATATACTTACCGGGAGCAGACTTTATGTAGTACCTGTATGAGCGGGCAGGGTCTATATTTCCCCAGCTTACATCTGTCCAATCCTTACCCCCCTCCTTTTTGACTTTCTGAGCTTGAAATGGAGACAAAATAGTGAACTTTATACCATTTTCCGCAAGCACACGCAAGGTATCATCATCCACAGCAGTTTCAGCAAGCCACATTCCCTCAGGCAGTCTGCCAAACCTGTATTCAAAATCTTTTATCCCCCACTTAACCTGTGTCTGTTTATCTCGTTCATTTGCAAGAGGCATAATCATGTGATTGTATACCTGTGCAATAGCGTTACCGTGTCCATTATGCTGCTTTATACTGGTAATATCAGCTTTTATTATCCTTTCATAAGTCAGCGGAGCAAATTCTTCCATCCAGGACAACAGCGTCGGTCCAAAGTTAAAACTCATATATTCATAGTTATTAACAACATCTAATATTCTATTTTTACTGTCAACTATTTTGGATACCGAATTAGGATTATAACACTCCTGACAAACCCTCTCATTCCAATCATGGCAAGGTGCTGCACTTTCCTGCAATTCTATAGCTTCCAGCCACGGATTTTCTCTCGGAGGCTGATAAAAATGACCATGAATAGTCAAAAATACATCATTTTTGGGCATACAAACTCCAATTACTTCTTAATACACTCCATAGAAAGAACATCTACCCAAGGATCACCAAGAGCGGTAGAAAAAACTTTACCAACTATTTTTATATTATCCTTTGACTTAAGCTCAATGAACTTTTGAGCTTCCTCTCTCTTAATAAATAATTTTAACTCTGACAGGGGAATATCATGCTGGGTATCTTCTCTAAATACCAAAAAACTTATATACTCCTCTGTTTTTCGTAATGCTGGGGGATAATCAAGCCCTACTGTCGAAAATTTATCAAATTCAGCATTCATAACAACGGTCTTATCAATATAAGCATTTGGATTTGCAACCAGCGCAAGCGGGGTTACCTGTAAAGCATCATTCGGTATAACTATTTGAGTTGCTTTTGTTTCTGTTTCCGCAGGCTTTTGTAATACAGCTTCCGGCTCCGACAAAGCAGGTGTTTGCACAGTAATCCCTAAAATTAAAAGCAATAATATAATATATCTATTAATTCTCTTCATATTTAACTCCTCTATACAATCTACATTGTAGCATAAATTTTTTTATTTGTAATGTACAACTTATTAAGCGAAAATATGTTTGTAGTATTATATCATTATGGTTTTAGTCAAAGATAAACAAGAGATAGCAAGAAAAATAATACAAGAAACAAATTTCAAACACGCTGCTATCATTATGGACGGAAACAGACGCTGGGCAAAGAGCAAACATCTGCCATCTGCTATCGGACATAAAGAGGGCGTAAATGCACTAAAAAAAACACTTAGAGCAGCTGATGATTTAGGTATTGAGTACATTACAGTATATGCTTTTTCAACGGAAAACTGGAATCGTTCTCCGGAAGAAGTTAATTTTCTAATGGATCTACTTGCTAATACCCTTAAAAATGAACTTGATGAAATGCACAAAAATAATGTTGTGATAAACTTTATCGGCAACACTAAAGCTTTAAATAAAAATTTAAAAAAAATTATAGATAATTCAATCACCAAAACAAAGAATAATAAAGGTGTAAAATTACAAATAGCATTTAACTATGGTTCAAGAGCTGAAATGGTATATGCATTCAAAGCTATAACTGAAAAAATTCAAAACAAAGAGTTGTGCCTTGAAAATCTAACAGAAGATGACATTTCAAATGCTCTCTATACTGCCAACATCCCTGATCCAGATTTACTGATTCGTACAGGCGGAGAAATGAGGGTATCAAACTTTTTACTATGGCAGATAGCATATTCGGAATTTTATATTACTGAAAAGTTATGGCCTGAATTTGATAAAAACATTCTCTGCGATGCAATTATTGAATATGGAAAAAGAAACCGACGCTGGGGAGCCGGATAAAATGATTAATATTCCACAAGAAGGGATGTAAGTAAATGGAAATAGTTCTTGCAACAAATAATGTTAATAAACTGAAAGAAGTAAACGAAATAGCTGCAGACAGCGGTATAAAGTTTATTTTACCGCCAAATGAGTTTAATCCGGAAGAAACAGGCTCTACATTTGCAGAAAATTCATATATAAAAGCATTTGAGGCTGCAAAACTATCAGGACAGATTGCACTTGGAGACGATTCAGGATTATGTGTTGACGTCCTTAATGGTGCCCCTGGCCTTTATTCCGCACGATATGCACAAACTCAGGATTTGAGAATTGAGCGTTTATTAAAAGAACTTGCCGATACCCCCAACAGAAATGCGCAATTTATCTGTTGTATGACACTGGTAAATAAAGAAGGAAATATTTTATATCAAACGACAGGCTATTGCAAAGGACATATAGCCCACATCAGACACGGCTGCAACGGTTTCGGATATGATCCAATTTTCGTTCCAGATAATTATGATATTACTATTGCAGAAATGGATGATGATATTAAAAACCAAATTTCTCACCGCGGAAATGCACTGCGGCAAATGCTTGCTTTTTTAATAAACACTAACTCTTAAAATAATCACAAATTCTTTTTTCACCTATCGATAAAATTGAACGAATTTTAGCCGATATTTTAGCACCCACAGGTTCTGTCATTCTTTTTAGCTCATCTTTAAGAATAGCTTTTTCCAGTATTGCTTTGTTATATAACTCTGCACACACCGGTGATAATTCTGCAGCATCACGTAATTTTTCAATTTGATGTTCTTTTACAAGTATATTTTGTTCTAAATCTGTCTTATTCACGTTCTACCTCATAAAAAGTATAACAAATTATATATAAAAAATAATCACTCTTTTAGTCGATTATTTTAAGTAATTATATATGTTATATATAATAGCCTTAAAATATTAAGTTTTGTTAACACAGTTCAAAACCCAGTAATGGCGAGCATTCCAACAAATCTACAACTCCTTTATTAAAAAAAACAAGCAATTTTGAAAAACAAAAATACTTTATATATTCAACACGGGATATAAGAATAAGGGGATGTTATTATGGCAGGAGAAGTTCAATCTAATACAAATCCAATTGAAGTACAAGCAAGATTTATCAAAAAATCAGAAGCAAAGAAATTGGACAAAATCAGAGAAGAATATGTTTCTTTAATGGAAAAAGCAGAAAAACTTGAAGCCAAGGGTAAAACTGAAAAAGCTGACAAAAAAATAGAAGCAGCTCAAGAAACAGCTGCCAGTTACGAAGCTAGAGCTCAAGAACTCGGCTTAAGCATCACTAATGTTGAAGTGGCTTCTGCCGGTGCACATCCCGATAATGGAGAATCTATTGTTCCTGAAGGAACCAAATTAACAAAAGCAGAAAGAAAAGAAGTTGAAAAACTTGAAAAAGAACTAAAAAAAGCTAAAAATAAGTTAGGTAAATTTACAAAAGAAGAAATTTTTAAAGCTAACGAAGCAAATTCCTCAGGCGCCACAGAAAATATGACTAATGATATGAAAAAGATTTTATATTATCAAGAAAAAGTATTCAATCTGCAAGCTGAATATGATGCAAAATGTAAAGAACTGGGGATTCCATCATCAATGGATATTATTAACAGAATCTACGAGATTGAAGATCCTGTTAAAGCATCCAAAATTAGAGCTATTATTAAGAAAGAATTAAAAGATGCAAACATGTACTTTGGTAACACCAAAGAAGCCCTTAACGAAGATTCAGTAGATAATTTATTAGATACACTTGCAATAAGAAATAAAATTAATTCAAATATTGAAAAAGGTTACGTCGGAACAAAGAAAAAACTTGCCGAAAGATACAAAAATGAAGATGCAGCACAAATAGCAGCAGAATATGCACAGGCAGCAGGTGCCGATTTGACATTCAATAGAAGAAGCAATGAAAGAGCAATTTCACAGTTAGCACAAAACGTTGAGTATTTTAACGAACCTTTCATTGAAGAAAACAAAGATGAAGAACTTACATCTCTTGAAACTCTTAAAATCGACGGTAAGGAAATCGAAACTGCTGATATATTGAGAGTTACAACACTTGCCGGTGCAGTAATCACAAACTCTGATGACTTTTCAGGATTAAAACTAAAAGATATAAGTTCTGTTGAAACCCAAGATGGTAAATACAGTTTCTCACCTATCTACAAAGAAAGAAGTGACGAAGGGTATTTAAAAAGAAAAAATGTAAAACGTCTCGGTAAAGATATGGGCTTTAAATATGATAAAATAAAAGTAGGCAAAGCACTGGTTGGAACAGCAATAGGAGCATTACCTGCCGGCTTAACAGCAGCTCTGAATGGACTTCATATAGCATTTGGTCTTCATTTTAAGGGCGGTGTTGATTTAACGGATATTGATGGAACTATATCATCTTCTCTCATTAACGATTTATATAATCAATTTCTTGAAAAAGCAGAAGAATATGGTGGTAATGTTGAACTAAGCGACCTAGATGACCTGGTAGCAGTTGAATATATTATGGAATTCTATGAGCAACGCGACCACCGCTGTGTAGCCCCGGCAGCAGCAAGTGCAGCAGCAGCATTTATCGGCAATATACTATATCAAGCATATAAGAAAGAGGACATTGCACCAGAAAAAGCATATCAAGCAGCAATGGACAAAGTCCTTACCTTAGAAGACAAACATAATGCATCAGGCGGAAATGGTTATATTATCAACCAGAAAGAACTTGACAAAGTTATGTATGATGCAATGGTTATTGTTAACGAAATTGTCAAAGCTCCGGCTCAAGCAGAAGAACCACAAACCAAACCAGCAGCTGAACCTCAAGCAGTAAAAACAGCAACAATCACAACAACTAATATCGATCCGATTGTTACAGAAGCTGAAGATTGTTTATACCAAAACAAAGCCGGTGAACATTGGGATGGTATTGTAAGACTCGGTTACGTTGACCAAAAAGGAAATGCCATCACAAATGAAAAAGATATTGCCGAAATCAGAACATTCATTAAACGTACTGTAAATGGTTTTGCGGCATCAAGTGCAGATATGCCAAACGGCGTTAAAGTTAAAAAGACTTACACCTGTAAGAGTGGCAATACTTACACCTGGGCAATCTGTGGAGAAGAACCAGATGCTAAACTCCGCGATAAATATACATCTAAAGAAATAGCTAGAGATATTAATGGCAATCCAACAACATCAAGAAGAGTTGCAGCAAAAGTCGGAATGGAATCAACAATATCAACTGTAACCCCAGGGGAATACAGCTGGAGTTGGAAAGACAATAATGATGAAACTCTCTTCGGTGGTATGACTTACAGCGATATAGAGCTTAGAGACGCTGCAGTAGAGGCTGAAAGAAAAGCTCTTGAAAAAGCCGGATACACTGTTAAATAAAATTTATAGCTTTAGTAAAATCCCATTCAGAAAAAATCTGAATGGGATTTTATTGTGATTATAATCTAACAAGAAGTAAGAAACTAATTAAGAATCTGCAGAATCAATCATTTCTTGCAGTTTTTCACTGATTTCCTGCATTCTTTCATTAATCTCGCTAACTGATAAACTTCCTGATGATATATCTTGTTGAAGTGTGCTCAACAAATTTGTGATATAAGTCATATAGTCCATGTTGTTGCTTATAGATTGTACAATAGCAGAGCATTGATTAATAATCGTTTGTAAAAGATTATTTGTTGTCGTCAAATCTACTGCACTTGATTTAATTGCCGAAATTATACTATTAGTATTACTAATATCTGATTCTATAATGCTCAAACCTAAGTTATTAAGCATTGTTTCCAGTGACGTACCAGCAGCTGCAAGGACTTCTTCTAAATCTTCTTTAGTAAGTCCACTAGTTGAACCATTGGCAGTCAGTTCTTCCATTTTAGCAATAATCTCATTGTATTTTTCAATTGCAGTATTCAAATAGCTATTATTAACAGTCATGGATGAATTCAAGCTTGCAAGATGGCTATCAATATTTTCTATATCTCCCATCATACTATTTATTTGACTTATGATATTTGATGTATTTGTTTCATAAAGACTAAGATATGTTTTCATATTGCTAGACATACTAACAACTTCATTATACATACTTACAACTGTTTGATATAACGATTCAAGCTTATCATTGGCTTCCTGCAACTGTTCACTGATATTTGCATTTCCAGTTTCATAAGCATTTATCAACTCTTGTATAACTTGAATAAATTCTGTATTATCCGGTATAGTAGAACCTATTGTTGTTAATTGATTGATAATGGTTTGCAGCAGATTATTAGTTGTTGTTAAGTCAGCTGAACTTGACTTAATTGCTGAAATTAATTCGCTAACCTTGCTGTCAATATATTCTTGAGCATCTATACCAAGTGATTTCAGCATATTTTCAAGAGCTTCAAGATTAGCAGAACTTTGATTGCTAATAATTTCTTGTAATTCTTCATAAGTTATATTTTCACCCTGATTTTGAATAATTTGCTCCATACCGCTGATTATGTTCTCAATACTTGATTGTATATTATCAACTTTTGATAACATCAAATCACCATTAGTCTTAATGTCACTCAAGACGCTTTCAATATCACCTACTTGATTTGAAATATTTTCCAACGATTGATAGAATTTGTCAGCATAAGCTTTATAATCACTATAGAAGGAGTTAAAGTTGTCCACACCTTCTGTAACTTTGCTAAGAACCTCTTTTAACGTACTATCAATACTTGCAAGATAGTCTTTGATTTCTTCAAGTTTTACATTGATTTCTTCCTGTGAGGTATTACCTTGATCGACTAGCGTTGTCAACTCTTTAACCATACTTAACAATTTATCCGTTTGTGAATTCGTTAATGATGTATTCAAATCAATTGATGATAATAAGTTGATTATTGTATCCATTACTTCATCATTATCTGAAATCATTTCTTTGAATGATTCAAGTGCTTCAATAATTTGCGCAGTTGCATTATTTGTATTGTTATTAATTGTAATACCCAGATTTTCTATCATTTCTTGAAGCTGTGCTGCCAGCTCTGCATTGATGTTTTCAAGTTTTTCTATTAATTGAGTGTAATTCAAATCACCCAGCTGATCATTTGCATTCTTAAGTAATTCTATTATCTGTTCAGACTGCTCTATTAATGTACTTGTATTCTCTTTATTTGCTTTTTGAATTGCTATCATCTGCTGCAAGTATGCATTTTGTTGTTCCGCATGTTGAAGCAATTGTTCAAAGTATGATGCAAATTGTGCATACACTTGATTATTTTGGTCTATTACAGTATTTACATTTTCTATTGCCTCAGATAACTTACCGCTGATTTCTGTTAATGTACCATCAATGCTTGCAAGGTATTCTTTGATTTCTTCAAGTTTTGCATTGATTTCTTCCTGTGAGGTATTACCTTGATCAACTAGCGTTGTCAACTCTTTAACCATACTTAACAATTTATCCATTTGTGAATTCGTTAATGACGTATTCAAATCAATTGATGATAATATGTTAATTATTGTATCCATTGCTTGTTCATTATCGGAAATCATTTCTTTGAATGATTCAAGTGCTTCAATAATTTGCGCAGTTGCATTATTTGTATTGTTATTAATTGTAATACCCAGATTTTCTATCATTTCTTGAAGCTGTGCTGCCAGCTCTGCATTGATGTTTTCAAGTTTTTCTATTAATTGAGTGTAATTCAAATCACCCAGCTGATCATTTGCATTCTTAAGTAATTCTATTATCTGTTCAGACTGCTCTATTAATGTACTTGTATTCTCTTTATTTGCATTTTGAATTACTATCATCTGCTGCAAGTATGCATTTTGTTGTTCTGCATGTTGAAGCAATTGTTCAAAGTACTGTGCAAATTGTGATTGAACTTGATTATTTTGGTCTATTACAGTATTTACCTTTTCTATTGCATCAGATAATTTACCACTGATTACTGTTAACGTACTGTCAATACTTGCAAGGTATTCTTTAATTTCATCAAGTTTTGAACTGATTTCTAACTGTGTAGCATTATCATCATTTGCTAACTCTTGCAATTCTTTTACAAGGTTGATTAATTCTTGCATTTGGAGATTACTTAATGAAGTATTCAAATCAATTGATGACAATATATTCAATATTGTACTCATTGATTCCTGACTATCTGTAATAACTTCCTTGAATGATTCTAGTTCAGCAATAATTTGCGATACAGCATCTTGTGAAGTACTTTCAATTGTTATACCCAGTTCTTCAAACACTGTTTGTATTGTTGTAACTATTTCTTCATTATTTTCATTTAACACTTCATACAGTTCTTCCAAACTTATCTCTCCAACGCTTTCCTTAATATTATTAAGTATTTCAATTGCTTCTTCCGCTCTTGTATTTAACTTAGTAAGTAATTTGGTTTGCTCTTGGTTAGAAGATACTAATTGTTGAAGATATTTGCTTTGTTGATTAGCATTCTCCAATAATGCTGCAAAATTATCAGCATTTGCCTGATTACCTGCTTTTACATTGTTATTAATATCTACTACTTCTGTCAATATACTATTTAATTGTGAACTCATACCTTGTAACGTTTCATTTATATCTCCAAGCAATTCTGCAATTTCAGCCAAAGCTTCTGATACTGTCACATTACCCTCTTGCAGTTCTACATAAATTTGATGTATTTGTTTTAACTGCAGTTCATTTAATGTATTACCTTCAATCAATGCATTGTATATAAGTTCCATCATTTTTTCGGAAGTAATTTGTCCTTCTTTATATTCATCAAAGAACTCTTGAAGTAATTCTTTTAATTCTCCACTTTGAGAATCAATTGTAGTTTGTACAGATTCTACAATCACTTTAACTTCATTTATAGCGTTAACAATTTGTTCATTTCTTTCTTCTGCTGATATTTCACTATTTTCATAAATCTCTGTAATCGTATTAAGAAGTTCATCATTATTTACTTCTATAATTGTACCTAAGTCCCCAATACTATCAATAATAGCAGTATTACCTTCTTGAATATCAGCCCACATAAGTTCAAGTACAGCAATAATAGAATTATTACCGTTTTCTATTGCACTCTTAACTGTTTCCATATATGAAAGAATACTCTCACCATATTGAGAAATTAATGCATTATTCTCCTGCAATGTTGCAAGAATATTATTCATTAATTCTAAACCTTGCTTTGCAACTTCTACACTTTCTTCGGTATTATCATTAATACTATTTAAAAGCTCTTCATAAATTTTCATCATTGCATTAACTGTCTCATAGTATGATTTATCCTGCTCATTACCTGACTCTACCAGTGAAGTCAAATAATCTATTGCATTAAGAAGTGCATCCTGAAATTCGCTATTAGACTGAATAAAAGTTTTAAAAAGCTCTATTAACTCTTTTAAAAGCTCATCCGCTTCAGATTTTTCAGTAACATTTAATGTCCAGTTTTCTGTAATTTCAGTTTTTTCACAGCCAGTAAGAGCAGCTGCCCCGGTACCTAATAAAAGAACTGCCGGTGCCATTTTAGGAAGCTTTTTTGCAACATTTAAACCTGCCTGTGCATAAGTTCCAAGCCCTTTTAATCCATTCAGCCCCTGAAATTCCACAGGTTGTGGCTGAAATCCTTGTTGTTCAAAGTCAGACTGAGGATTTTCCTGATAACTGATAATATTCTTGTTGAATAATTTTTTCAATCCAAGATTTTGATTTGTAATGTCCATACGGTATTTACTCCTTTCAAGTAATTATATTCCTAGATTACTTTCGCTTGAAAAAAGGAGAATAAAAAATTTTGCTACAATTTAAAAAAAAATTTACAAAATGTTACATATTCGATAAATGCAAAACATTATCGGACGTAATCATATTATGTAAAATAGATTTTGCTGTATTCAACTGCTTATCTTTTGCAGGATTGAAAGGAACCTCACCTTGATCAACAACTATATGAGGCTCTATACCCTTATTATTAATGTCATGTTTTTTGGGGGTAAGATATTTCGCTATTGTTAAATTTATACCTGTTTCATTCGGTAACGGTATTACACTCTGAACCATGCCTTTACCAAAGGATTTATGACCAACAATTGTTGCCCTATCATAGTCCTTCATTGCCCCTGAAAAAATTTCACTGGCAGACGCACTGGCTTCATTGATTAAAACAACTACAGGCTTGTGTATTTTTTCAGTCGTTGTATTTGCATTTATTGTATTTTCTTTTCCACCACGAGTTACAACGCTTACTATAGGACCAGACTCAATAAATATTTCGGCAAGTTTAACTGCATTATCAAGAAGCCCTCCGGTATTCCAGCGCAGGTCAATTATTAATCCTTTACAGTCTTTTGTTTTATCAAGTGCATAATTAAATTCTTTTTGCATATCAGAGCTTAAAAAGCTACTCAAATTAATATACCCTATTTCATCATATATTTTAGTTTCAATTGTTTTAATTTTTATTTCTTCACGCGTAAGTTCTGTAACAAGTACTTGTTTTCCCCGTTTTAATGTTAATTGAACTGTTGAACCTTTCTCTCCGCGTATCAAATCCGCAACCTGATCAATTTTTTTACCATTACATTCTACATCTCCAACTTTAAGAATTATATCATCGGGTTTTAAGCCGGCACGCTGCGCTGGAGTATCAGGTAGAACACTATAAACCGTAATTTTACCCGAATCATTATAAATATTTACACCTATACCATAAATTTTTGATTTTATAGATGTATTTAAATTTTTAAATTCTTCTTTATTTAAAAAATGAGTATAAGGCTCATTAAGACTTGCAATCATTGTATCAATTGCAACCTTCATATCATCTTCTGTCTTTATTTTTCCATTATAACGTTTTGTCCAGCGTTTCCAATCTTGATAGTTCAAATTTTCTTCTACATACTGTTTTTCAATAAGAAGAGAAACCTGTTCAAAAAGTTTTTGAGGTGCAATATTCTCTTTATTGACAATTAAACGGTTATTTTTTAAAGCTACTGTCTTTATATATGTATCATAAAATATTTTATTCAGGCCTAAAAAGCAAAAAATTATTGCTATAATAGTAATAAGCTTTCTTTTCATATTCAAATTATAGCAATAAAAAATCAATCAAATCAATAATTCTTAATATTTTTTAGTAAACCTATTATAATTATCTTTATAATTTTATGCGGCAAAAATATTCTTACTTTCGTCCGGTATAAACTCAAACAAATCAGCCGTCTCTGAAATATTTTCTGTCATTGAACCATATTCTTTTGAAAAAGACCTTATTGCAGCTTTATTCTTAAGGAAATTAATCTTTTCCTCTAAATCATTATTAATAAAAGCTCTTGATGAAATATTACAAATATATGTTTCTGCAGGAATATATGTTTTAGTTGTATAATCCTCCCGCTGGGTAATAACATGCTCTATATTACGTTCTTTTTTATCTGCATTTTGAAAAATATCTTTAGCTAGTTTGCGTAAAGTTTCCTGATTTCTTTCTCTTGATGAATGATTATCGTTATATATTGAAAAATTTGCGACCATAATAATATCCCTTTTCCGTTATTTTTCATTGTCCCTTATATTATGGTTATCGGCAAAATTTATAAAAACTTTAGAATATTAACAAAAATTGTTACAAAATTTAACAATATAATCGTAATTATATAAATAAAAAAGGTTTCGCTAATTTATAAGCGAAACCTTTTTATTATTAAGAAAAAAGCTTATTCTTTTACATACTCGGCATCAATAACATCATCGTCTTTTGTTGAACTATCAGATGAAGTGCCTGTATCGCTGCTATTAGTTTGAGCTGTTTCACCTTCCTTTTGAACCTGCTCATAAGCTTTTTGAGAAATAGAAAACATTGTTTGCTGTAATTCTTCAGAAAGCTTCTTAAGTTCATCACTTGACTTATTTTCATCAAGAGCTTTTTGCAATGCAGCTTTGTTTTCATCAAGTTTTTTCTTATCATCATCAGAAATCTTACCTTCAAAATCTTTAACAATTCTTTCTGCTGATGATATAAGAGAATTTGCATTATTTTTGATTTCTGCTTCTTCTTTTTTGCGTTTATCTTCAGTAGCATTAGCTTCTGCTTCTTTAACCATCTTTTCAATATCCTGTTCTGAGAGGTTAGAAGAATTTGTAATTGTAATTTTTTGTTCTTTGTTAGTTGCTTTATCTTTAGCAGAAACATTAACAATACCGTTAGCATCAATATCAAAAGTTACTTCAATTTGAGGAACACCTCTCATTGCTGGAGCTATCCCTTCCAAACGGAACATACCCAAAGATTTGTTATCACTTGCCATCGGTCTTTCACCTTGAAGGACATTGATATCCACCGCAGTCTGGTTATTTTCTGCCGTAGAGAACACTTGTGATTTAGAAACAGGGATTGTTGTATTTCTTGGAACAAGAGGTGTCATAACACCACCAAGAGTTTCAATACCTAATGTTAGCGGCGTTACATCCAACAGAACAATGTCTTTAACTTCGCCTGCAAGTACACCAGCCTGAATAGCCGCCCCAACAGCAACCACTTCATCGGGGTTAACTGATTGGTTAGGTTCCTTGCCTGTGTATTCTTTAATCAAGTGCTGAACAGCAGGAATACGTGTAGAGCCGCCAACTAAGACTACTTCATCAATATCATTTTTTGTAAGCCCGGCATCTGATAATGCTTGTTCTACCGGTTTTTTACACCTATCCAACAAATCCCTTGAAAGCTCTTCAAATTTTGCTCTTGTCAAAGTCATTTCAAGGTGTTTAGGTCCATTAGCATCTGCTGTAATATACATCAGACTTATAGGAGTTTCAACAATTGTAGAAAGTTCGCATTTTGCTTTTTCAGCAGCTTCTTTAATACGCTGCATAGCCTGTTTGTCTGTAGTTAAATCAATGCCTGTATCTTTCTTAAATTCTGATGTAATCCAATCCATAATTTTTTGGTCAAAGTCATCCCCACCCAAGTGAGTATCACCTGATGTAGAAAGAACTTCATGAACACCATCACCTATTTCAAGGATAGATACGTCAAAAGTACCGCCGCCAAGGTCAAATACAAGAACTTTTTCAGGTTTTTCTTTTTCCAAACCATAAGCAAGAGCGGCAGCCGTAGGCTCGTTTACTATACGTAAAACATCAAGTCCGGCTATTTTACCAGCATCTTTTGTTGCCTGTCTTTGTGCATCATTAAAATATGCAGGAACTGTAATAACTGCTGATGTAACCTTTTCACCAAGGTATGCACTTGCATCATCTGCTAGTTTTCTTAAAATCATTGCAGAAATTTCCTGCGGCGTATAATCTTTACCATCTATATTCTTTTTATAATCTTCACCCATGTGACGTTTAATTGACGCTATAGTTTTATCCGGATTAACTATAGCCTGCCGTTTTGCCAGCTGACCAACAAGTCTTTCGCCATTTTTTGTAAAACCTACTATTGAAGGGGTTGTTCTTGTTCCTTCAGCATTTGCAATAACCGTAGGATGTCCGCCTTCCATGACTGCAACTACCGAGTTAGTTGTTCCTAAGTCAATACCAATTGTTTTTGCCATTTTAAATATCTCCTTTTCTATGAAATTTAAGTTATAATCTTTCTACAATATTATTAAATCACTCTTTTAGGAAAAACTAAAAAAAATAAACAAAAAATTAATAATTGGTATGACAAATTATCATTAGTATAATTTCTTATAGTATAAAGAGGAAGCTTTACTACCTGCTATATACAGCCCCGTAAACCGGTACTCCAGCCCCTCAAAAATAATAACAAGATTTAATAATTATGGATTTCACAGGCTCCATTGAGAAAGGTCGAGAAATACCATAAAGGATGCAAATTAATTATTCTTTATAGTTGCTTCCTGCTTATTATACCTACGGATTAGCAAAATTGACAAAATTGAATATTATATCAGAGCAATATTAAAAAATAAATTAATCAAACAAATATTCTTCTTATAAAAAATTAGTGCTATAATTCAAATATGGATGAAATTAAAAATGTAATTATTTGCGGCCTAGGAGCTGTCGGAACAGCATTTGCTGTTAAAATTCTAAATTCAAGACCGGACACACTTAAAATACTGGTAGATGAATACAGATTAGCAAGATATCAAAAACAACCACGTATTTTTAACGGTAAAACTCTTAATTTTCAGTATATCATACCGGATGATATGAATTATAAAGCCGATTTAATACTTCTTTCTGTAAAATACAAAACCCTTGAGGAAGCTATTTACAATATTAAAAATTTTGTTAAACATGATACTGTAATTCTTTCTCTTCTTAATGGTGTTACAAGTGAAGAAAAAATCGCACAAAGTTACGGCTGGGATAAACTTTTATTATCATATTTTATAGGTCACAGTGCAATGAGAAGCGGGGAGAATATAACTCATGACGGAGTTGCAACAATAGTTTTCGGCGCTAAAGAACCTTCCAGTGATACCGCAAAAAATATTGAACGGGTTAAAAATTATTTTGATTCAGTAAATATTGATTATCAAACACCTGAGGATATGAACCGGGCTTTATGGCTCAAATTTATGCTTAATACTGCTTGCAATCAGCTTTCTGCCATTTTAAACATGACCTTTGGAGAAATGCTCGTAAATAATGGTTTTATGTCACTAGCAAAAGATGTTATGAAAGAAGTTGAGCTGTGTGCAAAGGCAGAGGGTATACACCAACCGGAAACAATGATTGATGAAGTTATCAAACATCTGCAAACCATGATTCCTGAGGGGAAAACATCCATGCTACAAGATGTTGAAGCTGGCAGAGAAACAGAAGTTGAAAATTTTGCAGGAACAATTATAGAACTTGGGGAAAAACATAATATACCAACGCCTTATAACAAAATTTTGAAACAAATGATTGATACTATATATTTAAAAGCACATCCCGAACAGTATCTTGAAAAAGAATACCAAATTCTTCCATAGACATAAATGGTAATATTTCTTTTATTGAAGTAATATGTGATGTATCAATAATTTCTGAGCGAAATATCCTTGAAAGTAGTTTTGCATCGTAATCATAAAGAATTGAACCGTGTTGTAAAATATACCCGTTAGAACGATACTGTGCCGAACCTATAAGCTTTTTACCGTTATAGTTTAAATCAGCACCTGTAGAAACAAGCATGCAATAATCATATTTTGTACTAATTGAATCACCTCCTATTGTAAGATTTATCCCCATTTTATTAAAAGCTTTTATAAGTACCTTACAAATTTCTCTATATGATTCCATAACACTCTTTGCTGTTTCAAAATAATCACATGGAAGAACTATACTATAGGTGATTTCTTTATCATGCAGCAGTGCGCGGCCTCCGGTTAAACGTCTTACTACATCAATTTCATTTTCTTTCAAAATATTCTCATCAAAAAATCCCTCTTTTTGATTTCGCCCAAGACTAATACATGCCGGTCGCCAACCGTACAATCTGAATATAGGCATTTGCAAATTATTAGAAATGGCTTCATCCAAAAGCATTTTATCAATCCGCATGTTTTCAGCCCCGGTGTTATACTCAAATGGCAAAAACTTAACCAATTCTCAAATGCTCCATAAGTTCTTCAAATTCGGGAAATGATATTTTTGACCATTCGAAGCCATTTACAACCACAGGATTATGAGATATAAGTCCTGCAATATAATAACTCATTGCAAGTCTGTGATCATGAAATGCATTTAATTCACAGCCGCCTTCTAATATTGTTTTCCCGTTAATAACAAATCCGTCAGGATATTCCGTAATGTCTGCACCTAACAATTTAAGAGCATTAACAACAGTAGTTATCCGATCCTCCTCTTTGTTTCTTAAATCAGAGGCATCTTTTACAATTGTTGTACCCTCTGCCTGAGTCGCAAGTACAGCAATTACAGGGAGTTCATCAATCAAGCGTGGAATATCAGCGCCCGATATTTCACATGCGCATAAAGAAGAATAAGCGACCTTAATATCTGCAACAGGTTCACCATTTTCATCCCTTTCATTTAATAGTTTTATCTCTCCGCCCATACGTTTTACTACATCAATAATACCTGTCCTTGCAGGATTTACCCCTACATTTTTAAGAATAATTTCCGACCCGGGACAAATAAGTGCTGCTACTATAAAGAACGCAGCAGAAGAAATATCCCCTGGGACAGAAAAATCAACAGGTCTAAGTATGGATTTTGATATTGTAGAAATATTCCCCTTAACCTCAATATCGGCACCCATTGCTTTAAGCATTCTTTCTGTATGATCGCGGGATTTAAAAGGTTCTGTAAAAGAGGTTGTCCCCTCTGCAAAAAGCCCTGCAAGAAGAACGCATGATTTAACCTGAGCACTTGCAAGTTTTGATGAATAAGTAATTCCGTGCAGATTTTTGCCAGTAATTACTAATGGCGCGTGATTATCATTAGATTGAATACATGCACCCATTAAGGTAAGCGGCTCTATAACTCTTTTCATCGGACGTTTGGAAAGACTTTCATCACCGTTTAAAACTGCATTAAAATTTTGCCCCGCAAGTATACCGGACATGAGTCGCATTGTTGTTCCAGAATTTCCGCAATAAAGGTCTGAAACCGGCGGATTCAAATGTCCGGCAGATATTACCTCTATAGTTTTATCATTAAGATAATTAATCTCTACACCAAGCCCTCTACAGACATTAAGAGATGAAACACAATCTGCTCCCTTTGAAAAATTACTGATAACAGAACGCCCTTTTGCAAGAGATGTAAAGATAACAGATCTATGTGATATTGATTTATCTGAAGGAATTTCAACCTCGCCATTTAATGGCTCAATTAAAGGTATAACTTGTTTTCGCATAGTTTTAATTTTACCACTCCAAACATCAAAAGTAAACCATTTGTAGGATATTTTAACTCTAATTTTAAAGATTTTTTACAAGTTGCCGTAGTAAGTAATATAAGAAACAATTTCGTTTCTTATACCTCCTCCCCAAGTCTGGTAGCCGTTCTCTAAGACGGCTTTTTTTTTTACTTTAATTCTGATATATTTAACTGTATGGAGAATGAAATTAATAACCTGCAAAAAATACTAAAATCTTCTCCCGACAATTTTCAGGCAAGAAGGGAACTTGCAATGCTTCTTCTTGAACAGGGATTCAATGAAGAAGCCATTACTAATCTTAAATACCTGCTTAAAGTTTTTCCTGATAATGATGAAATGTGGTTTAATCTGGGAATTGCATACGAAAAATTAAAAAAGAAAGACGATGCAATCAACGCATACAGACATGCAGTTTCTATTAAACAGGATGAAGATTACAGTTACAACTTAGGCTCAGTTCTTATCGAACAAAAAAATTATAAAGACGCACTTGAAGAATTTATAAAAGTCAATAAAACATCACCGGAGGATGAAAATACCATATTCAATATAGGGCTATGTTATTTCCACTTAAAAGATTACAACAAAGCTCTTGATTTTTTCCTGCAAGCAATAGAGCTTGACAGGTATGATGTATATGCATACTTTTATGCCGGATATATTTATAAAGAACAGGGACTTACAAACTTTGCCATAGAAAACTACAAGCGCGTAATAGATATATCTCCTGATTATAGTTGGGCCTATTTCAACCTTGGCGCTATTTCTTATGAAAGCGGAAATCTTGATGAAGCCGCCGAATATTTAAAGAAAACCATTTTTTACAACCCTATGGATACCGGAGCATATCAAATTCTTGCTAAAATATATGTCGCAAATCAAGATAATAATGCTGCACTGGATATCCTGCTTGAAGGTATTGAGAAAACCCAAAACAATGGTGATTTATGCTATGAAGCCGCATGTCTATTTAAGTTAACAGGTGATGAAATCAACCGTCAAAAATACATTAAACTTGCCCTAGAAAACAAACTTACACTTACTTACCCCGTTGATGTTATTAAGCACGAAGTAAAAAATTAAATAATTTTGATAAACTCTCCATCCTCTAAAGAATGTTTTTACCATTTTTATCATACATTTCTTTACGCCCTGAAGCGATTTCAGTCAAGCGCTTTATATCATAATTCTTAAGCAAATCTCCTATTGTAGAATATAATCTCAGTAATGCCTGCTCTATATTTTTGTGATTAAAATTAACCATATCGACAGCCATATCCGGATTAGAACAAGCAAGCCGTGTCATATCCCTAAAACCGCTTGCTGCTAGATTAAGTGCTAAATTATTATCGGATGCTGATAAGTAAAGAGCCTGAGCAACAAGCATTGGCGCATGAGAAACCATTGCAACAGCAGTATCATGAGCCTTTGCATCAGTATAAACAGGAACCGCTCCCAGAGCTTTAATTAATCCTTCCAGAACAGAAATATCAGAATTATCAAATGGAGTTATGACCCATTTTGCCCCCTCAAAGAGTTCTGCAAAAGAATTATCAAACCCGCTAAACTCAGTTCCTGCCATTGGATGAGAGGGGATAAATTTAAAAGGATAAGACTTTTTTGTAACAAATTCTTTTAAACTTGAAACATCTGTAACTATTGTTTCTGGAGAAAGAATTTTTGATAAACAATCTAAAACATCAAGCACTGTATGAATAGGAGTACACACAAATACTACCTTACATTCACTTAACACTGAATAATCGGAGTAAATTTCCTCTCCTGATTGCGAAGTTGAAACCCCAACTACATTATACCCGCCGGCTCTTAATCGTTTAAAAATAGAGCCACCGATAAGCCCCAACCCTATTACCCCTATTTTCATAATTCTAAATCCTTATGATGAAATTTTTTAGTACCATCAGCATAATCACTTACTACAGCTCCATTTCCTCTAATATTATATTTGTATATAGTAAGTCCATCTAGCCCAACCGGACCTCTGGCATGTATTTTATTAGTAGAAATTCCCACTTCTGCACCAAATCCGTAACGAAAACCATCTGCAAACCTTGTTGAAACGTTATGGTAAACTCCCGCTGAATCAACAAATTTTATAAACTTTTCCGCACTTTGTTTATCATTAGTTATAATTGCATCTGTATGTCCCGAGCCATAAGTGTTAATGTGCTTAATGGCTGCATCTATATCAGGCACAATCAAGTAACTCAACTTAACATCCGAGTACTCATGATGCCATTGGGGAGGATTATCAACAATATCAATACCTGAATCAATAAGCGTATCTCGAAGTGCAGGTGCATAAGGGAAATCCTTGTGTACAATAATTGTTTCTACCGAGTTACAAGCACTAGGGTACTGGGTCTTTGCATCAACTATAATTTTTACCGCCATTTCTAAATCCGCCGATTCATCTACATAAATATGACAAACACCATCGGCATGCCCGAGAACCGGAATTTTTGTATTATTCTTAATAAATTGTACAAGTGAATTTCCCCCTCGAGGAATAATTAAATCAATAAGCCCATCACATTTCAGCATTTCCGCTACATCATCCCGTGTAAATACCTGTTGCAGAGCATCAGTCGGGAAATACTTTATTTCAGAAGCAGCCTTCTTTATAAGTTCAAAAAGAATTCTATTAGTATTAATGGCCTCTTTACCGCCTTTTAATATTACAGCATTCCCTGACTTAATCGCAAGTGATGATACCTGCGCTATTACATCCGGTCTTGCTTCAAAAATTACCCCAAGAACACCTATCGGACAGGAAACTTTTTCAAGTATTATACCCTCATCAAGCTGGCGCCTTAGCAATACTCTATTTATAGGGTCAGGCAAATTAACCAGATCCCTTACTCCCTGCACCATATCATGTAGTTTATACTCATCAAGCTTTAGCCGTTTGTACACGGCAAACGTAATTTCTCCCGATTCAACAAGTTTCTTTGCGTCACTTAAATCTTTATTATTACTGTCAAAAATATCTTTTGCATTTTTTTCCAAGCTATCGGCAATTGCTAATAAAACTCTATTCTTTGTTTCTATATCTACATTTGCCAAATCAAAAGATGCCTGTTTTGCTGCTTTTGCTATTTCTCTAAAATCCATATCCCGTTCACTCTCTTTGATTGTTAATATTACCTTGGATAAATTATACGACAGTCGCATTAACGAGTAAATACTACACAAAACAAAGAATATGTAAACTTATATTAAGAAATTAAGGCATTTAATCAAATAAAAAAGCAATTTTTTTTATTTACCTGTTTTATTTTGGGTACAATGGAACTAAGAATAGAAGGTAAAATATGAACTTAACAATTACACCAAATTTATTTCATTTAGTAAGAAACAATACACAGACAAATACACAACAAAACCAGATAAATAAAAAATATCCTAATCTTGCACCTCTTGCCCAGGACACCGTATCATTCGGGGTTGGAGAGAAACAATTAAAAGCCGGGCAAAGATTATCAAAACGATTCGGGATGGAAATAGCTTCAACACTTCAGCGACCTTTCAAAATGTTTACAAACAAGCTAGAAAGTGCGTTTTCAACAATGAAGGCAACAGATAATCACCCTGATAGACCTATTTACAAGATAAAGACAAGAATTAAATCACCGGAATCAATTGCGGAAAAAGGCGGGGCAAGGGATGTTAAAAACTTTGCTGAATTGACACAAAATATTCAGGATCTGATTGGCGGCAGATTGATTATGCGGGATACCTCCAAAGAAAGTATTGAAACGGTGCTTAAAAAATTTGAAGATATGGTTTTAAAAGGCGAATTGTCTATTACTGAAATTGAAAATTTTTATGGAACACCCAAATTAGCCTATGCAACAGATAAACAACTGAAACCACTTATAAATGCATGTGAAAAAATGATAGGTCCAATACGCTATTCTAACGAAAAACATCCAATGGGGTACAATGCAATACACATGACCGTAAAATTTCCCCCAACTAAGTATGGCGAAACGTATGCAGAAATCCAAATAATGGGTTCAGATATAGCGGCTCTTAAGGATGTTGAGGATTTAACCTACAAAATCAGATGCGGCAAAGCCATCCAAAGCAAATATAAACCAATGATGAAATATCTTAAACCCCTACAAGATGGTGATGAAACTCTTAAAAATGCCTTTGCTGATTATACAAGGCAAGCTTACACACATCAGAGAAGAAGGAAAAGTGTTACATTAAAAGAATTGAATGAACAGACTGCTCCAGAGTTCTTACCGCTGCCATGGTATATATCAAACAAAGAACTTGATTTTAACTTTTTATACACAAAAATGAAAGAATGCGAAAATACAGCAGCTAACATAAATACCATATCAGGCGGAACACCAGCAAAAACAACTCAGGTCGTAAAACAGCACAAACAAACAACACCGGAAATGGAAATTGTAGCAAGAAAAAAGACACCTCAAACAAATAAAAGAGTACGAATTTCCACACCAAAAAACAGCCTACTTGAAAACTAGAACCAAATCGTATAAGATTTATATATAAAAGCTATGCCGACGTGATGAAATCGGTAAACATGCACGTTTCAGATGCGTGTGGAGAAATCCTTGCGGGTTCAAGTCCCGCCGTCGGCATTAAATATATAGCTAGAGAGATTCGTTTTTGGTTTTCTATAAGCAAGAGGAAGAAGTTGTAAGTATTGCTTTAAGTCAAAGACTCTATAGCAAAACTCTTTAAGCGTAGAGCAAATCCATTACAAATTTCAGGCAAATGCAATACTATAAGGAAGAAGAATATTAATAATAATGAACAATAAAAAATTTCTTATTATACTAGTAGTTTTACTGGTATTCTTTCGTTTATTAGAACGTACATTGGTTTCACTTGATAAAAATTACGGCGACACTATCCCAAAAATTAATTATTCACAAAATCATCAGTTTACAAAAGAGATTTATAAGAATAATATAAATTCTACAAATGTATCAATATACGCATCTTATCCTGAAAATTTTAAAACGTATATTCTTGACTTTCCCACTCTACATATAATCGAAAATGGTATTATAGATAATTGGAAACCTTATCTAAAAAAAGATAACGAAGTTATCATATCTTTAAAAATAAATAAAAATGGAGCCAAAGAATACACATTTTTAGGTAATACAGGCCCTTATGCAGCAGCAAATGCAGCGAGGGAAGCGGTATTATCGCCCAAATTTATTGGTAACAACATATTATTAAAGGATGGAACTATAGATTTGGTTTATAAATTCAAAGTTTCCAAACAGTAAAAAAGCCGTAAATTATTACGGCTTTTTATTTATCCATATCTTTTGCACTTACCAGTTAACAGCTTTTGCCATAATAAACATATTAATAAAAGCTGCGTACGCTGATATCGCTCCAAGAATCACTGAAGCTAAAATAAACAAAATTAAAGTTTTGCCAAATATTGTCAATACAATTACACTTATTATACCCATCAATACATTTACCAGCATAAATAATCCAAAACACCTATTATACATAGATGATTTTTTAATAAGTTCTTTTGCTTTTTTCAACTTTAGAAAAGAAGTCCACGCTTCAGTTTCAATAAAAATTCTAACAAATGCCAGAAAGTAATAAGCCAAAAATAACACTGATAAAATCATAACCGCTGCAATTCCAGCTATCACAATAGCTTTTACCTTCAACACCGCAGCAATTAAACCGGCGACGATAAAGGAAAGGATAAGATTTACAGTCAATACAACAAATATAAGGAGCATATTTGAAACACAATATTTAAAACCAGTAAAAAGATTTTTTTTATAGTTAAACATTGGTAGTACTATATTTTCTCTCTGTAAAATAATAGTTTTAACAGAACTAATCATATACCCTGCCGGGATAAAAAAGAATACCATACCTAACAATTGTAAGAAAAAAGCTACATCTTTTGAAATTCCCAAGAAAGGTACATTGCTCAAATTTATACAAAAAGCACTAAAAAATGAAAAAACAAAATAAATAACCCATTTTCGTTTGAAAAGATTATCCTTAAACATGTAACTAAAAGCTTCTCTCAAAAAACACCTCCTAATCAATCTAAACCAATTAAATATTCACACATCCCTTATTGTAATGGAATAACTTCACGTATAAACTTTGTAATAACACCTTTCGTAGATTATACTATTATGCTAAAATATTTTCAAGAATTTAAGGAGTTTGAAAATGTTAAGTACCTCTGCAACTGACAGAATTTTATCTGATAAACATACTGCTTGTAATACAGTTAATTCAGAAATTCAAACATTAGAGAAACTAAAACAGGAACTTGATTATGAATCACTTACTAAAGCCCTTGACTTAATGCAAAATTCAAAAGGGCGGATTATCATTTCAGGTATGGGGAAATCAGGGCATATTGGCAAAAAAATTGCAGCCTCCCTTGCTTCTACAGGTACACCATCATTTTTTGTACACCCGGCTGAGGCAAGCCACGGGGATTTGGGAATGATAACAGAAGATGATGTAGTAATTGCTATTTCAAACAGCGGAGAGTCTAAAGAACTGGTAGATATTCTAAATTACTGTAAACGTTTTGGTATCACACTTATTGCAATAACCAAAAATATCAACAGTTCTCTGGGAAAAGCAGGCGATGTTGTACTGCTGCTTCCTAATAACGGAGAAGCATGCCCGCTGGGACTTGCTCCTACAAATTCTACAACAGCAACCCTTGTTCTCGGAGATATATTAACTGTCGGTTTGATTGAAAGAAAAGGATTTTCCAAAACAGAATTTAATGACAGACACCCAGGCGGAAAACTTGGCTCCATACTTCAAAGAGTTTCTGACCTTATGCATTCAGGCGAAGAGATGCCAGTCCTGCATGAAGACTCTGGCATGCAAAATGTTCTGCTTGAAATAACCTCAAAACGGCTGGGATGTGTAGGTTTCGTTAATAGCAGCGGAATACTTACAGGCATTATAACTGATGGAGATCTAAGGAGGTGCCTGTCTGCAAGAATCTTTGATGAAAAAGCCAGAAACATCATGACCAAAAATCCAAAAACAATTACCCCTGATACTCTTGCTTCAGAAGCATTGAAAATCATGAACACTAAAAAAATCACAAATCTTTTTGCTATAAACAGCGAAAATAAACCGGTTGGCGTAATTCATATACATGATTTGCTATCAAATGGTATACAATAAAAATTGTCCATGTGGGGTATTTATTCTTAACCCAATTTTATGCATAATTTACATATTAAATATTTAAATTAAGGCATAGGGAAGAATTTGGAGATTAATACTTTTCAGCTAAGTGAAAATGTACGGAAGAAAAAACAACAGAGTGAAATTCTAATACAGTTATTCAATGAAAGAGATATTAAACTTTTAAAAGAATATCTTGAAAGTATAACTTATGACGAATACAAAGAGTGGTACAAAGATAATGCGGATTTAATAATTACAATATCGGGTGTTCCTCCGCTTATAAAAATCCAATCTATGCTTTCCGGCTTTTCCAAAATAGAACAAATATTACTTATACATGCAGCATTACAGGAAATAGAATCGTGTATAAGACTAGAATTTCATTTAATGACATCAAATGATTTTTCCCTGCGAAAAATTGGTCAATCCAAAAATGTAAAAGAAATATTCTCAAACGTAAATCAACTATTAAAAAATAGTGAAGATGCTTACGGCGGAGCTCTAAACTGGTGGGCTTTTTCAAATATCTGTCCAGCTCCGCATTTTAAAAACGTCAAAAAATAAAAATATATTTGTGGTAAAATTATCCTAAAAGGAGAGGATGATGTTTGAGATAAAAAAGCAGATGACTTTTTCTGCAGCCCACCATTTGCTTAATTACAACGGAGAATGTGAAAACCAGCACGGACATAACTGGATTGTGGAAGCATATATTAGAGGAAATAATCTGGACAAAAGTAACATTCTTGTTGATTACAAAGTATTAAAAGCTGCGATGAAACAAGTTTTAGATTATCTTGACCACTCGGATATCAATGAGCTTCCGGAATTTCAAGAAATAAGCCCGAGCAGTGAAATTCTTGCAAAATATATCTATGACAAATTAAAAGAAGAATTCCCGCTTTTATACAAAATTTCTATTTGGGAAACTTCTACATCATGTGCCAGTTATTTTGAGGACTAAGAATGGGTTATATTGAAGTTATTTTAATGGCAATTGTACAGGGATTAAGCGAGTTTCTGCCTATCTCAAGTTCAGCACACCTCGTATTTACATCCAATATATGCAAGCTTTTTAATGATGTTGAAACAACCTACAATGCACAGGAGGTTTTTCTTGATATTGTACTTCATTTCGGAACACTTATTGCCGTATTAATATACTACAGAAGAGAAGTTCTGCAAATTATAAAAGCACTTATTACAGCATGTAAAACAAGAAATTTCACTACAGCAGACGCCAAAATCGGTATTTATCTTATTGCTGGGACTTTTATTACAGTTTTAATTGCTTATCCCTTGCATGATATTGCTGAAGTCCTTGTTTTTACACCGATGGCCGTCGGAATATTACTAACCTTTACAGGTTTTTTAATGTTGTTTAGCGAATATATTTCAAAAAACATCCTTGAAAAGAAGGAAAATCTTGACTGGAAATCTACAACTCTTATTGCTATTGCTCAAGGTTTAGCAGCCCTTCCCGGTTTCTCCCGTTCCGGTTTAACAATTTCAACCGGACTTTTATGCGGACTTGATAGAAGCAAAAGTGCAAGATATTCTTTTTTGTTAAGTATCCCCATAATTCTCGGGGCATCGATGCTTTATCCGTTTATAAAGCTTGATTTGAATGAAGTTGCCCAATTTGATTTTCTACTGCTTGCAACAGGGGCAATAGTATCTGGAATTGTAGGATATTTTTGCATTAAATATTTTATCAAATTTATTTCAAAATTCTCTTTAAAGATCTTTGGTATATACTGTCTTATAGTCGGATTTGGAATGACTATGCTATTCTATTTTGTTAGATAAAAATAAAGGAAAAACAATGTCTCTTATTATAATGATACTTCTTTTAAGTTTACTCATTCTCGTTCACGAAGCGGGACACTTTTTTACCGCAAAATTTTTCGGGATGAAGGTAGATAAGTTTGGATTTGGACTCCCTGTAGGACCGGTTCTCTATGAAAAAAAATTTGGTGATACAACCATTTGTATACACGCATTTTTACTGGGCGGTTATGTCTCTTTTCCTGATGATGATGAAAATTGTACATTACCCGAGGACTCAGAAGAAAGATTTATAAACAGACCCTACTTCCAAAAAGCAGCAGTAGTGTCAGCCGGAGTTATTGCCAATGTTCTGTGTGCTGTTATCTTAGTGTTTATCACAGCCACACTATGGGGACATCTGCCATCAGGGAATTATGATATTTATGCAAAAAAAATCGTAGCACCTGATGATTATTCTGTATGGCAGTCTGGGTTAGAAGAGGGTGACCGATTTTACAAAATAAACGGACAAAAAGTTGATAATGTATACTCGTTCTTAACATATATAAAAATGAGTAAAGGCTATGACGGAAAAACAACACAATTACTTATTGATGAAACCTATAAACTTTTAAAGGAACTAAATCCTGGACTGGAGAAAGATGAAATTATCCCCGTAGACGTAAATGTACGCCTGCCTGAAACAATATATGAACACAGTATTATCCTTGATAAATACGAGTCCAAAGGAGCAAAGTACCCAAAAGATACACAAATAAAGATTTCGGATAACGCTGTAAAACTCCGTGACGGGCTAAGAAAAGAAAACAAAAATTATTATTCGTCAAACGGACAATATACATTATATGAACTTGCAGAGGCATTATCTGATAATACTCATCCGCTTTATATTACAGTTTTAAGAAACGGTAACGAAGTAAATCTTTCTCCTGTTTATATCAATGAAAAAGGAGCACTTGGAGTCGAATTAGAAATAAAAGAAATAAACACAGAAACAACAACTCCGGCATCTATACTGAAGTCAAGTGTAAAATACTTAATAGACAACACCTATCTCATGCTATACGGACTAGGACAAATATTCAGCGGAAATGTTCCTTTAAGCGACTTGCACGGAGTAATTGCCATTACCAAAATAGGTGGTGATGAAATATCACATGGCGGAATTTTCCCGGGGCTATTATTAACAGCACTTATTTCAATGAACCTTGCACTTATTAATATACTGCCAATACCTGCTCTTGATGGAGGTCACTTGTTGTTTATGACCATTGAAAAAGTTACCGGCAGAAAACTCAATGAGGAAATTGTTAATAAAGTAGCTTCAGCATTCTTTTTCCTTTTAATTATGCTCATGGTTTATATTATTTTCAACGATATCTACGCACTTATTATCCACAAATTTTAAAAAAATTAACAAATACTGTACATTTAGATATGTTTCATTTATTATTATGATACACTAGCTATTAATAGGAGAAAAACAATGCAAGTCATATTAAAAAGAGATGTACAAAACGTTGGCGAAGCCGGCGATTTAGTTAATGTGAAAGACGGTTATGCACGTAATTATTTGTTACCTAAAAACTATGCAGAAGTTGCAACAGCAGGTGCTATTCAAAACAGAGAACAAAATCTTGCTAGAATTAAATCAAAACAAGAAAAATTACATGCAGAAGCATTAGCAAAAGCAGAACAAATTGAAAAAATCGGGCAGCTTGAACTTTCCGCAAAAGCAGGAGAAAGCGGTAAGTTATTTGGTACGATTACAACAAAACGTCTCTGTGAAGAATTATTGGAAAAAGCAGGTATCGAAGTTGATAAGAAAACTATTTCTCTCAACGCACCTATCAACAAAATTGGTGAATATACTATGCTAATCAAACTTACTTCTAAAGTAAAAACAGAATTAAAAGTTGTAGTTACAGCATCTGAAGTTATTAAAGAAGCTATTGAAGAACCAGCAGAAGCTGTTGAAGAACATGTTTAAATATTTAATAATAAAGGCGAAGCCCTAAAGCTTCGCCTTTTGGTATTATTTTAAGGGGAGAGAATGGATATATCCTGTCTGCATTTAGGAATATTACCACATAAGAATGTAAATGCCGTCGTTGATATAATAAGTAAATATTTTTCTGATTGTCCGTTCTGGGCTCAATTGCCTAATTATTCCCCTGTTGAGGGTCAGTTTATACAGTTTTTGTCTCAAGTTCCCGGTATTAAAAGTGATGTATTAAAGAAAAAATACTACATTGATACCCAAAGCTATGTTTACCAAACAAAAACCTCCGGCATAATAAAAGACTTCGAAGATATAAATCTTGATAAGTTAAAGAAATATCGCCCAAACTCTGTATTTTTTGACTATTTTTTAAGAATTATAGATGAATACAAGCCTAAATACGCTAAAGGACAAATAATTGGACCAATAACTCTTGGATTGTTACTTACAGACGAAACAGGCACACCTGTTATAGAACACCACAAAACAATGGACTTAATAATCAAATCCTGCTGCCTGCAATGTATATCACAAATTTGTGAAATAAAAACAGTTTATCCTGCTATTACTCCTATTATATTTGTTGATGAAGCTGAATTAGGCAATGCCTGCAAGCCAGGAAACACTTGTCAATTAAATACAATATCAATACTCAAACAAATTACTAAATCAATCAAAGAAAATGGAGGAATTCCTGCTTTTACATCCTCTAGCTGCTTTGATTGGAATTATGCAATAAAAAGCGGATTTGATATTATATCAATAAACCCTGATACACAATTTGTCACTTTGCTGAATAAAGAACTCAAACTTGATAAATTTTTAAATTCAAACGGAAAACTTAGCTGGAATATTATTCCGGAAAGTGCAGAAAAATTAAAAAATATGGATGTACAGAATTTGTTTATTCATTATATGAAAAATGTAACCAGATTAAAAAACTTTCATAAACTCCATCGATCATTAATTTTATCAAATTCTATAATAACAATAGGCAATAACTTATCAGGATTAAGTGATCCCATTTCAGAAAAAACAATTGTTTTAGGCAAAACTCTCGCAGAGAAAATACAACGAGAAGCAGTAACAACTATTGATGATGATTAAATTGATAACACATTATTTTTATGATAATTTGAAAAAGCTATGATAAAGAAAATATTTATTATTATATTCTTTTTTCTAAATACCGCACTTGTTTCTATAGCAAAAGATTTAAGATTTGTTCAGGTTGCGGAGGTTCAGTACTCTCCTGATAACAAAGACAGCATTGTTAAATGCATAGCCGACATAAATACCCTTAAAAATGTTGATTTTGTTGTTTTTACAGGAGATAATATTGCTTCTGCTAATATTGAATACCTGAGAGCATTTCTTAAAGAAATAAAAAAAATAAAATTCCCAGTGTATATTATTATCGGTGACAGAGATGTTGCAAAAGATAAAGGACTTAATAAAGAAACCTACCGAGAAGAAGTATTCAAGAACTTAGGTTTCGGACAATCACTAAAGCCTAATTACAAGTTCAAAAAACACGGAATAGTTTTTATAGTTGCAGATGGCGCAAAAGAATTTGTAACTGGTCCTAATGGTTATTATAAACAAAATACAATTGACTGGATTGATAAACAGCTCACCAAATACCAGAATAATAAGGTAATTATATTACAACATTTTCCTCTTGTTGAAGGAAATGTGGCGGCAAATAATACATATAAAGCCGAAATATACAAAGATATGCTGAGCAAGCATACTAACGTTATCGCCATTATTGCAGGACACTTTAAAGAAAACAATGAGCAAGTAATTGACGGTATAACTAACATAATAACCCCATCTTATAGTACCACACGCGAATATAAAATTTTTGATATTCCGGAAACTCATGATATGATATATACGCAATTACGTCATGTAGACTAGGCGTAATTCCTTGCAATTTTAGTACAAACTCCTTACAATAATAAGTATGAATCTGGTAAGAGAAGGGCAAAAGCTTAATCTAATTTTTAACAAAGGTGACAAAACAGTGGAAATAACCTGTGTCATTACAAACATAGAGTTTGACAGGCTTATTGTAGAATTACCTAAATCTTTTATGCGCTATATTGAATTTCTCGCAGCCGGCTGCGAAGTTAGTGTAAGAGTTTTCTCCACCGCAGGAATCCTTGCATTCAACTCTATAATAATCAATGGAGGACTTGAAGACTGCTTTTCCATAGAATATGATGAAAATTCAGTAAGAATGGAGCCCTACACCGAATCTCCTTCGGCAGAAGAAATTCTTGATTTGATAATAAAAGATAAATCCGGCAATGTTTATCAAGCTAAAACAATAGAAATCGGAACAAAAGGTTTAAAATTTGTATGTGAGAATAAACTGGAACTTGAAACAATATATGATTTTACACTCATAACAAACGAGGAGTTTGGTAATATCGAATTTAACGGACTTATAAATAATTACGATGAAGTTTTTCCTGAAGAGTACGTAATGTCTTACACTAAAATATCCGGCGTAGATAGGCAAAACATTTTGCGTTTTATTTATAGTGTGGGATAATAGAGTTAAATAGTGGAATATAATAATATGAAGAAAATGCTTGATAAAGAAACAGAATCATTTAATAATACCAAGTCTAACAAGGTTTTACGCGAAATAGAGAAGTTAAGATTGTCATTAACTAAAGACCCGAATAATGCAAAATTACATGTACGATTAGGAGACTTGTACGTTGCCTGGCATCTTGATATTTCTAATTCATACCAATATATAGACGAAGCAATTACTGAATATCAGATTGCACTTGAATCATATATGGACTCACCCGAATTATTTTATAAAATCGGTAAAGCTTTTTACTATAAAGGAGATTTTGATAAAGCCAATAATTATCTTGACCTTGCAATAGGTAAAAAGACTGATTATTCACAGGCATATTATTTAAAAGCTGATATATATACAAAAAAAGCAAATTTTTCAGAAGCAAAAAGATTTGCAAAAATTGCATCAAAAGGATTAATAAACAGTTCCAATGCTCATTACCTTTTATACAAACTTTACGATACATCTTCGTTTAAAAATTATAAAACATCAATGCTGGCAAAGTGGGAACACTTTTTATCCATTTTAACTTTACCATTTGACAAAGATGCAGTAGAAAATGTCTTTTTAAACATTTATTACTTAAGATTTATTCCTCTTTTTATGCTCGGTTTTTATTATTTAAGCTCAAAAAGATATGACAAAGCAAGAGAACTATATAATGCAGCAATAGAAAAAGCACCCGGATTTGCATCATTATATTGTCTTTTAGGTGATATCTATATTGCCTGCGGACATTATGAAGATGCTATTTGTGAATTTAAAATGGCAATTTGGCTTGACAGCCTTAATATTCAAGCTTACAGAAGACTCTGCAGAGCATACGAAGAGCAGGGGGATTATGACAAAGCTATAGATATTTATTATAAACTTATTTCTATGGCTCCCAATATGCCTGATTTATACTCAAACCTCGGAAATATATTCTATATAAAAGGCGAATTTGAATTGGCCATAAAGAATTACCAAACAGCCATTACTATTAACCCGAACAAACGCTGGACAAGCGTTATTGCACAAACACTTGGTTTTGTATATCAGGAAAATAAGCAGGACCCAGACAGTGCAATCTCGGCATATCAAACAGCCTATATGCTGACACCTGATGATATAGATATATACATTAATATGGGAAGTGCTTTCTATGACAAAGAAGACTATGATAATGCCCTTGCAATTTACAGAAAAGCACTTGAACTAGATCCAAATAATGCAAAAATTCACTGTAATTTAGGTTTTCTGTACTGGGGTAAAGGTGATACAGAACAGGCAATGCAGGAATACGAACTAGCAATAAAATACGACAAAAATTATGCTATCGCATATAATAACCTTGGTGTTATTTATCTTGATGATTTAGGCAGGGTTCAAAGAGCCATAGAACTTTTTAAGTCCGCAGTGTCTGCAAACCCAAATTACGCACTGGCATATTTTAACCTTGCAAGAGCAACAACTATCATCGGGGATAAAGTAGAGGCTGCAAAACTTTATCAAATCTCACAGGATATAAATAAAATAACACTGGAAATAGACCCGCACGATATTGAAGAAAAAATCAAAGAACTTTTTGAGTAGCCCTCTTGTAGCAGAAATCTTTTGTTCATGTTAAAATTTTTTCAAATTCATTATTAAAAAGGAGATTTCATTATGCAAGCAAGGCGTGCTGCAAGAGAATTGGCACTGATTTTACTTTCACAACTGGATAAAAAGATTGTAAATTACTCTTCTCAGGATTTTGAAGATATTATACTAAAATCTGTAAGAATTTTATCAAATAATGCTCTTGAAGAATTAAAACTGACAACCCGCTCATTAGTTGAAATGAAAGATGCAATTAATACTTATGAAGCGGAACATGAAACAAATCTATCAAGACCAATTGGTGCAAAAAATAAACCTGTCCCGCTTCCCTTGACATCTGATATGTCAAAAAATATTGAAAACATGCTTGAAATTGCAGAAAAAGCTATTGCTGGTCTAGAAATTGCAGAATTTGCAACTCTTGAAGAACATGAAGATGTAAAAAATTATGTTATCAATATTGCAGAAAAGTATAAAGAACACAGCGATAATATTGATAATGAGATAAAAAAATACGCAAGTGGATGGGATTTTTCAAGACTCGTAAAAATGGATAAAGATATCCTGAGAATAGCAATCACCGAACTCTTATACATTCAGGATGCGCCAATAAAAGTTGTTGTTGATGAAGCTTTGGAACTCGCTAAAAAATACTCAACAGATGACAGTTCATCTTTTGTTAACGGGATTTTAGCAAAAGTAATTATGGACAACGGGATTAAGTAATGTTTAGTTTTTTCTCTTCCAAAATTGATAATATAAAACAAGCTGTATCTAAGACGGCAAAGGCTCTTGTCGGAAATATATCTGAAGTTGTTGCCGGAGAAGAAGAATTTTCAGATATTTTATATGATGATATGGAAGATATACTTATAAGTGCCGATCTTGGGGTAGGGTACGCTGCTGAAGTAATTGATGAATTACGTGAGAAAAAAAACATAAAGCCCTCTCAGGTAAAAGAATATTTAAAAAACTCGTTTATGACTACCCTTGAAAAAGCTGGTAATAATACCATAGAGTATAAAGACGGCGAAATCAATATTTATTTCATAGCAGGAGTAAATGGAGCCGGCAAGACAACCCTCATAGGGAAACTTGCCTATTTATTTAAACAAAAAGGGAAAAAAGTACTTATAGCAGCAGCAGATACATTTAGAGCAGCCGCCGAAGAACAGGTTGATATCTGGTCCAAACGTGCAGGTGCTGATATTGTTCGCAGAGATAAAGCAGATCCGGCATCTGTTGTTTATGAAGCTATAGAAAAGGCTAAAAAAGAGAATTACGATGTTATCCTGATTGATACAGCAGGCAGACTTCATAATAAATTTAACCTTATGGAAGAATTGGCAAAAATAAAAAATGTAATAAATAAAAATATGCCGGAAGCACTAAGAGAATGTATTCTTGTAATAGATGCCAATACCGGTCAGAATGGACTTAATCAGGCGAAAGTTTTTAAAGAGAGTATAAATCTTACATCCGTAGCAGTTACAAAGCTTGACGGTTCAGCAAAAGGAGCTATAGTACTTGCTATTGCACGAGATTTCGGGTTACCTGTTAAACTCGTAGGGGTAGGTGAAAAAATGGAAGATCTGAAAGAATTTAACCCATCAGATTTTCTTAACGCAATATTTGACTAGTTATGGAAACCTTTATTACAAAAAATAGTTCAGAATTAAAACTTGTAACACCTGACAGCAATAAATTTGATATTCTGGTAATCGGTGTTGTACATGGTGATGAGCCGCAAGGCAGGGATTTTATCAATAATTATTTAAAATTTAAAAGGAACAGTAAACTTGGATTTATACCCGTACTAAACCCTGACGGACTTCGATTCAATACAAGAACAAATGCCAACAAGGTTGACTTAAACAGAAATTTTCCAACCTCAAACTGGGTTAAAAGCGAGAAAAACAATTACTGGGGTGGAGAAACACCAGGAAGCGAAATAGAAACAAAATTCCTAATAAAAGTAATCTTGGAGTATTTACCTAAATTAATCCTGACAATTCATGCTCCGTATAAAGTAGTAAATTATGACGGCAATGCTATGAAATATGCTGCAGAAATTTCCAAAATCATAGGATACCCTGTATGCAACGATATTGGATACCCGACTCCGGGAAGTCTTGGAACTTATGCAGGAATTGAAAGAGGCATTCCAACAATAACTTTGGAGATTGATGAAGAAACTCCGCTTGACAAATTGCAGCCGAAAATTTTCAATATTTTTAACTACTTAGAAACTCTTTCTTTGTAGTATAATTATCGATATGAAGAGTAGTTTTTTTGAATGTCTAAAAAGCAAGAATATCATAAAAAACGACGAGTACAGCTATAAAAAAATATCTACTGATACAAGAACCGTTCAGAAGGATGATTTTTATATTCCTCTAAAAGGTGCTAACTTTGACGGAGAAAAGTTTATAGAACAAGCAATAGAAATCGGAGCCGCTGGATTTCTTACAACAAATCAAAAAACAGCAGAAAAATATGCTGACGATGAAAGAGTAAAAACAATAATTATTGTAACTGATACACGTGCAGCATATATGGAATTAGCACAAAATAGGATTGAAAAATTAAAATTTAAGGTTGTTGGAATAACCGGAAGCAGCGGTAAAACAACAACCAAAGAGATTGTTTATGCAGTTTTATCGGAAGATTTTAAATGTTGGAAGACAAAATTAAACCACAATAATGAAATAGGGTTTTGTCAGACAGTCTTTGACGCCCCTGAAGATACTGAATTTTTGATATTAGAAATGGGAATGCGTGGACTTGGCGAAATTGAATTAATTGCAGAATACGCAAAACCTGATATAGGAATTATTACAAACGTAGGTTCTGCTCATATTGGCAGACTTGGCTCTCTGGAAAATATTGCATCAGCAAAATGTGAACTTACAAAATACATAAAACCGGAAGGAATATTTATTGCATATAATAACAGTCTGATTAAAGAATACAACAGATTTCAAGGACGCACAAAATATTATTCTTTAAAAGACGTTACAGTTCTAGAACAACACGTAGGTTATTCAAGATTTGAATATGAAGGTTATGTGTATGAACTACCGATAGAAGGCTCGCATAACATTGAAAATGCACTGGCAGCAATAAATGCCGGATTATTCTCAGGTATGTCTGCCCAAAATATAAAAAAAGGGCTCAGAAGCTTTAAAACTATTGAAAACAGGTGGAATGTCGAAAAAATAGGCGGATATGAAATCATAAACGATTGTTATAATGCCAATCCGGAATCAATGAAAGCTACAGTCGGCACAATTCTCGATACATACGAGTCTCCTGTTCTTGTTCTTGGAGATATGGGAGAACTAGGGCAAGCCGCTCCAGAATATCATGCAAAAATCGGAGAATTTATAAACACACATCCCCAAACAACACAGAAAACTGTTGTTTTAACCGTTGGTGAGCTTTCAAAAGAAATTAGTAAGAAAATAACCAATTGTATAACAAAGAATTTTGAAAATATTACACAGGCGACTGAATATATCTTGAAAAATAAAAATATAGGGAATATACTGTTTTTTAAAGCATCACGTTCTATGAAATTTGAAGAGATAATAAACAAAATAAAAGAAAAAGGAGAAATCTGATGGTAATGATGTGCGTAGGCGGAATACTTGCACTTATACTTACAATGCTGTTCGGGGTTCCGTATATAGATTTGATGAAGAAAAAAATGTACAATCAATACATAAAGAAAGTTGCACCTGATACACATGCTCAGAAAACAGGTACGCCGACAACCGGCGGTGTCTTCATAATAGCAGCAATTCTGGTTGCTTCTCTTGTAACTCTGCTTCTTGCGCAAAAACTAAATCAGAATGGATGGATTATCCTTGTTACAATGCTGCTTTTTGCAATTCTTGGATATAAAGATGACAGTATAAAAATAAAAGGAAAACACAATCAGGGATTAACAGCACGAACAAAGCTTATTCTACAAATAATTATTGCCCTTATCCCTGCTGTATATATGACACATGCTGGAAGTACAACTATACATCTTGGGAATACATTTATCAATTTAAAACTCTTCTATCCTGTTTTTGCCGTTTTTGTTATAGTTGCAAGTTCTAACGCTTTTAACCTGACCGATGGATTGGACGGACTTGCCTCATCTTGCGGAATTCCTGTTTTTTTAGGTATTGCAGCACTTTCTACTCTTACGCGCAGACCTGAGATAGGTATAATTGCAGCCATTACAGTTGGTGCTTTAATGGGATTTTTGAAATACAATAAACCAAAGGCTCAGATATTTATGGGAGACACAGGTTCTCTTGCCCTTGGCGGCTTGATGGGTACTCTTGCTATTGTTGGAAGATTTGAATTGTATTTTGCAATAATTGCCGGCTTATTTGTTATTGAAGCATTATCAGTAATTATTCAAGTAATAAATTTTAAACTTACAGGTGAAAGATTTTTCAGGATGGCTCCAATTCATCATCATTACGAACTTTGCGGTCATAAAGAAGAAATGATTGTAAAACGCTTTGCTCTGGTATCTATGCTTTTTGCATTACTGGGAGTTGTACTTGCCAGCGGGGGACGACTTATATGGTAGCTGCTAAAGAAAAAGCTTTAATTCTCGGATGTTCAATCAGCGGACTAGCATCTGCAGAATTTTTATCCAAAACAGGCTATGATGTTTACGTTTCTGATTTTGGCAAACTTACATCAAAATACACAGAGCAAGTAAATATCTTAAAAAGTAGAGGTATCCACTTTGAGTTTGAAGACCATACACAAGATTTTATGAAAGGGGCAAAGTTTGCAGTAACAAGTCCAAGTATTCCTGATAGCGCCCCTGTATATGAAATGTTAAATGCAGCAGGTATTGAAGTAATTTCTGAGCCTGATTTAGCATACAGAAATACCGAAAATAAAAATGCTTTTATAGGGATTACCGGAACCAATGGAAAAACAACAACAACCAGTGCTATATCACATTTACTATCTCAAAAATTTAATGCCCCAGCCTGCGGAAACATAGGCCGCCCGCCGGTATCATTTGTACTAAATAAACCCGATTGGTTTGTAACAGAAGTAAGTTCGTTTCAACTAGATAAAAGTAAAGAGTTTCGCGCCCACATAGCGTGCTGGACTAACTTTACACCTGACCATATAACCTGGCATGGAACACTTGATGCCTATTTTAATGCAAAAGCGAAAATGTTCCTAAACCAAACCTCGGATGATTTTGCAATATTAAACGGTCAGGATAAAAAGCTTGTAGAATTTGCCTCAAAATGTCCGGGAAAAGTTTTTATATTTGATAAAGAACTAAATGATAACTGTATTTTTATTAAAAATGATACGATTTTTCTAAAGCTAAAAGGAATAACGGAAGAAATACTTAAGCTTTCTGAATGCAATATAAGCGGCCATCATAATTACCAGAACATTATGTGTGCAATCCTTGCATCCAAACTTGCAGGTTTACCTGTTGAACTTATAAAAGCAGGGGTAAAGACTTTTACCGCACCAGAACATAGAATGGAAAAATTTGCACAATTTAATGGTATTACATTCTATAATGATTCAAAGGCTACAAATCCAGAATCAGCGATTGCTGCTATTGATGCATTTAATAATAAAAATGTTGCACTGATTGCAGGCGGTAGAGATAAACTTACCTCTCTTGATGAGTTTTGTAAGTCAGTAAAAGAACATATAACCTCTGTAGTATTAATAGGAGAAGCTACTGACAGGTTTAAAACAGAATTATCAAACAGCGGTTTCCACCGAATATACGAAGAAAAGAGTATTCAATCAGCAGTAGACAGGTGTATGGAATTAAAGCCGGATACGGTTTTACTATCTCCGGCATGCGCAAGTTTTGATATGTTTAGCGGGTATGAAGAACGCGGAAAAGTGTTTAAAGAATATGTCCTATCAAAATTCTCAAATAAATAACAATGGGAACTCTCCCGATATAGACATAAGAAAAATACCGCCGGACAAACCCCTTGCGGTAACGGTTGTGTTTCTTGTCGTAATAGGATTAATGATAATATTTTCGGCAAGCGCACAAAAGTGTATTGATATGGGGTACACACCATTAAGATTTTTTATACAGCAGCTAATAGGTGTAGGAGCAGGTCTTATTGGGGCGTATTTCTTAAGCAATTACAATTATCATAATTATAAGAACAAAAGTTTTATTTTTGCGATAATCGTAATTATTTTACTGGTTCTAGTAAAACTAATAGGAACAACAGTAAACGGAGCCCAAAGGTGGTTATATATTGGACCTATTAACCTGCAGCCTTCGGAACTTGCAAAACCTGCAATAGTAATGCTTATGGCAGGAGCTTTCTATAATGGAGCAAAACTTTTTACACAGAATAAAATTTTTCTTGCTTACATTCCTATACTAATCATGCTCGGCTTAATATTTAAGCAGCCTAATCTTTCAATGGTTCTGCTGCTTGTAATAACGTCTGTTACAATGTATATATGCGCAGGAGGTTCTCTTAAACTAATTTTTGGTCTGGGAATACCTGCAGCAGCTTTTTTATTTTTACACGGACTTCGTGATTACCAGTCAAGTCGTATACAAACCTGGCTAAACCCTAGTGCTGACCCGCTTGGAGCAGGCTATAATATTGTACAATCGCTTGTTGCAATTGCCTCCGGGAATTTTTGGGGTGCAGGATTTGGTAACTCAAAACAAAAACTGGCATGGTTGCCAGAAGCCCATACGGACTTTATTTTCTCCGTATATTCAGAAGAAATGGGATTTATTGGATGTCTATTATTAATTTGCCTCTTCTGGAGCCTTATGCAAAGAGGTGTAATAATTGCATCTAAGTGTCCTGATATGTATGGCAAACTCCTGACACTGGGATTAACATTTTCTATTTGTTTTCAGGGATTTCTTAATATGTGGGTAGCGAGTTCTTTCGTACCTGCGACAGGTGTACCAATGCCATTTATTAGTTACGGAGGAACTTCTGTTATGGTATCATTATGGATGGTTGGAATTTTATTTAATATATCAAAAGAAAACGAGAAGAAGATAAGGATGCAACACAATGTCAGATACCTCTAAAACATTTTTTGTGACCGGCGGAGGAACCGGCGGCCACATATACCCCGCAATAGCTATTGCCGATGAACTAATAAAAGAAGGACGGGTGTACTATATCGGGAACCCATACAATATGGAGTACGTACTCACAGTAGAAAAAGATTACCGTTTCTTACCCGTTTTCATTAAAGGTATGCCAAGAAAACTAACACCTAAATTACTCTCCTGGGGTGCTGGATTGATATTCTCAACAATAAAATGTTTTACATACATAACACGTTATAAACCGGATGTTGTATTTGCAACAGGGGGCTATGTTGCAGCACCAATGCTAATAGCATGCAAGATTCTAAAAGTCCCGTACGTCCTTCATGACTGTGATGCAAGACCGGGGCTTGTAACAAGAAAATTTGCTAAAAATGCAAAAGCCGTAACATTAGCATTTGCGGAAGCAAAACCTTTTATTAAGAATAATAACATTCATGTTACAGGAAACCCTATAAGGCGTGATTTTAAGGGAATGACAAGAGAAGCTGCAAAATCCTTCTTGGGGTTAAAAAACAAACTCACTTTATGTATCACAGGCGGTTCGCAAGGATCAAAGAGTATTAACAATGCTGTTGTTGACATATTAAGAGAATTGAGTGAAACTCTTAATATCCAAATAGTATTTCAGACAGGCAAAAAGCACTATGACGATGTTTTAAAACATCTGGAACTTGTATACCCCAAATACCGTAAAGATTTAAATCTTATACTCAAACCATATTTTGCAGACATGGTTACGGTAATGAAGGCTGCTGATATCATAATTTCCCGTGCCGGCTCTTTAAGTTTGAGTGAGATTTCTGCAAGCGGCGCAGCACCGATTCTTGTACCATACCCTCATGCTGCACAGGATCACCAAAGATTTAATGCTAAATGCTATGCTAATAACAATGCCTGTATTTATATTGAAGATAGTGATTTAGATGCAAACATTATTCTTAATACAATTAAAGACCTAATTAAAAATCCTGATAAGCTTAAGCAACTACAGACAAATTGTGCGGGATTTATAAACTATAATGCAATTGACGAAATCAAAAATATAATATTAAACTAGATAAACACTTTATCAGGAGTTGTCTCTTTGTGAATTTTTTTTGAGGAACGGTTCAATCTTGTAAACTCAATTACAAATTCAATAGCCTCTTTATCTCGTGAAACAGCCTGCTTAAGCATTAGCATCTGATTTATTTGAATTTGTTTTAATAAAGCATCTTCTCCCTTTACAAAATATCTTATAAAGAGCTTGTGGGTTTTATAATCAAATCCCGGCAAGCCTTCGGACATAGCCAGCCAGAGATAAAAATCATGCAGAAAATCACTAATATCTGATGTTTGTTTCTCTATAATAAACATCGGCTCTGATTTAAAACCAATTCCAGAACAAGTAATAATGTTAATAAATAATGCTTTCAAGCCACGCGCTTCACATATAAATCCCGGTGTTTCTTCAACCATTTTTAAAATCTTTTTTGCATTTCCTAATTTTACAACCTTATACCCTTTTGAAGAGATATATTCCAAAAGAGCCAGTGTACTTTTATACTTGTTTACAATTTCAAAAGCTTTTTCCTTAACATCAGCAATTTGTTTTTCTGACTCAGCACTAATATCAAGTGTACAACCTTTCCTGAAGTATTTCTTATTAAACTTATTTTGATAATCAGGATTTAGAGAATCCCGCAGTGTAAAGGATAACACTTTATTTTGTGTTTCCAGTTTAATTTTATTGATTTTATCAAAGATACTATGCATAAAATCCTCTTTACTTATATAAAAACAATTTATAATAAAAAATTGATTAAAGACAAGTTCATTACTTAATAAAACGTAATAATTACGCTTGCAATTTGATATGAAGTATATTATTATGAGTACGTAGGGTGCTTACGCCAATAGTCACTCAACACAAAAAGGGAAATTGAATATGAACTTAAAAAACAAATCGGAAATTGTTACTAAATTTGGCAAAAGCGAAAAGGACACAGGTAATGTACGTGTTCAGGTTGCTCTTATGACTACAAAAATTAGTGAATTAACAGAACACATGAAGAGCAATAAAAAAGATTTCGCTACAAAACGTGGTCTTTTGATGCTTGTAGGTAAGAGAAAAAGATTATTATCATACCTGAAAAGCCAGGATTTGGAAGGTTACAGAACTCTGCTTAAAGAACTCAATATAAGAGGCTAGTAACGTCTAAAATTAATTTCCAGAGCGGATACTTTTTGTATCCGCTTTTTGTGTATACCATTTGTTACAAGTTGCCGAAATACTAATCTACAATTATAATAAGAAAAAAGAACATGAGATGAGTCATGATTAAAAATAAAGAAAAAATATACGGTTTTTCACTTATGGAAATGCTTGTGGCAATGCTAATTATTGCAGTCATAATAGCACTTTCCGCCCCTATGATAACAAAGAAAAACGGCAGCAAAGCAAGTTCTGCAGGAAGTCTGTGGACAAGCTTTACAGGCGGGAATATAGGATTTAATACAAATACAGCAGGAGTATCATCTATTATCGGCGGTAATAATGATGATATTTCAACAATGGGCAGCAAACCGCCAAAACTTACGCTTGGAACAAAAAACGATTACCCGCATATTGGTTTTGTCTATAATGGAAAAGCTGCTGGAACTATGACTTTAAAAAATAATAACAGTATAATCATAGGAAATATTACAAATGCTACCGGTGAAAATAACATAGCTATTGGCAGCAGCCTGAATATATCAGGAAATAATACAGCAGCTATCGGAACCCAAATAAACAATACCGGCAACAATTCCATCGTAATCGGTTTTGGGATTAATAATACCGAACCTGACACAATTATTCTGGGGAACAAAGACACAACTGTTGTAATTCCAGGAACTGTAAAGTTCAAAAGTATCAGTATCGGCGATAATATAAAATTTGATTTGGATAAATTGCTTAATATGACAAAAGGGATGAATGCATCAACAGAAATAAACAAGCTTACAGGCATGCAGCATCCAGAATTTACTGACAATATACGCACACAATCACAGCCGCCGGAAGGCTCAAAAATGATAAAGATTAATGGAAAACCATATTATATCCAATCTGATAAAAAACTAAAGAATATTGAAGATGAAAGCACCGAAGGGCTTGAAAAAATTACAAAGTTAAAAATATATAATTATACATTCAAAAAAGATGATACAAAAAGCAGGCATGTCGGAGTAATCGCACAGGATTTGCAAAAAGTTTTTCCTGATGCTGTAAAAAAAGATAATGACGGATACTTACAAATAAGGTTAGAAGATATGTTTTACGCAATGATTAATTCAATAAAAGAGCTTGACAAAAGAACAAAAGAGATTAATTACAGTGCAGAAATACGCGAATTGAAACAGGAAGTTAACACTAATAAGGCAAAACTTGCAGCGCAGGAAGAAGAAATAAACCGGCTTAAGCAAGAAATAAAGGATTTGAAAAAATTTATTAAGTACGAATAAAAATTTGCAAATTTCCAGCGTATAATATATAATTAGCATAAGGTAAATATAGTAAAGCACAAAAGAGGAACCACTTACCGGTTGGAGTTATGCTTTATC
>CAYVMC010000011.1:0-55274 GCA_964452495.1 uncultured Muribaculaceae bacterium | reverse complement strand
ACTTATGTTATCGGCATTTCTCTCTGTTTCTTTAATCTTTTTCCCCCTTTTTTTTTAAATTGTTACAATTATTTACAATTGGAGTCATTTATAAACAAAAAAAATAAAACATTATTAAAAGATAGTTAAAAAAATATTAATTCTAAACGGAAATAAGGTTTTTTGTATTAATATGGATAATGGAGATAATTATGCAATACAAAGACTATTATGAAATTCTGGGTGTAAAACGTGATGCAAGTGCTCAGGAAATAAAATCCGCATACAGAAAACTTGCCCGCAAATATCACCCTGACGTTAATAAAACAAAAGAAGCAGAAGCCAAATTTAAAGATATAAACGAGGCTTACGAAGTACTGTCAGATACAAATAAACGTAACCGTTATGACAGTTTAGGCTCAAACTGGCAGGGAGGAGCTGAATACACACCCCCTCCGGGATTTGAAAATTTTAGCTTTAATTTTAATAACGGGGGCGCACAAACGTTTGAATTTAATGGAGCCGGCGGCTTTTCTGATTTCTTTAGTTCCCTTTTCGGTGACATGATGGGCGCCACTCAAGCTTCGTCTGCAAGAGGTCGTTCAAGAGGGGGATTCTCAGGCTTTGATTTTGGCAATGCAGGATTTGGCGGAGCTGATTTCGCATCACAGGCAGCGGCCGGCAGACGTCAATCAAAACAAACAAAATCTGAAGATTTGGATATTACCAAAAACATAAATCTTACAGCAAAAGAGATTTTTGACGGAGGTACAGTAAATGTATCATTTACCCAGATGGATAAATGCACCCAATGCAACGGTACCGGATACTGTTCACACTGCGGCGGCACAGGTATAGTTTCAACGCCTAAGTCCGTAAAAGTTAAAATCCCTAAAGGGGTAAAAGAAGGTCAAAAAGTAAGACTCAAAGGAGAGGGCAAAAAAGACCCTTACGGAAACAAAGGGGACTTATACCTTATAATACATCTGAAAGACAGCCAATATCAGATAGACGGTGCAGATTTAATAAAAGAAGTAGAAATAACACCGCCTGTCGCAGTACTCGGCGGACAGAGGGAAATCGAAACCCTGCATGGTAAAATTAATATCAAAATACCTGCAGGTGTATCATCAGGGAAAACTTTGCGGCTCAAGAAATTAGGACTTCCCAAAGATGGAGGGTACGGAGATTTGAATGTCAAAATAAAAATTATAATACCTGAAAAGCTTTCAAATAAAGAAAAAGAACTTTATAAACAGCTTGCAGAATATGAAAAATAATTGTTAAAACACGGAATTAAACCTTCCGTGTTTTATTTATATTCTTAAAGTCATCCGAACTCAGCATAGAATTTGCGTGCTTATATCCGCCACAAACAGATTCTAACATGCCGGTAGATGTAATCTGGGAATCTGAAAAATCTGCACTCCCGCCAATATATTTTAACATTCCGAGAGTTTTTATTCTGGAGTTATTAAAATAAGCATTTCCGCCAATATATTCAATCAAACCTAAATCCTCAAGAATAGAATTTTCAAAATCAACCCATTTGCCTATTCTTTTTAACTGCCCCGAACTGGTCACAATAGAGTTTGCAAAATTAGCATATCCGTCAATTCTCTCAAGGTTTCCAAGAGTCATTACACATGAATTTTCACAATCTACGTTACCGCCAATTTTTTGCAAATTTCCTAAATTTGTCACCTCTGTACCAGAAAAAAGGGCATCACCTCTTATCTCTGAGATTTTTTGAAATAATTTATTTTCATCAATACTCAAATCGTTCATTGTTATATTATTCGGAAGATTAGGACAGCAATACTTACGAATACTCAAACACCCGTATTCATCCGGTTTCGGATTAAATCCGAAATAATCAAGTATTCTGAAAGCATCATTATTATCAATAGCCTCAATTCCTATTTCTTTACAAATACGACTTGCCTGTTCCCGTTTAATCAGTGCTGATTTTATTTTTTCTGCAACCGTAGATGCCAGATTAAAATTTTTCCCTTCCATATATGAATTTAATACATCAAACATTTTCACAGAAATAATATTATCATTTTTTTCACCCTGAATTTCCACAAGAATGTCATTATCAAACCTCAATCCCAGTTTTGGCTTATCTGAATCCAGATAAATATGAAAGTCACCCTTTTCAAGATACGGCTCTGCATTAAAAGACTTTGTACACCACGTAGGTGCAGAAAATAGCTTTAACATTTCTACATTTTTGTTAAAATTTAACTTATCCCGCTTTTGGGACGGTATTACCAACCATCTGGTTCCACCGTTATCGCTTACATCATCAATATAGGTATTATTAATATTTGAGCGGTATATCTTGCTGAAATCAAATAAACTGTCTTTATTCTTAGAAAGCATACTTTCCAGTACTGCTAGAGAATCAGCAAGCACCAATTTATCCAGTACAGGAGGGATATTGTCATTGTTCGGCTTTAACTCTTTAACTATTGATGATAGAACAATAAGAGCCATAGCCGGTGTAATTGCATCATTTTCCTTGGTTAAATATTTACTCCATTCTGCAAGCATTGACTTTCTTTGAATACTCGTATATTCTTGTCTACCGTCAAAATTTCTGCTAACTAGTTTACTAATCCTGCCGCCTGCCCATTTGTACAAATCAGCAACAGCATTAAACTGTTCTACAGGAGCCTTAAATTTTCGCACACATGCATAATCCATTCCGTTAAACATCGACGGTTTCATCGCTTTAAATGAAGGTATATTTTCATTATTTCTGTTTATTGTTGTATATGGAGTGATAGGATGAACTTTCATATATCAAGTATCTCATTTAAAAAGTGTACAATAAATGTTTTGTTAAGAATTATTAATACATAATGCAAGCACTCTGCCAATTGTATAAAGAAGTTTGATATGTTATAATTGGCTGCAAGGAAATGTGTATTATGAATTTAGAAGGGAAAAAAATACTTCTCGGAATAACAGGCGGAATTGCAGCTTATAAGTGTCTTGAACTTATCAGAATGTATAAACGTGCCGGTGCCGATGTAAAAGCAGTTGTAACAAATAATGCATTGGAATTTGTTACGCCGCTCTCACTCCAAACCCTCACAAATAACAAAGTTTATACAAACAATTTTGATACATCCTGCTATAATCCCGAACACATTTCTCTCTGCGACTGGAGTGATATATTTGTAATTGCCCCTGCAACAGCTAATACTATAGCCAAAATTGCAAACGGGATTTGTGATAATCTGTTAACATCAATTGCTACAGCGTATAACAAACCTTTTCTCATTGCACCTGCTATGAATTGCAACATGTATAACAATCCTATTACTCAAGAAAATATTAAAAAGCTCAAAACACTCGGATATAATTTTGTAAGCCCTGATACCGGATTTCTTGCCTGCGGCACAATCGGAATAGGCAAACTTGCGGACTTAAATAATATTTATTTAAGAACTGCCGAACTATTAAATCCGCTAAAACAGCTTGACGGGAAACGGATATTAATTACAGCAGGCGGCACAATAGAAAAGATTGACCCTGTAAGATATATTTCAAACTTCTCTTCCGGAAAAATGGGACTTGCACTTGCACAAAATGCAGCAAAAATGGGAGCTAAGGTTACTCTTATATCAACCTTCAAAGCCGAAGGAGACTTTACAAATATTGTAGTTCAATCAGCCGATGAAATGCTTGAGGCTGCAGTAAATGAACTCGATAAACAAGACTGCATAATTATGGCGGCGGCTGTAGCTGATTGGAAAATTAAAAATTACAGTGGCCAAAAGCTTAAAAAAACAGATAATATTGATATTTTAAATTTAGAGCTAGTTAAAAACCCTGATATTCTAAAGACTTTATGCCAGAAACGAAAGGGGATTTTACCTTTAATCACCGGTTTTTCTGCAGAAAGCGAAAACCTTTTAGAAAACGCAAAAAAGAAAATCATATCTAAAGGATGTGATTTTATAATTGCAAATGACATCTCAAAAAAAGATTCCGGATTTTCAAGCGATTACAATGAAGTTTATATTATAGATAAAAATCTGAACACAAAATTTGTAGAAAGAACTTCAAAACAAGAAATTGCAAAAATAATTTTGGAGAGTATTATTGAACAAACAGGAGATAATATCAAAGCTGGAACAGTTTGCGCCATCTGAAACGCAGGAACCCTGGGATTGCAGCGGATGGATTGTTGAATTGCCGGAAAATAATATCAAAAACGTTATGTATGCCTTAACCATAACAGATGATGTTTATACACAGGCAAAAGCAAAAGGATGTAATCTAATAATTGCCCATCATCCGCTTTTTTCGGTGCCTGTTAAATTCTGTGATGTTCAAATGTATTGTGCACATACTAACATGGATAAGGCAAACGGCGGCACAACAGATACTCTTATTGAAAAACTCGGATTTGAAATAACCGGAAAAGAGAACGAGTTTGTGCGGCTGGTAAGCTTTGAACATCCGGTCAAAGTTGATAATGTCATTAAAAAACTCCGCCAAATATCCCCGAATCTAAGATATGTAAATAATAAAGGGACAAAAGAAATCAAAATGATTGGTTTCTGTGCGGGTTCGGGGAGTGAGTTCCTTGAAGAAACAAAAGCCGATTGTTTTGTCACCGGAGATTTGAAATACCATACCGCTTGTGAAACTGACAAAATCGTTTTTGATATCGGACACTTTGAAAGCGAAATTCTTATAAAAGAAAAATTTAGAGACATAACTGGAATAGAAGGGATTCTTGCAGATGAAAAAAGCCCTTTTATTTAGTTTACTTATCTTTTTTCTGAGCGGTGTATGTGTTTTTGCATACGAAACCGTCATTGTAAAATATCCGGACGGAGAACTTTGGGAACCAGTTTATTACAAGCAAAATGTGAACGAAGGAATAGCACAGTATGTTGTAAAAGGCGATACATCAACAAATTGGCAAAAAACTGTAATTATACACTCTTATAACAATTATGTTAACACGGCAAGAATGCTTTTAAGTACAATAATGCTTCTCAACAAAAGGCTGAACCCGACATCAAATTATACTGTCGTTAAAAACACAACCAACGACGCAATTGCTATAAGATGTACAAAGGCTTACAAAAACCTTGTACCACAATGCGAAATATTAAGAGCCGCCAAGGGACATAAAGGGGTTATTACCATCCATTACATTAATAAAAATATTTCTGAATACCGTGAAACTTATAATGACTGGTATGACATCATTAAAAAAGCTATTTTTTACGAAAGTTATTTCAGAAATAACAGAGTGTTGAACAAAGCTCTTTACCTTGAACTTTAGCGAATAACAAATCCCCCAACTGTCACAAAAATCAGTCTTATTTCCTCAAATAATCTGCTTTTTTCTCTATGCAAAACTTTATTTCTTATTAAATTTTAAAGCTTGCCGACAACTTTTTTTTATGCTACCATCCATTACATAAAAGGTTAGGCGAGGTAATTATGAAAATATTTTTTAAATGGCTTGGCATCACAGCCGGAACTCTAGTGCTGCTATTATACCTAGCTTTTCTATTTGTATTGCCGAATGTTATAGACTTAAATCAATATAAACCCAAAATACAACAACTTGCGCAAGAGTATTCAAAACTTGATATTAATTTTGAAAATGCACGAATAATTACAACACCGCTTCTTGCTATTGGTATTCAGGCGGAAGACTTATCCGTAAAACTTCCGGATGGCTCATTGCTTACCAGCGCAAATAGTATAAAAACAAGAATTTCCTTACCGCACCTCCTCATTTTATGTGTAAAAGTTTCCTGTGCAGAAATTGAAACCCCCGTAATAAATCTTGAAATCCAAAACGGACGACAGTTTAAATTAGTTACACTTATTGAATCAATTTTGAACGACAGCGATAATATAATTGAGCAAAAGCTGCTTCAAGCTGACACACAGGCAAAAAATAAAACTGCCAAAATGCCCCTGCCTATCCGAATTAATATCCCTACCGTTAAAATCTACAATTATCAGGCCAAAATTAACGATTTAAAAACCTCCCATTCTTTAACATTAAAAGGTGAAAACCTTGTTCTTGGATATAACGGAGAAAAATTCAAAGTAAAAACAAATTCTCAATTGTTAAGCGACAAGAATACAAATATTATCGCAAATATTAACCTTGACTGTTTCATTCCCAAAGCTGCAAAATTGGATAAAGAGGATGACCCTAGAGAAATAATTGATATACCCTTTGTTAATCCTGTTCTTATATACAGGGATTATGACCCCAAAGCCACTATTAATATGGATATGAAAGTCCGCCAGAAAAAAAATACAATTTTAACTTATGGAACCCTCAACCTCGATAATTTAACATTAAGCCTGTCCGGTATAAAGCTGCCGCCTTCTTATTTACATTTAACTACAAGAGGTACAAAAGCAAACATTGATACAAACCTCGTTATAAAAGAAAATCAGGGGATTAATGTTAATGGTCTTGTAAACTACGGAAAAAATAAATTTGTCGATTTTGCCATTAAGAGCGACAAAATTTATTTTAATGATGTAATTATCCTTGTCAGAGCAATCCTTGATACTCTGAGAATAAAAAATGATTTAGATCTCTTTGCCGGACACGGTTACATACTGGCTGATACACAATTCAGAACTAATTTTAAAACACTTAAATCAACCGGTGACATTAAAATCAAAGATGCAGGAGTTGTAAATAAAAAGTGTAACCTCAATTTTATGGACTTTAATTCTTTGATAGACCTTAATAACAATGTATTACAAATAAAAGATACAGGAGCAACCATTAACGGTACGGAAATAAAAATTAACGGCTCCATCAACGAAAAATCAGTTGCTGATATAAGTCTATATCTGGAAAAACTACCTCTGGTTCCCCTCTTTAAATCTTTTGCTCCAGCCGAATTAAAACGGAAATTCGATATTACCTCAGGGTATGTATTTACAGATATAAATATCAAAGGCGAACTAAAAAAAGCTGTAAGTAATATTAATTTGGGACTTAAAGACTTTACGATGTATGAAAAGTCAAGCAATATTAAGATTGCTGATAGTCTGTTTGAAGCTAATTTTATAAGTGATTTAAAAAACATTACCGGTAAAATAAGCAACAACGGATTTAAAATAACTATTCCGCAGTCAACATCTATTATTACCTGTGACAATGCTCTTGTAAATATTGATAAAAAAGACATAACTATAGAACCGACCGTTCTTAAAATTAACAATACATCCGAAATAACTTTGTCCGGATTAATTACTAATTACACATCTAACCCTAATTTTGACATAATTGCAGATGGTAAGCTGGCAGCAGAAGGCATTAAACAGCTTGGAGGCAGTATGGCTGCTCCATTTATTGATGCAAAAGGGATTGTTCCGCTTACCGCAGAAATCAAAGGGGATAAAACCAAACAAACACTTAATTTTAAAGCCGAATCAGACAGAAATAATTACCTGACCCCAATCCATCTTAACCTTTTATCGGGTAAAACTTCAACAATAAAATCAACAGTTGATTTTAAAGGGGATCGTGTAAAAATTCAAGATTCCGGATTGTACTTAAAAACACAGATTCCGGATGAAAAACATCCAGATAAAACCATTACAAACTACAATGAAATAATAGGACTTTCTGGAACTATAACAGGTATCGGTTCAGTTCCGCATATTAATGTTATTAAAATCAAAGCTAGAGACAATCTTAATGGCTCAATTCATGGATTTGATAATTCAAGCTTTACCTTCGGCGGACACCTGTTCACATACGGAGCAATGTCATCGCCAAGATTTAAGGGCAAGTTTGAAATTAAAAACATTAATCTGCCAACAATTTACACTACATTAAAAAGTATCATTCTTGATTTTAAAGGAACTGTTCTTGAAACAAAAGTCACAGATCTTAATCTTAATGACTCGATAATACAATTAAACACACAAATAAGACTTCTTCCAGCAACAAATATCATTGTAAACAGTCTGAATTTTAATTCAAACTACATTGATTTGGATAAAGTGATAAAAGTATCAGAAGCGGCAATGAAACTTATACCGGCATCTAATGTTCCTGCCGTACCTAATACCTCTGCAAGTACAGACATTCCGGTAGTACTCAGAAACGGAACAGTAGATATTAAGCGTGTAAAAACCGGCGGTATTGATGCAGACAACATAACCTGCAAATTATTAATGAAAAACAATATTCTATATGTAACAGATATGATTGCACACGCTTTTGAGGGAACCGTAAGAGGTGATGTATCCATGAACCTTATCAGCAAATTGTTAAAAGTTGATGTAAAAGGTAATAGTTTTAATGTTGAAAAAACCCTCTTAGGACTTGCAAACATGAAAGACACCTTAACAGGAACAGCAAGTTTTGATGCTAACATAGGCTTGAAAGGCAGCACATACGAAGAACAAATGGAAACATTAAACGGAAAAGTCGACTTTACACTTGTAAACGGTCAATTAGGTCCATTCGGGCGTCTAGAAAACCTCATTCTTGCTCCAAATATCAGGGAATCCGAATTTTTTAAAACAACAATCGGAAGTATAATTAATGACCTTTTATCTGTTAATACTTCTAAATTTGATGAGCTAAGAGGACATATAATTCTAAATAACGGTGTTGCAGAAATCGTACCGATTACATCAACAGGAGAAATTATGTGTCTTAACATAGAAGGTAACTTTGATATTCTTGCAAATACAGCAGATTTAAGAATACGTGGACGTTTAGCGTCAACCATATCTGATATGTTAGGTCCCATAGCAATGCTTAATCCTGTAAATATGATTCAAACAAAAACCGGCTCTTCAATTATGAGTATTGCGACATTAGGTCTTTATTCCTTGTTCTGCGAAACAATTAATCAAGAAGAAATGGATGTAATACCGCATTTTAGCGAAGAATACTCTGATTATAATGCAACAAAATTTCAGGTTATAGCAAAAGGTGATGTTGCAAAACCTTTATCACTGATAAAATCTTTCAAGTGGCTTGTATTACAAAGTGATATGGATAGTGCAAATTCATATATCCAACAACAAGCACTCGAAGAAACGGAAAAGAGTTCAGAATCATTCTCAGACGAAAATGAGGATAAAACAGGTATAATTCAAAATGTAATCCAAGGTTTCAAAGGACTTTTCAAAAAAGGTAAAAATTAATAACAAAGGATAATTATTAATTATGAAATATATAAATTATGCAATCGCATTAGTGCTTATACTCGAAATAACATCGTTAAATGTTAATGCAAAAATGAGTAAAGAAGCTCATGAACTTTATCAGGAAGCCTGCAGTTATGAGTATAAACACAATTACCCTCAAGCTATAAATATTATAAATAAAGCATTAGAAATAAATGGTGATGATGCAATGCTTTACACTAAGGTTGCAGGATTGTACGCTGAAACCGGCGACTATAATGCAGCCCTTAAGGCCTATAATAAGGCTTTAAAGCTACAGCCTAATGATGCATTTATTTATATAAGTATTGGAAGCTTGCAGCAAAATTTACAAAACTACGATGAAGCTTTTAAAGCATATTTGAAGAGTACTGAGATTTTCCCGAGTTATAAATATAACTATCTAAACCTTGCTAATGTAAAATATATCTCCAAAGATTATAATATGGCAATAGATTATTACAATAAATTTTTAGCCGCTTATCCGGAACATATTGAAGCCAATGAAAATCTTGCCAATTCGTATCTTGCAATAAAAGAGTATGAAAAAGCATGTGATATTTATAGTAAATTATATAAAAACTACCCGTCAAATTTTAAGGACTACTTTAGATACGGAGTAGCTTTATACAATACCAAAAAGTATAAAAGTGCAGTTCCTATGCTTCAAAGAGCTGTTGAAACAGATGACAGCAATACTATTGCCTGGGCAGATTTAGCACTATCCTATCAAAATCTTGATAAAAAAGAAGATGCTCTAAACGCATTTAATAAAACTTTTGAACTCAACCCGAAACTTACCGGACTAAAGTTTGACTATGCAAATTTACTTGGCAATATGGGCAAATACGACGAAGCAGTCATTGCATACAAAGAATATATTGAAGCATTCCCAGAAGATGCTGCAGCATACAAGAATTTAGGAGTTGTATACAAGAATCTGGGCAAAGATGCACTTGCTTTACTTAATCTTGAAAAATCCTATCTTAAAGACCCTGCAAACATCGAAACCCAAAAGCTTCTTGCAAGATACCATCACGAGAATAAGGAGTATGCAAATGCTTTAAAATATTATGACCTTGTACTTCAAACAACTCCTGATGATTTTGATGTAAAAGCAAACAAAGCACTTGTACAACACGCACAAAAAAATTATCCGGCAGCAATTGACTTGTATAAAGAATTACTTTTAGTAAAAGAAAATGACAGAATATTAAATAACCTAGTATCCGCACAGATTGCATACGGATATTACCTACTGGAAAAAATGGATTATGCACAGGCAACATTATATTTTAGAGATGCACTCAAAAATAGTCCTGATGAAGGCTCCGCATATTTTGGTATTGCAGAAGCTTCCAGAGGATTGGGCTTAACTGAACTTGCAAAGGATAACTACAAACTAGCACTTGAAAAAGAACCTGATAATATAGATTATTACAAAATATATCAAAAATTTGAAGCAAACCTGCCTAAAGATGAAACAATAGACGACTCAATCATTAATACAACAAATGTAGAGCCAGCTGAACAGAATGAATCTTTGGATAAAGCTCAACACTCCTTATCTGACTCTTCAGAAGCATCAACTTACGATGCATTAATAAAGAAAGGTGATAATTACTATCAGACGGGGAAATACAATGAAGCTGTTGAGTGTTATACAAAAGCAACCATAGTTAAACCTTCTGATGAAATGACCATGCTAAAAATTGGGAATATCTACAATCTACTTGGAAATGAAGAAAAAGCTGCATTATTTTATGAACACTCTGTAGAAGTAAATCCCAGTTTTGCAAACGGATGGTTTAATCTTGGATTGGTTTATGCAAAGTTAAACCGTAATAAAGATAGTATAAAGTGTTTTGAGACCGTAATAAAACTTTCCCCCAATTATCCATACTCGTATTACGCACTAGGTCAAGCGTATGAAAACATCGGGGATAAATTCAACGCAATTGAAAATTATACACTTTACAAAGGTTTTGAAGAAGATGAGCGAATGCTTGAAACTATTGATGAAAAAATAAAAAAATTAGAGAACTAATGAAGTACTTTTTACAATATTTATTAATTGCACTTACATCAATTTTGTTATTAAGCGGGTGTGGAAAACAAAAGGCTTTTGTTTGTTTTAATAACTTGCCAATAACAGAAGCAACCGTATTACATCCCGTATCAGAGTTTCAAGCAGGTACTAAAATATATTATTTATTTTTCTCTAAAAAGCCTCTGGATAATGATTATATAAGAATACAGATTTTTAAGAACGCTGATAATATCCCCTATGGCGGATATCAAATGGTTCATGTTAAAGAATACCGCCTAATGAAGGATGAAGTTTATTACCAGACGGATTATTTTGTAATTCACCAGCCCGGAAGGTACATTATGCAGGTTTATGATCCGCAAAACTTAAACATTCCACTTGCAAACGGGGAATTTATTGTAAAATAAATAATTTTTATAAAGTTGCTTATGCGTCAGCTTTTGCGCTACCTTCTGAAGGAGCTATTCCTTCATCTTCTTCTGGTATTTCATCTAAAGATTCAAAATCTGCATTATATTGCGCAATAACATACTCCTGCATATCTTTGTCTTCAAATGCTACCTCTGCATTGATAGTGCTAGAATCAATGTTAGAAACATCAAGACCTTGAGCATTGGCTTCTGCTTTTGTGATTTTTGCTGTGCCAAAAACTTCTTTGAACATTTGCGCAAATTGATTACTGTTAACTGATGACATGTAAATCCTCCATTATTATACTTAATATTATAAAGTATATAATTTTTTTTTAATTTCATCAAGAAAAATTTTCTTTACAAATATACACAATATTAAATAATTATGGTAAAATTAGATATATGAATATTGGAATAAAGAAGAGCGTTTGTATATTATCAGCAATAATTTTAAGCTTGTCCCTATCAGGTGTAAAAGCAGCTGATAATAATATTGTTGATATAAAATTTATAGAAAACGGCAATCAGGTAAACGCCGTTATTTATATGGAAAAAGGTTATAGTATACCTATCAAACCTGTAAAAGCAGGCGATTATTATAATATTATACTTCCTAATATTGGAAAGGGTTCTAAAAGTAATTATTCACCTAATACAAATAATATTGATTTTGTAAGGGTCACGACATTATCATCTACCACAGACAATGGTAGTTATACAAAAATAGCAATTAAAGCAAAGCCTGGAGTAACAATAACTGCATCAAGCCAAGTATACGAAGACAAAACAATAGAACTAGATAGATCTCATAGACCAGTTATAGAACAACCATTAACTCCTGAACAATATGTTAAAAAAGAAGAAATTCGAGAAGAAGAAGACTTTGAAGAAGAATTTCACGAAGAAGCCGCTGAAGAAGAATTTGAAGAAGAAATCAAACCCCAAACGGTACGACAACAACAACCATTGCCAGAAGCCTCAGCGGTACAAACTTCTCCGGCTCCTGAACGAACTTCTCCGTCTGTACCTTCAAGGCACACAAGTGAAATATTATATATTTTAATTGGAACAATGAGTGTGTTACTTGTTATTGTTCTTTTATACATAAAGGGCAAAGACAAAATGCAAGAACTTTGTGGGGATATGAACATCAATATTGATGACAACACAAAAAAACAAAAGAAGGATCCCCCTAAAAAAGATAAAAAAAAGACTAAACAGGTTAAACAGGATCCTGCATCAAAAAAGACAGTTAATAATTATAATAATGTTTCAAACAAAAACATTCCTGTTCCCCCTGCGCAAATAACAAATACTGAGGAAACTGAAGAAGAACAGACTGTAATAGATTTGGACGAAATATATTCTAGTTCTACATCACAATCCGAACCGCTGCAAGTTAATAGCTTGCCCCAAGAACCAACAGTAATAGAAACACCATCATCCTCACAAATTATTCAGGAAGAAGATGATGATATTGATGATTTTCTAGAATCTTTTGTTGATAATGATGATGAACAAGAAGAATACATTGAAACAGACAAACAACCAGAAGAAAAACAGGTTGAAAATGAGAACATTGACTCAATAGAAACTGTAGATGTATATGATGAAAATCCCATTGATAATCTAATTAACGATGTGGTCACAACACAAAATATGTCATTTACAGCTTCAGATATTGACATGCTTCAAACAAAGCTACAATCTGGTGATTTGTCTACAGAACTCATAACCCAAACCATCAACACATCTAAACAAAATTATGAAGTTCCAATATTAACACTTGAAGATTTTGATAAACAATACCCGCTAATAAGTGAAGAAGAAATTGAAAAAATAATAAATAACCATAATATTAAATTCAATGATATTGATATCGATGTTATGTTTTCACCTATAACTTCGTATGAAATATCTGAAGATACTATTTTGGATGCTCAACTGAGAAAAGAAAAAGAAGACGAAGCAAATATTCAATATTATGAAAATGAAAAAGATTTTGCCTTTACACTTATAAAAACACAGGATGTCCAAAATTCCGATGAACTAGTTGTTTTAGATAATAATATATATCCTGACCTAACTAATGTAGATTTTTCAAATGATGCAATTTTTAAAGAATTTTCATTTGTAAAACCTGATATTCTAGATACTCCAATCAATGAAGATAGTCCTTCAGAAAAAGATATTGATTTAGCAATTGCTCGAGAAATGGAAATTATTAACCAACAAGCTCTCGAAGAAAGTCAGGCAACAGAAAAGCAAGATGATAGTATACTATCGGAATTTACGCTAATTCAACCGGATGTAAATACGGTAAAAGGTGACGATCAATTCTCTACAACAATCTTTAGTTCAATGGATGATATTGAAGCACAGTTCAAAGCTCTCGGAGTTGAATTTAATTCAGACAACAAACAAGAGGAGCAAACTGAACCCCAAAGTATAGAAGAACCCCAAACAGAAAATAATACAGAAAAACAAGATGATAGTATATTATCAGAATTTACACTAATTCAACCGGATGTAAATACCGTAAAAGGTAACGATCAATTCTCTACAACAGTATTTAGTTCAACGGATGATATTGAAGCTCAGTTTAAAGCTCTCGGGGTTGAATTTAATTCAGACAACAATCAAGAAGAACAAACTATACAAAATAGTACGGAAGAACCACAAAATGAAAACAACACAGAAACAGAAATTGCACCCCAAATTCAAACATCAATAAAAACAGAAAATGCCGATGAAACAAATTATAATCCTGATGATACTGAGATCTACGCTTCATGCCAGATTGACTTTTCAACAGAACTATATATTGCTTCATTCAACAACAAAATATCGTTAATAGGAATGAAAAATGGAACAATAAAACACCTGTATGACTTTGATCCAGACCATATTCCGTCAAGAATAAGCACCAGAAAAACTGAAGAAACAGAAAATAGTGATATAAGATACCTTGTCCGTGCAGATAAAGAAAAATTTGTTGTAGATGTTTCAAACGATGACATTAAACTGGTTCTCGTTCTATGATAAAAAGGCTCTATGCTTTAATTATTTTGCTACTTTTTATTAACGGCTGTACAGCACAAAAAAAAATAGACAATAATATTATTCTTGAATTTGCCACCTGGGGTTCAGCATCTGAAATTAGAATTGTAAAACAAATAATAAGTGATTACGAAAAAGAGAACCCTAATATAAAAATTAAACTTATACATACCCCGCAAAACTACTTTAAAAAACTACACCTGCAATTTGCCTCTCATACTGAACCTGATATAATTCTCATAAATAATCAAAATATTTCCCGCTACAGCAATTACTTGCAAACTATAGAGAAATCGAATTATAGCGAAACTTTTCTTTCAGGTGCTATCAATGCCCTATCTATAAATGACAGTCTTAAAGCAATACCACGGGACATTTCTAATTTAGTTATTTACTATAACAAGACCTTACTTACCCAAAACAATATTCAAATCCCGACAAAAAGCTGGACGATAAAAGATTTTCTTGATATTTCCCAAAAACTCAAAGAAAAAGGGATATTTTCTTTACCACTTGAGGATGATTTATTTTATGCATATCCTTTTATCATGAGTTTTGGAGAAAACGCAGAATATATTACCCCTGATAACATGTACAGCTATAAAGGTATAAATTTTTTTAAAGACCTGAGTCACAAATATCATTATGCTCCTATGGACTATGAAATAGGAAACGCAACAGGTGCAGAATTTTTCTTGGGCGGAAAATGTGCTTTTTATTTATCAGGCAGATGGATGACCCCTAAAATACACGAAATAGCAAAATTTGAATGGGATATTCTGCCATTTCCATCAGGAGAGAACGATAGTAAAGTTCCATGCGATGCTACCGGCTGGGGAATATCAAAGAACACCAAGCACTTAAAAGATGCCGTGAAATTTGCCAACTACCTTTCTTCAGCCTCGTCTATTGAAAAAATGAGTGCAACAGGATTAATAGTTCCTGCAAGAAAAGATATTATATATACAAAAGCTTTTTTAACACAGCCGCCTGATAATGTAAATTTATTTATTGACGTTGCAAATGCCTCAACACCTATAATTTATCCTAAAAATTATAATATTATTAAAGATAAAATAAATAATCGTTTAAAAAACTATAGACAGGACAAAATCGGGCAGAAACTGACTGTTTACTCCGAGTAACTGCCAAAGTATAAATAAATTTTTTAAAGAAACTGCTAAATCAACTGCAGTGCTATTGAAGGAGTTTGGTTTGCTGTTGATAATAGTGTAGTTGCTGCGGATTGAAGAATTTGCGCTTGCAGATATCTTGTAGATTCTTCAGCAATATCAGCATCCTTAACAGTTGATAGAGAAGAAGTTAAATTCTCTGTTGAAACTGCAATTGCATCTATGGCTGATTCCAAACGGTTTTGAGAAGCACCCAGATTAGTTACACGATTACTAATATCATCTATTGCAGCATCTATTGCATCCAAATAATCATAAGCAGTATCGCTAGAAAGATAATCTGCTATTTGCGATATAGTCATGCTACTTAGGCTAGTACCTGCAAAAAGTGATGATACTGTAGCCGAACTGAATAAACTTGATTCCAACGTAACACGGCTGTTTTCAGTACCGTCAATACCAACCTGAATGTTAACACTACTAGTCAAACTTCCATCCATCAATAACATACCGTTGTACTCTGCACTATTAGCAATACGGTTTATTTCTTCAAGCCTTGATGTAATTTCTGCTTCAATTGCAGCTCTTGAATCATCTGAATAAGTACCGTTTGCTGCCTGTTCGGTCAAATCTCTGATACGTTGAAGGTGTTCGGTAATTAAACTGTAGTTTTCCTCTGCAGTTGTCAACATATCCAAACCAATTTGGGCATTGTCTGATGCGACATCATAAGAACTTATTTTTGCTTCCATCTGTGCCGCAATACTATAACCGGCTGCATCATCCTTTGCACTGTTAATTTTGTAACCGGTTGTCATTCTCTCAATTGCTGTGTTTAACTTATCTGTTGCAGACGATAAGTTACGCTGAACTTTTAGAGACTGTACATTTGTAACAATAGATATCATAGTCTGGATCTCCATGTTGCCTGTGCAGCCCTGCACAAATCCTACATGGTATATATTCCAGATTTCCCATGTTTAATAACAGATGCGTTTTACACTTTTAACAAAACTTTACAAAATTATAAACTCATGCAGCTGGTTATTTTTAAACTTTTTTTAATCAGGTAAAGTGAAATAAAAAAAGGCGACACCCAGATTCGAACTGGGGGATAAGAGCTTTGCAGGCTCCTGCCTTACCACTTGGCCATGTCGCCCCACTAAATTATGTTATGTTACACAAATAAAATTGTCAAGTCATATAAAAGATTATAATAAAGCAGGGCAGCCGGATTATTTTTAAAAGAAGGGCAGAGAATAACCCCTGCCCGCAATTCACATATACCCAATCAAAAGCTATTAGATTAACTCCAATGCTATTGCAGGTGTTTGGTTTGCAGTAGAAAGCAATGTTGTTGCCGCTGACTGCAAGATTTGTGCCTGTATGTATCTTGTAGATTCTTCAGCAATATCAGCATCCTTAACAGTTGATAGAGAAGAAGTTAAATTCTCTGTTGAAACTGCAATTGCATCTATGGCTGATTCCAAACGGTTTTGAGAAGCACCCAGATTAGTTACACGATTACTAATATCATCTATTGCAGCATCTATTGCATCCAAATAATCATAAGCAGTATCGCTAGAAAGATAATCTGCTATTTGCGATATAGTCATGCTACTTAGGCTAGTACCTGCAAAAAGTGATGATACTGTAGCCGAACTGAATAAACTTGATTCCAACGTAACACGGCTGTTTTCAGTACCGTCAATACCAACCTGAATGTTAACACTACTAGTCAAACTTCCATCCATCAATAACATACCGTTGTACTCTGCACTATTAGCAATACGGTTTATTTCTTCAAGCCTTGATGTAATTTCTGCTTCAATTGCAGCTCTTGAATCATCTGAATAAGTACCGTTTGCTGCCTGTTCGGTCAAATCTCTGATACGTTGAAGGTGTTCGGTAATTAAACTGTAGTTTTCCTCTGCAGTTGTCAACATATCCAAACCAATTTGGGCATTGTCTGATGCGACATCATAAGAACTTATTTTTGCTTCCATCTGTGCCGCAATACTGTAACCGGCTGCATCATCCTTTGCGCTGTTAATTTTGTAACCGGTTGTCATTCTCTCAATTGCTGTGTTCAAAGTATCCGTTGCTGATGTAAGGCTTCTTTGAACTTTGAGTGATTGAACGTTTGTAACGATAGATAAAGACATTTTGAGACTCCTTTCATTTTGTCTTGTACTTTTCTATATGCATCCTTGCGTGGTACCCACAAAATATATATTCCAGTTTTTATTTTTTCAATAACAAACCCAGCCCAATTTTGTTACAAAACTTCATAAAAATCTTAAAATAATCAGACAAAATAGTGTCATTTCACACATTCAAAGATATTTAAAGACTTAAAAAAGGCGCTACTATTACAAGTTGCGCCTTTTCTAATGTTAAAAATGAGAATTTTCTATATAGCAAACCCGGATGCTAACATTGAAAGCTTTGATTGAAGCCACTCAGAGGAATTTGTACTGATAAATTTATAAGTGTGTTTTTCAAAATAGGTAAGACTATCAAACGGGAACCGGCTTTGTACAGAGGTTTCAAGATTTTTAAGGGTAAAATATTCTCCGTTTATTTCATCTTCACCCAAAATCATAGCAAAGTGTGCAGTCTTAGCAGCTTTTTCAAGCTGCTTAGCAAATTTCTTGCCGGACATATCAAAATCTACATTGTAATTCAAAGCCCTTAACCTTTCTGTTAATTTAAGAGCTTCCAGTTTATTACTTGAGACAACATAAATATCAAGTTTTTCTTCTTTTGATTCAGGTAAAAGTGTTGCCAGACGTTCCATACCCATTGCCCAGCCGACAGCAGGTGTCGGCTCTCCGCCAAGATTTGCAACTAAAGTATCATACCTGCCGCCTCCGCAAACCGCATTTTGTGAACCGAGGTTTTCCGATTTTATCTCAAAAACCGTTCTGTTATAATAATCCAGACCTCTTACGAGGAGTTTATTTATTTTATAATTTACCCCGAGATTATCAAGATAAGACTTTAACTGTTCAAAATGTAAACTACAATCAGGACAGGTATAATCTGACTCAATAACCTGTTGAAGTTCAGGCAGTGCAAAAATCTCTTTACAGGAATCGACTTTACAATCTAAGAGCCTTAGCGGATTTTTTTCAAAACGTTCTTTACAATCATCACAAAGCTTATCATAATGAGGACGCAAGGTTTCAATTAACAATGCCCTAAACTCCTTACGGCAGCTTGTACAGCCGAGGGTATTGAGTTCGACAGAGAGATTGGGCAGCCCTAACTTTTTCAAATAATTTAATGCAAGAATAATTGCTTCTGCATCAGCAGAAGGGTCTTCTATTCCGAACATTTCAATTCCAACCTGATGAAATTGACGCTGCCTGCCCGCCTGAGGACGCTCATATCTGAACATAGGACCTTTGTACCACAGTTTAACAGGTGCAGAAAGTTTATGCATTCCATTTTCTATATAAGAACGCACAACACCTGCAGTATTTTCAGGGCGTAGAGTAAGCGAGCGTTCTGACTTTTCAAAGGTATACATTTCTTTATTTACAATATCAGTCGTATCACCTACACCCCGCTGGAATAGCTCTGTAGCTTCAAATATAGGTGTACGAATTTCTTTATATCCGGCTCTTGTAAAAATTTCAAGTGCCGCTGCCTCCATCTTATGCCAAACCGCTATATCCTGCGGTAATATATCCTTTGTCCCTTTTTGAACCTTAATTATCTGTGCCATACCTAAATTATAATAAAACCAGAGTCTTTAAGTCAATTCAAATTTAAAGAATTTTATGATATAATAATCCTTATTCTAAAAGAGGAGGAGTTATGGATTTTTTATCTGGATTTATACAAAACAATGCAATAGCTGTATCTGCAGCGATTTTAATAGTTTCTTACATATTTATTGCACTGGAAAAAATTCCCAAAACCACAATCGCTCTTCTTGGTGCAAGCATTACTCTTATTTTAGGTCTATTAAGCCAGTACCAAACTACTAACGGAGCTTTCGACCCTAATTATTTTATTAATTTTGTTGATTTTAACGTAATATTCCTGCTTGTTTCAATGATGATTATTGTAAGTATATGTGCTAGAAGCGGAATGTTTAACTGGCTTGCAAATGAAATGTTGAAAAAAACTAAAGGGCATCCTGTAAAAATATTCTTTTCTCTTGCATTTTTTACCGCAGTTGCTTCAGCATTTCTGGATAACGTGACAACTGTTATTTTGATTATGCCTGTAACTTTTGTTATCGCAAAAGAACTTGATATAAATCCGGTACCGTTTCTTATTACGGAAATAATTGCATCAAATATAGGCGGTACAGCAACATTAATCGGGGATCCGCCTAATATAATAATCGGCAGTATAGCCGGTTTATCATTTCTTGATTTTCTGAAAGAATTAACGGATATTGTATTCTATATATTAGTGGTTAATCTTCTTGTTCTAGCTGCTATTTTCAAGAAACAACTTGTAACTACTCCGGATAAAATGACCAGAATAGCAAATTTGGATAACTCAAATACAATAACTGATAAGTTTCTTTTATGGCGTTCAGCCATCGTACTTATTCTTGTTATAATCGGGTTTGTGCTTCATGATATAACACATATCCAGACCTGCGTTACAGCTATGCTCGGCGCAAGTGTTCTTCTGCTATTTGAAAAACCAGGTAAAATTTTTGAAGAAATCGAATGGAATACTATTTTCTTCTTTATCGGTCTGTTTATTATAATTGGTGCGCTTGATGCCGCCGGCGGAATTAAATTAATGGCCGACTGGATATTGAATGTAACACACGGCTCACAAACGGCTGCATCAATGATTATTATATGGTGTTCCGGTATTTTATCAGGAATTATTGATAATATTCCGTACACTGCAACAATGGCACCTATGATACTTGAAATACAAAATCAGATGGGAACAGCATACGCACATCCTTTGTGGTGGTGTTTGTCACTTGGTGCGTGCCTTGGCGGCAACTTGACAATTATCGGGGCTGCCGCAAATGTTATTGTTTCAGAAACATCCGCCGCCAAAGGATATCCGATTAAGTTTATGTATTACCTGAAATATGGTGTCCTTGTTACATTTATATCCCTCGTAATGTCTACACTCTATATCGGAATACGTTTTCTACACTGGCTGGGATAAAGTGGTAAAGTAATATATTATAAACTACAAATGGCGGAATGTTAATACATTGCCGCCATTTGAATTTATACTTCTAAATCAATAGTTTTCTTAACAATTGCTTGAAATTCTTTGAGAGAATTATATCTGTCCACTTTATATTAAATTGACAGGAAAATTCTACAATGATATTATTTCGATAAAGAGATAAAATATAAAATACAATCACTATCACAACCAGAACCACTAATATTATTAAATATAAAAAGTCATTTACACTTATAAAATATTAATTATATCAACAGTTCAAGTATACAGTTAGTGTTTCCCTTATCTAAAGACAAAGAAATACCATAGCACAACATCTATCAATGATAATGGAGTAAAACAATGATACCAGAAGTAACTTCTACAATAAATTTAAAAAAGCAGCAATCACACTTATTAGATAAAAAAACTGCCTTTGGTGCAGCGAACAATGAACAATCTAATAGTAATAACCGATTAAAATCCGCATTAAAATTTGGCGGCTCAATATCTTTAGTGACAATTGCCGGCGATGCTATATTTTTTAATAAAAGCTGGAAGGGGAAAGGAAAAGTTCCTGCAATAGTTAACAGTGTATTGGATGGTGCTGGTATCGGTGCAGTAACTGCCTTAATGCACTATGCCGGATTTTGGGACGATAATAAAACAAACAAAATCGATACCGTCTCCGCACCACCGGAAGAACCTGTTTCCATGCCAGATAAAGAGGATGTAAGTACTTTTGCTGGCAGGATGAAAACCCTTGGTATATTTGGAGCTGCATGTTATGTGTTATCTTCAGGAATAGAGTTAGTCGCTAACAAATTCAATAATGTAGGGAAAATCCTTGGTAAAAACGCACTAATCACCGCTGGAATAATTGGAGTTGTCGGAGCCGCTACAGAAGGTATCAAGTACTACAAAGATAAAAAAGCCAACCAAAAGTAACTTATAGGAGTACATATATGAACATTAAATCAATCACATCTTATTCAACCAAAAATCAGACCTCATTTACAAGCAGTGAGGACAAAACAGAAAAACGAAAAATACAGTTTGAGAAAAATATGGCACTGCGGGAAAGACTTGAGGATAAAACAAAAATTTTTGATGATACTGCAAATGTTTGTTTGTTAACAGGGCTGCTTATGGGCGGCGGTATGCTGCCTAAAAAAGGTGCAACTATAAGCAATATCGGATACGGGCTTATCGGACTGGGTGCAGTAAGTGCTGTTGCAGGTATAATCAAGCGTGCTATGATGAGCAATAAAGTTAAAGAAGAAATGAAAAACAGTTAATCAGCAGCAAGGGTGTTAATATAACACCGCTTAACAAATCTTCGTAAATATTTGCAATTAAAAAATGTTTGTAATAATATAAGGCTGTACGCCGATAAAAACAGAATGTGGAAGCCACATTCTGTTTTAGATAGAAAACAATTGATAAAGGAATAAAACAATGGGCATTAAAGGAAAAAATGACAGAATGGTAGTTCTTGCTTGCGAAGACTGCAAAGAAAGAAACTACACAACCGTTAAGAACAAAAAAAACATAAAAGACAGACTTGAATTAAGCAAGTATTGTCCGACATGTAAAAAACACACTAACCATAAAGAAACTAAGTAGCAATAAAGCAGACGAATCGGCTCGTCTGCTATAAGCGTCCTTAGTTCAGCTGGTAGAACGTCGGTCTCCAAAACCGGATGTCGAGGGTTCGAGTCCTTCAGGGCGTGATTTTTATAAAAAAGGAACAAAAATGAGTACTAAAACAAACGAAAACGTGAAAATGACCAACGCCGCAAACGGAATTGTTAATTATTTTAAAGGCGTAAGATCCGAATGGGGCAAAATTACCTGGCCTGAAAGGCAGCAGGTTGTCGTAGAAACAGTGTTTGTTGTTGGTATAGTTTTTGTATTTACCGTTTTTATCTACATTGTAGATATTTTATTTGATTTCGTATTATCCAAAATATAAGGTGAATGGTAATGAGTGAAAAAGACCAAGAAATGAATATAGCTGAAACAGAAGAGAATGAAGAAGTTTTAGCGGAAGAACAACAGGAAGAAGAACGCAAAAGCCGCCGCAAGAATGAAAAGCGCTGGTACATTGTTCATACATATTCAGGTTACGAAAACAAGGTAAAAAGCAATCTTGAAAAACGTATTGAGTACATGAATATGTCAGATAAAATTTTTCGAGTAGAAGTTCCGCAAAAAACCGTTACCCAAATTAAAAACGGTAAAAAACACGAAAAAGATGAAAAAATCTTCCCTGGCTATGTTCTGGTTGAAATGATTATGGACGAAGACAGCTGGTATGTTGTACGTCATACGGCAGGTGTTACCAAGTTCGTAGGCTCAGCCAAAAAACCAATTCCAGCGAAGGAAAGCGAAATCAAGAAAATTATTCACCGCTCTACTTCTCAGGTTCAAAAAATTGAACTTGATGTTAAGGCAGGTGACAAAATCCGCATTATTTCCGGACCATTTGCAGACTTTGTCGGCGATATTACGGAAGTTTATCCGGATAAAGCTAAGCTCAGAGTTAACGTTTCAGTATTTGGTCGTGAAACACCTGTAGAGCTTGAATACAAACAAATTCAAAAAATATAACGAATAGTACGTGGAAGGGGTTGCCCCCCGTTCGTACCACGAAAGGAGAAATAAAATGGCAAAAAAAGTAGTAGGAAAAATTAAACTGCAAATCGAAGCAGGTAAAGCTAACCCATCACCTCCGGTTGGTCCGGCACTGGGTCAGCACGGTGTAAACATCATGGACTTCTGTAAGCAATTCAATGCTCGAACAGAATCTCAAGCAGGTTACATTATCCCTGTTGTTATTGATGTTTATGAAGACAGAAGTTTTACTTTTGTTACAAAATCACCTCCGGCTCCTGTTTTGATTAAAAAAGCAATCAACCTTTCAAAAGGTTCTGCTGCACCAAACAAACAAAAAGTCGGTGAAATTACCCGCGCTCAACTGGAAGAAATCGCTAAAATCAAAATGAACGATTTGAACGCTACATCTATGGAAGCAGCCATTAGTATGATTAAAGGTTCTTGCAGAGCTATGGGCGTTACGGTGAAAGAAGAAGCGTAAGTAAATAATGGAAGGACTTTCGTCCGTTAATACCATGAAAGGAAATTTAAAATGTCAAAATTAACTAAAAAACAAAAGAAAGTTATGGAAATGTTAGAAGGGTTTGAACAACCAACCTCTTCTACACAAGCTATAGCTAAATTACAAGAAATATCAAAAGAACTTTCTAAATTCAATGAAACTGTTGAATGCCACATGAGATTAGGTATCGAAGTAAAACACGCTGATCAACAAGTACGTTCTACAGTTGTTCTTCCTGCAGGTTTAGGTAAAGAAGTACGTGTTTGCGTTATTGCAAAGGGTGCTAAAGTCACCGAGGCAAAAGAAGCAGGCGCAGAATTTGCAGGTACTGAAGATATTATCGATAAAATCAGCGGCGGCTGGTTTGAGTTTGATACTCTTATCGCAACCCCTGATTGTATGGGTATGCTCGGTAAATTAGGTAAAGTATTAGGTCCTAAAGGTTTAATGCCAAACCCGAAGACCGGTACAGTTACTCTTGATATTGCCAAAGCAGTTAAAGATGCAAAGGCTGGTAAAGTTGAGTTTCGCGCAGATAAGCAAGGTATGATTCACTGCCCTATCGGCAAAATCCAATTCTCACAAGAAGACCTTGTTAAGAACTTTGCAGCTCTTGCTGATGCAGTTTTGAGAGCAAAACCATCATCAGCAAAAGGAACTTACGTAAAATCTGCTTACCTCACTACCACTATGGGACCAGGGCTTAAGCTTGATACGAAGAACCTTGCAAGCGAAGTCAAAGAACTGCTCGGTTAAAAAGCTTGTTAATATAAATATAAAAAAGCGGAAGGATTATCTTCCGCTTTTTTAGTACTAAAACATCTTGACTTATAGTTACCCTAATGTGTTAAACTTGACTTAGGAGCACACTAAAATGAACAGAAGAAATTTTATAAAGAACACATTGCTTACCGCAGCGGCAGCTGCGGGTGCTGGGATTGTAGGTGTTTCTATGACACAAAAGGATGAAAGTAGCGGAGGTAAAAAAATGAAAATATTTGTTATAACAGGCAGTCCACGAATGAACGGGAATTCAAACACACTAGTTGACAATTTCACCAGAGGAGCAGAAGAGGTGGGACATCAGGTAATAAGATTTGATTCGGCAAAAAAGAACGTTCATCCATGTATAGCATGCAACAAATGCGGAATGAACGGAGAATGCGTATTTAAAGATGACTTTGAATTTGTACGGGAACATATTGTTGATGCTGATGCAGTCGTATTTGCAACACCTATGTACTATTTCGGGATGTCCGCACAAATAAAAACTGTAATTGACAGATTTTATGCAATAAACGGGCAAATACATAAGCCCAAAAAAGCAATACTCTTTATGACCTACGCTGACACCGCCCAAATAGAAGCAGAACCTATTATCAAGCACTATGAAAGACTCATCAGATATTTAGGCTGGAGTGATGCAGGGAAAATTATCGTTCCTGGAGTCTGGAATGCCGGCGATATAAAAAGTACATCATTCACAGAAAAAGCATACGAGCTAGGAAAAACAATATAAGAAATTTTAAATAAAAAAGAGGTACTTTATAAGTACCTCTTTTTATTTTAATCTCTTCCGGATATATTGTACAGGCAACAAGGGCGATGACTGCAAGCAAGATTATACCAACGAAACTAAGATTGATAAAGCTATTGCAGAAGTTTTAAAACTCATAATCATTCCAACGGAAGTAAGACAAAAGATTGCAAATGAGTTAAAAGTTTTACATGACAAGAAAAACGGCTACTCAAAAGAGATTAAAACTAATCTTCAAAAACAGATAACAACTTTAGAAAATCGAATTGAAAATGCGTTTGAACTCAAACTGGACGGAACTATAACTCATGAATTTTGGAAAAAGCAAAATGACAAATGGCAGGCTGAAAAAGATAAAATGTACATTCAGCTTGAGGAAATCAATAAACTAGATAAGCAGTTTTACGAGCAGGCAGACGCACTGCTTCGATTTACAGACAATGCGTACGAATATTATTTAAAAGGCAGTATTACTCAACGCAGAAAAATTTTAGAAATAATCAGCGAAAAAATCACATACAAAGACAAAACTTTTAACCTGATATTGAAGCCAGTATTCCAAACAATCATAGAAAATCAATACATTTTACGCTCAAATTTTGACAACAATCGAACTCTGGTGGTAAAAAGACACTTAGTTTGATTATTTAAAACAAAGTATTTGAGTATTTTTAAATGTAACAATTTCTTATCATTTTGGCAATTTCTAAAATTCATCTTACTTTAATTATTAAGAAAGGTGTAAAAGGTTAAGTTCTAATGAATTATTCTGTAACTGGGTACTATCCATATATGAATTACAGTAATAATAAGGTAGTTTCGCATAATGTTACATTTACCAGTCAACCGGATACGGTTTCATTAAACTCTAATAATCAAATTCATGATAAAAAGGCCGGTTTATCTAAGAATGCAAAACTAGGTCTTGGAGCGTTGGTTCTTATAGGACTTGGAACAGCAGCTTATATATTGAGTAGGGGTAAAGTTGGAAGTAAATCTGTTCAACAGTTGGCTGAACATATTGAATTTCAACCTGCTAAAACGATAGATGAAGCTAAGGTGTTTGCTAAAGATAAACTGGGAGTAAATATAAAGTTTGATGACGTAGATATGGCAAACTTTATAAATGAAGCTCTTGTTACTGTTAATAATACTACTAAGGGTAAATCTATAATGCCTAATTCAGTCATTGTTGATAAAATAGATGGTTTTATGGCTTGGCAATCTTACATTAATAAGCCATCAGATTTAATTATATCGCCTACTGTATATAGACTAGGAACTATTGCTAGAAGTAAAGGTGTGTCAATTAAGGACCTTGCAGATAAGGGGATATCTCCATTTTATACAATATTTCACGAATTAGGACATGGAAATCATGAGGTAGCTTGTAAAGATTACTCAAAAATGCTTAAGTTAAAAGAATTAAAAGCATTCGGTATTTCTGATACATACTTTACAGAAGAATTTATTTCTGAAACAAAGAATAACAAAGCCGTTAAAGACTTTTTTGTCAGTGTCAGATACACTAAGAGAGATGGAAGCATATATGCACTTGAATCTCCTGCAGAATTTGTAGCAGATATATTTAGCTTAAAACTACAAGGTAAATCTATACCAGAAGAAGTTCAACGGATTTATAGTAAATATGGCGGACCTGCTTTATTATAAGTTTACCATAGCCTGTTGGTTGAGGTTTTGTCAGTTGGGCATACTTGCCCAGCAATACTGAATCACGGGCTGTAGTAATATAGGTCGGATTACTTAATCTGACAATTTCAAAATACTCAAATTACTCTTTGATTACCTAAGGATAAAATTTTATTTAAAGTAAATACAAGGCAAATTTTTAGAAAAATAGAAAACTTAAGTGACCAGCAAAAGAGTCCTTGGACCGTTTTGATTAACACATGGTTTGATTATTTTCTACCCCTCAAACTCGCTCTACAAGCCGATTGCTCCAAATAATCACACCATCTGTCCTACGCAAACCACTCACTTCATTACATCTGGGAAACGGCACTAAAAAAGGGCTTGAAACCAATTTCAATCCCTCTGTACTAAAAAACTCCGCTGACTGTACGACATTGGAACTTTTTATAACAGATTTATACAACAAAATAACTGATGTCAATAGTATTTTCATATTTAATCAAATAGAAAATTTAAAACATTTAGCCTGATGTTTATCGAGAGATTACCAGATGATTCAAGATGAAACATTCAAAGCCTTTTAAATAATTTTATATATTCAAAAGCAAAAAATTTCACAGAAGTTCTTCTGCAATCTGTTCATTTTTTTATTTTTTCTAAGATTTTTAGTATTACAAAATTACAAATGAATAAAAGTGGTCTGAAAGATAATGAGGGCAATCATCTAGAATGTAATTCTTTTGTAATAAAAAGTAATATATTACTTTTTATTAGTAATTATATAATTAATAATTATCATATTTAAAATCATCACATTCGAATTTAATATTTAGCTTACTTAATGCAGAGACTAAGTTTCGATATCCCACAAAATTACTTGTAATTACCGTATTAGGATTTGAATAGAGATATACTTCATATAATTTGCTAACTTCATCCGTATCTTTTTTTGAACAAGCTGACAAATCAACAATAAATAATAAACCACTTAGGTGTTTAGCAATATATGCTGTAGTTAATAAAGAATTGTTATCAAAAATTTCTTCTTCTTTTGTTAATTTACAAAAGACACGTCTAGCTAATGCTCTAAAAAAATCTTTTGAACATATAAGACTACCATTTTTGTTTAAAGATGAACATACAAATATTTTTATAAACATTCCATCGACAAATTGATTATAATGTAGTAATGGCAGTCGTTCCAATCTTTCGGCCTGCTCATAAGGGCTTTCACAAACATAAGACTCTAAATGTATTCCCTTTTTATATTGAAATCTAAAATTTAGACCAGGTATTATTTTTGAAGATATATATTTTTGTTTATTCTGTTTTGCGTTAATTATTTCTTTTTTTAGTAGTGCGAATTTATTATCATCACTGATCTCTATATTATTTTTAGCATAATCTACTTGTATTATAAAATAGTTATCATCATCATAACAAGATAATTCTGATTTTAATTTAGCAATCATATCGTGAAATCTAGGCATCATCGTTTTTACTTCAAAAAAAACTAAGGCATCTTCTATATATCCGTCAATATCTGATACATTAGAATCTTTACAGAATTGAGCAAGTGTATTTTTCTTTGGTATATCATTTATCTGAATTTTACAAGGGTTGTTTAAAGCTAGATTTAATAAGTCATATGCGGTTAGTTCAGCATATGCACCATCCCAATTATTCTTAAATAACTTTTTTATATTATTTAAAATTATGTTTTTAGAATAATTATTATTTGCATAAGTATCGTATAACCTTTTGAGTTTAGTAACAGTTCTTTTTTCAAAACATTCTGAGTTTTGTATGCCTAACCAAAAATAATTGTTCTTTGTTTTTATGTCATTTATATCAATTAAAAATGAATCTTTTGTAATCTTTTTTAAATCATTAATAAATTGTTCTAAACTTGACACATTTATACTCCTATCATTGCTTTTATCTTACTATAAATGTATTAATGAACATAATTATGCTATAATAAACGCATGGCAAAGCGAACAGAGGCATTGGAAGTATATTTTTACAAGACAAGTTCGGGGAATGAACCTGTTAGAGAATGGCTTAAAGATTTACCACGAGAAGATAAGAAAACAATCGGCTTTGATATCAAGACTGTTCAATACGGCTATCCGATTGGTATGCCTTTGACAAGAGTTTTGCATGGTACAAATGGTCTTGAAGAAGTTCGCAGTAATGTATCAAACGGGATTGCAAGAGTTATTTTTTATGTCGAAGATAACACAATGGTACTCTTGCACGCATTTATCAAGAAGAGTCAAAAGACACCGCAAAAAGATTTAGATGTTGCAATCAAACGTTATAAAGAGCTCCTGAGGAAATCATAGATTTCCACGTCGCCATCGTTAAGTTACGTTGCCGAAAACTCAACGTTTCCGTCAACTACACTCCGGCTACTGCATTTTATGCAAAAGATAAAATAATTCTCTTGCCTAAATATTTTGCAACTTTCTCTATTGTATTCAATGTAATTGAAGTATTGTTAGGATCTAAAATACGGCAAATAGCAGTTCTTGAAGTTTCAAGTTCTTTTGCTAAGCGATTTACTGAAATATTATCTTCAAGCATTTTTTGTTCTAATGCGTATGCTATAACTCTTTTTATAGCAACAGCTTCTGATTCTTGAAGTATATCTTCTTCTTCAAGAAAACTATCAAAACTGGAGCCTATGTGTTTTTTATCAATCATTTTTAATCATCCTTTACTTATATCTATATTGTACCAAAATTGGTGCAATATTTCAACCTCTATGCAATATTTTGTTAAAAAGCCTTAAAACATTGTCAATACATATATGTACACGTTATTTTATTCCAATTATAATAATAAAAATGGCTATTTCAGGCATTTTTGAACATTTAAACAGAATTGCTAAATCTAGAATAAACGAGATTAAACGGAAACAGTATTTTAAATATAAATATATATAAAATTCAAGAAAGTTTAACGAGTGTCAATCTCGTATTAGCAGAGGTATTTTTATGGAAAAGATAGATTATTTAAAAGAATTTATGGCAAAACTGCAATCTTTAGACCGCTCAAGAAGTTTAACGATAGTGTTTAAAGACTTTTTGACACTATGTACCTGTTCATTAGCACAGACGATTTACAGTGATGAACTAGAGCAAAAATACCTACAAACAGTAAAACAATATACAAAAGAGCAAGCAGAAAAATTTTCAAAACTGCTTGCTTTTTTAGTTATGGCACTGGAAGAAAAGTATCAAGATTTTCTAGGTGAAGTTTTTATGCGTTTGAATTTAGGCAATTCTTCAATTGGTCAGTACGAGACACCTTACACAGTAAGTAAATTTATGGCAGAAATAAATTTTTCTGAACTCGAAATTTCTCAAAAGATTGTGAATAATCACCTGATAACACTTTCAGAACCTTGTTGCGGAAGCGGCGGAATGATTATTGCTTTTGCTGAAACAATGAAAGAACATAATTTTAATTATCAAAAACACTTGTATGTTGAGGCGATTGATATAGACGAAATGAGCTTTATGATGACATATATTCAATTAACACTGCTCGGAATTCCTGCAAAAGTAATACAGGGCGATACTTTGACATTGAAATTTCAACAGGTGCTTTATACTCCTTTTTATTTTCTGAGCGGGATTGAGTATAAACTCCGAAAAATTAATTCAGACAAAAAACAAAAACTTATAGAACCGAAAAATAATCAAAAACAAAATATGCAGTTACAGTTATTTCAGCTATGACTTAATCTGACATAGGTACATTGCATAATAAAAATACAAAGGAAAAAACATGAAATATTTAATACGAGCAAACAAAGTAGTATTTAGCGGTAATATGCAAATGATAATGAAGTACATTTCAGATTTTTATAAATCAGAGGCTAAGGAATGGACGGACAAAAACGGTGAATGGAATGACTTAGGAAAGTTCAAAACATTTATAGAATCTATGGGATATTCAATAAAGGACAAAATTCCGTCAAATTGTCGTTGTGAGGGAACTGCTGTTACCAACTCTGAATTTATTAAAGTTTGGGGTGAATGCAAGTTTAATATTCAAGCGGTAGCTGAAAGATTACACATAGATAAAAGAACCGCTGCACAAATTGTAAGAAAGTTAAAGTTAAGGAAATAATTATGTATGACATAAGAGGCAGATATACATCGGCAAAAGTTTTTACAGAAATTGAAGATATTGATGTTACAGAACAAACACTGGCAATCTGCAATCATCCGATATTCAATGACTGTAAAGTAAGAATTATGCCGGATTGTCATAAAGGCAAAGGCTGTACGATAGGCTTTACTGCTGAAATGCCAAAGAATGGAGAGATTATTCCGAATATAATCGGAGTTGACCAATCTTGCGGAATGCTTGCTATAAAACTCAAAAAATCTAAAACCTTGAATGATTTTGCAAAATTGGACAAAGTTATTAGAGAATTTATCCCGTTTGGTCAAAACGGCAGAAAAGAGATAAGTTCGCTTGTACCTGATGATTTGATAGAAAAAGTCAAACAGATTTCAACTGATTACTTAAATGAAAGAGCTGACAGTGATTTAAGAAAAATCGGTTCATTAGGCGACGGTAATCATTTTATTTCAATCGAAAAAGGATTAACAGGCACTTATTTGATTATTCATACAGGTTCAAGAAATTTCGGCAAAAAACTTGCAATTTATTTTCAAGAATTAGCAATAGAACAAAACTGTTATGGCAAGGGGGAACTTAAAAATCTATCATTCTTGACTGGCAAAAGTGCAGATGATTACTTATACTGTGCAAAAGTATGTAATGAATATGCACATTTCAACCGTTATGTTATTGCAAAAGAAATTTTGAATAATATGGCTTGGAAATCAGAAGAAGAATTTGAAATAATCCATAATTATATTGGCGAAGATAATATAATCAGAAAAGGTGCTATTTCTTGCTATAAGGATGAAAGAGTCCTAATACCTCTCAATATGGCAGATGGCTCTTTGATTTGTATTGGTAAAGGCAATGCAGATTGGAATAACTCTGCTCCACATGGTGCAGGCAGGGCATTATCCCGAACACAGGCAAAAAAACAATTAACAATGCAAGAATATAAAAAGCAGATGAAAAACATATTTTCAAGCTGTGTTTCAATAGCTACACTTGATGAAGCTCCAATGGCTTACAAAAATAGTAATGAAATTATAAAAGCTATTAAGCCAACAGCTCAAATTATAGACCACTTGAAACCGTTATACAACTTTAAGGCGGAGGAATAATCTTAAATGAAAAATAAACTACCATGTGATGATTTGTTTGTATTATCCAGTAATTATAGAGCTATCTATGATATTTATTTAGCTAAAACAGAAGCTGATAAACTCTGGGAAAAAACTAAAGATTTTGAAAAGGTTGATAAATTTTGTGAACGAATAAAGCTAAAACAAGAATCCGCATTGCTACTGAAAAAATCAAATATACATAAACGTTTTATTGACAAAAAAATTTAATAATTTTAAAACTTTTGATGAAATCACTAAATCAGCAAAACAATCAGCCGTAGACTATGCGGAAAACATATATGCTCATTTAGCTTTTGGTACTAATCTTGTTATTGAAGGTTTAGGAAAAGTCGGAACAGGGAAAACTCATTTAGCCTGTGCGATTGCTCATTATGCAATAGAACATGGTGTTCCAACGAAATTTATTAATGTAGTGTCAATGATATCTGAATTAAAAGAACGGATGAGTATTCCAAAATATATAAGAACATATACTGATACTGACTTATTAATTATTGACGATATTGGTAAAGAAAAGAATTCTGAATGGGTATGCCAAACAATTTATCAGATTATAAATATTCGATATGAAACACAAAAGCCCACGATTATTACAACTGAAAACTCAATGAAAAATATGACAACTCATTATAAAGAAAAAGGTAAAGCAATTCAAAGCAGAATTGAAGAAAATTACATACTGATAACACTGAATGGTGATGATTTCAGACAAAAAGTAATATAAAAATGCGTAATAATAAATAGAAATGAAAGATTATTAAGGAGAACAAACATGAAGACACAATTCGATGAATACTTTATTTTTGATAGTATATCAACATGCTATGAAGAAAATACTTTATTTAGTTACAATGGATATTGTGGAGAAGTAGATTCGTACGGTAGGGTATTATTTGTAATAAAAGCAGAAGAAATAGCAAAAGCAAATGATAATTCGTTTTTTGTAAAAATTAATGGTAAATGGGGGCTTTATAGTGAATGTTTTGAAGTTATTATTGAACCTCAATATGAAGAACTCCACAATGCATACAATCATCTTGAAGAATGTTTCTGGGCTAAACTAAATAACAAGTATGGAATAATAACCAGAAATAATACTTGTTTGACCGGTTTTATTTATGATTTTGAATATGGTATCTTTGATCCGACTAAAGGTTATTTTATCGTTGAAAAAGATAATAAGCGTGGAGTTATAGATATTTACGGTCATATAATTTTTGATTTGATTTATGATGATATTCAAATTTTATTGTCGCAAGGGTATGTATCTCTTAATGGTAAACAAGCTTTAATTAATGAAAATGGAGTATTTATAAAGATTGATTTAGACAGCCTGAACAATTGTATAGATAAATGTAACAGACTAAAAAATTTAGAAAAATTATTCGCTTTATCATAAATCTAAACTCAAATACACATCGTCCATTTCATCTTGCGTAATTCCGATGTATCTTAAAGTTACACTAGGTGATGAATGATTGAACAGCTTTTGAATTAGTGTTATGTCATAGCCGTTGTTGTAGGCATGATAACCAAAAGTCTTTCTTAGTGTATGAGTACCGATTTTTTCTTTTATTCCGACCGATTTTGCAACATCATTGATAATTTTGTATGCCTGTTGCCTCATTAAAAAGCCTTTATTCTTGCGTGATATGAATAAAGGCTCATCTTCTATGTATTCTCTTGTCTTTAAATATTCTTTCAGTGCTGATTTTGTACTGTTTGATAGCGGGAAATCCTTGAACTTATTTGTCTTTTTCTCTCTTAGTCGTATTCTGTCTTTGATTTTTCCTTTATCTGAAATGTCAGAAATTTTAAGTTTCAGCAAATCACTTATTCTAAGACCTGAATTTATGCCCAGTATAAATAAGCAGTAGTCACGTAAACTTCGTAACTTTAATAGCTTTTTGATAGTTTCAATCTGTTTTACATCTCTGATAGGCTGTACAAATTCCATTTTTAACCTCTTTCTATGGCTGAAAGGCAGTCATATTCAATAATACATAATTTATTTATATTATAAATTATGTATTATTCTATGTACACCTTAATATTTACAAGGGTTTACAAAGGTATCAAAGTTTAATCGGGATATTAAACAGAGGTAAATATATGAATGATACAAAATATAATTATGTATTATTCAAGCAAGCATTTAAATCAGTTGTTTTAGCGTTTTTAGAGTAAAAAATTCAGAATTACTGGAATAAACATAGTTAACTTCTAACAGTTAATTAAATATAAAATATAATAAATACATCAGAAAGTTTAATCAGATTTAATCTAGAATCACTCTAGTCAAAATCAAATAAGCATTTTGCAGGGATTTCAAGAGCTTCTGCAATTTTAAAAATCATTTTTAAATTGGGATATTTTTCACAGCGTTCAATTTTACCGATATAAGACGGATCGCAGTCAACTAATTCAGCCATTTTACCTTTGCTGTAATTTTTTAGTTCTCTATATTTCTTAACATTTAAAGCAAAATTTTTGCAATAATTCTTAACCATACTAATATTGTGCTATAATACTTATAGTCTAGTATGGACTCTAAGTCTTGTTATAAATTTTGTTACGACAAGTTTTGACGGAGTCGTATGCTAAACTGTTGGTAAAAAGAAAGGCAGTGTTATGAATAATCTTTTAAGTTCACCTATTAACTTATCAATGTGTTCTTTAGAAAATTTTCATACATGTTTCTGGGAATGGGTGGGGAATACATATAAAAAAGATTTCTTAAAAGTATTTATCGACAAAGACATTTTAAATGAAAATTACATAGACTATACAGCCCAAGTTCATTTATCAGATTTTAAATCAGATTTTGAGATTAAGCTCAATGAAAACAATCAAGAAAAAAGAATAATTATAGAAAACAAAATAACGTCCTTTCCCTCAGATATACAACTAGAATACTATCAAAAAGAAGCTGGTCCTAAAAATAACACTTTTATTTTAACTTCATTGGCTCCAAAATTTGATATACCAAAACCTTGGAAATACTTAAGTTATACAGAAATAGCAGATAACATGAGTAAGATTTTTAATAAAAAATTTAAATACAAAAATGATTTTCATAAATATCTTATACAAGACTACATAAATGTTATTAGATATCTTTCAAAAAACTTTCCTTGTGACAAAACTGAAAAATACGATTTTTACTCGAAAGAAGATCTCTCACCAGTAGGTTTAAGGGATATTTATATTAAATGGAGAACATCTGAATTTGCAAACTACATCAAAAAGTATATAAACGGGTGCTATTACTATGTTCACCATAGTTTTCATAATAAAAAAGGTACTATTGATATAATAAAAACATTTACTCATCAATCGCCTTTTGATATTGGAATTCAGATAGAGGGCAACCAATATAGATACTTTATAAATACTTTTAATGATGAATCTGTTGAATTCAATCAACTTAGAGAAGAACTTGCTAAAGAGCTTCTGGAAAAAGGTTATTGGTTTATAAATACGCAAACACCAAAGAAATCAAAAATATATAAATCTTTTTGTGGTTATAACCCTGGCTTTGTTTATAGATATTTTCTAATAGACAAATTCTTTGGAGTTGATAATTTAGAGGATGTTTCTTATGAACAAATTGCAGAAAAGATTTATCAAGACATTATAAATCTAGATAAAAATATTGTAGCTATATTAAAAATAGTTCAAAATATTAATATAAAAGTAGCCAATCAAATGTTAGAAAAATTAAAAACACAATTACACATTCGCAAATGCAAAACTACTAAACTAACTGACTATATTAAAAAAGCAGTAAAAAGAAATGATTGGAATATAGGCTGTTTTAAAACTAAAAAATGCATTATAGATATTTTTAGAACTTTTGATAATCCTTCCTTTTCGCTGGGTTTACAAATTGAAGGCAATCAGGATAGATATTACTTGATAGTCCTAGAAAAAAAGGCTGGCAAAAAAGCTAGAGAAATTAGAGAAAAAATAGCAAGCGAGTTATTTTTGAACGGATATTGGTTTAACAATACAAGAGCTACGAGAGGAAACAAGATATATAAAGATTTTTGCGGTTACAATCCGGACTTTATATACAGATATTTTACACTTGAAAAACATTATGGTGTAGATAGTCTTAAAGATATTTCTTATGATGATATTGTCAAACAAATAAAAATTGATTTTGAAAATGTTGATAACAATATAGATATTATAAAAAAAATTATTAGCAAAAATCTATAAAAAGGGTGATGTTCACAATGAAAATTATATATGTATGACAAAAAAGTAGAACAAAGGGTACAAAGCAAACTTAAAAGAAAGGATAAAGTATGAAAAAACAAATGAATATTTTCATTCCATATGAAAAAAATAATGAGCATCATGAAGATCACTTAACCAGAGGCTTTCTAATTCTTCTAAGATATTCATATGCCATATTTTATATGTTTTATGATTATATACGAGAAGAATATCTAAAGAGAATTAAGGAAAGCGATGAACCCTTACTTGAAAATTTATTTCTATTAATTCCAAGTTATGATATTACTACTCAGGTTGGATGTGAACAAGCTAAAGACCTTCTAAATTCTAAGATTCTTTCTATACTCATTACAGATGAAAGGATAAAGATTAATAGTGAAGTTTCATGTTCTGACAGAAGAGCTGTGTATGATGGTGTTATTGCATTGAATAACGACTGGACTTTTATTATAGAAAACAAACCCTATCATTGTAATGTATGGGAAGGTCAATTATCAGTTGGTGAAATTTTAGGTAATTATATTAATGAGTATGAATATCATTTAGTTAAATTTCCTATAGTTCTAACTTGGCGAGAAATTTTTAAACGTCTTTCTAGACTTGAATGCTCTAATATCGAAAAAATGTTAATAAAAGATTTCCAAGATTTTATATTTAAGAACTATCCCGAATTGTTTCCTTATGACACATTTAAACAATGTGAATTTAATAGACAACTTTTGGATTTAAGAATTGAAAAACTTTTAAAATCTTTTATTGACGAAACAAATTTTGATAGAATTGAATATCATAGTAATTGGGCATATACAGTAAGACTAAATTCTGATTGTATAAATCAAATAGATTATCGTCCTGCAATTGAAAATAAAAGCATTGCAATCTTTTTTGGATTTGGATTTCAAGTACCCAAATCAAGAATATTTATAAATAACATCAATATACATAAATTGGGTCAGTTATCAGATTACGATAAACACTTATCTGTAAGAATAACTGATAGCTATGGGCGAGAAATATATTCTATATGGTGTAAAAAAGGCTTCGAAAACGAATTTATTGCTTATTGGAAAGCTCATATAGATTATATAGGTCAAATCACAACAGAAAATTTTTATAAAGTCATGTTGCATGAATTAAGTAAACTAAGTTTTTTGGAATCGGTAGAAGAAGCAAAAATAAAAGAAAATATTGGTGAAAATAGAAAAAATATCCGAATAATTCCAGCTATGATTATGGAATACAATTTCTCGCTTAATGATATATATAAACTTGAAGTGGAAAATATTTTAGAAAAAGAATTTATAAATAAAACATTAAAAGGATTATCTATTGTTCAAAAAGAAAAAGAATTTAATAATCTGCTAAAAAATCAATATAAGGAAAGTTCTGCAGTAATTCAATAAATTCGAAGAAACTTGAGCACAACTATGACCCATTTTGTCGTAGTTGTGCTTTATTATAATTATAAGAGAGGTCGAACATGAATAAAAATGCTATCTTAAAAAATATAGAAGAACTAAGCAACAATGCAATGTTTTCTCTTTCTCTAACCTCAAGAGAACTGTTTCATAGTAACTTTTGGGCTTGGTTGTTAAGAAAATATCCGAAAATTTTTACTTCTGTTTTTTATCTGAATTATGATGGCAAAAGTAATGTAGAAGTTTTAAGAGAAAAGTATAATTTTGACCTGTTACTTAAAATAGATAATGAATATATTATTATTGAAAATAAATGTAAATCAGTGCCGAACAAAGCTCAATTAGAAAAATATTACGAAAAAATTAAAACAGATAAAAAGAAAATTGTTTTAGTTAGTTATTTTAAACCATTATTATCTACATTATCTGATTTTGAAGAATTTATATCATACGAAGAATTGCATTCTCGATTAAAAAAGACTTTTTATAATATTAGTTCTGACTCTATTAAAAAAAATGATAAAGTTTTAATCCAAAGCTATATTGATTTTCTTGCACTGTTGAACGAATTTCAAGTAAATATAGCTATAAATCCTTATGACAAAATAAAAGATTTATGGTCGGTTGTAAGAGATACCGATATTCAAAAAGAACTAGACAAAATAAATTTTCAAAAATCTTTTGAGCGTACTTATATAATAAAACTAACTGAAAAAGTTTTAGAAAATTTTAGATATAAAGAATTCATAGATGAAATTCGCATTGACTGTGGTCGAGATTTAAAAATGTTCAGTGATATTCTTTTCTATTTTCCAGGTGCGTGGGATAAAGATGAGAATAAACGTCAAGATTTATGCTATCTTGGTGTAAGTTTATGGGGCGATGAGTATAGATATTATGCAGGATTGCATAAAGCCCAATGTGGAGTTTTTGCCTCTAAAAAAGACAAATACGACAAAGAGAATAAAATCGCAGGCTTCAAATATTTAAGTGAAAACTATAGTTGGCTTTTTGAACAAGAAGATACTTGTAAGTGGAATGGTTATAGTTATGAGAAAGAAATGTATTTATATAAAAAACTGGATATTTCTAATCTGACAGTCAAAGAGTTAGCAGAAAAAATTGTACACGATTTAGAGTTAATTTATTTTTATTTAGAAGCAATAAGAGGGAGAGAATGTCAAGACTAAACAAAGCGGAAGAAATAATAGAACTTGCAATGATGTTTCAGAACAGTTATTGCGGATTATGCATTGACGATATTCAAGAGCATTTTGAGTGTTCAAGACGTTCAGCAGAACGGATGAAAGCACTTTTGTTTGACTTGTTTCCTGAAAAAGTTGAGGAAGTTCCGACATCTGACAAGAAAAAGCGTTGGCGGTTTGTAAAAGGCACAATGAATGCTTTAATATCTTTTACGGCTGATGATTTTGCAAACCTTGAATACTTAAAAGGCTTGTCAACAGATGAAAACAAGCAAAAACAGCTTGATGAACTGGTTGCAAAAATCAAGGCTTTGACACCTCAAAAGAATTTAAGAACACTTGATACAGATGTTTCTGCTATTTTGGAATCAGAAGGCTTTGCAGTAAGGCAGTATTCAAGAGCCAAAGCAGACCCGAAAGTTTTAGAACAATTAAGGTCTGCTATGCTTGCGTTTAAAAAGATCCATTTTGATTATCTGATAAATGGTAAAATAAAGACTATTACACTGAACCCGTATGGTCTTGTTATTGCGGATAAATATTATCTAGTCGGATTTAACAAGTATGTGAACGCTTTAAGGCAGTACAAAGTTGATAAAATCAGTAATCTGTCTGTTTTAGATGAATATTTTGAAAAAGATGAAAAATTTTCACTTACAGATTATTGTAACAACTCATTCGGAGTTTATCAGGAAAAGCCATTAAACATAACACTTGAATTTGATAAATCCGTTGCAGAAGATGTTTTGAACTACCATTTTCACCCGACACAGAAAATGAAACGGCTTGAAAATGGAAATATACAGGTAAAATTTACATCAGGCGGAACTTATGCAATCTGTCAGGAGCTTTTCAAATGGGGCTGTAACGTCAAAATCAAAAAGCCTGCGGAATTAAGAGAGTATTACAAAATGTATTTGTCTGATGTCCTGAAGTGTATCTAAAAATGTACATTAACTTCTATTTATAAATATTTGTTATAATATAATAGAATGAAAAAATATTTGGAATTTTTAGGCTTAAAACGGCATTTGGAACTTAAAGGCTTAAAAGCAGAAGAAAAAGCAAAAATTTATAATGATTTTAAAATTATTTTAAAATTGCCTCGTGGTTTGAGTAACTATGATGAATTGGAGGATTATCAGGCTTTTTATAACAGATGTAAGGGATTAACAAAACAGAATAGACAACTTGTATATTATGGGCAGCTGTTTCACTTATCAACCAAATTGTATTTTATGGTCTGCGTAGTTCTTTTGGATGGAAGTATATATGAAGATGACTTTAATACCCTTGATTTTAGACCTAAAAAATGCAAAGTGTCAGGGCTCAAATGTGAAAGAAATTTAGAGAAAAGTATAGCAGATTTAAAAAAAGTTTTTAGAGACAGATTTCAAAAAAAAGACTTGACTGAAATCAATCCGTTTAATAACAATGTAAATCAGCTTTTTGATAAGAAAAAATTTGATACTGCTTTCAAGCAATTTATTCATATAGAACAAAGTTCGGGTGTTAAAACTGCTTGTAGTTCATACAGACAAACTCCAGAACTTCCTGCTATTTTAGAAAGAGTTTGTAAAGACAAATTTAAAAAATAATTTTTTGTCGCTAATTTTAAAAGAGGTTCTTAGGAGGAGCGTAAGAGTTAATATGCTTTTGAAGGATACAAATTTATAATGTAAAGTGTAAATTGTTTGACTTCATAAGCTCGCATAAGAGCTTTATCAAGTTATTTATTATGTCGCTAATTTATCTAAAAAATAGTGTCAGAATACCAGTATTGTAAAAGATTTATACCATTTTTATTTTTTTATTTTATTATAATAATATAACAAAAAGAGGCACCCTACAGGCTACCTCAAAAATTTATTCTTCACAAATATTATAATATAAAAATTAGAAAAAAGGAAGCCTGTAAACCTCATTTTGTAACAGTTTATAAAATAAATGCACGAAAGGAGGTTTATTATGTGCATTCATGTTCCTTATGAGAACTGGCGAAACTTTGCCACATTTCCCTGCAAAGGGAATTCAAAAATACCTGCGACCCCAAATGGCTTCAAAGACGCTAAGTTTGGACAAGATGTAATAGCTATGATAAATGCGAACTATAATCCTGCAATGTTTGGTGCGGGATCTAAAAAGTTTATTATAGACTGTGATTTTGATGAAACGAAAGGCTACAATGGCATTAAAGCCTTAGAACAGCTTGAAACAAAACTTGGCAAGTTACCTAGAACATTAACTCAAAAAACACCAAGGGGCGGTCGACATTATATATTTAGCGACAAGGGGATTACTAATCCGATAGGCAAAATTGGCAAAGATATTGATATCAAGTACAACGGCTATATTTTGATAGCACCGTCTGTCATTAATGGTAGGCAGTATCAAATCATAGACGGCATTGATGAAAATGGCAATTTTATCATAGCTGAATTACCACAAGCATGGCTAGATTATATCAATAAAGACGCTAAAAGTCCTAAGACAACGGCTTATAAACATACAAATATCTCTGAACGTAAAGTTTACACGAATATTAACATTGAAAGAATGTTTAATAATTGTGCATTTTTACGATTTTGCAGAGATAATGCGGAAGATTTGCCTGAACCTATGTGGCACTCTATGATTACTGTTCTTGCACAAATCAAAGATTCTGATGACCTGATTCACAGGCTGTCAGAGCCTTATTATGGCTACAGTTATGATGAGACACAGAAGAAAATAGATTATGCCCGTCAATTCGGGCATTCGCAAAGCTGTAAATATTTGTCAACAAATTATTCAGAAGTATGCAAAGACTGCCATTCAGCAGTATCAGAAAGGGCGGTGTAATTATGCTAGATAACGAAGTAAAAAATAAAGCTCAAGCAGGTAAAAACCCGCTTGAACAGGGTAAAAAGACAATTTTTGACTTCTATGAAGATAATAAAAAGCTGCTTGATACATTATCTTTTATTTCTACTGCAAACATAAACTATAATGCAGAAAATTATAATTTGCCAAATCAGAATAAGTTTATGCATCAGGCAAGGAATAAAACGTTTTTGATTTCAAAGAAAAAAGGTAAGCTGAACATAAAGTTAGTAGCTAATTTTATTGTTATTAATGTTAAAGAATGCACTTTTATTTATAATGATAAAAGTGGTAAAAAGCCTTTAAAACATTATATTATCACACTTCAAAATCATAACGGAAAAATCGAAAAAGATGTCGACATTACAGGAAATTCAAAGACAGACTTTAAACAGTTTCAAACATCAATAAATAATCAATTAAATGATTTTGTCGTTAATATGAATGAAGCCGAGTTTAAAGCTTTTGTGGCAGAATATATCTCACCTAAAGTAGCTTCAAACGTCATCATATACAAAAATGCAGGTGTAACTCCAAACGGAAATTTATTGTATGAAAATGCTCTTGCAACACCAAATGGAATTACATGGGCTGATGAGGATGGCTACATAGAAATAGGCGAAAACTCATATATTAAACTTGCAAAGGCTGAGCACTATCAGCCAAAACTTGCTAAAAGCCTAAAAACTGGGAAACAGATTGCTAATGCACTGATAACTAATCTTATAGAATGTTGGAGCGACAATATTATATTGCCGTTGATTGTGCTAGGGCATATGATTATGGCAGTATATTATGAAGAATTCATTAAGCGTTACGGCTGCCCTACTTTAATTATTTATGGGGAAACAGGCACTGGGAAGTCAACACTTGTTACTGTAGGTCTTGCAATATTTGGATTATCAAGAGATGCATTAACATCAGGTGGTTCTACCGCCAAAAGCAATGAATATTTCAGCTCCAATTATAACGGAATGAACCTCTGTACAGATGATATAAAAGGCGAGACTCTTAATTCAAGTAATTTTACGGCTTTAGTCAAAGGAGCATACAAAGGAATTCCCCGTACTAGAATGTTGCCGTATGGAAAAGGGGTAGAATATATTCATACGTGTAGTCCGCTTGCATATTCGACTAATGAAGCCTTACCTGATTTACAGGAAGTTGTAAATAGGCTGAATATTGTAGAAATTTTTGGAAAAACTTTTAAGGCAGATAAGTTTAAATATCATGAAATAGACAAAGGCAATAGTGATAATCTTAAAGAGCTTTCATTGATTCTGCCAGAAGTCTTAAATTTTACAAAAGAAGATGTAATTCGGCTATATGAACAAATCTTTGAAATGCTTGGAAATAATGTTCAAGACACACAGAAACGTGTTATTAACAATATTGCATACGCATATACAGGAACATTAGTACTGCTTAAAATTGCAGGTATTAGTATTGATAGCCTGCAAGATAATATCATTGAATATGCTAAACAGCAAATTGCAAAATACGAAAGCATAAAAACACCTGTTGAAAAGGTATTTGAAGGCATTATAACGTTGACTAAAATGGGAATTTTACAAGTCGGCACGCATTTTAAAATTGTTGATGACGAAGTAGCTGGTATCCTAGAAACTCATCTTCAATTCCATAAAGACTTGATTTTAAGTGCAATAAATAAGTATTACAGCTATGATAAATCAAAGCAGATAGATGAAAGGAAATTTTTGGCATATGCTAAAAATCATAAACGTTTCAGGAGCAATAATCTTAGCGTAAGATATGACAACGACAAAAGTAAAGTTGTCGGTTCTATATGCTTTAATATTTCTGGTCTTGATGATTTTGCAGGTATTAGTCCATGTGGCGTTATAACATATCAAGAGTTAGACAACTCAACGAAAGGTAATAATATGTAATTACGGGCGAATTACACCTCAAAGGTAACTCTGCGTTATCTTTGGGGTGTATTTTCGTGTGCTGTAATTTTGTAATACAAAAATTTATACAAATTTTATAAAATGATTTCTTTAAAAGCTGAAAGCATAACAATAAATATACTCAAAAGTACCTCTCAATCTTCTGATGAGAGAAATTTTGAACTGCTTGTTGATTATGTCAATGCAGTTAAAGAAATTTATGATGATACAAAACTTCATGAAGATGTAGCAAGTTAGTCATGGATACGATAAAATGATGAAAAGAGGTTAGTATAGCAATATGGAAAAGGCAGTTATTTACGCAAGAGTATCATCAGAAGAACAAGCTAAACATGGTTTCAGTATTGAAAATCAGAAAAAAGTTTGTATAGATTTTGCAGAAAAACAAGGCTATTATGTCGCAAAAGTCTTTGTTGATGAGGGGAAATCTGCTAAAAATCTTGAAAGACCAGAAATCCAGGAACTTATGGATTATTGCAATAAAAAGAAAAACAATATAAATGCAGTTGTTATTTGGCGATTAGATCGTATTTCAAGAAATACAACCGATTATCATGGTGTATTAAGACCTCTTTTTGAACGAAAAGGGATTAAATTGTTATCAGCAACAGAAGCAAATGTAGATACTATAGAAGGCGATTTAATGCGTAATATCGGCATGAGTTTTGCTGAATATGAACGAAAAATAATAGGCTTTAGAACAGTAGCAGGACTTAGGCAAAAAGCAAGTCAAGGGGAATATCCTCATCAAGCACCTGTAGGCTATAAAAATGTTAAGCATAAAAATGGCTCAAAAACTGTTATTATTGATGATAAGAATGCTTTTTATATCAAAAGAGCCTTTGAGATGTACGATAGCGGTATGTATTCGCTTAGAAGTCTCACAGAAAAACTTTATGAAGAAGGATTTAGAAGTAAAACGGGTAAAAAGGTTGGCAAAACTGCTATTGAATATATTCTGAAAAATATTTTCTATACAGGTGTATTCAAATTTAATGATAAAATTTATGAAAACGCAAAGCATAAAGCAATAATTAGCAAAGAACTGTTTTACAGAGTTCAAGACAAACTTATTAGCCCTGACAAAGCTAAAAAACAAAATTATGAATTTGCATATACCGGCTTAATCCGATGTGAACACTGCGGTTGTCTTTTAACTGCAGAACTCAAAAAAGGCAAATACATCTATTATCACTGTACAGGGAATAAAGGCGGTAGCTGCAAACGTGACTATATCAACGAAACTAAGATTGATACAGCTATTGCAGAAGTTTTAAAACTCATAATCATTCCAACGGAAGTAAGACAAAAGATTGCAAATGAGTTAAAAGTTTTACATGACAAGAAAAACGGCTACTCAAAAGAGATTAAAACTAATCTTCAAAAACAGATAACAACTTTAGAAAATCGAATTGAAAATGCGTTTGAACTCAAACTGGACGGAACTATAACTCATGAATTTTGGAAAAAGCAAAATGACAAATGGCAGGCTGAAAAAGATAAAATGTACATTCAGCTTGAGGAAATCAATAAACTAGATAAGCAGTTTTACGAGCAGGCAGACGCACTGCTTCGATTTACAGACAATGCGTACGAATATTATTTAAAAGGCAGTATTACTCAACGCAGAAAAATTTTAGAAATAATCAGCGAAAAAATCACATACAAAGACAAAACTTTTAACCTGATATTGAAGCCAGTATTCCAAACAATCATAGAAAATCAATACATTTTACGCTCAAATTTTGACAACAATCGAACTCTGGGAAACGGCACTAAAAAAGGGCTTGAAACCAATTTCAATCCCTCTGTACTAAAAAACTCCCCAGGCTGGACTCGAACCAGCAACCCTTCGATTAACAGTCGAATGCTCCGCCATTGAGCTACTGAGGAATACATCTATTATATTAACAAATAATTTTTTTTTGTAAAGCCCTTTTTCATGTTAAATAAATTAACTTTTTTTGTCCATTTTTCAACCGTAATGTATAATAGTAATATGAAAAAATTTCTCACACTGTGTTTTATACTAATATACTCAATCACTTCACTCCAATGCATTGCTGATACTTTACGCGGCGGAGTTAATGAAGATGACGAACTTCAAAATCAGCAAAGCGAACTTTTCACAGGAGAAGTTGATTATCTTGAAAAAAAAGATGTAATAAATATGACTGTGTCACAAGTTTTGGACGGTAATTATTCTTTTGAAGGCGATGAATTTTTTGCCAAAGTAACATCTGATGTAATGGGTGACAACGGTGTTATTATACCTAAAGGAACAATTGCTCACGGCATGATAAGGGAAACTAGCGAAGCAAAAAGGTTAGGGCGTGACGGCTATATTGATTTAACTTTTGATTATTTGATTACTCCAGATGGCAGAGAAATCCCAATTGAAGGTAAAATGTCTACAAGACTGCATCCGCTGAAAGCCGCAACAAAAATTGTAGCAACAGATATAGGTTATACAGCTGCCGGAGGTATTATAGGTGGTCTATATGCAACTCAAATGCTGGGGATTGAGGCTGCTATTGCCTCACAAGGATATACTGTTGCAGGCGGAGCAGCATTGGGTGGAGCAGTCGGTCTTGGTATGGCCTTATATAGAAAAGGGAAAAATGTCCTCATTGCACCGGGGGATGAAATAAAGGTAAAGATTACCACTGATGTTGCACTTCCCGTATATAAAGATGAAGCCCTAAAAAAAGACGAAATTGTTTGCGATGACATAAAAGTCAGAATCGCTAATATTCTTTATGAAAAAGATCCATTTGGAGAAGTAAATACTCTAACTTTATCATTAAGTATTGCCAATATGTCTGATTATACTTTTTCAGGGATGGATATGACTCTTATTAATGACTATAACGTAACTTTTAACCCATCAGTATTTGGCGATACCAAACTTCTTTTCTCTCAAATCAGACCGGGTGACAGGTTTGCCGGAAAAATATCTTTCGCCGTTAATAATGTTAAAGACTCTTTCTGGCTTTGCATATATGATAAAAAAAGCAAAGAAACCATTGTAAGGTTATCCCTAGATAATGCATACAAAAATGTTTCGGAAGAAACAAAGAAAAAGAACAGCAAACTTAAAAAAACAAAAAAGAATTTCTACAAAGAGCATGATTTTGAAGAAGAGCTCTAATATTATTTAGCAGCCGAGTCCTCCAAAGTAATTTCTTCTATCGTTTTTTGGGGGGAATTATTTTCTTTATGTCTATTACTATATGATTTTATGGTCTTAACAACAGCAAAAGCTCCTGCGGAAATAATACCTGCAACCATAGTTAATATACCGCACTTTTTAGCTTTAGACATACTTTTTTCCATAAGATTTACACAATCCTTAAAATTATCATGAAACGCTGTCCCTTCAAATTTCTTAAGCATATCTTTATAAACCGATAACTTCGCATTACACTCAAAATAAGTCTTTGCAGCATACCCGCTTCCAATAACGGTCGGCACTGCTGTTATTATAACAGCATCACGTATTGACAATTTTGATAATACATTCTGATTGCTATTTCTAGTGTCCGTTTTTCGGGGTTCAACAGGTTTTTCGGAGAAATTAGAAACAAAATTTACCGGCATAGAAAACCTCCTTCACATAATTTTATTAAAACACTTGAAGATTATTTTTTGTTATCTTCACAGTCTTTATTTACAAAAATTTACTTTTACTCTTTAACTCTTATTTTTTTACTACAATGAGAATTATAATATTCCAATTATCGTAAGGTTTTAATATGAAAATAAAGTTCCTATCCCAAATATCAAAAAAAAATTCCTACACAAAATCACAAAATAATTACCTGAACCGTTTTACACATTTCCCCTTAAAAAAGAAAATACGAAATGTAGCCGGTGCAGCATTTGCTATACTCGGGCTTTATACAGGTTCAGAATTTTACGAAAATTCATATTACAAACTGGATAAAAACGGAGATATTAATTACGTTAAGCCTGAAAAAAAACGCTTTGATACAAGAAAAGATGCAATTGATTATGCAAAAGTACGTATAGTAGAAGCACTGAACAATGACACTCCTTACGAACACCTTGTAAACATAAATAATGCAAACAACGAAATTTTAGCCGAATTTAAAGGGAATGATAAAGAAGTAAAGGGGGTATTAAGCCTTGCCGATTTAGTTAAAATTATTTATCAGGGAAAAGGTTATACAATGCTGCATGGACATCCTGAGAATGGTAACGGACTTACCAATCCTCTAGGATTTCAGGATTTTACAACACTTATCGAAAACGAACATAATACTGAAGTTACTGCGATTAACCGGTATGGAGAAGTTTCCGGTTTAAGAAAAACTAATGATTTCACTCCGTTAAATGAAGAACAAATTAATGACATAAACAATAAAATTATTGATATACTCACTAACTCCTTCAGAATTACTCAACCCAAACTATACAATAAAATAATTGAAACATACCAACAATCAACTGATTCCCTAGAAAAAGAACAACTGTCACAAAAATTTGACAGTATTGTATTATTGCAAGACTCAACTTTATATACAAACAAGTATATACATAAGTTCTGGAAAGAATACGCCCCAAAATTAGGGCTGGAATATTTTACAACTTTCAGTAAAAATACACCAAAGGATTGATATTCTTATTCAGTTCCAAATGTGGTATTATATGCTCTAGAGAATAGTAATACATCTCCAGAGACAGGAGTAATAGGTAATGAAAGCACTGATATATAATAAAGATAAGCTGCCCGTAATAAGACTGGAAGAACGTCCGTTACCTAAACTACAGGATGCAAGAGATGTTATTGTAAAAGTTACATTATCTTCCATTTGCACAAGTGATATTCATATAATGAAAGGACTTGTTCCTCGGGCTGTAAATAATATAATTTTGGGTCATGAATTCGTAGGAGAAGTAATTGAAACCGGGGAAAACGTAAAAAAATTTAAGCAGGGAGATAGAGTTGCCGTAAACTGTATTACTTCCTGCGGAGAGTGTTTTTTTTGTAAAAAGGGATATATTAACAATTGTGAAAACGGAGGCTGGGAACTTGGCTGCCGCATTGACGGATGCCAAACGAAATATGTTCGGGTGCCGTTTGCAGATACCGGATTAACTAAAATTCCGGATAATGTGACTGACGAAGAGGCATTATTTACCGGCGATATTCTTTCAAGCGGCTACTTTGGAGCAGAACTCTGTGAAATTGAACAAAATGAATGTGTTGCGGTAATTGGGGCAGGCCCGGTCGGACTATGTGCAATGCGTTGTGCAAAATTATTCACGGACGGAAAGATTATTGCAGTTGATATTGACCAGTACAGGTTGGATTATGCCAAACATATAGGACTGGCAGATTACATAATAAACCCTTTACGTGAAGCGGTAAAGTCTGCCATAAACAACTATACTGGCAGGCGTGGGGCAGATAAAGTTATAGAAGCTGCAGGGACAAAAGAATCTTTTCAATTATCTTATGAAATCGCAAGAAATCATGCAATTATTGCAATTGTTGCAATGTATAAAGAAAATCTTATCCTCCCGCTGCCTTCAATATATGGGAAAAACCTAATATTTAAAACAGGAGGAGTCGATGCTGTACACTGTAAAAAACTACTTGATTTAATATCTAAGGGAAAGATTTCAACCGAGTTTTTAATTTCCAAAACATTTACACTTGATAATATAATAGAGGCATATCAATATTTTGAAAACAAAAATAGTAATTGCTTTAAAGTAGTAATAAAAAATGGATAAAGTCTATAACAATAAAATTAATATCCTCAAAGCACTGGCAATAATGATTGTTGTCGCAGGGCATCTAGAATTTTCTATTATACCAATGTTTCCGCCATATTCATTTCAGGTAATACTGTTCTTTTTTATTGCCGGAATGCTTTTTAATCCAAAATATTCGTTCGCAGAATTTTTTAAGCGGCGTATAAAATCTTTAATGCTTCCTTACTTTTTATACACTATTGTATATTTGGGAATAACAATTGCAATTACACCGGTTATCGGAAAGTTCTGGGGAATGCCGATTACCTGGTATAATGAATTTATTATACCATTCCTTACAGGACATCAATTAGATTTAACATCGCCTATTTGGTTTGTACCGCAGTTGTTCACAACACTTATTGTCTATAAAATACTGTACAAGTTCCCGTTAAATAATCTAATCAAAACAATAATATTTACATTTCTTACATTAATTTCAATACAAATGGAACCATTTGCCGGCAATTTCTATATTTTATATCTACTAAGAACAATTTTCTCCCTGCTTTTTGTTCACTTAGGACACATATACACAACAAAAATAGAGGGGCATTATAACATTTTTACCGGAAAAATATTTTTTCTGGTAGTGCTGGTACAATCTTTTCTCTGGTTAACAAATGCGGACTATTCTCCGCTCGATGGAATAGGATTAAGTTATATACTTGTATGGGGGAATTTTGATAACTGGATTGTTCCTGTTATTACAAGCCTAACCGGAATTTGGATGAGTTTATTTCTTGTTGAAACTTTTTATGACAGAGTTAAAAACTGGACTTTTTTACAACAAATCGGACAGAACACTTATCATATAATGGCAAATCACCTGCTTGTATTTAACTTTATCACTTACACTATTCTCTCATTAAAAAATATTCCTTTTGATATAAAAAATAATGCAGACATTTACTGGTTTTATTGTCCACTTAAAACTACATACTTCTATTTTATAATAGGAATCATTATAACTACTTACACAGGAGTTTGTTTAAAATTTTTACGACAAAAATTCTTTAAACAAAAAGCTTAAAACACATTGCAAATATAAATCACCACACTGCTTATCTCATATTTCCTTTTAGTAGAATATAAAATAGATTTTTAGAGTATAATTATTCTGTAAGATATTTGATTAACGGTTTAATTAAGGCTAATATTCTTAATATGGAGATTTACAGCAAAATTTTTATTTTTGTAGTTGCAATCTTTTTATGCGGATTAGGGATTGCTATTTCAACACAGGCAGATTTAGGCACAACACCTATATCAAGCTTACCTTATGTTTTAACATTTATAACTCCTTTATCATTCGGAATAACAACCATTATAATAAATACTTTATTTATCATTGCACAAATATTAATCCTAAAAAGAGAGTTTAGAACTTTTGATTTGTTACAAATTTTTGTCGGCATAATATTTGGTTTATCAATTGATTTAGGAATGCATATATCTGCTCCATTTAAAACAAATACATACATCCTTCAAGTCCTTATGCTGGTAATTGGTTCAGCTGTCCTAGCTCTGGGAATAACTCTTGAATGTTATGCTAACCTTCTTTATGTCCCCGGGGAAGGTTTAGTAAAAGCTATAACATATAAATCCAAAAAAGAATTTGGAAAACTAAAAATAGTTTTTGATTGCACCTTATGTGTTTCAGCCATTTTACTAAGTTTATTAATATTACATCATATAGAGGGACTTCGTGAAGGAACTATTATCTCGGCATTTCTGGTAGGCTGGTTTGTTTGTTTATATTACAAATTATTAGCAATGCCTAAAATTTAACAAAAAATAATCAGATTTCAATCCCCAATCAAATTCACTTATAATACGGCATTTACAGCTTTATTATATATATTTAAAAATTCTGCAAACATTGTTTAATCGAACTCTGGAAACCATTGTAAATAGTAAAAAAGAGCCTTCAAATAGGCTCTTTTTTAAGAAAATACGCCCGGCGCGATTCGAACGCGCGACCCACTGCTTAGAAGGCAGTTGCTCTATCCAGCTGAGCTACGGACGCATATTATTCTATTTAATTATCAAACCTGTCTGTTAACTTATTGAGTTTCGGCTAACATTCAAATTACACCTTTTATTTTAACATCTACATCATTTTTTGCAAGTCCGGCTATTCAAAACGCTCAAAAATTTTATCAATATTACATAAATATGCATTTTTATCAAAACAGGTAAGTATTTCATCCTCGCTTAAATATTTACGGACTTCCTCATCTTCAAGCAAGCCTTCACGAAAACTTGAGTTATTATCTAACGCAGTTAACGCATTTCTCTGGACAATAATATAAGCATCTTCACGGGTTAAACCCTTCTCTACAAGGCTTAGCAAAACCTTTTGCGAATAAATAACCCCGCCGTACATATCTGTATTTCTAAGCATATTTTCCTTATGCACTACAAGATTTTTCATAATCTCATTAAAACGATTAAGCATAAAATCAACTAAAATTGTGCTGTCTGCAAAAATTACACGTTCGGCAGAACTATGCGAAATATCACGTTCGTGCCAGAGTACTATATTTTCCATAGCAGTAATTGTATTTGCTCTGACAACTCTTGCAAGTCCGCACAAATTCTCGGATAATACGGGATTACGTTTATGCGGCATAGCAGAAGACCCTTTCTGATGAGTCCCGAAGCCTTCTTCAACTTCTCTAACCTCGGTACGCTGCAAGTGTCTTATCTCTGTTGCAAACTGTTCTAGAACAGATGCTATAATACCCAGCGACTGCAAATATCTGGCATAAATATCTCTGGCGATAATCTGGGTAGATACACGCGCAGGAGTCAATCCAAGGATTTCGCACGCTATTTTTTCAACTGCGGGGTCAACATTACTGTATGTACCAACCGGACCTGAGATTTGACCGGTTTTAACTTCATCTGCCGCATATATAAAATCTTTTTTCGCACGTTCAAGGATATCAAGCCAGTTAAGGAGTTTGAACCCGAAGGTTATAACTTCTGCATGTACCCCGTGGGAACGACCTATACAAACGGTATCTTTATATTCAAAGGCAAGATTTTTAACCGTAGATATAACTACATCTAAATCTTTTATAATAATGTTTGATGCATCTCTAAGTAAAAGAGCGTTTGCAGTATCAATAACATCAGAGCTTGTCAGCCCCATATGAATATATTTATTAGAACGTTCAGGAACACTTTCATTCACATTTGTCAAAAACGCTATTATATCATGCCTTACTTCCCGCTCAATCTCATCAATACGCTTCACATCAAATCTTGCTGTCAGTTTTATTTCTTCAAGATTTTCAATCGGGATTTTTCCCAGCCTGTAATACGCCTCACAAACAGCAATTTCTACATCAAGGCATCGCTGGAACTTATTTTCAATAGTCCAGACTTTCTGCATATCCGGTAATGAATATCTATCAATCATACTAAAATTTTACTACACGTGAGTTTTTTTGTGAAGGCATAATAAACAAGGGAGCCGCAGACGCTACCTGCGGCTCCCTTGTAATCTAATCTGCATACTAATACCGTGCGAGGTATCTATCAAGCTCCCATTGGGAAACATAAGTTCTAAACTCATCCCATTCATGCTCTTTTGCCGTCACAAACTCGTGCATAATATGCTGTCCAAGAGCAGCATTTGCGATTAACGACTTATCAAGGAAAAGCAGAGCTTCTTTAAGACTTCCGGGGAGAGAATCAATTTTTTGTTTTTTACGTTCTTTCTCCGAAAGTTTATAAATATTGCTTTCTACAGGAACCGGAGGTTCGATTTTATTCCTTACTCCGTCAAGACATGCTTCAAGTATTGTTGCAAAAGCAAGATACGGGTTGCAGGAAGGATCCGGTGAACGAAGCTCAACCCTTGTAGCATTACCGCGTTTTGCGGGAACTCTCAACAATGCACTGCGGTTTGCGAGCGACCAGGCAAGATAAACAGGGGCTTCATAACCGGGGACCAGACGTTTATAACTATTTACTGTCGGGTTAAGAATTGCCGTAATACTTTTAATATTTTTCAACAGACCGCCTACCGCATACCTTGCAGTATCACTCAACTGATACTCTTTATCAGGGTCATAAAAAGCATTTTTACCATCTTTAAATAAAGAAATATTACAGTGCATACCAGAGCCGTTTATGCCAAAAATTGGTTTAGGCATAAATGTTGCATGCAAATTATGCTGTGTTGCAATTGCTTTTACTGCCATTTTAAAAGTAACAACATTATCAGCGGTTGTAAGGATATCTGAATATTTAAAATCAATTTCATGCTGCCCGTCAGCAACCTCATGGTGAGAAGCCTCTATATCAAAGCCCATTTCTTGCAGGCAGCCGACAATATCAGAACGTACATTTTCCCCCAAATCATCAGGACCAACATCATAATAGCCTGCATTATCCTGTGTTCTTGTTGTGATATTACCATCTTTGTCCCTGTTAAACAGGAAAAATTCGGCTTCCGGTCCCATATTCATCGAAAATCCCATTTTATCAGCCTCAGCCATAATACGTTTTAAATTACAGCGAGGACAACCTTCAAAAGGAGTTCCATCAGCATTATGTATATCACAAATCAAACGAGCAGAGCGCATTCCATCACGTTCCTGCCACGGCAATATTTGAAAAGTATTCATATCCGGATAAAAGAACATATCCGAAGTTTCAATATTACGGAAACCTTTGATTGATGAGCCATCAAGCATAATTTCATTTGCAAGAATTTTATCAATATGTTCTGCCGGAACAGACATATTTTTAACCTGCCCGTTAATATCAACAAATTGTAATTTGATAAAACGTACATTATTTTCCATAATGAGCGTTTTAATATCAGAAGCTGTATAGCTTTCTCCGGTTAATGGCACATGCTTAAATTCTTTCACTGGTTCCCTCCTTTTTTCATATCCAAACCATTCACCCAATGAATGTCTTTGATACACTTATTAAAATATATTTTTCGCCAAAGGTCAATATTTGCAATATTAAGAATAGATAAAGACAGGTAAACCAAATTTTTCGTTACGTTCTACCCTGCGAAAGTATAACCGGAGCCAATATTCACGCAACGTTCCGATGTTAAGACAGAGTGAAGAATATACAGGGCAGAAATAATAAAGCAGCGGGGCTTTGCCCCGCTGCTTTATTATTATGTCCAATTACAAACCGGCTTTCCACCTGAACACTTTAGCATCTTTCTTTTCTTGCGGTAT
>CAYVMC010000010.1:0-62829 GCA_964452495.1 uncultured Muribaculaceae bacterium | reverse complement strand
AAGATTAACGGTTATTCTATTGTGTGGGATTAGTTACAGGTTTTTGACCGTATTAGACCACAGCATGCCGTGGGGAGTAACAATTGTTTTTGCTTACGATATGAATCTAAGTAGTAATATAGGTAACCCGCTTGATTTCCTGAGCAAAACAGAAATAGAACGCTAAGTTAAACCATTTTTCGTTGTTGCAAAAAATTCAACATGAAAATAACTTTTTGCGAATGCGGTTCTGATAAATGAACTTTTAGACGCTCTAAATATGGTTCGAGATTCACGACACCATTGCCGCCATTTTAAGAGGGTTTCAACCCCTCTTTTTTAATACAAATATATTTGGCATTTTTATTTGATAATAATAATTCTCAATATTCCCGGTCACTTTTCCTTAAATTCGCGGTCAATTTACAGTCGATGTAAAGTAACGAGAATTTATCATAAATTTATTTATTTTGCTATTTAGGGAAATTAAGCACCGGCCCATTCCAGTTTTTTATAAACAAATCATCCACACATTTAGGATATTTTATACCGTTATACCTACCGGCTATGTATTCAGCACAAAATTCAGCAGGGCTTTTTGCTGCATAGGTTGAGACCTTAGAAGTAAAAGTTTTGCCGGTATCATTAAAATAAGTTTGACCATTAGAAAATTGAATCTCTGTTTTACCATATCTTTCAGGGTTGCCTTTAAAATCAAGCCAGTGAGCAAGTTCATGTATATATCTGTCTTTTGGATTTTCAGTAGGAAAGTGTCCGGTTTGAAAATCTAATTTCACTTTTTTAAGTTCTTGTTTCCAGTTGTACGCAGGATTGATGATTATTGAAGCTTCTCCGGTACTATAATCCCAATGTGTTGTCATTTGAGTAAGCAAACTATCAGGATTGTGATCTTTTGTTATTTTTAAGCCTCTAAAGCATGTTTTATCACCCGTCATTTTGCACAAATCATCAACAGCACCTGCAAAATAATCTGCCTGTTGTTTTGTTATAAATTCAGCTTCAATTCCATAATTATCTAACAAATATTTTTGTGCATCTGATATTCTTTCAAATTTATGAGTACTCCCCTGATTAATGTTAATTGGACTTGGTTTTGGAAATCTTAAATTAGTATTTCCTAAATTTTCCTCAAAAGTCTCATATAAAGCTTTTGAATAAGTTTTTCCTGACATTCTACCAGCTATGTAATTAGCATTAAAATCTGCAATATTTACACTATCTGATAGCTTACGAGCAATTAATTCGGATCTATCACAAAAAACTCTACCAGTTGTTACATGATAAGCCATTGGATTATGTTTAAAATTTAAAAAATGTCCTAATTCTCTATAAAAAAGACAATTGGGATCCTCTGACGGGATTTTCCCTGTATTGTAAGCATCACTTACAATGTCATCAAGATTTTTAAAATCAAATTTTTCATTAAATTTTATTGCATATTTACCTGTTTTAACGTCATAACTTTTATTAGTAAACATTTTTGTTGTTGGAGCATTTCCACAACTTAATTCAAGTCCGTTAAATAAATCTTTCTTTTTGTTTACCGAGCAAAATTTTTCAACAGAAGCAAGTATTCTTTTGGCAAGTGGAAGATTAGTTAATTTTGAATCAATCCCATAAATATTCTTTAGTGATTTGTTTATTTGAGCAATTGGATTAGTCACACAAATCTTATCAGAAGTTAAATTCGGTGCTAATTTTAATTCTTCTATATTTACTTTTACAGGTTTGGTCGCAAGCAAACATTTACCGCTTTTTCCGGCATAAGCAATAATTTCTTTCCCAACAATTGTTCCAACTTTTTCTAATCCCATAAAAGACTCTACTAAATTTCCCCTTTATTTATTAAAAGTATTTTTCGTATAACAAATTGCCAAAATGTTACATAAGAAGTAACATTTTGGATGTAATCATATATTTAAGGATAAACTTTTGTTTTTCTTATCTTTAAAATCATTTTTAGCAAATCTCTTAATATTATAAAGTTTAATGATTTTAAGGTATAAGAAATGCAGGAGTTTCAGGCATAAAAAAAGATTTTCAAAAGGGCGAGATTATAATTCATACAAGCGAAGATGGAACCATATCACTTGATAAAGCTTGAAAATAACACTATTTGGCTTACCCAAAAACAAATGGCAGAGCTTTAGGGTATAAAAACTCCGGCTATAAATAAACATTTGAATAATATCTACCAAGAGTAAGAATTGAACAAAGATGCAACTATTTCCATTTTGGAAATAGTTCAAAAAGAAGGCAAATGTGATGTTTTAAGAAATGTAGCTTTTTATAATCCTGATGCAATAATTTCTGTAGTATATAGGGTTAATTCATCAAGAGCAACACAATTCAGAATTTGGGCAACTGATGTGTTTACATGAAGTTGGGATTTTCGCACTCAGATTGTTTTTGAGTTCATAATAGCGGCACACTGGCAGGTGAATTTACTTGCCCGACAATTAAACAATTATTATTCAAAACAACACCCCTTGATGTAAAGAAATGTTACAAAATTAATCGAAAAGCTAAAGTTTTTCAAAAATTTCCCGATAAAAAATCTATAAGGAGTTAAATAAGATGGATGGTATTAATCCTGTAAGCAACAATGATTATTCTAAATCATTAACATTAAATGAACTTAAAAAAATGGACGAAACAAGTATTTTTAATAAACTTGATACGGATAAAAGCGGTACAATTTCGGAAGAAGAATTAACTACAGCAGGGTTTGTTAAAAAAGAGCTAACTAGAGTGAAAGAATATTTGATTTCCAGATTTGGCGAAACAAAAATAAACAATATCAAGCAGAACGCAGAATATTTTGATTATGGCACGAATGAAAGAGAAATACAAACACCAAACAGTTATGAAGAGATACCTTTAGGCTCGCATTCTGAGATAAGAGATGCCCGAGCCTGTGACATAAGCAAATTGGAACTTACGGAAGAACAACTCTTAAATCTATGTATTGATAAAACTACAATTATGTCACCGGAGCAGAAGACAATTGTTGAAGTTTATACAGAAAAGGGCAAAAATCCAGGGCTTGGTATTCGTTCACTCCACGCACAGGGAATAACAGGCAAAGGTGTTCACATGGCAATTATTGACCAGCCGCTCAGCAGACATCAAGAATACAGCGAAAATATAAGAAGCCATACAGATATTAATACTTCTGAGGCAGGATGGTCAACTGCACAACTGCATGGAGCTGCTGTCACATCTATTGCTGTAGGAAAGTCCGTCGGTGTTGCCCCTGATGCAACCGTAGATTATTATTCTACAGTTAATCTCACAAGTAATCCGGATGAGTTGAAACAATATAAGCTTAAAGTCAGAGATATGATTGAAGAATTTAAGGATTATCCGGAAAAGCATCAATATTGGGATAATAAACTTAAAGAGGTGAAACAATACGGGCAGGCTCCTAGTAATATACCGTACGCCAATGCTATAATACAAATTCTTGATAAAAATAAAACCCTTCCGCCGGAAGAGCGTGTTTCTGTTATTTCTATAAGCTGGGGATTTGATATATTAGCTCCGGGGTTCGAAGAGTTACAAGGTGCTATTGCCAGAGCAAAAGAGGAAAGTGTTTTTGTTATTTCGACCGCATTAGATAGAGATTATGGCTTTGATTGTAGCGGTGCAAACAGAGACCCTAAAGGTGACATTGAATCTGCGGAAGCCTATGAAGCCGGAGCTTTCTGGAAAGAATATTCTGAAAATGTTGAACCGGAGTTTTTAGAAGACCAGTTATTAGTACCGATGGATCACAGGACTACAGCTGACTTTACTGACGAAACTTCATACCGATATGAAGGTAATGACGGCGGTATGAGCTGGGCCGTACCGTGGCTTGCAGGAATGTATGTTCTGGCAAAACAGACTAATCCTGATATTACGCCGGAAGATTTCTGGAAACTTGCACAGGAAACAGCAGATGAGTGTACTAATAATGATACCGGAAAATTTGTCGGAAAAATTATCAATCCGCAAAAACTGATTGAAAAAATACAAGAACAAAATACCGATTAAGATTTAATCATAGGTTTATTTTAATTTATAAATAGGCTTTTCACGAAATTAAAATCATTATTTACTTTTTAGTAAGTATTATACAAAAAAGTATATTCTTTCCAAAATGAAAATATTAATATAAAATTTTGATGAAAAGGAGAAATTATTATGGAAATAACACAGGTCAGAAATGCAACTATTATTGTAAAATATAAAAATACAAGATTTCTTATCGATCCATGGCTCATGCCCAAAGATTACATGACGGGATTTGAGGCAGCAATCAATTCACATATAAAACAACCACGGGTTGAGCTTCCTTTTGATATAGAAAAAATAGTTGATGTTGATGCGGTTATTATAACTCATATACATCCGGATCACTGGGATGAATTTGCCGAGCAGGCATTGGATAAAAATATACAGGTCTTTGTACAAGCTGAATTTGATAAAAATTACCTGAATGAAAAAGGATTTTCTAACGTAAAAATTTTATCGGAAAACGGTACACAATACAAAAATATAACTTTATACAAAACATTCTGCCAGCACGGAAAACGGGAAATTATAAAACCAATATGTGAAAGTATCGGAATGCCTTATGAGTCAATGGGTGTCGTTTTCAAGTCAGAAGGAGAGCAAACTCTTTATATCGCAGGAGATACAATCTGGTGTGAAGAAGTTGAAGAATCACTTGAAAAATATACGCCTGATGTCATAGTCGTTAATGCGTGTGCTGCAACCGTTCTGAATGGTGAAAGAATTATTATGAACATTGATGATATTAAGCAAGTTCTTAAAAATGCACCGCAGGCAACAGTTATCGCCAGCCATATGGACACAGTCAGCCACCTGAGTGTTACAAGACAAGATATCAAAGAATTTAAAATGAATAATAAAATTGATAATCTGATTATTCCTGACGATGGAGAATGCTGGAGTAGTACAAAATAAAAATCCTATAGAATAACAACAGCGAACATATACTACTCTTAATAAAATATCATTTGATGTTAAACCATAAGCAATATAGATATCCGCCTTGAAAAACAGTCCTGAAGTAGTAGTTAGATTATCCGATTTATAAAACGAAAAGCAGGTAATAATAAAAATGAAAAGGAAAGGAGGCATCTTATGAAGTATGTAAGATATATTGCCTATACGCTGGTACTTATCGGCGCACTTAACTGGGGACTAATAGGCTTTTTTGGATTTGACCTTGTTGCTGCAATCTTTGGTGATATGACACTTTTATCAAGAATTATTTATTCCCTTGTAGGTATAAGTGCAATAGTTACTGCATTTACTGTTCATCATTGTGATACCGCAAGCAGAAACGAAGCCTGTGAATACGGAAATTGTTAAGTACTAAATAAAAAACCTCTTTTGAATAAGAGGTTTTTTAATGATTATTTAATACAGCTTTCTTCATTATTGTATTTAATACAATCTCCCCCAAAAACAACTTGATTCATACAATGCTAAAAAGTACTTAATCCACTTTTTTAAGATAATAATCTTGAATTTTTCATCAAGATTAAAATCCATCCTTCTCCTTCCCCCAAATAGGTATATATAGGTAAATCCCCTTTTTTAAAGATGCAAGAGTATGATAAACAATATTTAAAATATTACTTATTTGGATGCATTCTTATTTTTATACGAAAAATCCCTACAGTAAAACATGCTTAGGATTATTTATGCCTATAGAACCTGATTTTCTTATTTTGGGCAAAGGCTTTACGAATAGCATTGACAATGTAAACATTTGAAAAGATAAATCCAAATTATTTTTTGTACGACAGGTTATATACATACAGCCAATGTCATTATAAGTTCTGCCTGTAATACTTAATTTATGAATATACTGGTTATAAACGGACACAAATACTATCCTTTTGCAAAGGGCAGGTTAAATAAAACTCTTTTTGACAGAATAACAGAACTGTTATCAGTATCCCACCAAGTTGATACCACCGTTGTTGAAAGCGGATACAATCTTGATGAAGAAATTGAAAAGTTTAAAAAATCTCATATTATTATCTTTCAAACACCGGTATACTGGTTTTCGTTTCCATACATTCTCAAAGAATACATTGATAACGTTTACAGATATGGAGTATTTTACAGCTCATCCGAAGAATACGGACGAGGAGGACTGATGTGCGGGAAAAAATATATGTACTCTCTTACCTGCAATGCACCCTATGAAGCCTTTTCAGAGTTTGGAGGATTTATGGATGGACGGGGAATAGAGAATGCTATTATTGCTATGCACAAATTACAGGAGTATTGCGGATTAAAAAAAATTCCTACTTTTTCCTGTCATGATGTTGTCAAAAACCCTGATGTCACGCTATTCCTTAAAAATCTGGAACTACACTTGAAAAAATATATTCCGGAATAAAATACTACCTATCCAATAACTTACTGGAAATACGGACTCTATCTAGTTCCGGCAGTTATTTAAAAACTAATTAATTTGATTTAACAAGTTTTTTTATAATTTCCGGATAATAATCCAGTACATTTTTTAACTGTAAATCATTACGGAATTTGTTTTCCGAGAGTAACGTAGTTTGATTATACAGGTTTAATTCTCTCTCCGGAGATGTATATAAAATATCATTAATTGGTTCCGGTACTACTTTAGTCTTTGTATTATTTAAAACAGCCATAGTCCAAAACCAGATGTCATCAGCTGCAGGAGCAAGCTTCATAAATAAATCTTCGTTTAAAATATCCTTATATAATGCACGGGGGGGGTATAATACCCCGCCTACACCTGTACCAAAATTGAGAAAGCCTGATGTATTATCTTTTATACATTTTTTCCACTTTCCATATCTAGATAATTTTTTTGTTCTTGTAAATCTTATTTTATGAACTCTGTGTGCATGAATAGATTCCGGTGCCTGTAAGTAAGAGTTGTATAATTTTTCCAACCAATCTTCCGGATAATAAATATCATCATCCGCTGTAACAATTATATCTTCTGGAAACTCTTTGAGTGCCGGAATCAATTTGTTGTATGATCTTATATTTTTACACCATTTTATTGTCAGACCATTTTCTTTAAATTGTAAAATCCGCTCTGATATATCTTGTTCTTTATTTGGAAATTCTTCTTCTGTCAGATATAAAATTAATAAATCAGGTTTTAACTTCTGGGTTAAAAGAGAATATATTGTGTAATGAAGGTCATACATTCTTTCAGGATAACTTGTCAGGGAAACAATTAAACGTTTCTGGTTTCCAGAAATCTTTGTTCCAATTCCTTTGTAGCGTGAAATGTCATAATTAATTTTTTCCTTGTTTATGCCGCTTGTTAATATAAAATCTAATTTCCTAACTATTTCATCATGTTCGTATACTTTTCTAACCAGTTTGAAAATGTTGATATATTTTCTAAGTTCTTTAAACATGCCCCAAATAGCCCCTTCATATTTATATTAGAAATTTTATATAAAATGAGGGTTTAATTCAAATTTTCTTTCTAGAATTGTATCAATTTCTTAACAACCTGCCCCACAAATTCCGGCTTATCGTACAGGTCGATATCATAAGGCTATATTCAAACCTTCTTTTTTGAAAGTTACTTTTTTCCTTCTTTATAATGTGTTTCGTATAACATTTATGCCTCACATTCTCACTTTAGTACCATCCAAATAATGATACACCGCAGTCAAGTGTTTTGATTGCAGTTATATCCTCCTGAGTTAGTGTAAAATCAAATATATCAATGTTCTGTTTTATTCTTTCTGTATTAGCAGACTTCGGAATAACCGAAATGCCTGATTGTACAAGATATTTTAATCCAACCTGTGCCGGAGTTTTTCCATATTTGCTGCCTATTGTTTTTAATACTGGATTGGTAAATATATTACTCCTCCCGCAGGCAAGCGGACTCCATGCCTGCATACACGTATTATGTTCTTCAAGAATTTTCTTTAACGTAAATTGAGGGTAAAAAACATGAGCTTCCACCTGATTAACAGCCGGAACTACGGCACAAGATTTTATAAACTCAAGATAAAATGCTTTATTAAAATTTGAAACCCCTATGGCTCTTAACTTACCGTTTTTTATTCCTTCTTCCATTGCTCGGTACATTTCAGTACTTTCTTTGTAGGGTTCATGAATTAAAAGTAAATCAATATAATCAATTTGTAATTCATTCAATGATTTTTCAATATCTGATTTTGCTTTGTCATATCCTCTGCTCGGGTTGTAAAGTTTTGTTGTGATAAACAGTTCTTCACGTGGGAAGTGTCTTATTGCATTCCCTACTGCCCTCTCGTTAGAATACATTTGTGCGGTATCTATAAGCCTGTACCCTGATTCTATCGCTTCCGCAACACATTTTTCGCACTCTTTTCCGTATATAGAATACGTACCAAACCCGAGAAGCGGCATATTTATTCCGTTGTTAAGCTTAATATATTCCATAATTTGTTATCCTTGTTTAGTTTGCAATTCCAGATTGAAAAAATTTACTTATCAAACCATTTTTACAGTTATTATTTTTCAAGTTTCGCAATACTATATTATATCTGACATTATACTTAACTCAGATTTTCTATGCTAACCTTATTATTTACTATATTTTAAAAATAGCAAATACTTATATCACATAATTAGAAATACTTGACAGGTATAACTCAATACGTTTATTATAAATTATATGGAAGTACGCGTTTTAAAATATTTTCTTGCGGTGGCACGTGAAGGCAGTATTACAAGAGCCGCATCATCGCTGCATCTTACACAGCCTACTCTCACACGGCAATTGCAGGGACTTGAAAAAGAACTCGGGCAAAAACTGCTGATACGGGGAAAATACAGAATATCACTCACTCCGGAAGGTATGATACTCCGCAAACGTGCTGAAGAAATTGTTGATATGGTTGAAAAAACAGAGGCGGAATTCAACTCTATAAAAGAAACTGTAAGTGGTGATATATACATAGGATGCGGTGAAACCGACTCAATGAAATATGTTGCTTCGGTAATGAATGAACTTCAAACAGAATATCCTAATATTAAGTTTCATATTCACAGCGGTAATGCTGAAGATGTAACAGAAAAATTGGATAAAGGTCTACTGGATTTCGGAGTCCTTATACAACCTATAGACCTGTCGAAGTATGATCATATCACACTTCCGGATAAAGATGTGTGGGGTGTCATAATGCGCAAAGACAGCCCGCTTGCCGGTAAAGAGTTTATTGAACTTGATGATTTAGTGAATGTTCCTATTATTGCATCCAGACAATTGTCAAAAAAATATTCAGCGGACAGCGGTTTTCTTGACTGGTTCGGAGAAAAATTTGATAGTCTGAGGATTACAGCGACGTATAACCTTGTTTATAATGCAATTATAATGGTTGAAGCCGGTATGGGGTATGCTGTTACTCTGGATAAACTTGCTAACACATCAGAACGCAGCCAAGTAACTTTCAGACCGCTGCGTCCGAGTCTTGAATCAGGACTTGATATTGTCTGGAAAAAACATCAGGTGTTTTCTCCGGCAGCCAAACTTTTTTTAAACCGTTTAGAAGATCAATTTTGTGTGTAATTAAATATGTTTTATTTTGATAATATAGAAGGAAAAAAAGTTTTAAAAAGTAATATTCTGCCGGAGCTGCAGCATTTTTTTACAACCAGAGAATGTCCGGTAAAGGGCAATGAAAAGTTTTTTAAAACTGCTCTAAAAGTTAAAAGAATTGTATCACCCGTACAAACTCACAGTGCAAATATAGAAATAGTTGACGGACGTAATGATTATCCGGATACCGACGGACTTATTCTCACGGAGCATAATACAGCAGTATATTTAAGTTTTGCGGACTGTACACCGCTTATTCTGTATGACAGGGCAAATCATATCGGAACAGTAGCACACGCAGGCTGGCGGGGAACTGCTGCCAGAATTGGAATTGCTGCTATTGAGAGAATGAATAAGAGTTTCAACACTACTCCCGAAAATATCACTGCTATTATCGGGCCGGCAATTTCTATTTGCTGTTATGAAGTGGGTGATGATGTTTTGTCTGCTCTTAAGAATACTGTAAAGGATACGTGCGGGCTTTTTGACGGACACAGGGCGGATTTAAAAAAAATAAATGCACGCCAGTTATCAGAGGCAGGGGTTAAAAACATTGATATATGTCCTTACTGCACAAGCTGTAATAATAATCTGTTTTATTCTTACCGGAAAGAAAACAGAACAAACTTAAGACATAATGCGGTGATTATATTATAGAAATACTTCAAATAATTTATCTATTGCCTTTATCCACTGTACAAATCTGAAAAAAAGTATATAATCAGATTATGAAGGTTATTACAACAAAAGAACTTAACAATTATAAGATTCTGCCTTTTGATGTCTATGTAAACGAGAATGAAAAACTGTTTTCTGCAGGTGAAGTGTTAACTCCGGGCAAACTAATATCATTACGCCAGTATGACAAAATATACGCTCAGGAAGTACAGGAAATAGTCTATGAAAAAGAGCAGCCGCAGGATACAGGAAAAGTTAAACTTGCATACGATTTTGATTACGACTCGCTAAACATCATGGAGATTAACACTCCGATAAACAAAAATGCTGTTCTGGATACTGAAACCCAGATTAGAATAAAACTATACTTTATGAAGATTTTGGAGCTTTTGAAGGCGGAAGCATTTGAACATGCTTTTTCACATGCACACGCTCTGGTCACAATACTAGAACAGATCATATTTGCTCCGTCCGCCCAAATAAAAAAGGGTTCGCAGTTGAGATTTTTAGGCGAATATGACATCTGCCATCCGCTTAATGTTGCTGTTCTTTCAGGAATGATAGCAAGGCGTCTGGAACTTGACAGTCTGGAATGTCGTAATATCACTATTGCAGGACTATTACATGATATCGGGAAACTTTATATAGACGGGATTAAGAATGAAAACTCTTTAGAAATACTTGTTTCAGATGCTATGAAACAACACGTTACTCTGTGCTATAATCTTCTGAAACAATATAATATGCCGGAAACTGTTTGTATAGCGGTTCTTGAACATCATGAAAATAATGACGGTTCCGGATACCCTCGCGGGATTTCCAATGACTGGATTGCCAAACCGGCACAGATTTTGAGTGTCTGCAACTATTTTGATAATCTTGCCTTTAATAAAACTCCGATACATATTTTTAATACACGGGATGCACTTAAGCGTATGCTGGAGTTAGGCACGGCAAAATTTGCCGCTGAAATTCTTTACACATTTGTACACATGTTCAACTACAATGACACGGAAAATTTTGAGGATATGACGACATATTAAACTCATGTTATTAACGGATGATTTTTAAAAACCAATCATTATAATAAAAATATGAGGAAAACTTTATCCGTAATTTTAGTTTGTATAATCTTATCTTCTCCCGCCTACTCGTGGTGGTGGTCGAAAAACGATACACAGCCGGTTTCCGATAATATAATGGACAATCCGGGGTATAAAGGGACTTTGCCTGACCTTCAAAAGGATTATAAGCAGCCGGACGAAAAAGTAGTTACTCCTATTTATGAGTCTGATGAAGATTTTACGGATCCGTCAACCTTAAAACCAACCCCCCGTGACAATCCGGCTTTTGTCAATATAATTCTAAAATCAGACAAAACTTCTGACTATCTTAATAATATAAACGACATGATAGTTTATGTTGAAAAACTTATTGACTCAATAGAAAACAATGAGTCTGACCAGCTTTTTATTGCCAAAGCACGAATATTCAAATTCAAAGTTGACCACTTAAAAAAACTCTATGAGGGGAAATCAGAGAGTTACTATGCAAGTTACAAACAGCTGCAGCAGACAGGCACACATACTGACGCAATTGCCACATTAAGAGAGGAAGCTGTTATATATAAAAAATATCTTGCATACCAGACAACAGGGTCTGTGTATAACCCTGCAAACATTGCGCAGCAACTTGAATACCTGCTTGCAGAATTGCAAGAAACACTAATGATATTAAAGGATGAAAGATAATGGAACTTAATGAATATATTGAACACACTTTACTTAAACAGGATGCAAAAAAAGAAGAGATAACACAGCTTGCAAGAGAAGCAAAAGAGTATAAATTTAAAGGAGTTTGTGTAAACTCCTGCAATATAGAAATCGTAAAGAAAGAACTTGCCGGCACAAATGTAAAAATCGTTTCGGTGATAGGTTTTCCGCTTGGAGATTGCACAACCTCCGTTAAAACTTTTGAGGCACAAGAGGCAATAAGACTGGGTGCCGATGAAATTGATATGGTTTTAAATACGGGCAGGCTAAAAGACGGTGATTATGAATATGTAAAAAATGATATAGCAGCGGTTAAAAAAGCCTGTAAAGAACATGTATTGAAAGTAATTCTTGAAACGGATTTACTCAACAGAGATGAAATTATACAGGCATGTAAATTAACGGCAGAAGCCGGAGCAGATTTTGTAAAGACTTCCACAGGATTTGTAAAAGGCGGCACAGGAGCGAAGGCAGAAGATGTAAAACTAATGTCCGAAACAGTGAAACCCTACGGGCTGGGTGTAAAAGCCTCAGGAGGGATAAGGAACAGAGCGGCAGCAGAAGAGATGATAAATGCAGGGGCATCAAGGCTTGGAACCTCAAGCGGTATTGTTATTATGCAGGCAATATAACCCCTGAACCAGTAAAAGAATTTTCAGATTATTCTATGGATAATTGTGTTTTTTTTACTTATAATGTACACTGTTTTATACAGGAGAGGCAGGTTTTTATATGAGTATTATTGAACAGATTATAAGTATTAACGATGTTTTAAAAGAAATCTTCAATTTTATACGTACAGACAAAGTTGTACAGCCGGATTTTGAAGAATATCTAGCCACAATGGGCGCAAAAACCATACCGGCATCACAGATTGAGAAGATTTTTTTACCGTACATTTTTGAACGCACAATCGGGGATAACGCACAGAGAGTAATCGAACTTTTCTGTCTTTCCGGAGCTTCAAAAAATCAAGATATTGCAAAAGCACTCAATAATAACATTTATTCCATATTTTCGATTAGAAAAGTTTTAAAAAACGGATTTGAGTTATACAATCTGATAAATGAAAAGTTATACACGGTAAACTCACTTACCAAAATGACCAATCTGCGCGGAATACATGCCGGTCAGTTTCTGGTTGCACGAATTTTTAATTACAAAGACGAATATTATCTGGTTGAAATTGCAAATATTTTAAGCGACACACAGCAGGGTGAAGCTTACAAATATGCAGTTATGAAGGCTGTTCAAAATCCGGAGCTTGTATACAAAGACAATCCTGATAAAGAAAAAGAAATCAAAGCAAATATTGCTGAGATGTACAAGAAATTCATCAAAAAATTTGATACAGAAGAAATAATTACTTCCAACAAATATGCTGATGATATTATAGGTTCATTCTGCGACGACGAAACAGGAGATTTGAGGGAAAAAATTGTTCCGGTTACGGAGTACAGGTATTTTGAAATCCCTGAACTCCAGAACACCTACAACAACTTTATGGAGAACTCTATAGGCGGATTTGCTACACACAATGCGACTTATGATGTAGGTATCGTTTTTGATAAAGAAAAAGGGCTTTATGCAATACCTTTTTATCAAACTTTCTGCAAGATTTTTGAGGGCGAAGATATTGAAAATAAAGAAGCCTGTATAAAATACTTCTTAACAAACGATGCCGTTTCTGACAGATTATTAAAAAGAGTTGCTGATAAGTATCCAAACTTCATGAAAATTATAAACGAAGTTTTAAAAACAGATTTGACTTTTGACGAACTGATAAAAACGTACAAATCTTACTATCTGGAACACAACATGTATTCATCGGCAACGGTACTTTATACCTCACAGGCATTCAGCGGTACATTTGACTTTATGGAAACAGTTATGAACCATCCTGCACAGGTTGAAATACCAAAGGATATAGGCAGAAATGACCCTTGTCCTTGCGGCAGCGGAAAGAAGTATAAGAACTGCTGTATGAGAGCAGCCGTATAAACCTGACGGGATTAATCAATAACGGGCAGTGTAAAAGTAATAGTTGTGCCGTGGTTAATTTTACTTTCGGCAAAGATTTTGCCGTTGTGTGCATTTATAATATTTTTACTGATAAATAACCCGAGTCCGAACCCTATACGTTTACGTTCTTTAGCGAAGGTAACGTTCTCGCCGAAAATATCATTCGGGTTATCAAGATTTATCCCGCACCCGCTGTCTGTTACAGAGAAAGTATATTCTCCGCCTGATTTTGAGAGCCTTAAAACAATTGTACTGCCCGAAGGGGCATAATCGGAGGCATTTCCGATGAGATTATTTATCACGCGCTTTATCTCTATTACATCAACATTCACGGGTGCTTTTTCCATATCGGACTTAAATTTAAGCTTTATATCTTTCTCGTCAAGAATGTATTTTGTTTCTTGAATAGAGGTATTCACAATATCAACGAGATTTTCCACAACAAGCTTTAATGCGGGTTTGGTATTGCCATGACTATACGAACACAAAATATTATCTGTCATTGTTTTCATGAACTTTACTGAAGAAAGAATATCATTAATAATCTCTTTTTGTTCATCCGTAAGCTCTCCGAAATTCCTTTTTAATAGCATTTGAAGAGCGGTAATTTCTGCAGTAATAGGCGTTTTCAAATCATGAGTCACCATGGCATAAAAAGCATCGCGTGCTTTGTTGATTTTCTTTTTAATCTCCTCTTTTTTCAGGATATTATAAATCTGGTGTTTTAAAATCTCGACATCGTAAGGTTTTTCAATATAACAGCACGCACCGGCATTATAGCCGGCCATCTTATACTCATAATCCGATAATGCACTTATAAACATAACGGGAGAATTTTTGTTAAGTTCTGAACTTTTAACCGTTTCTGCAATATCAAAACCGGAAATATCAGGCATTAAAATATCAAGAAGAAACAAATCATACTTATCTGTTTTAATTTTATCAAGGGCATTAGCGGGCTGAGTATAAACTTCAATAGCAATTCCCAGACCTTTCAAAACTTCTTCCAGAAGCTGAATATTCATTATATTATCATCAACAACCATTACCCTTATATCATCAAGGGGTTCCAGTTGAATTTCAGATTCAATATTTCTGGCAGAACTTACATCAATCGCTTTTAAATATGTATCAACAACCGTTTCATCTATAGGAAAAGCAATAACATTTTTTATTCCTATACTGTTAGCGAGTAAGATTTCATTCCTATCCATAGATTTTACAGAGAGCCAGAACTGAGTATCGGGGTTTGTTTGTATCAAATGTTTTAACAATCCGGAGTTTTTAGTAAGCTCCGCAGTAATAATACAAAGTTTACTTTCAATTTTACACTCCTTAAAATCATTATCTATTATCTGATACTTTTTTATATCTTGCATAGTATGAGTTTACTAATAATTACCGGTATTGGGTATTACCTTGTCGGGTAAATTTGAGTAAATACCTGTATATTGAGAACAAAATCCTCCGGTTATAGAGAAACTCTTTACGTGATACTGGTATTATTACAGTGCAGCCCCGTTTTAGCCGGATAGAACACTTGTTTTCAATCATCTGGCGGCTCATTTTTTTATTCAATACAAACTCCAGAGTCCTGTATTCCGATGTTTCAGCCTCAAATATTAAGTTTTGTAACAAATAATTATCATCTTGAAATCCACACATTATTATATACTTTATATATATACAAGAGACAAGCAAATAAAAATAAACACAAAGATATTAGACATATTAATTCCCTTCCCTTTCATTCTATTTCCTTCCCTATATACAAGAATTTTCCCCGCCAGCGCGGGGCTTTTTTTTGGGAGGGAGGGGGGAGGGAGAAGGGAGAGAAAACCGGAAGTATCGCATTTTTAGGATGGGGTAAAAATATATATAAAGAAAGCGGCTGTAAAATACAACCGCTTTCTTGTGTTGTTTTTATATTAATTAATCAATAATATCTTCGCCTATAGCCCATCTAAAGCCACCGGTCAACGCAACACCGTTTCTGCCGCCGTTTCTAACCATAGCCTGGAAATAACCTGTTACGTGTTCACCGTGGTGTTTTTGGATACCGATACCGTACTCAACAAACGGTCTTATTGACAATCTGCTGAACGCTATATCATTAGCCCAGAATTTTGCACCATCCATAAGCACCCAGGTCATGTTTACACCTATGTAAGGCTGCCATCCGTTCTTAAAGTTGTTAGCAATCAATTTAACACCCGGAATAATTTCAATAGCGTGTAAAGGATCTTGATTGATACGTACACCTGCTGCACTGGTATGCGAGTAAGCATAGATGAATGTATAAGACATCATATAACTTGGCTGGATTATAAATTTGTTATCAAATAATCTCCAGTTATATCCGGTTTTAGCCGCAACACCTGCACCCATCATCGGGAAATGTTCACTGCCGTAGTTAGTATTTGCATCAACAGCCCATCCGCCTGCGTTGGCAGTAATACCAGCCCAGTAATCGCCTTTGTATGCAGTGAATACACCGCCTGCGTTACCGCCGTTAAGGAACATATTTACACCGTTATAATGCTGATAAGCACCGGTATAAGCCCCGAATACTGCGTAATTTGCATCCCAGCCTCTTCCCAGTTCATACAGACCGCTTTCGTGTCCGACTAATGAACCATAGTAAATACCGTCTACATGCGGTCCGCGTTTGAGAGGAACTTTTTCAAAGTTTGTAAACCCTCTGACAAATACGCTCGGGTAATCTTCCTGACGTTTGTCACGGTAGAAAGTATTTATTTCATCTTCAAACATGTTAGCGTATCTGTTGTAATTTTTAAGGTTTTCTCTTTCATCTCTTGTAAGTATAGAGAGCATATCCATGTTTGCGAACGATTGTCTGTAAATATTATCCATTAATATCCAGGCACCGATTTGTGCAACGGGACCTACCGTAACATTATCTGACGGACTACCTGTATTTTGGAAAGAGAAGTATACATCATCTGCTGCATCACCGCTTAAACCTAAATCATTACCGCTTTTCTTTTCAACCGTATATTTATAAATTTTACCTTCCAGTGTTTCTACATCAGTAGTAACGTTATCAACTGTCAGCCCATTAAGGTCGGTAAACAAGATATCTGCGGAGTCTTTTGCTCCTTCATTAACCAGATTCATACTAGAAATATTAATTTCGGCACCTGGGGCAATAGAAACCGTATCGATATTATCTGACAGTAAATTATCCATTGTTTCATTTACAACGTCTACATCTACCTTCATCTCAGTATTCGCATTCAAAGCAAAACTACTAAGTGCAATACTGCTTACAGCACCGTTTTGAATATCTAGAGTACCACCGTTGAGAACAAGGCTGTTATTTGCGCTATTGCTACTGTCTGCTACACCAAGATACTCGTCCTTTGTAAACTTCATTGTACCGCCCTGTGTTTCAATAGTAGAGCTAGAAACCTGAGCGTTAGCAGTTGCGGTACCGTTATATACTTTAAGATCTACGTTTGATACTTCAGCGTTGAAATTAACGTCGCCTGCATAACTGGTTTCGCCATCAGCGCTATAATTCACATTAACAACAGGTACGTAATCAACGGAACTTGCTGTGGCAGCGGTAACAGCCCCGTTAAGATTAATACTTTTTCCTGCATTCGCATTCAGATTAAGTATCGCACCATTTGAACTGCTACTATTATACGCACCTGCATTCAAATAAATCGTATCAGAACTTGTTGCAAAATTTACATTCTTATCTTGAGCAATTACCGTTGTAGTAGAATCGACTGCTCCATATATAGCACCGCCGTTGTTTGCACTATTACCGTTAAATGTTGAATCAACAATTGTGGCTTCTCCGGCATTGTAAATAGCACCGCCGCTGATTGCTTGATTACTTGTAAAGGTAGCATTATTAATAGTTAAACTTACGGATACTGTAGAACTATCGGAAAAAACATTACCAAGACCATTAAAGATAGCACCGCCAGAACTTGAACTTGTATTGCTTGTAAAAGTTGTATCATAAATATTTGCAATACCTGTATTATATATAGCACCGCCGCTAACTGCTGTATTAGAAGAAAAAGCAGTATTGGCGCTAATATTAAGCTGTCCTGAATTCCAAATAGCACCACCCTGTGATGTGGTTATTGTAGTAGTATCATCTATCTGCTGAGAACCACCGTTATTAGAAAATGTTGTACTTGTTATATTAACTTCAGCAATGGTCGTCTCATTATTATTATTAACATAATTATAGATAGCACCGCCGGATGATGCAATATTGGAATCAAATATTGAATTGCTAATATTAATATAACTGCCAAGTTTTGTATCTGCACTACTATTATTATACGCTGATACATTATAGATAGCACCGCCAGTAGTTTTTGCATAATTTTTACTGAATCCAGTATTATCGATATTAACTATTGCAGATCCAGTTGATGATGCATTGTTATTGTTATAAATAGCTCCGCCGTCATTTCTGGCATTGTTATTAGTAAATGCTGATTGGGTAATAGTAACCTCTCCGTTACCCATGTTGTAGATAGCACCACCCGTACCACCATAAACATTTTCATGACCAGATGTTGCAGAATTGTTATTAAAAATCGTTTTCGTAATTGTCAATTTACCTGCATCATTAAATATAGCTCCTCCACGCGCTAAATAAGCCGTACCCAGACCAGTTACTAAGTCACTAGCAGGAGCAGTTGCTATATTGCTATCAAATACCGCATTATAAATATATGTATCTCCCGCGTTATAAATAGCTCCGCCATTACCGGCAGTGTTATTGGTAAACTTTACAATATAATTTGATAGGGTCTCATCGCTATCCGTCCCTATATATAAATCCCCAGCATTATAAACAATGCCGCCATATCTACCAACATCATAATAAATGGTGCCGCTGCCGCCATCCGAGACTCCATATTTATACATTACAGACTTATTCGCAAATTCTATCTCATTATTTGTATCAATTATAGTTAAACTTCCTGTGCTGGTTACATTATAGAGACCACCGTTGGTACTTGAATCAGTATCTGTATTAGGATAAATTGTATTAATTTCAGTATTACTACTACTACTACCAATAGTTTGCGAAGTGGATATCTCTGTTGGATTATCAGCATAAGCATTATTTACTGACAGGGTAAGCATAATAGACATTAGCAGCAGAAAAACATGTTTATAATTCTTTTTCATATTAACCTCTAGAATTCTTTTATTTAAGCTAGTACTAGTATAATGTATTTAAACACAAATATTCTTAAAATAAAAGACTTTTCTTGCTGTTTTTTTATCTTTTTAACAAAAATTAAAAAAGGATTTTATTGTAGTCCAAAAACCTTGTAATGAGCGAATTTTAGAGTTAGAGAAATAGAAAAATTTATATTAAATTTTGTTACAATTCTTTCAAATCATGCAATTTCTTGTTACAAAAAATCTTTATATTAATGTAGGTTTTTAAAAGGAAGTGTAGATAATGCCATCGTATGTTTATGATATTGCAAAATCTTTAGGATTTGGTGTTAGAAATGATGCCAAAGCAATGGGCAGCGGAAGCGATGCCGGAATAAGAGGAGTTGTCGGTGTAATTCAAACAACTAATGCGGGAACATCAATCTTTGCCGAGGCAAATAAAGCAAACAGAATGTCTACAGTTGCAAGTAATACCGCAAAATATGTGTCTAAAGCCGTAAATCCTCTATTATGCGTAGCAAGTGTTGCAAGAGTCGCCGCTTCTGATGACAGACCTTCGGCACTTATTGAAGAAACCGGCGCAATGACTTCAATGTTCGGCATGGAAGCTCTTATGAAAAAACAGTTTCAAGAAGGAAGTCTGCTTGCTGAATGCAAAATGGTAAAAAATTCCGTTAATAAACTCAATAATTTTTGTGCAAATACCAAATTTTTAAATAAATTTAAAGCCGGCACCATCGGTAATGTTTTAAAAGGGTTATGCTTTGTCATCGGATCCATTGCGGCTTATTCCGCAGGACATTACGCAGGCAAAAAAGTTGCGGATAATACTACACGCAAATACAGCTTTGTTACGGCAAACATCAATTAATCTGCCGCCGGCTGTAAACGGATGCGAAGGAATTTTTTGTTTATTTTTGTAAAGTTTTTTTCAGATTAAGCAATTTTACCGGTTCAGGGTTTTTAACATTTCCGTATAAAGGAGTGCAAAATGCAAAATATTACCCGTCCATCCTTTGGAACTATTACTTTACGTCAGACAGGCAGGTATATGACCGCACCTTTCGGCAGAAATGTAAAAGCAGAAACGGATGACAATTTTGCAGCTTTTCTTACGGAACTGGAATTTATTTTAAATACGGACAGGAATACAGAACTATACGACGGCGGCCTCGAGAAAATATCACTTGCCGGTGATAATGAAGAATTTGATGAAGATGAAGCGGTTTCCGATGATTACGAACAGAACACCGTTTAATCTTTGTTGTGCTAAAATCTAAGTTATGTATGAACGTGAAATGCATAAATGTTTCAGACTTGCCGGAAAAGGGGCAGGAAAAACCTCTCCCAACCCGCTTGTCGGCTGTGTTGTATTAAACAGCCGCGGCGAAGAAATATCTTCGGGGTATCATCACAAATACGGCAGTGACCATGCAGAACGGGATGCTCTCTTAAAACTGCAGCCCGAAGATACAAAGGGCGGAACACTTGTTGTAAACCTTGAACCCTGCAATCATTACGGCAAAACCCCGCCTTGCAGCGACCTTATTATTAAATACGGGCTAAAAAGAGTCGTGATTTCAAACAATGACCCTAACCCGAAAGCTTCCGGCGGGATTGAGAAATTGAGGCTTAACGGAATAGAAGTTGTAACGGGTGTTCTGGAAGATGAAGGGAAACTGCTTAACAGGATTTTTTTCAAAAATATTATTGAGAAAAAACCGTTTATTATAATTAAAACAGCCTCTACAATGGATGGTAAAATTGCGTCCTCAACAGGTGATTCAAAATGGATTACATCCGATAGAGCAAGAAATACAGCAAGAAAATTCAGGCAGGAATACGATGCAATATTAACAACCGCTTCTACAGTAATCGCCGATAATCCGAACATGAAGCATAAACAAAAAATTATCTTAGACAGAAGTTGCAGGCTTGATTTTTCACAAAAAATTTTTCAGGACGGAAATATTTTATTAATAAATGCCAAAGGTAAAACGTATAAAACCCCGCTGCCTGAAAATGCCAGAATTGTTAAGGTTTGCGAAACAGAAACAGGACTCAATTTGAATGAAATTCTGGAAAAAATATACAGCGAAGGAATAATGAGCGCATTTGTTGAAGCCGGAGCCGGACTGAACGGACAAATTATAAAAGAAAATCTGGCAGATGAAATATTACAATTCACAGCCCCGAAAATCCTGAATGATAATACAGGCTTAAGCTGTTTTGACGGAGATTGCCAGAAATATATCGCCGGTGCAAAAAACTTTAAACTAATAGAATTAAAACCGCTCCTGCCGGATTTTTATGCAAGGTATATTAGAATTTAGATAAGAGTTTTAATTCACACTCAAAAAGGCAGAATATTAATACTTTAAACTGCAGGTGTCCGGTTATATCGAAAAGTTTAGCGAATTACCATAAAATGGGTATTCCCGTTTTTATGGAGGTAAATATGCAACAGACTCAAACAGTTAATATACTCTCGGTAGAAGACCAGAAACTCATGAGAATAGGCATAAAATCATTGTTCGCTGATTATCCTGAAATGCAAATAATAGCAGAAGCAAGAAACGGCAAAGAAGCAATAGAAAAAGCAAAACTAAATAAGCCTGATGTCGTTCTTATGGATATAGGACTTCCCGATATCAGCGGAATAGAAGCCACAAAAAAAATTCTTGAATATAATAACAACATTAAAGTAATAATGCTTACATCACATATTTCTGAACAGGAAGTGACCGACTCGCTTACTGCAGGCGCAAGCGCTTACGTTTTAAAAGATATAATAACAGAAGTTTTGATGATGATAATAAAAACCGTAAAGCAGGGCGCTATGTGGCTTGACCCGCATGTAGTCCCGTTTATCCGTGAAAAAAACTGCGGAATTATACCGGCAAGACAGCTTTCCCGTGCAGTGTTCAAAGAAAGGCATTCCAATCTTACCCAGCGTGAATACGAAGTACTAAAACTCGTAGTAGACGGGCAGTCTAACAGTCAAATAGCCAAAACACTTACAATAAGCGAACATACTGCAAAGGCACACGTATGTAATATTATCCAGAAACTGGTTGTTGATGACAGAACACAGGCGGCCGTAAAAGCTCTGAAAGAAGGACTTGTATAAAAGTTTAAAATATCTCTTGACAATTCGATAAAAATAAAGTAATATTTTGTTAGGTCTAACTAACATACTGGCAGGGGAATGAGAGTTAATTTAATTACACAATGCAACTATACGACTACACAAAAAATCAACGGGCAAAATCCGGCTTTTGAAAGCCGGATCCCGAAGATTACTCCGGAGATGAAAAGAGAATACACGGATTTGCGTGTTTTTCATCACCATATTTACGAGTTTAAAAAAGGGATAAGAAATCTGATTTTAACAACTGAAAAATCCGCTTATCGTGAACCTATTGAAAAAAAGCTTCAACATGAAAATATAGATTATGTAATACATGATATTGATAAAAATAAAATTAATGTTTATTTTGGAGATAAATCCTGCGTTGATGTTGTAAGAACATTTAATCCCAGATTAAATGAACTTACACCTGAACAGGATTTTATGCTTGGAATAATGCTGGGATACGACAGAGTTAAGCAATGTGTTAGATATTTGGAGTACAAAAAGAAAAATATGAATGTAAAAAATATAAAAGAATAAATGTTTACCATATTTTAGTGTGAATTCTCCGGTAGTCAAAAGAAATTTTAAGTTCTCAAGACACCGGTTTTTTTTGTAAAAAAACTTTCTTTAGCTTCTTATATGAAACAGGAGTTATCCTGTCAGGTAATTTTAGAAATTTTTCTTAACTCTTTGTTACAAAAACTGGAAATCATTTTTCTTCTCGGCTAAAATTATCATTGTAGTATTTTAGAGGAATTTTGGGAATGAAAATTAAAGAAGATAAAATATTATTACCGGAAGAAGTGAGAAAAATCTTAAACGCTGACAACAAAGAAATAGTAGATTTGTGCAAACAAACCTCTGTTTTGCCTAAGAAAAATCGCGAAGGACAGCTTTATTTTTCTCTGGATGAAGTTAAAAGACTAAAAAGAGCAAAAGAAAACAAAGCTGCGGTTACAAATGCTATTGCTGCGGCTGACGGAAATTCAAAAGTCGTTGTTGATAATCTTTTATCAACCCTTCAAGCACTGGAAAATAGTTTAACATCTTCTGTTGAAAAAGTCCTTGATGATAAACTTGAAGGTATTGATGATTTGATTATAGAATTTGTACGCTGCAAAACAGAAAATGAAAGCCTTAAAAATAAAATCAACGAGCTTAATAAAGAAAACTTTAACCTTAAAATGGCAGTGAACAGCTTTAAGCCGGTTATGTGCGGTTTTTTCATCAAAAAAGAAGATAAAAATAATAATATTTTATTTTAATTAAAATATAAGTATATTTAGAAACAGGCTACCAGACGACACGGGAATTGGGGATAGAAAAATGGCGGAAGAAACAGCAGTAAAATCAACAAGCAATGATGAAAGAAGCAAAGCGTTAAAACTCGCTATTGAGAAGATTGAAAAAGATTTTGGCAAGGGTTCTATTATGAAACTGGGTGATAAGCCCGCTATTAATGTCGAAGCTATACCGACAGGCGCACTGGCACTCGATATAGCACTTGGCATAGGCGGGGTACCGCGCGGTAGAATTATTGAAATCTACGGTCCGGAATCATCCGGTAAAACAACCCTTGCCCAGCATATCGTTGCAGAATGTCAGAAAAAAGGCGGAATTGCTGCTTTCGTTGATGCAGAACACGCACTTGACCCTGAATATGCAAGAAACCTTGGTGTTAATATTGATGAACTGCTTATTTCTCAGCCTGATACCGGAGAACAGGCTCTTGATATAACAGAAGAACTCGTACGCTCGGGTGCTGTTGATGTTGTGGTTGTGGACTCCGTTGCAGCACTTGTTCCTAAGGCTGAAATAGAAGGCTCAATGGAAGAACAGCAAATGGGTTTACAGGCAAGACTTATGTCTAAGGCTTTGAGAAAATTAACCGGTATCATTGGAAAAACAAATACTACTGTTATATTTATTAACCAGCTGCGGCAAAAAATCGGTGTTATGTACGGCAATCCGGAAGTAACAACCGGCGGTAACGCATTAAAATATTACGCATCTGTTCGTTTGGAAATAAGACGTGTAGAAGGGCTTAAAGGCGACGGCGAGGACATAGGCAACCATGTAAGAGTAAAAGTTCTCAAAAATAAAGTGGCTCCGCCGTTCAGAACTGCTGAGTTTGATATTATTTTCGGAAAAGGTATATGTAAAGTCGGAAATATTCTTGATGTTGCAGTAAATCTTAATATCGTTAAAAAAGCCGGTGCATGGTTCAGCTACAACGAAGAAAAACTCGGTCAGGGCAGAGATAAAGCAAAAGAAGTACTGACCAATAACCCCGATTTGCTTGCAGAAATTGAAGAACTTGTAAGACAAAAATTAAGTGAAAATTAATTGTATTTCAAATATCAACAATAAAAATTTTACGGCAAAATACGATGCCGGAACTTCCAGCCTTTTAAAAGCCGCAAGTTCTGTTTTTGATAACCTTGCCTGTGATACACCGGCAGATACTCTGGTTATTAATGACGGCAAAGACCTTGGAATTGTTAAATCCGCTGAGAATAAAAAAGTCTGCCTAAGTAAATTTGCCGGTGACAGCATAACTCTGCAAGTCGCAGATAAAAATAACGAAGTAGTAGAAGTATACTATCATAACCCGCATGATACATTTGCTGATAAATATTGCAAATATAAAGATCAAAAAATTTTTCCGTGGTTCGCAGGTCGTGATGAAAAACTTTTCAGCAAGCGTATAGTTAATATGAATAAAATAGAATACGAAAATGTTAAGCAATTGTTAACAAAATATATTCCTGTTTTCCTGCGATAACTAAAATGTACTAAACAGACTTACGGCTTGAAAAAGACTTTATAACATGTAATAATATTAATGCTTTATGCAGGTGCTTATTTTGTTCCTACATTTTTAATAAAAGGGAGAGTAAGCTCTCTGACTATGAAGTATACCCGCCGATTAGTATCGCCAGCGGGAAACGGATTTGAGGAGGCACTCACCCACCTGCTGACACGGCAGGTAACAAAATCGTGCTTGCATAAGGCTTTTTTTATTGTAATAAAAATCCTCCAACTGTATGATATAGTAAATAAATTGTAAATAATGTTGCAAATATTATAAAAATATAGTATAAATAAAAATAATGTCTGCTGAGACAGTATAATAATCCGTAAAGTCTTAATTATAATTTGATTAAGGTAAAATCATACAAATGAATGTTACTATGGTTAAATGCCTACGGTAAAATCTTTGTATAGTAGATGTGAGAGTATAAAAAGATGTTCAAAAACATAGCAAATATTGATTCATTTTTAAATGATGGGGATTATAGCACTAATATAATACCTGACACAGAAGAGTTAGAATACACAGAAAAGCTAAAAAGAGTACAAAAGGTTAAGCCAACACGTGTACCCGGCAAAGCTAGGATTTTTTCAATGTTATTATTAACGGCAGTTATAGGTACAATTGCCGGTATCGCTGGTTATCATAAGATAACCGCATTAGATGCCGGTAACAGTCTTATTGCTGATATGTTTAATGAAAACATTCTAAATGAAGTATTGCCTGAAAGCGCAGCGATTTCCGCTACAAGTACAAAGCGTGAAGTAATTTCCGTATCACGTGCAATTACTAAGCCAGATCCTTTTATGCCATACAGAGATTTATCTGACTCATTTAATGCACCACCCAAATTCGAGTTGTTAGAGCCTCCAGAATCTGCAAGTGAAGGGTCTGATGCTGCCAGAGTTATGGATGTATCAGTATCAGGGATTTTATACGATTTATATTCCCCTTCCGCAATTCTTAATATAGAAGGAACTGATCATCTTGTTAAAAAAGGTGATACGATGAGCAATTATCAGATTTTGGATATAAATAAAAATTCTGTAACAGTAAAACTGGGACAAAATGTTTACCGTGCGGGTATAGGAGAAACACTAACATCAAACACTGGTGACATTCACTATAATAAAGTTTCTAATTTAGATAGCAAGTTCGGAGGCAAGAATGGCAAGTAAGAATATACACACTTTACTATTATCAGCCGCATTGTTATTGTCAGCACCTGCTGTAATGGCATTAGGCTATAATTATGACGGGAATGCCGAATATAGTGACGGCGATACCGGATACAGTAACGAATATGATAGTTATAGTAAACTTAAATTGGATGCAAACGTTACAATCACTGACAGCAACGACAAAATCAACCTTTCACTCAGAGATTCTGATGTAAAACAAGTTTTGAGAATGTTTGCAGATAAGGCAGGTTTAAATATTATATTCCATTCTACTGTCAAAGGTTCTGTTACCTTAGACCTTGTCGACGTTTCTTTAAATGATGCATTCAAACTTGTATTGAAGATTACCGGATTAACTTACTATCTTGAAGATAATACACTTATCGTAATGTCCAAAAACAATGCAAGTAATGAAGCTTTTGCAGCAAAAGAGATGACTATTTTACCTGTAAAGTATGTTGATGCAGCCAAAATTGCAGAATTCTTAAATAAAAACATCTACGGTAAAAAAAGAGTTGGTTTATCTACAACGGAAATAGCAACTGTTAATACTTCAACAAATGAATTAATTATTTTCGGTATGGATAACGATGTTAAAATTGCACAAAGTATAATAGATCAATTTGATAAAAAACCGGCATCAGCAACATTTGTTGTAAATCATACTACCCCTGCAGAAATGGCATCTATGATATGTAATATGCTATCTCCAAGCGGCGGTAGTACTGGTGAACAAATGAACTTCAATAACTCCGACGACGGCGGAGCAACAGGTTTTGCTTCTGATGATGGCGGAGATGAAGGAGGTGGAGACAGCGGCTCTTCTGATCCTATAAAGCTTGGTGAAAACTTTACAGCTTGTACATTATCAGGAACAGTCAGCGTTGGTTCTGCCATTCCTTTCACTGCACAAAATCTTAAAGTATCTTATTTCCCGCAAAGAGGTACAATTAAAGTTATAGGCGGTTCTCAATCACAAATCGATATGATTGGTGATTTTATAAAAGAAAATGATGTTAAGCAGCCGCAAGCATTTGTTGAACTTTCTATTCTTGAATTAACAGAAGATGGAAGTAAAGAATTCAGCAATACTTGGAGTATTACAGGCGGTGATGTAACATTCAGCTTTGATGGATCTAGTGGTGCAACAATGGCACACGCAGCAAATCAAAGCCGTATGAAGATTGCCTGGGAAATGGGTTACTTAGTTTCATCTGAAAAAGCAAGAATTCTGGCTAATCCTAAACTAATTGTTACAAATGGTAAAGAAGCTGTTATTGACCTTACACAAGATTATCTTGAAAGTGTTGACGTTGAATTCTTACAAACATCAGGTACCGGAGCTTCTGCCGTTGCAGAAAAGACCTATAATATTGGTTCTGATCAAGGGTTAAAGGTTGTATTTACTCCGTTTATATCACCGGAAGGTTACGTAACTATGAACATTACACCTGAATACTCTACACAGGCAGGACAAATTACAGATACCGAGTATGATGAAGAAAGTGACACATCACAACCTTATATTGCAGCTACATTACTTGCAAGAAGAAATCTTGATATCAAAAATGTTCGGATAAAAGATGGTGAAACCCTTATTATTGGAGGTCTCATTCAAGAACAAACAAACAAATCAGTTTCTAAAATACCTATATTAGGTGACCTTCCTGGCATAGGTGCCGCTTTCAGAACTGTTACAAGTGAGAAAACAAAAACTGAGTTAGTTATAATGATTACTCCCAGAATAATCAAAGATAACGAGGATGTTAGTATAAACAATTTGTAATTTAGAAAACCATGATAACAGCTCAATTAGAGAAATTAAAAAACAGTATAAAGCCTGATTTACTGGAAAAGTTTGACAAAAACCTGATGGTATCATCAGGCTTTATACCTGTAGACATAAGAAACGACAACCTGTTTATTATTATAAAAAAATCTGTTGCGCCAAATAAACCGGAGATTGAATCACAGGTCAAAAGTATTTGTCAAAATGATACTTATAATGCAAAATTCATATCCCTTGCAGATAATGACTTCAGTGATTTGTATCAGGAATTAATAAGCCAGATGGAAAAAGCTGAGTCTGCTGCATTGCCAGAACAGGTAACATCAGCAGCTGCACCTTCCAGTACATCGGCTAATATTAATGTCCCCCCAACAGATGAAATGAGTGAAGAAGAATTCTTCCTTAAAAACGGTTGGATACAGGAAAACTATGTAGCACCTGCTAAAGAACTTTCAAAAAGTAAAATGATACCGTTTTATGCAGCTCTTTTCGCTCAAAACTTTATTACTGATGAACAGGTAAGAACATATTTATCAACAAAATATAGCAACGAATTAATAAACGCTCAGGATATAACCGTAGATTTAACTTTATTTAAAGGTTTATCCGAAGATTTTATATTCAAAAAACGTGCTATTCCTATCGAGGTATCGGGAAGCAAGCTAAAAGTTGCTATGATTGATCCTACGGATAAAGGAATAATAAGGGAAATTTCCTTTTCAACAGGGCGTTCTGTTATTCCTTGTACAATGACGTTTTCCGATTATGAAACTCTTTTAAAAGATTATACAAATAAAGTAAAACAACTTCAGACAGCCAAAGAAACCGAAAGAATCATGCAGTCACTGGAAGAAGAGGCTGCTCAGTTTCAAGGCGAAACTTCGCTATGGACACAGGTTGAAAAAGAACTTCAAAACGCCAGTTCTTCTGTAGCAAAACTTGTTTATAAGATTATTACTGATGGTATAGATCAAAAAGTTTCGGATATTCACGTAGAACCCAGATTGTATAACTATATTGTACGTTTTCGTGCAGACGGTTTATTAAAGAAGGTTCTTGAAATCCCCTCAAGTGTAGAAAACTCTGTTATTACACGTTTTAAGGTTCTTGCAAGGATGAATATTGCAGAACACAGAAGACCTCAGGATGGTACTTTTTCTATTAAGTACAATGATAAGGCATACGACTTTCGTATTAATACCCTGCCTGTATCAGGAAAAGAAAAAGTTGTAATTCGTATTCTTGCACCTGCTGTTTCACTTAAATCTTCTGGTGAAGATATTAAGATAGAAGGAGCTCAACCATGGGATATCGAAAAAATCAAGACAATGGTTAAATCTCCTAACGGTATTATTCTTACATCAGGACCTACCGGTTCGGGGAAAACAACAACACTTTATACAATTCTTAAAAGCCTTAATAAAGAAGATGTAAATATTACAACGATTGAAGACCCTATAGAAATTAAACTTGAAGGTATTAACCAATCACAGGTAAACGCTAAAGCGGATATTACATTTGCTTCCTGTATGAGAGCAATACTCCGTCAAGACCCTGATATTATTCTTATCGGTGAAATCCGTGACTATGAAACACTGGAGGTTGCTATATCTGCAGCCTTAACCGGTCACCTTGTGTTAAGTACAGTCCACACAAACTCGGCTGCCGCAACAATTACAAGGCTTATAGAAATGGGGGCAAAGGATTATCTGGTATCATCAACACTTACCGGAGTTATTGCACAACGTCTTGTTAGAAGGCTTTGTGACAACTGTAAGGAAGAATATTATCCTACAGAAGAAGATGTTAAACATTTGACTGTTAATGAAGAAGAACAAAAACAGCTTTTGCAGACAAAAATGTACAGACCTGTAGGGTGTGAGGAATGCGGATTCTTAGGTTATAAAGGGCGTTTAGGATTATACGAAATACTGCCTATGAGCAGAGAAATTAAAAAACTCATTGCGCAGGGTGCGCATGATATTGAAATAGAAGAAGCAGCTGTGTCTGCCGGAATGAGAACATTAAATCAGTCCTGCTTACAGCATATTATAGACGGTAAAACAACAGTAGACGAGTTTGTCCGTGTACTTGGTTTTGCTAATGAATAGTACGAGGTAGAGAGAGAAGATGCCAACATATAATTATAAAGCATTAAAAAGAGGGCGTGATGTTGTTAAAGGAACAATAGAAGCAGCAGATGCAAAAGAAGCACGCGATAAAATAAGAAAAATGGGACTTGTTCCGATGGATATTACTGATGCCAGCTCCACTAATAAAAAAGCAGGCTCCGGTGCTAAAATTGTTCCAATGAGTTTAGGCGAGCGTATTGAATTTATTTCAACATTGCAAATATTGCTGCAATCAGGTATTCCGGCAGTTGAATCTTTAATGTTTATGGAAGTTGAAGCTGCTAAAGCAAAGATTAGAAATACGGCAAAGGTACTAAGAACTCAGGTTATGGGAGGTGCATCCTTTGCTGATGTACTTGCAAGATACCCTAATGTATTCGGTTATATTATGGTTGGTCTTATTAAGGCCGGTGAAGAAGCCGGTGAATTGGAAAAGACTTTAGGTCGTATTAAAGAACTTATGCAGAAACAGGCAAATATTCGCGGTAAAGTAATTTCTACAATGATGTATCCTTGTTTCGTTATTGTTCTTGCAACTGTTATTGTACTTATTATGTTACTGTTTGTATTCCCGACTTTCAAAGAAATGTTTGAAAATCAGGGGAAAGAGTTACCATTAATTACAACAGTATTAATTAATGCCGGTGAATATTTAAAAACAAACTGGTGGGTACTTATTATATTTTTTGTTTCTCTTGGTATATTTCTATTTATTATTACACACTGGACACCAACAAAACGTTTGTTGGACAGAATTTCACTAAAAGTACCGCTTGTTAATAATCTGTTGTTAAGTGCAAATTTTTCAAACTTCTTTTCTGTTGTACAGGTATCCTATGATGCAGGTATTCCGGTTGTAGACTGTTTACACCTAGGTGTTATTACACTTACTAATTCTCTTTTAAGAGATAAGATGACTGACGCTATTGTTAAAGTACAGCAAGGACAGCAGGTGTCAGTAGCGATGAAAATGACCGGCGTAGTACCCAGAATGCTTTTATTTATGGTTTCAACAGGTGAACAATCCGGTCGTTTAGGGGAAATGTTAGGTAATGCTGTTAATTACCTTGATAAAATACTGGATGACATTATTGATACATTAACTAAAATGATTGAACCTATAATGCTTCTGGTAATAGGTAGTATTGTATTAGTATTGGCATTGGCTTTATACCTGCCGTTGTTCCAATCTTACTTATCATAAAGGAGAAATTAATGACTGATGAGAGAATAGAAAATTTAACTTCAGGAGTCTGGTCAGAACGGGTATTAATTATAACCAATGACTATGAAATCAAAGGTGACGTATTTATGCCGAAAGTGGGCAAACGTAACCGCCTAATATCAGATATTCTCAACAGTACAAAAAGCTTTATTGCCGTAAAAAATTGTTCTCTGGAGTATCGGTTGCTAAAGGATAGAGATATTGAACATTATGAGTTCTTACAGCTTAATCTTAACTCTGTAATCCTTATGAGACCGATAGGACGTAATGAGTAAGATATATGTAATAACCGGTGCAGCATCTGGTATAGGAAAAGCTCTAACAGAGCATTTTTCTGAAAAAGGTATTGTATACGCGGGAGTAAGACGTACCGATGCATTTGCAGAACTAGAAAAAGCTTCTCCTAATATAATACCGTTTTATATAGATTTGTGTGACGATGAATCGGTTAAGAGAGCAACAGAATTTATTAAAAGTAAAACAAACAGAGTTGATACTCTGATAAATACGGCCGGATGTGTTGTCGCAGGTGCTATGGAAAGTATTCCTGTGTCAGAATTAAGGAGACAGTTTGATACAAATGTATTTGGATGTATCGGACTAACGCAGGGATTGCTAGATATTCTTGAAGGCGGCAGAGTTATTAATATAAGTTCAATGGCAAGTTACGGAATATTTCCGTTTATTGCTCCTTATTGTGCCTCTAAACGTGCAATGGATATACTTTTCAATTCACTGCTTATGGAAACTAAACGTGATATAAAAATAATTTCGATTAAACCCGGAGTCATTGCAACACCTTTATGGGATAAATCTATCGAACAAAACAAAGTTTCCATCCAAAATTGTACGGGGTACGAAGCAGAAATGGCTTACATGATAAAGAATGCCGGCCAAAACGGACAAAACGGCGCACCAGTTGAAAGTGTTGTAAAAGTTGTTGATAAAGCCGATTGTGCGGCAGTGCCAAAACTTACTTACACTGTAGGTAAAGATGCCTTTGCGGCAAGGATTGTTGCTAAACTCCCGCAAAAGTTTGTAAATTCTATTATAAAATCAAAGGTACGAAAAATTGCAGGAGGTGTCTTATCTCAAAGTGATACCAAGAAAGTTGAAGGAGGGAATTAATGTCTGTTATTCTTTCTCCGTCATTATTATCAGCAAATTTTGCGAATTTAGAGCAGGATATACGTCTTGTTGAGAAAGCGGGAGCCGGCTGGCTTCATATTGACGTTATGGACGGGCATTTTGTACCAAATATTACTATAGGTGTACCTGTTGTTAAATCTATAAGGAAAATTACCAATCTTTTTCTTGATGTGCATTTAATGATAGAAAATCCTGCAAGTTTTATTCTGCCATTTGTGCAGGCGGGTGCAGACTTAATAACTTTTCATTACGAAGCTGTTGACAGGCCTGAAGAGATTATAAAACTTATACATCAAGCAGGGCTAAAAGCCGGTATTTCAATTAAACCTAAAACCGAACCCGAAGCCATTTTCCCGTATCTTAATAATATTGATTTAGTTCTTGTTATGACTGTTGAACCTGGATTTGGCGGTCAGAGTTTTATACATGAATGTGCATCAAAAATTCCGCTTATTAAAGAAAATGCACCGGAAAGCGTAATAATTCAAGTTGATGGGGGAATAAATAATGTAACCTCAAAAATTTGTACATCTTTAGGAGCAAATTCACTTGTTGCTGGAAGTTATATCTTTGGCTCAGAAGATATATGCGCCGCTTGCAATTCATTGTTACATTAGAACCAATCAATCAAAGCTTTTGATTGCCCAAAATCAATATTAAACTTTAAGGTTTTAGCATTCCTAATAATAACTTCACGGCTTATATTATATGCTTCCGGCTTTATCGGAATTTTACTTTTACTCCACATTTCCGGAGATATTATATTTGAATGCGGGTCAAACACCTCACTATAATTTAATCCTTTGCTCACACAGTCCGGTATTTTTTTGCGGGTCTTACCGTTTTTGTCAGTTGTATAAAATAAAAGTCCATGAGTGCGACAGATGATTGCGCGGTTGTTGTATATTGAGCATACATTGTCTATCAAAAAAGGACATTCATAAAGATATTTTTCTTTATTGTCTGGAATCCGTTCTGCTTTTATTTTGTCTGTTTTGGCAATAATTTGTGCTTGCAGTTCTTCCGGCAGTTTTTTAAATCCTGCAATCATATACATTAATTCCAATTCAGAAACTGGATATTCTCCTGTTTGACAGCAGGCAGCACATCCTTTTTTACAGTGAATGTATGGTTTCTGAATGTCAAAAAATTTATTTAAGTATTTTGTTTCAATAAAATTAATGTATTTTGAGTAATTTTGCAAATCTTTGAGTGTTGTCATAGTTACAGATTAACACATACACAGGAATAACACCATAATATATAGTAAAATCACAAAAAAATACAAGAAAACTTAAGGGGCAAACCATTTCTTAAACATCGGATATTTTTTATAAATAGCTATAATTATATCAGGTCGGTACTTGATTACAAATTGAAATATTTATGTAATAATAATATGTATGAAAATCAGAGACTATCTTGATAAATTTCTCAAACTTGACAAAAAACGTCAAGGATACATTGCGGGGTTTATACTAGCTGCGGGAATACTAATGTGGGCATTCATATCTGCAGGTATTATGACTCATGATTTTAATCGCAGCCAGCTCAATAATTCTTCAGACCGTCAGGAAGTCAAAACTCGCGGAATTATTATTACAGAAACAAAGGATAATAAAAAATACTGGGAAATATACGGAGAAACTGGAAATTACAATAATTTAGATAAAAAAGCAGAATTGAACAATATAATAGGCAATTTTTTTAAAGAAAATGAAGTTTCTATGAGCTTTTCCGCCGTGTACGGAACTTATAACGAGGAAGACAAAACCATTACCCTTAGAGAAAAAGTACTTATTGTAATTTCAGATGGAACCTCATTAAAGAGTGATGAACTTATTTGGCAGGGAAATGATAAAGATATTCTTGCAAACGGCAATGTTATAATTGAACGTAACGGTGAAATGACGGCTACTGCTGAACATGCAATTATATCACCGGATTTTAACAAATTTAAAATAATAGGTAAATCTCAAACAAAAGTTTACGATAGTAAGGAGAAATAATGAAAAGATTAATTCTTTTATTAGTACTTATAATGACCGGGGTTTGCGTGATAGCAGCTGATTTAGTAATTGATTCAAAAACACAAACCTATAATGAGAAAGAAAATAAAATAAAATTTGAAGGTAACGTAAATGTTCAGGTAGATGATGTTAAAGTTGTTGGTGAGCAGGCGGATGTTACCGTTCTGCCAAACAGAAAGCCTGATATAGTAACCTTTTATGATAAGCCATACGCATACGAGATTAAGGCAAACAAAAAACGCGAGGTTAAGGCGAATATTCTGAAACTTTCGCTTATAAATAAAACCATCAAAGCACAGGGTGACAGCCAGACAATTGTTACTGACGGGAAAATCCCTATTGCTGTTATTAATGCTGATGAACAGGAATATGATACTACAAATAATATTATGATTGCTACAGGTTCCGTTACTATAAAATACAAAGATATTGAAACTTTTTCCGACAAAGCGATTCTTGTAACAAATAAACAGGGCGACTTACAAAAAATTGACCTTATAGGCCGCGCAATATTGAAGGAAAAACAAAATACATCTTATGCAGACCATTTTATCTATTCTGCTGCCACCGAGGAACTAACAGCACAGGGACATACAAAATCTGTTTCAATATCCGAGAATGGAACAACTATGACCCTGAATGCGGATTATCAGCATTACAACCGCAATAAAAATACATTTATGGGCAGTGGAAACGTCGTAATATATTATCAGGATTATATTGCTAAAGGTCCTAAAGTAGTTTTCTATCCTGATTCCAAGACAGGCAAGCCAAACGAAATGGTACTTGTAGGGCGTTCTATGATTACTCAGGGGGAAAGAGATATTCACGCTGATAGTATAAAACTAACGATGGAGCCTAAAAATTTTGAAGCGGTTGGCAATGTAAGAACCGTTATAAGGAATGTAAATTCTCTAGACGATAGTAAATAATAAAATTATATTTCTTCACATGTGCGTGTGAGAACAATAAAGCAAAGGTAATAAAAATGTCTGAAAAAATAGATTTAGCAGTAAAATTGTTTCACGAAAAAAAATATAAAGAATGTATTGATGCATTCAGTTCTGTACTGGAAACAGAACCTGATAATGCAGACGTTTATAATAATATGGCTGTTGCATATTACAATCTCGGTGATATTGACAGAGCCGAAAAATTTTTTATAAAAGCTATAGAACTTGACCCGCAGCTTGTACAGCCATATATCAGCCTTTCCGACTTATATTATAAGAAAGGTGATTTGGCGCATGCAATCGGTACACTGGAGCGGGGAAGTTATGAAAACGAAGATAATATGCTGCTTGCACATCTTCTTGCAAGAGTATATATTGAAGACCAGCGTTGGGACATGGCAATTGATGAACTGGAAAAAGTTCTCTCCGTACAGCCTGAAAATTATGATGCTTATTATGATATTGGCAGAGTTTACTTTGAACTCGGTGATTATGAAAGTGCCATTGCTAACTTTGAAAATGTTATAGAATATAAAGAAAACAATGAGTTTTTATACTATTACCTTGCACAGGCCTATGAAGGAAACAATGAGGTTGATAAGGCTATATCAAACTATTTGAAAGCTATTGCGGTAAATGATAAATTTCATCAGGCATATAAAAAAGTCGGGATTATGTTTCTGACAAGAAACGACTTTGAAGATGCACTTGAATATTTTAATGATTATATTAATTTTGACATCCCGCAGGAAGAAAAAGATAACGTCACCAAATTGATTGAACGAATAAAGGCAAAGCTATAAACGGATAAATAATGAATTATAAATACTGGATAGGATTATCATCAATAGAACAGGTTGATTCGCGGTTTATTCTAAAACTGTATGAATACTTTGGTAATATTGAAAAAGTTTTTAATGCCTCAAAAACAGACTTGAGCGGAATAGAGGGATTGAGCGTCAAAAAGGCAGAAACTTTTCTGAAAAAGCGTGATGAAATTGATTTAGACAGTGTTTATGACAAAGTAGTATCCAACGAAATAAAATTTTATACTTATGAAGATAAAAATTATCCTCTAATGTTAAGAGAAATTTCTGACCCGCCTGCTGTCTTGTATTATAAAGGAGATCTAAATAATTGTAATCTGGAACGTGTTGTTGGGTTTGTAGGCTCAAGGCACTGTACCAGAAATGGTTGTGATGCAGTCAGAAAAATTATTGCAGGACTTGCCGGAACTGATGTTTGTATAGTTTCGGGGTTAGCAGCTGGTATTGATTCTGCGGCTCATATTGCAGCTCTTGACAACGGCATTAAAACAATAGGTGTAATAGCAAGCGGATTTGACTTTATTTATCCTAAATCAAACAAAAAGCTCTATGAACAAATAGAAAATGGCGGCGGTGCAGTTGTCAGCGAATATTATCCTACTTTTGAACCCTTAAAATTTAGATTTCCCCAAAGAAACCGAATAGTTTCAGGATTATCTAAAGGAGTTGTTGTTGCAGAAGCGGCTTTAAAGAGCGGGGCATTAATTACAGCAAACCTTGCACTTGAACAGGGACGGGAATTAATGTGTATCCCGGGGCTTATTACTAATCCTAATACGGAAGGAATTTATAAACTCTTTAGAGATGGTGCTTCTCTGATTACGAATGCAACAGACATTCTAAATACGCTTAACTGGGAGATTAAACTTCAGGAAAACAATGAAAACAGTGATTTGAATAATCTAGACATTGACGAGAAAAAAATTCTTTATACAATTAATATAGAGCCTAAAACTTTTGATGAAATAGAGGCCGAAACAAAAATTGGTACTGAGCAGTTATTAGAGCAGCTTACTGTAATGGAACTTAAGGGACTAATAATCCAAACAGCGGATAACAGGTATAAGAAAGAATGACCCAGGCTAAACAGAAAAAGCAAGAGCGTGCGTTGGTGATAGTTGAGTCACCGGCAAAATCCAAAACTATTAAAAAAATTCTAGGAAATAATTATCAAATTGAAGCAAGTTACGGGCATATACGTAATTTGCCCGATAATGTACTTGGATTTGATGCTGCAAAAGGGTTTGAACCTACTTATGTTATTATTCCAGAAAAAAAGAAAGTTGTTTCAAAACTCAATGAACTTGCACCAAAATTCGACAAAATTTATCTGGCATCCGATCCTGACCGTGAAGGAGAAGCAATCGCATGGCATGTCAGACAGGTTCTAAAAGTTGAAGATGATAAAGTTTTTAGAATAGAATTTAATGAAATTACTCCCAAGGCAGTAAAACATGCTATAGAAAATTACCGTCAGATTGATATGGATAAAGTTAAAGCACAGCAGACAAGACAAATTCTTGATAAGCTGGTGGGTTACAAGCTTTCACCTGTTCTATGGAAACAACTGGGGAATTACCGTCTTTCGGCAGGAAGGGTACAGTCTGTTGCACTCAGGATGATTTGTGAGCGTGAAGAAGAAATAGAAAATTTCGTACCTCAGGAGTACTGGTCAATTCACGCTAATCTTGAAAAAGAAGGCAAAATCTTTGAAGCAGAATTAACTAAATATAAAGGTAAAAAGATTGAAATTAAGAACGGTGAAGAAGCAGAGAAAATCAAATCTGAACTTCTTGAGCCAAATCTAAAATATATTGTGGAGAAGGTCACAGACCGGCAAAGCCAGCGGAAACCAACGGCACCGTTTATTACTTCCACTTTACAGAGAGAAGCCAGTTCAAAACTCGGATTCGGGGTTTCAAAAACAATGCAGGTTGCACAAAAACTGTATGAAGGTATAGAACTCGGTGAAGGTGCTGTGGGGCTTATTACCTATATGAGAACTGATTCCACAAGAATTTCTGATGATGCACGTGATGCAGCAAAAGAATTTATCGTAAAAAATTACGGTGAAAAATACTACCCTGAAAAACCGAATATTTACCAGAAAGGAAAACAGAACGTTCAGGATGCGCACGAAGCAATAAGACCGTCATACCCCGAAAGAACACCGGATAGTATTAAACAGTATCTTACAAGTGAACAGTACAGATTGTATAAGTTAATCTGGAATAAATTTATGTCCTCACAGATGGCTTCTGCAAGTATTGCCAATAGAACAGTTGAAATTGCAGCAGGTGATTATATTTTAAAGACCGGAACCAGCAAAGTTCTATTTGACGGCTTTCTTAAGCTTTATAATGAATCCTCAGATGATGAAGATGTAAAAGATGTAAAAATTCCTGATTTGAACAAGGATGACGCCCTTAATTGCAAAGAAATTCTGCCTAAACAACATTTTACCCAGCCGCCTCCGAGATATAATGAAGCTTCGCTGGTTAAAGCCCTTGAAGAATATGGAATCGGACGTCCGTCAACCTATGCAACAATTATTACTGTTATCCAGACCAGAAAATATGTTGAGAAGATTGATAAGGCATTAAAACCTACAATCCTCGGACGTACCGTATCAAAACAATTATGTTCGCAATTTGCAGATATTATGGATTATAAGTTTACTGCAGGCATGGAAGAAAAACTTGATAAAATTGCCGAACAAAAACTTGTCTGGAATAAAGTACTAAGCGATTTCTATGATCCGTTTATGAAGGAAGTAAACGCTGTTATGAAAACAGCACAAAAAATTCAGATTGAAAGTGATGTAGTTTGTCCTAACTGCGGCAGAAAAATGCTTGTTAAAACAAGCCGTTTCGGGTCACAATTCTTAGGTTGTTCAGGATATCCGGAATGTAAAACTATTTTATCCCTTGGTGAAGGCGGAGAGGTTAAACAACCGGACGAAGAAGTAAAAGTTGAAGACAAATGCGAAAAATGCGGCGGTGAAATGATTTTAAAAACAGGACCATACGGTAAGTATATCGAATGTATTGAATGTAAAAACCGCAAAAAGTATATTGTTTCAACCGGTGTCAAATGCCCGAAATGCGGTGAAGGCGATATAATCGAGAAAAAATCAAAATACGGAAAAGTGTTCTATGGATGTAATAGGTATCCTGACTGTGACTTTGCACTCTGGGATGCACCTACCGGCGATAAGTGTCCTAAATGCGGCGAACTTCTTGTTAAAAAAGCTAGTAAAAATGGAGATAAAATAGTCTGTTCAAACCGCAAATGTGATTATAAGCTTGAAGTAGTATCACCCGAAGATAATGCAGAGAATTAATAATTTGCCCAATAAACTAATTGAATAGTGTTTTTCAAGCCTATTATTCCTTAATGCTGTATTAAATGGAAGTATTATTTATTGGAATTTTCTCCTCTTGAAAAATCCTCAAATTGTGTTATTATATAAATATACTTTATTAAGTACCTTTAATAAGTACTGTAAATTTCAGGTTGACATTTGCCGCTTTCTATTGAAAGGATTTATTTATGAATGAAAAAGAAAAAATGCTAAAGGGTCTTTTGTATGATGCAAACTATGATAAAGAATTGTTCGAAGAAAGAATGAAATGCAAAGCTTTGTGTGCAAAGTTTAATAATGCTCCTTATGAGGACTTAGAACTAAGAAAATCAATAATCCGGCAAATTATAGGCAAAGTTAAAAATAATTTTCTTATTGAACCTTATTTCTGGTGTGATTACGGATATAATATAGAAATTGGCGAGAATTTTTATTCCAATCATAATCTCGTAATCCTTGATGCTGCAAAGGTTACATTTGGCGATAACGTTTTTATTGCACCTAACTGCGGGTTTTATACGGCAGGGCATCCTCTTGAAGTTGAGCAGAGAAATAAAGGACTTGAGTATGCAAAACCTATAAATGTCGGGAATAATGTATGGATTGGCGGTAATGTTGTTGTAATGCCGGGGGTTACAATTGGCGACAATTGTACTATAGGCGGAGGCAGCGTTGTAGTAAAAGATATTCCATCAAATACAGTGGCTGTTGGAAACCCGTGCAGGGTAATAAAGAATGTGCCGGTGTAAAATGAGAATTAATAGTACAGGTTTTTATGTCTATAATCAGACTAATAACCGGAGTGCAGCAACAGCTTTTCGTGCCAATGACCGCTTTGAACTAACTAATGGAGAGCGTATGAAAAACGAAGAAATTTTGAATAAAATTCTGGATAATTATAAGAACTTAGATGAAGTTGAAGCTATAGGAATAGGCGGTTCAAGTGCTGCAAAGACTGCTGACAGTTCATCTGACATTGATGTTTATTTGTTTGTAAATAAAGATATCCCGCTTGATAAACGGGAAGAAATTGTAAAACTATACTCTGCTAACTATGAAGTAGGCGGGGAATACTTCGGGCCAGGGGATGAGTTTTATGTTGATAAACTAGGCAGAGAACTTGATATAATGTATTTTAATAAAAACTGGTTTGAAGAAACCTTTGTGAATATCTGGGAAAAATGCTACCCTTCAAATGGTTATACAACTTGCTTTTTATATACATTAAACCTGCTTGGTATAATCAATGATAAAACAGGCTGGCTGCAAGGATTGAAAGAACGTTTAAATACACCATATCCGCATAAACTTAAAGAAAATATTATTAAACGTAATATGATGTTATTAAAAGATAAACCGTTCGCTTCATATTATGAACAACTTCAAAAAGCAGTTGCAAGAAATGATTATAACAGTGTAAATCACAGAAGTGCCGCATTTCTTGCAAGCTATTTTGATATAATTTTTGCAGTAAATGAACTCCTGCATCCCGGAGAAAAACGGCTTGTTAATTATGCAAAGGATAATTGCAAAATTCTTCCCGAAAACTTTGAAAAACACGTAAAAACTCTTTCAATTGGCAAATCAGAAGAGCGAATCAAGGTAGCAGAGAAAATGGTTGAGAACTTAAGGAAAATTTTATGAGAGAAAATATAATTAAAATACAGAATCTTGAAAAATTGAGAAAAATTTTTCTTGAAAAAAAATCCGCCACAAAATCAGAACTTGCGGAAATGTCAGGTTTGAGCGTCGTAACAATTAATTCTCTTGTAAAAACACTGCTTGCTAATAATGAAATCATCGAAGATAAAGTTATTCAACCCGAATTAGGACGTCCGGCATTATCTTTCAGGTTTAATGAAAACGTACGGTTAGCACTTGTCATCTGTATGTTTGAAAACAACCGGCAGGATAATGTATGTTATTATGTTTGCAATCTTTACGGGGAAACCATTTATACAGTGGAAGAGGAGAATAAAATAACAACTGAATGTTTTGACAATAATATTCGAAAATTATTAGATAAATATCCAAATATAAAGACAATAGGATTTTCTATTCCGGGGGTTGAATATGACGGCAGATTTATTATTTGTGACTATCCTGAGTTAAATACTGAATTTCCTAAAATAATAAAAAACAAATATAATGTTGATGTTTTTATCGAGAATGATATAAATTCGGCAACCCTTGGCTGTTATATGGCAAATCCTGTTGACAGCATTATAGGAATTTATCTGCCCTCCAAGTATCCGCCGGGGTCTGCAATATGCCTTAACGGCAGCATTGTAAAAGGTAGAAATAATCTCGCAGGAGAAATTAAATATTTACCTTTTGGAATAAATTGGGAAACATTTTCTTACTTGAAACAAGACATTGAAGAATTTCTTCTGAATGTAATAAGAATTTATATGTGTATTTATAATCCGGAACAAATCATTGTATATGGAGATATTAAGGCTGATATAATTGAAAAAAAACTTGCAGAGATATTAACAACAGAAAACGAAAAATTAATGCTGCCTAAAATCACTGTTAAATCAAACCTCAAACCAGATATAAAATCCGGACTTGTATCTAGTGCTTTAAAAAAGATTTTATAAATATTGACCGGCTGAATTTCTTTTACATTAATCCGATATAACTCTGCTATTCGATTTTATTATTACACACCGGATAACATTAAATCCTTGCTGTTTTTATCAAAAAACGGTTTCAGATACTGTCCTGTATAAGAGTTTTTGCAGTGCGAAACTTCTTCCGGTGTACCACAGGCGACAACTTCACCTCCGCCATCACCGCCTTCTGGCCCCAAATCTATTATGTAATCAGCTATTTTAATCAAATCCAGATTGTGTTCAATTATTAAAATAGTATTTCCGTTATCTGCAAGCCTTTGTAATATTTTAATCAGTTTATCTAAATCATACCAGTGCAGCCCGACTGACGGTTCATCAAGCAGATAAAGTGTTTTTCCCGTTGCACGTTTGTTTAATTCCGCAGCAAGTTTTATCCGCTGTGCTTCTCCTCCGGATAATGTTGTTGCACTCTGACCTAGTTTGATATAATCAAGTCCGACATCATTAAGCGTTTCCAGTTTATGTTTTATCTGCGGTACATTCTCAAAAAATTCAAGTGCTTCTTTGACACTCATCTCCAATACATCAGAAATAGTTTTACCTTTGTATTTGACTTCCAGAGTTTCACGATTATAGCGTTTACCTTTGCAAACATCACATTTTACATAAACATCTGATAAAAAGTTCATTTCTATTTTTAAGACACCATCACCGCTACAGGCTTCGCATCGTCCGCCTTTTACGTTAAAACTAAATCTTCCGGGCTTATAACCTCTCATTTTTGCCTCATTTGTGCGTGCAAAAAGTTCCCTTATCGGTGTAAATACATCCGTATAAGTTGCAGGATTTGAACGCGGGGTTCTGCCAATCGGTGACTGGTCAATGTCAATTACTTTATCAAGGTTTTCAAATCCTAATATTTCGTCAACCCCCTGCGGTTTTGGTCTATTTTTACGAAGCTTGTGCGCAGCATATTCAAATATCAAACTCTGCATGAGTGTTGATTTACCGGAACCGGAAACACCTGTAAGTACAACGATTTTACCGAGAGGAATATCAATATCTATGTTTTTAAGGTTATTTAGATGTGCATTTCTTACCTGTAAATAATGTCCGTTGCCTTCTCTTATTTTTTCAGGAATTGGTATTCTGTACTTTCCGGAAAGGTATTTACCTGTAATTGAATTTTCATTTTCAATAATATTCTCTACCGAGCCGCAAGCAATAACGTTTCCGCCGTTAATTCCGGCTTTTGGTCCGATATCTACAATATAGTCCGCATTTCTGATTGTATCCTCGTCATGTTCTACTACGATAAGTGAGTTTCCGAGGTTGCGCAGTTTTATTAAAGTCTTTATTAACCTGTCGTTATCCCGCTGATGAAGCCCAATGGAGGGTTCATCCAGTACATAGAGAACACCGGAGAGTCCGCTACCTATTTGTGTTGCAAGTCTTATTCGCTGAGCCTCCCCGCCTGAAAGAGTACCTGCCATACGTGCAAGATTAAGGTAGTTTAAACCTACATCTTTTAAGAATTTTAATCTGTTTCGTATCTCATCAAGAACTTGTTTTGCAATTTTCATTTGAAAATCAGTTAATTCAAGATAGAGTGATGAGATAAACTCAAACGCTTCATCAATAGACATAAGACAGAATTCGTGAATATTTTTACCGTGGACTTTAACCGCAAGCGGAAAAGGTTTGAGCCTTGCACCGCCGCAGGCAGGACAAGGAACCATAATCATGTATTTTTCAATTTCACTGCGCCAGTAATCACCATCTGTTTCATGATATCGTTTCATCAGGTACGGAATTACTCCAGGGTATTTTGCCATTCTTGTTTTGTACCGTTTTGTGCCAAATTCTTTAACCCGTATCTGCATATATTCCGAAGAACCATACAAAATTATGTTTTGCTGAACTTCTGTTAAATCTTTAAACGGAATTTTGGTATTTATCCCGTGATGGGCTGCAACACATTCTATAAGGTCTTTGTAATAATCGTTTGAGGTTTTACTCCACGGGTAAATTGCTCCATCATCAAGTGATTTGGTCTTGTCAGGTATGATTAAATCAGGGTCAATTTTGTAATCCACACCTATACCGGAGCATTTGTCGCATGCACCATAAGGATTATTGAACGAGAATATACGTGGTGCAAGTTCTTCAAAGCTTATATTACATTTTTTACAAGCAAGTTTTTCGCTGTACAGTTTTTCCTCATTTTCACCCTGTATATTAACAGCCACTATACCATCTGCTTTTTCCAGCGCTATTTGTACCGAATCAGTTATTCTTGAACGTGCGCTTTCCTTGACTACAACACGGTCAATAACAACAGAGATAGTGTGCTTCTTGGTTTTTGCAAGTGTAATTTCATCTTCCTCAAGATTATAAATCTCATCATCAGCTTTTACCCTTACAAAACCTTCCTGCCTTAACTCTTCAAATAATGATTGAAATTCTCCCTTTTTACCATTTACAATCGGGGCAAGAATTTGAATTTTTGTTCCTTCCGGCAGTGTGAGTATACTGTTTACAATTTCATCTATTGTCTGCGGTTTAATCTCCTCGCCGCAGATAGGACAATATGGTGTGCCGACACGTGCATAAAGCAGCCTTAAATAATCATAAATTTCAGTAACCGTTCCAACAGTCGAACGCGGGTTGTTGCTGGTGGATTTCTGGTCTATTGATATTGCAGGTGTAAGTCCGTCAATGTAATCAACATCAGGCTTGTCCATCTGCCCGAGAAACTGTCTGGCATAAGTTGAAAGGCTTTCTACATAACGTCTTTGACCTTCTGCAAAGATAGTATCAAATGCTAGTGAACTTTTTCCGGAGCCTGATACTCCGGTCATAACAACAAGTTCATTTTTGGGGATTTCTAACGATACATTTTTTAAATTGTGTTCCCTTGCACCTTTTATAATTATTTTGTCCATCATACCGACATGATACTCCATAAACAATTGAGGGTAAAGTGGCGAGCAAATAATATTGGCGGAGATGGGATGATAAACAATGAGAATAAAGCGGGAAAAACTATAAAGTTTTTTATTTAAAGCTGTTTTTTGAAAAAACACACTGAAGAATAGTGCTAATATAGTAGTGGTGCTTAATAAGTATATAAAATACCATAATGAATATGGATGCTGAACAAAATATATATGTTAATTTGGGCAAAAATATTCGAAAATACCGCTCTGAAAAAGGTTTGTCGCAAGAAAAACTTTCTGAATTACTAAATGTAAATTCAAAATTTATTGGTCATGTAGAACGTGTGGAAAGATATATTAGTTAAAAAAAACTTATACAACTTTCTATTATTCTTGATATTCCGTTAAGCAAATTGTTTGATTTTTAACATCTTCAAAATTTCTTATAATTTTATTTTGAAATACTATCAAAAAATGATAAATACATCGGGCATGTTGAACGCTGCGAAAGAAAAATAAGCATAAAAGTTATGGTTAAACTTTTTGATGTTTTAAGAATTCAACCATCAGAATTTTTCGCATTTGATACTAATTATAATTGGCATGGAAGATAATTTTTATTTTAGGTCTTCGGAAAAATATTTATTATATTAGTGATTAAAAAAAATCAAGTACTTTTTACAAAAAAGATGTAAAAATTGTCCCAAAATTTAATTAAAAAAATTTTTTACGAGTTCATATTACAGAAGACATGGGAGGCATGGGGAATTGTAAAAATTTTACAAAATTTTGTTACTTGTCTTTTGAAAACATGAGAAGTAACATGATGATTAATCAAAGGAAGGAGTGATGGCGAAGTCATAATTTTGGGAGAGAAAAGCAGAATAATTAAAGAGAGATTTTGAGGATTAAAAAATCCTGTCAACAACAAAAATATAATCACAAATCAAATTGATATAAGAGGAAGAATAAGCGGATGGAAGAAAAACAAACGCTAAAAGTAATAGGATTAATGTCCGGCACTTCATGCGACAGTGTGGATGCGGGATTATGTGAAGTAAATCCTGATTTCTCCTGTACGCTTATTCAAGGAATTAATTACGATTACCCCCCTCATATAAAGTCAATGTTGTATCAGGCTTTTAAAGGTAATTTAAGTATAAGAGATTTATGCAGACTTAATTTTCTTGTAGGTGAATGTTTTGCATCTGCTGCAAATGTTTTAATCGGCGAATTCGGAAAACCGGATTTAATCGCAAGTCATGGACAAACAGTTTATCATTACCCGTATGACAGAAAAACAGACGGATTTTCGGAAAAAAGTACGCTGCAAATAGGGGAAAGTATGGTTATTGCGGAGCGTACAGGTGTTTTAACCATTTCGGATTTCAGAACCCGTGATATTGCTGCGGGCGGTCAGGGAGCGCCTCTTGTATGTTTTGCCGATGAAAAATGGTTCAAAAACTCACTTGTACAAAATATAGGCGGGATTTCCAATGTTACGGTTGTTTCTGATAATGCCGCCACGTACGGTTTTGATACCGGCTGCGGAAATCTTATGATAGATTACTGTATGCGCAAGTTGTTTAATATGCCTTATGATAAAGATGGTGAAATTGCTCTTTCCGGCAAGATTTCTGAAAGCTGGCTTGATTGTCTATTGCAGGATGAATATTATTTTCTGGCTCCGCCTAAGACTACAGGCAGAGAATATTTTAGTGAAAGTTACATTGAAAATATTTTGAAACTTGCCCCGAATGATGATGCGGATATTATTACAACACTGACCGCTTTAACATCAAAAAGTATCGTGCAGGCTTATGAGCGGTTTGTATTCCCATCGTTTATACCGGAACGGGTTATAGTAGGCGGGGGCGGAACTTATAATTGTGCAATTATGAAGTTTTTACGACAGTATCTTCCGAAAAATATTGAACTTAATACTCATGAGGATTTTGGGATATCAAATAATTTTAAAGAAACAATGGCATTTGCTCTTCTTGGATATTGTGCATATTATGGTATTCCAAATAATCTCCCTGAATGTACTGGAGCAAATAAGCGTGTTGTAATGGGAAAATTTAATTATTGTTAGAGATTATGATATATAACTTTAAAAGCAGGTTTTTATAAAACCTGCTTTTTTTATTTATTACATTTCTTTTCTAATTTTTTCTTTTGTTTTATCGATGTTTTTAATTCTTCTTTCAGTTTTTTTGACTTGTTTTTTAAGTTGTTTTCTTTCTTCTTTAACTACTTTATATTGAGAATCAACTTCTGTGTAACGGGTTTTAGTATTCATCAAATCAGCTCTAATATCAACCTGAGCATTATCTAACTGCAAAATAGCATTTTGCATATTAGGGTTACTTGTACTTGTACTTGTTGTTTCCACGGCACCGCTCTGGGTTGATGCGGAAGTAGTTGAGGTTGATGAAGCACTGTAACCTGTGTCATTAAAATCAAGCGGAGTAAATGCATTGCCATCTGCAAGCACTGCTCCTGCACAAATAAATACAGATGCTATTGCTACAATTGTCTTTTTCATAATATATCTCCTATTTTTCTGTAGCAACATCATAACTCAAATTTTTAATCTTGACACCATATTAATGAAGGATTTTAAGAAGTTTTTCTACAAATTTAAGATCATTTTCACTATCAACTTCGAAAAGCTGGCTTTTATCCATTTCCAGAAAACCAACAGGCGGTGTTATACGGCAACCGCTTTTTAGTATATTCAATCTGTTTGAAATATAAAATGCCCCGTTTTCAATATAATACCCGCTCCAATCCTGCCGTCTTGGACGGTTTTGCGGGGTGTAATTTAATGGGGTTCCATCAATTGACCATAAAAATTGATGATTTTTAGTCACCGAAATAACAGAGTTATAGTTACTGTTTATAAATTTTTCTAACCCATCGTTAATATTTCGGGAGGTTACAAGCGGAGAAGTTGCTTGAATAAATACAACATTATCAAACTCATAATTGCCGGCAAATTCAATAAGCGCACTTTCAGAAGAAGCTGTGTCGGAAGCTGTTGCTTCTGAGCGTTTTATTACTTCAACTTTACTAAAACCTAATTCTGTAACAACTTTCCTTATTTCATCAGAATCCGTTGAAACATAAATTTTATCAAGGATAGAATTTTGTGAAGCATTGAGTGTATAATACACAAGCGGCTTACCTGCACAAATTGTAAAATTTTTATTCCTAATTCCCTTGCTACCGCCTCTTAACGGGATAAAACCAACATTAAACATCAATATACCCTATATAAGTCAGGTTTCTGTAATACCCCTTGTAATCAAGTCCATATCCTACAAGAAACTTATCGTCAATTTCAAAACCAGAAATATCCGGTTGAATATTAACTTCTCTTTTGCATTTCTTATCCATAAGTGAACAAAATACAAGTTTTTTGACTTTAAAATTCATATTAATAAAATCTACAAGGAATTTTGCAGTTCTCCCTGTATCTACAATATCTTCGATAATTATAGCATTTTTCCCATTCAAATCGGGCAGCGAAATATCTACAGCCTTTACTTTACCTGAGCTGGTGAAATCATGCCCGTAACTTGCAAGCCTGATAAATTCGGTTCTCAACGGCATTTTTAGATGTTTGATTAAATCAACAGTAAACATTATTGACCCTTTAAGTACACAAATAATGTATATTTCTTCATCCTTAAAACAATCATTAAGACCGTTTGCAATTTCTTTAATGCGTTTCTGGATTTCTTCTTCGCTTTTAAGAATTTTTAATTCTTTCCCTTCAAGCAGCATAAATCCCCTTCTTATAATGTTACCGTTACTTACAACAGTTTATATTTTATTATACCATAATTTTTATATATCGTTCAAAAAAGTAAAGTTTTTCTTTCCAATTTATCAAAACAAAAAATATCCTTTTTTACACAAAGAGAAAAATCCTTGTAAGAGAACACTATTGATAGATGAAAAAACTTTATAAAAAAGAAAAAGGGCATCTGCCCCTTATAATGGTAAGTATATTTATATATTTTTTAATTTGCGGCACATACTGCCTGCAAACACTTTATAGGTAATCAAGAAGTGTTCCTGTTTGATAAACCATAGATAATAAACTTAAACTTGCCTGATAAGCATACATTGAGCTGTATAATTCTGTTGAAAGTTCTGTAATATCAATATCTTGCAGTTCTGATAAAGCACTTGTCAGATTGACTTCCGTATTGTCCAGCGAAGTTTTTGACATTTCCATCTTATTATATGTTGATGCGTATTTGGTCTGGGTTGTCGTAATATCTGACAGATTCTCATCAAATCTGTCAAGAAGGGCATAGAGTGCCTCATAAGCGGCAGTTACCTCATCATCGGACGGATTTTCTATTATTGTTTTTATTGCATTAATAGTTTCTACCATTGTACCGATAATGCCTTCACTTTCCCCTGTTGTAGAGTCATAATACCCGAAAACACTATCACCTGCAACGTTAATAACTTCATAAGTACCATCTCCTGTTTGAACATATCTCTGGTATTCACCATCAGATGCTGTTCCGCTGTACGTAACAGAGATAATATTTCCATCTTCATCTTTGTTTATAGTAAATGGCTGTGTTTTAACATTTGTACCAGCAAAAATATAATTTCCATTATACTGGGTATTTCCTAACTGTATGATTGTTTCAAGTCCACTTTCAAGTTCTTGCAGCATTGCCTGTAAAGAATCAGCATCGTAAGTACCATTGGAAGCTTGTACAGCAAGCGGTCTATATGTTCCTGATATGTTGGTATTAAGAAGATCCAGAATATCATCAATTTCTGTAAGCTCATTTTGTGCCAATTCAATATTTTCAAGATACATAGAAATATTATCCAAACTCTTTTGAGTCTTTAAAACATTAACTGTCGCAACAGGATCATCTGCAATTGAAGTCAGTTTTGTATTGGACGCAATCTGGGTAATTATATCAGCATAACTATTATAATTATTTGATATACCGCTTTGTAAAATTGTATATAATATTTGTGAAGATATGCCTTGAGTCATAGTTACGCTCCTAAAGAAACTAGTACATCTAATAAATCATTACAGGTAGAAAATACCCGTGCGGCAGCAGAATATGCTGTTTGATACTTGATAAGATCAGTAAGTTCAGTATTGAGATCAACAGAGTACTCAGATGTTCTTTGTAATTCAAGATTATCAACAATACTTTGCTGAGCCTCAATTTGACTGTTAATATTACTCAAAGCCGTTCCTACTTCCCCGACAAGAGCAGTATAAAAATCTTCAAAAGTTAAACCGCCCAATCCTGATTGTGCCGTATCACGTGTGTTAATCATGTTAACAACGTTTGAGTTATTACCTACTGCATTGGCATCAAATGATGCAGGGTCTTCAAAATATGCCGTGGCAATAAGCCATTGACCGCCGTCTGCAAGAAGATCCGAATTAATCGAAATACTTGATGCCGTAATCGTTCCGCCGTCAGATGAAACAAATATATCTACACTCTGGTTAGCATCAGATAATGTCCAGGTCGAAGTATCAATACAGTAGGCATTCTCGTCCGTCTGAATAGAATTAAAAATATCCGCAATAGTAACTGCTAACTGATCAAGTTTATCAAGAATATACTCAGCATTCACTGTTCCTGAATCTGCCGTCGCACTTGCAAGATATCCGCCCAGTGTACCTGTTATTAACATATCATTTACATTACCAAAAGTTCTGCCGTCTGAGCTTACAATATTTACAACCGCAAGAGCACCATCCCAATCATCAGGATAACTAATCCCCTGTTTTTCGCAATACTCAGAAGCTGTTTGAACAGTAAAAGTTCCGACAACTTCCGTTCCCCTGACAAGGTCTATACCGTTCAAGCTTATATTTACTGTTCCATTCGCATTCTCTTCAATATCAAAATCCATATACTGGGCAATTTGGTCTAATATTGAATCTCTTGTATCCAGAAGGTTATTTGCCGTTAATGTTCCGGTCTGGGTACGTGCCAGTGAGGCATTGACCTCTGCCAGCTGCTGGAACAAATCATTTATATTTGCAATCTCTGTCGCAAAAGGAGAATCAGCAAGTGCATCGGCACTTACACCATCACCCAGCTGCGAATACAACTGTTCTTCTAGTTTTGAGGCAGTTGAATTCATTAGAGATGTAAGAGTCTGGGCAGCCTCTAAGAATGCAACCCTTGCCGTTGAATCTGTAGGATTATTATTCAGGTCATTTAAAGCTTCAAAAAAGCTTGTTAATGCTGCATCAATACCGGTGCCGTCCAGTTCTTCAAACAAATCAGCTATATCACTAATATTATTTTGCTGTTGTTCTAAATCAGCAAGCTGTGCAATAGCACTTCTGTAAGCACTATCAAGATATTTGTTTGTACTTCTTGTAACACTTGCAATTTGAACACCTGCAAGAGAATCAATCTGTTTGTAAACATTGTTCCCTATTGATAACTCATTTGTTCTTGTTGCCAGATTAACCGTTTGTTTGTGGTAACCCTCTGTGTTCATGTTTGCAATATTGTTTGATACAACCGAAATTGCATTTTCATTAACTTTTAAAGAGTTTGCATTCATATTCAATGCTGATAGTAAAGTTGACATTTCTTCTAATCCTTTTTTTCTTAAACTTCTTTAATTATTGTACTTACCGCTATACCTTTATGATCTACGTTTTTACCTTTCTCATTATATATACTGCCCTGAGGTGCAAATGCTTCTATTATCAGATTTAATTTTTTATCCGAAATATTTAATCCTGTCCTTAAAAGTTCAAAATTTATATACTGTTTTCTTTCAATATCCTGAGCTATTTTTTTGAAAGTATCTTTATAACCTTTTAATCTTTCTACGTTTGGACTATTCTCGGCAGCAGCTATTTCGATAACTTCTGAAAGCTTTGTTACCTCTGGTTTCAATTTTTTAAACAAACTCTGACGCTCTTCATTTAACATTCTAACTCGATTGTAAGCAGAGGTTATACGTTTGTCGATGCCTTCGAGTTCTTCATGCTTATTTTTAACAAGTGCTTCTTTTTGTTCATCATACACTGTGCATAACTCTTGATAACATGCCAGTTCTAATTCAAGATGATTTAAAATTTTATTAATAATATTCTTCATAGCTGCTCCGTAAGATTCCGTTCACGTTAAGCTAAGTAGTCCGCAATGACACTTCTTCCGTAGATTAATCCATATCTAACATCATCATCCGTGATATTAAATTCACCTGCAGATTCTGCATATTTTCTTAATTCCACTAAATCGACTTTTTCTAACAGATTTTTGCTTGAACGTGTATTAATTCCTATATTTATTTCTCCTTCACCTGCACCAGAACTATTGTCCTGTCTGGTTTTTGAAGTTGTCACATTTGTTAAGTTTTGTAAACCACCTGACGGGTTTGTGTTAATTGATGAAATCATTTTTATTTTTTTCTCCGATACTTACCATTTTTTCTTAATTAATCTTTTGTATACTTTTCCATTTGTGAATAAATTTGTTTTGCCAGCCCTATTGATGTCCTCGGGTTGTTTGTCATATCACGTCCCATTTGTTGAAATACGTAGCTTTTAAACATATCCGTATAGGGTTGTTTTTCTCCAAAGATACCTCCGCTTCTGTCTACTGTACTATCCATTAAAGAAAGCATTTTTGTTACAAACATTGACTCAAATTCTTTTGAAACTTGTTCCAATTGTGCCTTTTCACTTCCAGCAGACTTAATACGGTTATAAACTTCCTGTTCGCTGTTAATTGTTTGTTTTGACATCATCTGTAATGTATTTGTATCTGTTGTCATAGAAGTTATGTTCATACTCTTTTACCTTTAAGTTTAGATAATGATTAATTCCGCTTGTAAACTTCCTGATTTTTTAAGTGCCTGAAGAATTGATATAAGGTCAATCGGTGCTACACCTATTGAATTTAATGCTCTTACAAGGTCATTAAGGTTACTGTTGGCAGGCATTGAAATAAGGCTGGCATTAGTTTTGTTTACGCTAATTTCTGCGTTTTCAAATCCGATTGTTTCACCATTAGAGAAAGGATTAGGTTGTGAAAACTCCGGAGATGTGGTTACAGTAACAGTTATATTGCCGTGTGCAACAGCAGCAGGAAGCAATTTTACATCACTCCCGATAACTACAGTACCGGTACGTTCATTTACAACAACTCTGGCACGTTCTAATGTCGGACTTACTTCAAGATTTTCAAGGATTGAAACAAAAGTTACCCTGTCATTCAAAAATTTTTCAGGAATTTGAACTTGAACAGAGCTGCCATCAATCGCTTTAGCAGGAGCAACATTAGACGAGATTGTTTGAGCAATTCTTGAAACAAGGGTATAATCCGATTTATCAATAGATAACGTTATAGAAGTTTCATCCCCGATATCTGTTGTAATATCACGTTCAACAATTGCCCCTCCGGGAATGCGTCCGGTAGTAGTTATAGCTGTTCTTTGCTGTGCACCGCCCGCTATTTTATTGATACCGCCTACCGAAACAGGTCCTTGTGCAACAGCTACAGATTCACCATTCGGAGCTTTCAGAATTGTTTGTACAAGCACTCCGCCCTCTAAACTCTTAGCATCAGCTATCGTTGAAACTGTACAATCTATTTTATCTCCGTTTTTGGAGAAAGGAGGAATTGTTGCAGTCACTATAACCGCTGCTGATGAACCTTTTTGGATATAGTTTTCTTGTTCAATTATGGTGCCAAGGTTCATTAACAATTTTTGGTTAGTAATCTGTGTAGAACGTGAGTTATCACCTGTTCCCGGTAAACCAACAACAATACCGTATCCTACAATCTGGTTATCTCTCACACCCTTTATATGAGTTAAATCCATTACACGGACTTTTGATTCTATTGCCATAACCGTGTTTGAGCTTACCAGCAACGCTATCATTATTAATACTGTTATTTGTTTTAAAAGTTTCATCTTTGCCTGCCTTAACTTATTAGAACAGATATTTAACAAATCTGTTGAATAATCCTTCGTTCTGACTTCTGGAGATTGAACCTCTGCCGGAAAGTGCAAATTGAAGATTTGCTACATTATAAGAATAGACCTGCCCGTCAGAGTTTATCCAACGAGGATCAACAACACCTGTTACAACAAAATCCATTCTTTCGTTGCCGTTTATAATTGTTTTTTTACCTTGAACAGATAAATTTCCGTTAGGTAATTGCTGTACAACCTGTACCGCAATATTATCACTAAACGTCATTTGACGTGAACCGTCTGCTGATGTACTTACATCATTTGAACCGCCGTATCCGTCTGAACTTTTTAAACCTAGACCAAGCCAGTTCTTAATATAAGAAGTAAAAGAATCAGACGTCGAGGAAGATTTAGAGCTTGAATAAGATAAACTATCATTAACAGTAATACTTTCGCTCATTATAATAGAAAGTAAATCTCCAACCTGTCTTGCCTGAACACCGCTAAACAGTGACTTAGGCGCTCCTGCATAGTTTGCTGTTGCACCAAGTGTAAACAGAGATTCAGCATTTGATATTCCTATACTTATTGTTATTAATGTTAATAATGTTATTGTTAAATTCTTTAACATACTCTTACTCCGTTACATAGCAACAAGAACCCTGTTCTCGCCTATTATTTTCCCTTTATATACTTTCTTGTAATTCTTGTTTTCAACACTTACATAATCCCCGAGTAATCCATCTTCAAGTGCAATTGCATCAATTGTTATCATAAGACTATCATTTGACGTAAAAAAGACCCTTACTTCTGTATCCCTTACTACATCAGGTTTTATTTTAACAAACCTTTTATCAAGAATTTCTCCCTGTTTCATAGGTTTTTTAGTTTTAATCTCTTTTGATAAATTCTCAGCTGTCAAAATATAATTAAGTTTGTCTGCTACATCTATTTTTTGTAAGTAAGTATTTTCTGCTGTCACTGCCTGATCTCTATTCATCGGTTCTTTTACCGTCAATACTTCTTTGTACGCTTTCAATTGCACAGGAAGATTCAAAGTCTTAACAAGAGTACCATCAACATATACATTTATACGTTTTATATCTCTTGCAAGATATCTGCCTTCAGGAGATACAACTTTGTAACTTACATTGCCATCAGGAATGACAAGATCCTTAAACGGAACATTAAGAACTTTAACTTCAATTTCATAATTTGTAAGACCGTTATAGTAAGTTTGTTTAAGAACATTAGCAATATCAGTTTTAACCACATTTCCTGCTATAGTTTGAGCCTGTACTGCTCCCGTTATAAAAACTGATATTAAGCCTGTTAAAATAAATCTTTTCATAATTTCCTTAATTAAACCTCACTCCTCAAGTCTTAATTATTAATTTGCCATATTGTTTGTTGTTTGAAGTATATCACTTGATGCATTAATCAGTTTTGAATTTGATTCAAATGCTCTTTCTGCTTTGATTAGTCCTACAAGTTCATCAACAATCTGAACATTAGAACCTTCAATCATCCCCTGTTGTAATACCCCCAGACCTTCTTCACCAGGAGTACCAGCAATAGGTGTGCCGGATGCGGAAGTTTCTATAAACAAATTATGTCCGATTGATTCCAGCCCCGACGGGTTTTGGAACCTTACAAGCTGTATACTTCCAATAACCGATTGTTCTGTCTGCCCCGGAATTGATACTGATACATTACCATCCTGAGTTATCGTTACAGATGTCGCATTATTAGGAATAGTAATCGCCGGTTGCAGTAAAAGTCCGTCATTTGTACAAACCTGCCCCAGTGAGTCTCTTTGAAAACATCCGTCTCTTGTATATGCCAATGTGCCATCTTCTCTTTGAATTTGGAAAAATCCTTCACCTTCTATTTCGATATCTAAATCCCTATCAGTTTGTATTGCAGTACCTTGAGTAAATACCCTTGTTGTAGCAACAGATTTTACACCAAGCCCGATTTCTAAACCAACCGGCTGATATGTACCTTGATTCATCATAGCACCCGGTGTTCTGGTAGCTTGAGAAAGCAAATCTTGAAACTCAAGCCGAACTTGCTTGTACCCCGTAGTATTTACGTTTGCTACGTTGTTAGCAATTACGTCAAGATAGTTTTGTTGTGCTATCATACCTGTTGCTGCTGTGGTTAATGCTCTTAACATTTTTCATTCCTCATCTTATTTTTATTTATGACTGCAATCTGCCTACTGATATAGCATTTGCAAGCATATCACTGTTTGTACGAACTAACTGCGAAAGAGATTCATAATTTCGTGAAGTAGCAATTGAATTAATCATCTCTCTTATTATATTTACGTTTGACATTTCCAGCATTCCCTGTTGTATAACATATTTTTCTGACGGGATTACAGGATTGTCTTCCGGATTTTTAGGCAAAAATCTTGTTGAATTTACTTCAAACAAATTCTCTTTGTCCTTAAAATCCCAAATACCTATCGTTTGAAGCGGAAATTTAACCCCGTGGTCATTAAGTTCCAGAGTACCATTTTCTGAAACACTGATATCCATTTTATCATTAAGTTCCATATCTTCGTTCCAAACACTTATACGGCGATTAGCATTATCAAGAACGTACTCACCTTCTTTAGTAACAAGGAAAGATTCTTTATTTAAACAAAAAGAGCCGTTTCTTGTATATGCAATATTACCATCCCGATCTTCAATTTTGAAAAATCCATCCCCTTCTATGGCTAAATCCAGTTTGTTGTTTGTTTTTGCCATTGCACCTTGTTCAAAATCCCTTGTAAGCCGCATCGTTTCACTTCCCAAACTTAATTCTCCAAGATAACGATTTTGGGTTTCTCCGCGGATAACATTGTCTTTCTGGCTATAAACAGCTGCATTCATTACATTTTTGAATGTAAGTTCGCTTTTTTTGTATCCGGTTGTATTAACATTTGCTATGTTGTTTGCAATGTTATCATTCATATCAATCAATGACAACATACCGTTTGCAGCACTTTCAAAACTTCTTATAAGCATTAGTACCCTCCTTTCATGTTGTCATAATTACTTAAAACACGTTTCACGTAATTTTGGGTTTCTGCGTACGGCGGTATACCGCCATATTTCTTGACTGCATTTGGTCCCGCATTGTATGCGGCAAGCGCAAGTTCTTTATTATTATCAAATTTATCCAAAAGACCTTTTAAATACTTTGTACCACCGTAAATATTCTGTTCCGCATCATAGGCATTTGTAACTCCAAGACTTTCTGCAGTTTTAGGCATAAGCTGCATAAGCCCCATAGCACCGCATTTTGAAGTTGCATCCGGATTAAACCCTGATTCCTGTTGAATTACAGCTTTTACAAAATCAGCGTCAAGATTATTTTCTTTAGAATATTTTTCAATTAAACTTGTAATATCATCCCTGTCTACAGGTGTTTCCTGACCTGTTTTTATTTTTACAGAATTATCTAATATATTTTGAAACTCCGGATCAGGTGCCGCATTAATATTCATCAATGATTGAAATTCTTTTTCAATCATGTTGATACGTCTTAATGCAGTATCTAAGCCCGTAAGCGCCATTCTACTATTATCCTCCTCCGACAATTTAATTTTTTATTTTTTCCGGTACCCCACCGGTTGATTATAATACTTACCAAGTCTACACTTTAAATTTATAATATTTATATTTAACCTACATCAACCCTTTGATTGAATTTTTTTGTAAAAGATTAATCTTTAGGTTAATCTTTTATAAATGAAAAAGAAACAATCAAACAAACACTTGTTGTGATATAATGTCATTTATATAAAGAGGACAATAAATGAAAAGCCTTGCGGAATTTATATCCGAAAAAAGAGAAAAAGCAGGTCTTTCAGTTACGGGACTTGCAAAACGTTCTGGGATTAATATAGAAACTATTGAAGATATTGAGTCCGGAAAAGAGCTATTTCTTTCTGTTACAATCCGACAAAAACTTGCAAGAGCTTTAAAATTACAACCTGCAGAAATAAAAAGTTATGAAAAAACAGTAAACGATGTATCCGTAAAACAAGAAACTATTGAAGATATTAAAGATATGATTTTAAACGGTGAAACTGATTTATACTGTCCAATCTGCAGTTCAAAACTTATTGTAAGAATAGCTAAAATGTACGATTTGGAAGATAATCCGGTACTTCACCCCAAAGCACACTGTTCTCAATGTATATTTCAAATTAAATAATCAGTAAATCCGTTTTTATAATTTGCAAATGATTTTAACGAAATTATTTTTATTTAGCATATTGTAAACTATAACTTTTTTTACAGGATATTTTTATCCCCTAATTTATTAAATTAATTTTTATTACTTTTTAACTTTTCTAAACCAGGTTCCACGTATTTGCCTATTAAAAAGTGTTCTACAAAATGATCAATAGGGTTTACTAAACATCCAAAAGCTGTAAAGCCACCTATTGTTTTTACAAATTTGCCCTTATTCATTTTACTGTTTTGAAATTTACTTAATGCAGTTTTTACAGCAACGTTTTCTGTCTGACCATTTTTAAGAGCATTAACATAATTTACATAATTTTTGCTGGATTTAATTTCTAATGACGGATTAAGCAAATCTTTACGTAATTGGATTAAATCCTTAATTGTTTTAGAAGCATAATTTTTTATTTTATTATTTTTTGCCTGTCTGATAAAACCAAAAAAATATTTTTTTCTATTCTTAAAATCAATATTGCTTTTAACCTGTGATAAAAATTCATTTACACATTCCTCATCCTTACCGTCAAATGCACGCATTTTTCCATTTGCAATAAATTGTTGTGCATTTTTTGATATGAACAATTCATCATTAAAAGAAATCTTATTTTCAGATAATCTCCCAAATTGAGAAAAAATATCCTGTCCTGTATGAACAGCAATTATAGGCAGTAGCATACTGGCTAATCCCTGAAAAATAGCCTGCTTTAAACATCTTTTTGAATCAGGACTATATTCAGTCTGATCGTTTTTATACTTATCATAAATATCAGCCCCAATATACATTAAAACAGGAATCCAGGTTAAAGTCGCATAATTACCGATAATCGGGCGTAAAGACTCACCTACTTCGTTAGAAAAAGCTAAGCCTCTTATCGGCCACCGCATTAAAGGATCTTTATAATCTCCTGTCTTTTTATCAATATTCACTGTGTCTGCTTTAAAGCTCCTACTATTATTAGCACCTACTGGTATAATCATTTTTATTAAAAGTCTCCATTGCTTATGTTTTATACTGTTATGATAAAATCAAAAAATAATATTTTTTGTTATTTTACTTAAAATATTTTACAAAAGTTAAAATATTACGCATTAGCAAATATTTAAGGAGTAAAAGAAATATATAATCATTTTAGCATCTGCAACAGGACTTACATGAATATTCAGAAACAAATTATAATAAGTAAAAGAGATTGACATAATACTTAAAAACTTGTAGGATAAAAGCATAGGGGTTTATATGAAAATAAAAAGTACTAGCTGTTTTGAAAATATCTTTTTAAAAAATAAAGGTATAATCAAACAAAATATTAGTTTTGAAGGTTCCCCGCATAAAATTTATAATATAGATGTCAAAAATTATCAAGATGCTCTGCAATGGTGGGAAAAACTTAGATATGCCAAATATCTGGATGCACACCAAAACAGCTATTATGATAAAGCAATACGCACAGAAAATTATTCTTTTTTAGATAAGCTTCATACATCTTCTGATAAATCAAGTTTTATTGAAAAATTCTGTGAGTTTACTGAATTTCCTAATTTACGAAATATCAGCGATAAAATAGATTCTACCTTTAAAGCATGTATAAATAAAGTTTCACAACATCTAAACAGCAGTAATTATACTTCTGAATACAATATAATAGATTACGGTTATGACCCGACTTGTTCTTTAGGTTTAAGAAAAGCATTTCCTGGCAGCGACTTAGATAAAGGATATGTAATTCTTGAAGGCAGTAGACATTTATCATCAGATGCTGATAGACAGATTGTTAATAACTTTCAAGGTAAAATGTGGGAAGAATTAGATCAGAGAATAGTAAGTCTTAACCATCCGGAGACAGCTTTAAGCGTATATACAAAACAACAGGTCACAGATACACTCGATAATTTGGATAAAATAGTAAATACTATTATAAGTGATGCAAATTTTAAACTTAGCCTTGGAACTTTTGCAGTACTTACAGCAGCATCTTTATTAGGTCCTTTGGCAATTATTAGCGGATCAGCTGTTGCAGGATTGTTCCTTGGTAAGGTAGCCAGGCAAGAAACCAGCATAAATCCATACGAAACTGCTAAATTTAATCGTCAAGTTGCAAGCAAAATTGATAATAGTAAAGAACGAGAAAATGCTAAAAATTTTGCATTTTTTATCGAAATAGTCTTAGCAAATTTGAAAAAAAATCTTAATGAAAAACCTGATTTATTTTTTTCAAGAATAAAAAATTCTCCATTTGCAGAAAACTCTAATGTCACCCAAGTCAAAGCCTGGCAATATAAAATTGACAATGGTTATATGAAATCAAAATTAAAAAACAGAATAAAACTTGAATCTGATTTTTCTTCTATGAGTACTAATACAAAATATGATTTGATTAAAGATGTTATAAAATATGGTACAGATGATCAAAGTTCTAAATTTTCCGAATATTTCAAAAATGATGATGATATAGCAAATCGTTATGATGAATTACTAAGAAGTTTAAAATAAAAGGGATTAGTATGATAAATAATATTGAAATAAACAGTTTGAAAACACCCGTAAACAAAACAAGTTTTTGTAGTAAAAACAATCTGGAAAATAAAAAATACACAAATAAACAGTTATATATTGCAGGAAGTTCTGCTGTTGCGATAACAGCATTATCTTTTTTAGCATATAGAAATCATATAAACAGTTATAAAGTAAAACTGGCAAAAGATTTATCAAAAGAACTGTGTCAAAAGATTACTACAAAACATTTAAAGTCAGTAATGACAAAAGCCGAAATGCTTAAAGAATTACCTAAACTTGAAGAACAAAATTATGTTGCCTCTAAAAAAAATCTTAAAGAAGGAATTTTTTTAGCAGATCTACATTCACATTCTAATTATTCAGATGGTAAAATTAATGTAGAAAATCTGCTTATTCAGGCTGCTGAATACGGAGATAAACTACAAAAACAAAACGGAAAAAAATTTATATTTGCCCTTAGTGATCATGATGGAATTAGCGGCACAAAAGAAGCTCTTAAGATTATTGCTAAAAACCCTGAAAAATATAAAAATATTAAATTTATTCCTGCAGCAGAGGTTAGTTTTGTACTTCCATGTCAAAACAACAGTATAAGATTTAAAAGGTTTAATAGTGATGTACAAATGCCAGAAATGCTTGTGTATGGTATCAATCCCTTTTCTGAGACAACTGAAAAATTTTTTAACGGAATTTATCATTCCAGAGAAATTCAACTGTATAATGCTGTAAATGAGGCAAACTCTTATTATAACAAAACTATTTTTTCAATCGAGGAATACAAAAAATTATTTACTATGCCGGGTAAGGAATTTTGTTTTATGTATCAGCACTGGAATATTTCTAATTATATGCAAACTAAATTAAGAATCATCAATATAGCACAAGAACAAAATAAAAATCCAGAAAAGTTATTTGAAACAATCATAAATGAAATTAAACAAAATAATAGGTACGTAAATCCATATATATTAGATAACTATCTTAAATCTAAAAATATACAAACAAAAAGCAATATGTCTGATGAAAAGTTAAAACTATTACTTTATGAAAAAATATTTCCTAAAAAAATTGAAGAAACAATAGTTGAATCAAAATATGAACTCACATTACAAGATATAGTTAATTACGCAAAAGAAGAAAATACTGTTTTAGGATTTGCTCATCCGGGATTTACAATGCAAAATTTTGACAGAGAAAAGTGTCTGAATGAAATGCAAAATCTTATAAAAATAGGACAGGGCAGAATAAAGTTTTCAGAGAAATATCATCAGGCTTATCCTATAGACAAAGAAATTGGAAAAACAGAACTAAAAGAATATAATGCCATACTGGATAAACTCGGTCTAATTAATATTGGTGGACGTGATAACCACTCTGAAAAGTTCATACCATTGTTTTAATATTAATTACCATTACATATCTGCAAGTGTTTCCAATGCGGCTATTTTCATAACATTTGCATCTGGAGTTCTTCCTGTCCAAATAATTTGCGCTCTCTGCGCCTGCATAATAAGCATATCAAGTCCGCCGATAGTCCTCAATCCGTACTTTTGTGCCATTGATATAAGTTTTGTTTTTGTTGGATTATAAACTATATCATATACTATTGTTTCAGGGTTTAGTTTTTTAACATCGCTTTCTTCAATAGGACTTTCATTCATCATATACCCGCGCATTCCTATAGGAGTAGTATTTACAAC
>CAYVMC010000009.1:0-63601 GCA_964452495.1 uncultured Muribaculaceae bacterium | reverse complement strand
CCGGTAAGTGGTTCCTCTTTTGTGCTTTACTATATTTTTCAGCCTCTCTGGCTGTGAATTACCTTTATGATAATTATACAGATAAATTGATTATAATGCAAATAGTTTTGTTGCAATTCTAGAATGGCACTGACTGATAGTTCATACCTTACAATCTCAAAAGCTTTTAGGATGATTATGATTTTGTAAAATTTGTGCATATTAAAATGTGTTACAGCAATTTAAGAGAGATTTTATAACCGCTTGTGTTGAAATTATATCTTTAGCAAATATTATAATTAGTGTAGATTTTACACTAGGGAATGAAAAATATGGATAATAAAAAGGTTCGTAATATAGCAATAATTGCTCACGTTGACCATGGCAAAACAACACTGGTCGATTGTATGTTGAAACAGGCAGGGGCATTCAGGGCTAACCAGCACATGCAGGAAAGAGTACTTGACAGCAATGATTTGGAGCGTGAACGCGGTATTACAATTTTATCAAAAAATATTTCTATTAATTATAAAGATTATAAAATTAATGTTGTAGATACTCCGGGGCATGCTGATTTCGGTGGTGAAGTTGAACGTGTACTGGGTATGGTTGACGGGGCGCTTCTTATTGTTGATGCAGCAGAAGGACCGATGCCGCAGACAAGGTTTGTACTCTCTAAGGCTCTTGAATTGGGCATAAAAATAATTGTTGTAATAAATAAAATTGACAAACCTGCAGCAGATCCGGACAGGACACTGGATAAAGTTTTTGATTTATTTACTGAACTTACTGATCGGGAAGATTTGATAGACTTCCCGTACATCTATTCAAGCAGTTTAAACGGCTTTGCGGTTAAAAATCTTGATGATGAAAAAAAAGACATTGTTCCGCTTCTTGATTGTATAATCGAAAATATTGCACCGCCGTCAGGAGATGTAAATAAACCTCTTCAATTAAGAGCTACTACTCTGGACTACAACGATTATGTCGGAAGAATTGTAATAGGCAGAATTGCAAACGGAAAAATTTCTTCTCAAGAAACGGTTGTTGTTGCTCATTCAGATGGCAGTACGGAGCGTGGTAAAATTACCAAACTATTTGGGTTTAAAGATTTGGGCAGAGTTGAAATAGAGGAAGCTTATGCCGGCGATATTGTAGGTGTTGCAGGGTTTTCAGATATCCAAATAGGTGAAACGATTTGTGATTTGAATAATGTTAATCCGCTGCCTCTGATAAAAGTTGATGAGCCGACTCTTCAAATGAATTTTTCAGTTAATGACAGTCCGTTTGCGGGGGAAGAAGGAAAGTTTGTGACAAGCAGACAGATTCGCAAACGCCTGTATGATGAACTTGAAAAAAATGTATCAATGCGTGTAGAAGATACAGACAGCACAGATATGTTCAAAGTTAGCGGCAGAGGTGAACTTCATTTAAGTATTCTTATTGAAACAATGCGCCGTGAAGGTTTTGAGTTTCAGGTATCAAAACCCGAGGTAATTTTTAAAACAATAGATGGTGCAACCTTTGAACCGTTTGAAAATCTAACGATTGATGTTCCTGAAGCTTATGCCGGATCGTGTATAGAACGTCTGGCAAAGAGAAAGGCGAATATGCTCGAGATGGGGAATGCAAACGGAAGAACTCACATAAGGTTCTCAATCCCAGCAAGAGGTTTAATTGGTTTCAGAACGGAATTTATTCGTATGACAAGGGGAGAAGGGATAATGTACCACACCTTTGATGAGTATAAACCGTACTCAGGAGATATCCCAAGACAACGCAACGGCAGTTTGATTGCGCATGAACAGGGAGAGGCAGTGCCTTATGCTCTTGCCCAGTTTGAAGATAGAGGGGTGTTTTTTATAACCCCAAAGACAAAAGTTTACAGAGGTATGATTGTAGGAGAAGGTAATAAGCCTCAGGATATTGTTGTTAATGTATGTAAAACAAAAAAATTAACAAATATGCGTAGTGCTACAGCCGATGTAATGGTAACTTTGCAGGCTCACAGAGAACTTTCATTAGAAGATGCTCTGGAGTATATAGGTGAAGATGAACTTATGGAAGTGACTCCGGAAAATATCAGATTGAGAAAAATGGATCTGGTAAAGTTTAGAAATATATAAATAAAGAATACGGGGGCTGAAAAGCCCCCGTTAATTTTTGATGTATAAATAAAATATTATGATTTAATTATTTTGTTTATTAATCCCCACGCTCCTCTGGCAATTAGTCCCAAAAGGATGCCCCCGACTATATTAACTCCAATAGCCATAACTGTCATCAACCCGCTGGAAGAAGATTCATACTCTGCCTTAGCGGCAGTAACTTCTTTCACCAAATTGTGACAATCTATCTCTGCCTGTAGTAAATCTGATTGTTCGCTTTTACTGGGTCCGGAGTTGTATAGTTCTACATAATCTTTATATCTTACCCAACTGTTACCCCACCCGTCTGTATAAACTGATTGAGCCATATTTACCTGCTGTTTACCGGTTGTCTGCTGAACATTATTTTGTTCTGTATTAGTGTTATTTTTGACAAAAGAATCGTTGTTTATTAGTGCATGATTGGCAGCGGATAAGGCTGATAGCGTAAAAAATGCAGAATACGCTAAATTAGTAATTTTGTTTGGTTTTACAGCTTTAAAATCCGGCTGGTTATTGTTTGTTGAAATTGAATTTATTTTCATTTGGATTGTCCCTCTACTTTATTTTGGGTTACAGATTGTTGCTTTTTTTTCTTAATTTTATTATCGACTAAATAAAAGGTTGCAGCTGTAGTTAATAACAGAACTATATTCCCAATTGTCATGTTCTGTCTATCTTTCTTTTTGGTCATCTCAGTATAGTCATGGAGTTTACTTTTTAGTTCAAAGCGAGAGTATAAATAATCTTCCAAAGTCTCGTTAAACTCTCTCTTCTCCGCTTCTTTTTGCTGTTCAAGCTGCTTGTAATCACTATATCTCACCCAACTGTTACCCCATCCGTCTGTATAGACTATTTGAGCTTTTTGTGCAGAACTGTTGTTTGTAGTGGTGTAATTGTTATTGTTTTCTGCAAGTTCTGTTTCAGGCTTTGCATTACTTTTTGTAAAAGTATCTGTAATAAGCTTTGGTGCCGTGGATAATAGTGAGAGCGCAAATATGGCAGAATAAGCTATTTTTGAAGCTTTGCCCGGAACAACAGTTTTTGTTGTCGGCTGTGATGCTCTATTGGGTGCGGATATTTTCATTAAATATACTCCTTAATAATCTGTTATAACGTTAATCGTGTATTAAAATGATATATTTCAATATAATATTATGAAGTGTAAAAAATTAACCTGAAAAGAACTCCTTTGGGTGTCAATATTTTACATAATAAATTTTGTTTATTTTTTACCGAGAATCCGGCGTCCGAGTTTATATAAGCCTCTTGTAATAAGTGCTGCAATAACACCTAGCACCCCGAACATAGTAAGAGCTATATTTTTTCCATCTTTTACTTCATCATAATATTCTCTAAGACCCATTGTTTCACTACGTATCTGCAACCATTTTTGTTCTGTTTTTGGTACGAGTTTATTAAGATTTTCTAAAATGGGTTTATATTCCTGTATTTTTTTACTCATTGAGTCTATCTCATGAGAATCTTCTTTTATATCATTTATATAACTTTCTATATATGAAGAGTATTTTGTGTATTCATTGTATTGTTTACGATAATCTTCGTATTTTACCCATTGTTGTCCGAGTCCGTCGGTATAAATTGTTTGAGCTTTTATGGCTGCCCGTGGTAATGGCTGCAATTGGTTTTCGTTTTGTTCAGTTACATTGTTATTTTTAATAAAAACATCTTTATTTGAAAAATTATTTCCTGCAGATAAAAGTGCAAGAGTGAAGAAAGCGGAATATGCTAAATTCGCAGCTTTTCCGGCTTTTATTCCTTTCACAGCTTTTCCTGTATTACCTGTAAAATTTTGATTGTTTGTTGATGTAACTGTATTTATTTTCATTATTTTTAAACCTGTATTCCGTTTTTGTTATTTTTTATTGCATTGTTTTGTTTCTTTTTTCTTTTACTTATTTTTGCTGCAATTCCATGAGTTAAAAGAAAAGTCCCCAAAGCCGTAATTATGCCTTTTATTCCAAGTTCTCTTTGAATATTAACAGCACTCTTGTATGCTTCTTCATATTTCCTATCCCAGTAGTCTAAGTTGTCGCTATGTCCACCTAGCTCCTCCCATAATTCTTCAATGCTGGTTTCCAGGTTAACACACTCGCCATTGATGTCCCACCATAATTGCCATACTTTCTCCCTTTCTTGCTCTAGTTTGTCAACCTCTTCTTCTTTTGCCGCTGTTCTTTCTTTGAGATTTTTATATTCATAATAGGGAACCCAGCGATTGCCCCATATATCCATGTATACACTCTGGGCTTTTTGTACAGGTTTCCCTTGAAAAATATATTCCTGATTAACGGCTTCTCCTGCCGGCTGTTTTTTATTTTTAGTAAATGTATCTGTAGCCTGTGATATACCCGATAATAAAGATAACGTAAACATTGCCGAATAAGCAATTCTTGATATTTTACCGGGAATAACAGCTTTAGATGTACTGTTACCCGCTCCGTTGATTGCGGATATTTTCATTAAATATACTCCTTAAAATCCGATTATATTGTTTAATCGTATATTAAAAATGATATATTGCAATATAATATTAAGAAATTTTAAAATAATAATCTGAAAAGTAAGAAGCGTTTATTTAACTTTTCTGAGAATTTTCTTAAATTTGATACTGAAGCGGATGTATCCGTGATAATTTGCTGCAGGTTTGTTTGATTACCTTCTGTAGCGCAGCTGTTAAGCGAATCAAGTGCAATATTGAGTTTTGCAAGTGACAAATTCACATTATCAATACTTGTCATTATTTTATTTTTAACTTTTTCATCGCTTGTCATTGAGTTCACTGATTGTGAAATTTCGTTCAAGTTGTGCATAACAGCATTAAGGTCACTTGCAAAAGCTTTACTGTCAACAGAACTCAGAATAGGTGAAACGCTGTTTGAAAATTTTGTTACTGCAGCCGTCATATCATACATTGTGGGTTTAAAGTTTTCATCACCTATTATCCCGTTTACATTTACGGCTAATTTATTGAAATTCTTTGAAACATCTTGCATCATTTCAACTAGGAGGTCTAAATCTTTTTGTGAAGATTCAATAAGTGTTTCTGCTTTACTTAGTGTTGATGTCGCCTGTGCAGTTAATCCCTTGATGTTATTGACAGTTTCTTTAAGGTTTGCGACCATTGTATCATTAAATAACTCGTTAATAATTCTATTTGTTTCTGTAAGCCCTTCTGCTGCTTCATACTGCAATTCCATAAAATCTGCAATTCTCATAGGCTCAATAATTGTATAAGGTGATGTCTGATTAGGATAAGGAATTGGTGCGTTATCTCTTGGTGCAATTCTCAATTTCTTTTTCCCGTTTATTGTGACAATTTGACCGGTCATAAATTCTGGCAAAATTAACCCTGGTAAATCCACTACGTAACTTATTTTATATGCGTACGGCGTTTTTATATCTTCCTTGAATTTTAAAGGCACCAGCTGTGATGTAATAATTTGTGATTTTTTTACTGAACCTACATCATAATAATTTGTATCAAGTTTGATTTCAACGGGTACGTCTGTAGGTAATACATCTTTGTTATAAACGGGCAGAAATATTGTTCTGTGGCTGGGCGGAGTAATTTCAAGGAACTGTTCTCCGATAAGTCCTGACTGTTGAATAGAAATGGTTGATGCTTTGGGGATAGTTATGTCAGGATTTGTTATAACAAACTTGAGTTTTACATAGCTGTCAGAATCATTTATAACCGGTGTTATTTCTTCAACCTGCCCGACTCTGAACCCCATCATTTGAACACCGGAGCCAGGACGCATACCATTTACATCTTTAAATCGGATTTCTATTCGTTCGGCAGAAGAGAAGGAACGTCCTTTTACCCATAAAATCGTCATAAAAAATATGGTTAATGCTACAAGTGCTAGTATTCCTACTTTTATTGATGATGATACCTTCATTCTGCCCTCATTCACTATAATTGTATCAAAAAATCATTATTCTGCAAACATTTTCATCGGGCCGTCTAAAGCTGCATTGACAAATTGCTTTGTATACGGTGTTTCTTCTCTCTGTAAATCGTCAGGTGTTCCTGCAAATACGATTTTCCCGTTATATAACATAATAACTTTATCCGCAGTCCTTTTAATTGTTGACATCTGGTGTGTGACAACAATTGATGCCGCTTTTGTTTCATTTTTTAGTCTTACGATATAATCTTCAATAAGCGTTGATGAAATCGGATCAAGGCCTGCTGTCGGTTCATCGTACAAAATTATTTGAGGCTCTGTTACTATTGCACGCGCAAAGCTTACACGCTTTTGCATTCCGCCGGAAAGCTCAGATGGAAACTTGTCTTCTATACCGCTAAGCCCTACCAGTTCTAATTTTTCTTTTACAATCCTTTCCAACTCTTCCTGTGTGTATTTTTTTCTTAAATCCTTTCTTTCAACTAGAGCGAAAGAAATGTTATCAAACACATTAAGAGAATCAAAAAGAGCCGAGTACTGAAAAACCATTGCAATATCTCCGGTGGTGAGAATTTCGCCAGAATCTGGTGAAAGGAGTCCGCTGATAAGTTTTAATACAGTGCTTTTTCCTGAACCGCTAAATCCGACAATTGCAAGTATTTCCCCGTCATTTACACTGAAAGATATATCATCAATTATTTTTTTGTCATCAAATACTTTTACTAAATTTTTTACCTGTATACCCATCTTTGTTCACCTTAAATTAAAAGAAAAATGCTATTGCAAAAATCATATCAATAAAGACAATCGCAATAAACGACCAGACAACGGCATCCGTTGTTGCATCGCCGACACCCTTTGCACCGCCTTTTGCATAGTATCCGAAGGTACAGCTTATAAGTGCAATTACAAAACCGAATGTGGCGGCTTTAAATAGGCTTATATAAATATCTCGAACGTATAGTCCGAACCATACGGAATCAAAAAACGCACGGTACGAAAGCCCGCTTGATAAATTTGACGCTACGGCTCCGCCTATTATACCGAATACTGTTGCAATGATTACAACAAGCGGCATCATTATGATACCTGATAAAATCCGCGGTACTAAAAGATATCTTATGGGGTCAACTTTAAGAACCTGCATTGCATCAATCTGGTCAGTGACTTTCATCGTTGCAATTTCTGAAGCCAGAGATGAACCAATCATATATATGATTGCAAATCCGGACATAATGACAGCCTCTTCTCTTACTAAAAGAATAGATACAAACATTCCAACATAATTACCTCCGCCCTGTTTAATCATTTCTCCTGCGACCTGTGTTGCAACAATGATTGATGACATCCCTACAATAGATAATGTTATAGGAAGTGAACTTACACCAAATCTAGAACACTGATACATTAATTCTTTTATATCTATGTCAAGCTTTGCAATACGTTTCAAAACTCTTCCCAGCATAGTAACGATATTTCCCAGTGTTGATAGAAATACCGTCAGATAACCCTGAATAACGAGCAGAAACTTATAACTAAAAGTGTTCTTAAAATAAAAGCGCTCCATACAGTTATTATAACAGAAAAATAATTTATCCTATACAAAATAAATTTTACATGATATTATAAAATTAGATGTAGTAGAAAATTTTTTGATAAATATATGCGATGAAGTTGTTTAAAATTATTAAATAATGTTTCGGTAGGTTATATGTACCGAATAGTCGTGTATAAATAAAAAAGAATAGAAAGGATAAGAGCAGGTATGATAGTATACATCACAGCTGCTATTGAATGTATAATATTGCTGTTGTTGGCTGTTGTTCAGCAAAAAAAATATAACAGTGTTATGAAAGTTCTGGAACAAAGTAAAGCTGACTTCGCCCAAAAAGAAGCAATCATTCATAAAGAAGCCCTTATTAAAGCTAAAGAGGCTCTTCAAGCTGAGAGTGAACAGATTAAAGAGGATGAAAGGGAGAGGAGGAAGGAGCTTTCTGCCCTTGAAAATAAACTTATTAAACGGGAAGATTTTCTGGAAAATAAAATTCAGGAAGTAACGGATAAAGAAGTTGAGTTAGAAAAATTAAAGGATCAGATTATTGATAAAGAAGATATTCTTGCCGAAATTATCCAAAAGCAAACTTCTGAATTAGAAAGAATAAGCGGTTTGTCAGCAGAAGAAGCAAAAAAAATGTTTCTTGATCAACTGAAAACGGATTTGGCTCAAGAACAGATGCAGCTTATAAGAGAAAATGAAGCAAAAATCAGAGAGTCTGCAGTTGAAAAATCAAAAGAAATCCTTTCAACAACAATGCAGAGATGTATGATTGAGCAGGTTGTTGAGTCGACAGTTTCTCTTGTTTCCCTTCCTAATGATGAAATGAAAGGCAGAATTATCGGTCGTGAGGGAAGAAACATAAGAGCCCTTGAAACATTAACGGGTGTTGACCTTATTATAGATGATACTCCTGAGGCTGTGGTTCTTTCATCTTTTGATCCGGTAAGGCGCGAGGTTGCAAAACTTGCTCTGGAGAAACTTATTCAGGACGGGCGTATCCACCCTGTAAGAATAGAGGAAATGGTAGAAAAAGCAAGAGAAGAAATAGATAAAAAAATAATGGAAGAGGGTGAAAATGCAGCCCTTGATGTAGGTATAATCGGACTTAATAAAGAGCTTATTAAAAATCTGGGGCGCCTTTATTATAGAACAAGTTACGGGCAGAATGTTCTCAGGCATTCTCTGGAAGTTGGACATATTGCCGGTATGCTTGCTGCAGAACTAGGCGCAAATGTTTATGTTGCAAAACGCGCTGGTCTTCTTCATGATATTGGTAAGGCTGTTGACCAGACACAGGAAGGTACACATATAGAACTCGGTGTTGAATTAGCACAGAGATATGGTGAAAAACCGGAAATTATTCATGCAATCGAGGCACACCATGATGGTGTTACGGCAAATACTGTAGAGGCAGTTCTTGTGAAAATTGCTGATGCAATCTCCGCATCAAGACCCGGAGCAAGACGTGATACTCTTGAAATTTATATCAAACGTTTACAAAAAATAGAAGAAATTGTAAACAGTTACGAAGGAATAAAGCAGTCGTTTGCTGTACAGGCAGGACGTGAGGTTCGTGTTATTGTTCAGTCGGAAATGTTTGATGATTTGGCTTCTCAAAAACTTGCAAGAGATATTGCAAATAAGATAGAAAATGAACTGAATTATCCGGGGCAAATTAAAGTTACTGTGGTAAGAGAATTTAGAACAACAGAAATAGCAAAATAGAAATATGTCAGGCAATCAGTTTAAAATATTATTTTTTGGAGATATTACAGGCCGACCGGGACGTATGGCGGTTAGTAATTACCTGTATTCTTTAGGAAATGATAAACCTGATTTTATTATCGCTAATGTAGAAAATGCTTCTCATGGTTTTGGTTTGACAAAGAAGAACTATGATGAACTCCTTTCTCGTGGTATAGATTGCTTTACGTCTGGAAATCATATCTGGGATAAAAAGGAGATTTTTGAGTATATTAATGATGATGAAGTTCTTGTACGTCCGCTGAATTATCCAGAAAATACTCCTGGTGCTGGCTGTAGAATTTTTGAAAAAAAAGATAAAAAAATAGCGGTTTTAAATGCTCTTGGACAGGTATTTATGCCGCCTGTTGATTCTCCGTGGGAAGCTTTGATTGAAAAAATTGAAGAAATAAAGTCCTGTGTTGATTATATTATTGTTGATTTCCACGGGGAAGCAACTGCTGAGAAAATCGCACTTGGCAGGTATCTTAGCGAAGTTGGCGTAAAACTCTTTATTGGTACACATACCCATGTTCAAACTGCGGATGAAAAAATAATTAACGGTATGGGGTATATTACGGATGCAGGTTTTTGCGGCAGTGTGAACGGAGTAATAGGGATGGATTATGAAACTTCAATAAAGCGTTTCCTTACTGCGTTTCCTGTAAGATATGAGGTTGCATCTGCAGATACTGTGCAGGTCAATGCTGTTGAAGCAGTTTTTGATTCTACAAAAACTGTTTCGATAAAAAGGGTTAATGTTTGTTATTCAAATATTTCGGAAGATGTAAATGGATTTTCTGAAGAAAACGGTGGTGTGTATGAAGGCTGATTTTCATATTCATACATATTACTCTGACGGTGTTTTTACACCGGAAAAAATAGTTGATTTAGCAGTTGATGCGGGGCTGGAAGCGATTGCTCTTACCGATCATGATAATGTTTTATCGTATGATGTTGCTAAAAAGTATATAGAAGAAAACAATATTAACCTTAAAATTATACCTGGTATTGAGGTTAATACATTATATAAGGAGTATGAAGTTCATATTTTAGGATATTTTCCGGATGTAACAAAACCTGATTTTGTTTCAATGTTAAAGACTCAGCAGCATGCAAGATTAAAACAGACAAAGGAAATTATAAAACTTTTAAATAAAAAAGCAGGTATAAAAATATCTCTTGACGATATAAAAAAAATGGTAGCAGAGGGTGGAAGTATCGGACGTCCTCATATAGCAAAGGCAATTACAAATGCTGGCGGTACAAGCGGTGTCATTGAAGCTTATAATAAATATATACACAAGGATTCGCCGGTATATGTAGAGCGTAAGACGGTTTCACCGTTTGATGCAGTGGAAATTATCTATGATAGTGGCGGTGTTCCGGTGATTGCCCATCCGTATGATATAGATATAGCGGATAAACTTATAAAAGAACTTATGAATTGTGGGTTAAGAGGGATTGAAGCATACCATAGGAAACATTCGCCTGCTATAGTAGAGTATTTTTCTTCAATGGCAGAGGAGTTAGGATTAATTGTAACAGGAGGATCCGATTTTCATGCACCAAATATTATGAACGGGCAAATCATTCTCGGGAAAAATTTTGTGCCTGAATGGATTTGGGATACCCTGCTGCAAGAGAAAAAACGTCTTGATATGGCTTAAGGAGATTATTTATGAAAAAAGGATTTACTATAGTTGAAATAAGTATTCTTGCAGTGATTCTTATTATTGTCGGGTGTTTAATTATACCATTTTCTATAGATGATACCTTGCAAGCATCACATGTTATTGAGTGGCGGGCTCTACAAGATAGAATTAATCATGCTTTTGCTGCTTCTGTAGTGTACGGGACAAAGAATGATAAAGAGTTTGAAGAATATATGATGAAATCGATTTCTGATTCGAAATACAAACCAATTTCTCCTTATAAAATCAAATATATGAACGGTAAGACTGCTGTTGGGATTGGTGATTTTACAAGAGTGTATGAAATTGGTACAGATAATGTAATTGGATTTCGATGGGATGTTGGTAAAAACGGGCAGGTTGGAACGATGTTCTATGATATAAACGGTAAAAAAGGTCCCAACAGGTGGGGGAAGGATGTTTTTGGCGTGAAAATTTATCCTGATAAAATAGAACCTTTATGTGCACAAAAATCTCACCAGGAAATTGTTGCCGATTGTTCAAAAGGTGGAACTGGTTGTTGTTGTTCATATTATTATCTAATCGGGGGAACTTTTTAGATGATAAAAAAAGTTTGTGTATTTGCATCGTCTTCTTCAATTCTGGATAAGTCATACTTTTTTGATGCAGAGCTGCTTGGCAGCCTCCTTGGCAAAGCCGGATTTGATATAGTATATGGAGGCAGCAATTTGGGGCTTATGTGGACATCTGCTGCGGCAGCAAAAGAAAATGGAGCAAAGGTTACAGGTGTTATGCCGGAAAAACTTTATAAGCTTTGTGTAAGTAAAGAAGAAGCTTGTGATGATTTTTATGTAACAGAAGGAATGAGGGAGCGAAAAGCAAAGCTTGACAACCTCTCTGATGCAATAGTTGCTCTTCCGGGCGGATTTGGTACTCTTGAAGAATTATCGGAAATGATTGTACAAAAACAGCTAGGGTATAATAAAAAGGCTATAGTTTTACTTAATACAAACGGGTTTTATACAAAACTAAATGAATTTTTTGAAGTTATTATTTCAGAAAAATTTGCAAAGGAAAAAAGCCGCGAAATGTATTATATTGCGCAAACTCCCGAAGAAGCAGTTAATTATTTATTGAACTACGTCGAACCTGAAGCGATAGAAAGCAAACTTGACATTTCAACGATAAAATCTTAGCTTTGTATAATTGCAATAGCAATAGCTTTATCTTTTTCGTGAGAAATACTTAAGTGTATAGTCTTTTTTATATTTTGTGGCAGCCTGACATAAACCACGCCTGTGTCTTTTTTTAGAATTTCAATGTTTTTATAAGAGGGAATGTTTATTCCATAGGCTGAAAGGGCTTTAAAAACAGCTTCCTTTGCACAGAAACGGGCTGCAAAATGCGGGGCTGGATTTATGTTAGATTTACAATACTTAATTTCATCATCCGTGAATAGCCTGCTGTAAAATTCATCAGGCTTATCTTTAAATCTGGAAATATCTTCTATATCAATACCAATCATTACTTTTTGATTTTACGATAAAAATTTTTATTTTCCTACTTTATTCCCAAAAGTATTTATGGTATTATTTTATAAGGTAGCTAAGTGAGTAATGATTCTTGAATAAAGTATATTCAAAGAAAGTATTATTAATAGTTTTGGGAGCGATATTGGCTGGAATTGCTCCTGGTTTTTGTGGTAATTCTGAAAATACTGTTGACATGTCTCAGTTGGAAAATACTGGTACTATTAATATTGAGGCTCCTGTTCAGCCTGTTGAGTTTAATACGGTTTATATTAAAGATATTGAAATTTTAGGTTCCAATATTATTCGTCCTGAAAATATTAAAAATGTTATGCAGTTGAAAAAGGGTGATGTTTATGACGAAGAACTTCTGCAGCAGGATTTATCAAAAATATTTAATATGGGTTATTTTACGGATAATATGAAAGCCATTCCTATTCGTTCTACAGACGATACGGTCACTTTAAAAATTTTACTTGAAGAGAATATTCCTGTAACAGATTTTACAATTGAGGGTAATACAGTTGTTGCAACAGAAGAACTAATGCCTTACCTGCTGCCCTTGAAAGGCAAACCCCAAAATATTACCACTATTAACGAAGCTATCGAAAAAATTAATGACAAGTATTACTCTAAGGGGTATATTCTGGCAAGAATAGATTCTTTTTATGATGATCCCGACGGTGTCCTGAATCTCAGAATAAATGAGGGGCGTATAAATAAAATTATGATTGTCGGGAATGAGAAAACCAAAGACTATGTGGTAGAACGTAATGTAATGACGGAACCGGGTACTGTTTATAACGAAAACCTTATTAAGCAGGATCTTGTAAAGCTTTATTCAACACAGTCGTTTAAAGACGTAAACAGGCAGGTTGATGTGAGTGAAGACGATCCGGATTTGTATGATGTAACAATTGTGTTAAAAGAGCAAAGAACTGCTGCTGTGTCTATTGGCGGAGGTTTAGATTCTGTTACCGGTGTATTCGGATCACTTGGTATTTCTGACAATAATTTTAGAGGATTAAACCAAAGAGTATCTCTGTCAGGAATGATAGGTTCTGGTGTTCTTATGAGTGATGCTTCAATAAAGGATCACATGAACTTTCAGGCTGAATTAAGTTTTTTCGAACCGTATTTTCTTAATGCTGATACATCGTTAATGAGCCGTGTATTCTTTCGTGATTTAGGTAGTTATCAGGTTCCGCTTGCTATTGAACAAAGGCTTGGTATTGAAGCAACGGCTTTTCACCGCTTGAAATTCAATGAACATTTACAAAGTACATTGACTTTAGGTATAGAAAATATACATCTTAAAGAAGGTGCAGCTGATACTATAGCTTCTATGTATGCGGCAAATAACATTCCCATTTCCCGTCGTGCAGAGGAATTGGCTGATGGTGCATTCTTTAATATATCTCCGGGGTTAATTTATGATTCAAGAGATACAAATATGAATCCTCGTAATGGAGTTTTGGCTTCTGTAAGGTTTGATGAAGCTTTAGGATTGAGTGATTTTTCAAAAACAAATGGAAGACTTACAGGTATGGTGAAAAAGTATGTACCAATACTTAAGAAGTCAGCTCTTTCTTTTACTGCAAGAGGTGGTTTGAAGGTTCACGGAGACGAAATGCCTGAAGTTATGGCATACAAATTGGGTGGTCCATATTCTATTAGAGGTTTTAAAATTAACGGGGTTGGTACCGGTGAATCGTATATTATGGGGTCAGTTGAGTTAACTACTCCAATACCGTTTTTTGATCGGCTTAAGTTTAAATTCTTTGATAATATAAGACTTGCATTCTTTGTTGATGCAGGTAAAATTTTTGACCCGACCATTGCATCTACTTTGTATGACAGACCTCTGTCTGCTATTACTGCAGGTGTTGGGTTAAAAGTTTATGTTCCGGGGGTAGGACCAATGTCTATAGATTATGGTATTCCTCTTACAAATTCGGGTAATTATGGCTCGCCAAATGGCTATTTTACATTTGGTGTCGGTGATATGATGTACTATTAATAAGGAGGCTAATATATGAAAAAATTAAAATTGTTTACGGTAATAACGGTTTTAGCGCTATTTGTTGCTCCTTCTTTTGCTGAGGGGTTGGGGTATATTAATTATGAAAAAGTGCTATCAAACTACGATTTAGCAAAATCAATTGCAAAAGAGCTTGATGCTAAAGGTATGGAACTACAGCAGTATCTTATGGATAAAGAAAAAGAATATAAAGCTATTGATACCCCTGTAAAAAAACAGGCTTTTAAAGACAAAATATCTAATGAATATAAAACAAAAGAAGATGCTTATATAAAATATCGTGTAAATAAGGAAAAAGAAGTATTTACAAAAATTCAGAATGTGGCAAAAATTGTTATGTCTGAGCAAAAGCTTGATGCGGTTGTTGATATTAAGGCTGTATTTTGCGGCGGTGTAGACATCACAGATATTGTAATAGAAAGATTAAAAGGAATTAAAAACTAGTGCGTGTAGTTGATATTATTGAAGCCAAAAAACAGGGTAAAGAACATACCAAAGAAGAGATTGATTTCTTAATCAATTCATTAATGGATGGTACAGCCGCGGATTATCAGATTAGTGCCTGGCTAATGGCTGTTTATTTCCGTGGAATGACAGATAATGAAACAGCTTATTTAACAGATGCTATGGTTCGTTCAGGTGAAATTATTAATCTTGGCGAACTTGCGGCTTCTGTTATTGATAAACATTCAACCGGCGGAGTAGGGGATAAAGTCACAATTACTCTTATACCTTTGCTTGCGGCATGCGGGGTTCCTGTTGCTAAACTCTCCGGTAAAGGGCTTGGACATACCGGCGGAACTATTGATAAGCTAGAGTCAATTCCAGGGTTTAATACCGGGCTGTCCATTCCTGATATGATAGAGCAGGTTAAGAAGATAGGTGTTGCAATAGGTGCTCAGACACAAAAACTAACACCGGCGGATGGTAAATTATATGCTCTGAGAGATGTTACAGCTACCGTTGACAGTAGACCGCTTATAGCCTCTTCTGTTGTATCTAAAAAAATTGCATCTGGTGCTGACAATATTATTCTTGATGTAAAATACGGCTCTGGTGCATTTATGAAAACTCCTGAAGATGCTGTTAAACTTTCGGAGATTATGGTAAAAATTGGTAAAAAGCTTAATAAAAATATAACGGCGGTAATAACATCAATGGATGAACCGTTAGGTCGTGCAGTAGGTAATTCTGTAGAGATTATCGAGGCAATAGAATTCTTGAAAGGAAATATTACGGAAGGTGATTTAGCAGAACTTACGTATGACTTTGCAGCACTTTCTCTTGTGCAGTTGGGGAAATATTCTGATATTGATACAGCAAAAATATTTGTAAAAAATGTTGTTGAATCAGGTAAAGCATTGGAAAAATTCAGAGAATTAATCGTTACACAAGGAGGGGATGCCGGTGTTATTGATAATTATACAAAATTACCTAAAATTAAGTATACATATGAGTTGAAGGCTTCCTCAGAAGGTTATATACAACATATTGATGCTTTGCAAATTGCATACGGATGTAAGCTTCTGGGGGCGGGCAGAGAGTTGAAAACGGATGTTATAGATTATGGTGTTGGAGTGTTCATAAATAAAAAAACAGGTGAAGCAGTAAAAAAAGGTGATGTTATATGTACAATTTATGCAAATGATGAAACCAAAATGAACAATGCACTTGAATATTGTAAAGCCGCTTTTACATTATCAGATACTAAACCCGTGATACATGATTTAATATATGAGATAATAAAGTAAAGGGAACAAAGATGTTCAGACAAAAGATGCAATATATGATAAAATCGGCTCCGCTTGATGAAAGACAGGAAATAGAAGATTTGTTAAATGAGATGTCTGCTGCCGGCTGGGATTTATACGGTATGCATGAAGTAGAGAAAAAGGGCGGAATTTATTTTGATTGTATTTTTATGCGTCCTAAAGAAGATGAAGAACGACATGAGTTCGATGATGTTGTCAAAATTAAAAGCTTCAAAAATCAAATGGAAAAAATGTTTGCATCGACACTTTCTCCTTATGCTACTTGTAAAGAATTGCAGATAAAAATTAAAGAACAGAAAGAGCTTATTGCAAAAATAAAATATCAACTTGATAATGATGCATTTACGTTAAAGGAAAAAGAACTATTAAACAAACAATTGTCTGATGAAATGAACCGTCTTGATTTTTTGAAACTTTCTTTAATAAAGGAAATTTCTCCTGATAATATGTACACATCATTATCGCAGGATAAGTTTGTAATTAACCTTTCAGAGGAATTAATAGAAACAGTTATTCAGGACACAGAAGAAAATCTTCTTGCCGAAACAGTCAAAATCCGCCAGAGATTGGCTGATGCGCTTGGATATGTAATTCCGAATATTGTTTTTTCTAACGAAGATCCGCTTGATGCTAATGAATTTAGTATTATACTGCACGGAATTGAGGTATTTCGTTCAAGTGTTTTCCCTGGTAAAGTTTGTGTTTTTAAGGATGAACTTGAAGGATATAAAAAGAAAAAAAATGATATTCATACAAAAGATGCGATTACAGGAAAAGATATTCTCTGGATTGATGAAGAGTTGGCCCGAGATTTCTGGGTGAATAAGCTTACATCTGTGCAGTTTATCGGACGAGTTCTGGAATTTGTATCAGTCAAACAGGTGGATGAGATACTTGATTATAATGCAGTGAATAAATATCTAGAAATTGTACAGGAAAACAATTCGTTTTTAATTAATAATATTTATCCTGATTATATATCCGCAGCTGAAATCAAGTATATTTTGTCATCTCTTATAAGGGAAAGGGTTTCAGTAAAGGATATTGTATATCTGTTTGAAAAAATCAATGATTTTTCCTCTGAGGAATCAAAAGATAATCTAATAGAAAAAATAAGATTGTCACTGTCAAAACAAATACTTAAAGATATAATAAAAACGGGTGAGTCACTAAAAGTTATAGAATTGTCTTCAAAAACGATTGAAAATTTTTACGAAGCGTCTTTATGTGCAGAGGGAGAAGGTGTAGTAAAAATGGATGGGGCAGATGTTTCCAAACTCGTAAAAAAGATAAACAAATTGGCAAAGGATGCTGCTCTCGATGAAATTATAATTCTTGCCCCGTATGAAATTCGTCATATGACATTTTTAATATTTGCTGAGTTTATAAACAATATCCGAGTTCTTGCGTTTGAAGAGCTTGGGCAAGATTGTGAAATAGAGACAATTGGTGAGGTGTAAAAATCTCATATTGTTGATAGTATTATATTTTTTGCTGTTAAAATAGTTTAGGTTTATACAGCAAACTACCCTTGTGAAAATATTTTCAAAAAGAAAGGTGCCATTTTAATGGCACCTTATTTAGTCTTTTATAGAAGTTAAATTATAATCAATTCAACTTTCCGTATTATTAAAAAATTATTTAACAAGTTCTTTAAAGTTTTTACCTGCAGAGAATGCTGGAACAGTTTTTGCAGGGATTTTAATAACTTGGCTTGTTCTCGGGTTGCGGCCGGTTCTTGCAGCTCTCTTACGAGCTTCAAAAGTACCAAAACCAACAAGTGTAACCTTTTTGCCTTTAGAAACTGTTTTTTGAATAGTGTCAATCCATGCGGATAAAACATCTGCACTTGTTTTTTGTGATAATTTTGTTTTTTTAGAGATCTCTTTTACTAACTCTTCTTTGTTCATAATAACCTCCTTGAACAATTGTAATACCTTTAATACCAACCATTTGAATAATTGATATTCTTAATTATACACATATTTCGGGATTTGGCAAGCTTTTTTTCTTATAAAATACCGTGTTTACTAAAAGATAGCCTATATGGGGGGTAAAATGTCAGTATAACTTATTTGTAGACTTCCGGATTTAACCTTGCAAATTGGGTATTTGCGTAAAAATACTTTAAAATTTGATAACTGTTATATCCATTTTTAGCTAAATTATTGGCTCCATGCTGTGACATGCCTACTCCATGCCCTTTCTTTTTAACATTGTCATCGTAAGATGGGACTGAGCGGGTGAAATTTACATCCATATTCCAAACTTCTTTTGCAGTTAAAGTTTTACCTCCTGCAGAGGCTGAATAATATGCCGGTATTACTTTGTTATCACAAACAAGAACAATACCTTTTGTTGATTCTACAGCATTATTTGTTTGTGCGGTTTCAGCAGAAGCTCCATTATACACTTGATCAGCTTCTGTATCATTAAGGTCATAACCGTATTTTGCACGTTTGCCGAGATTGGCTACCGCATAACTTCTGGCGGCAATAGCCTGAGCCTTCTGTGCATCTAATTCCCAACTTGGCGGCATTTCTGAGGGGACGACACCTAAAAGATATTTTTCAAGCTCTATATCATTTATAACTGTAACTCCTGCACCTGTATTTACTACACGGAAAAATCCGCGATACCATTTCCTTTTAACCGTAAGAAAGCCGTCCGGTGCTGTTTTTATAACAATATTGTCAGTTGGTAATTTTATCCATTTTCCGGCCATTTTTACTGTTAGATTTTTCCCGTCAGAGCGAAAGTCATATCCTTTCATTTTTGTCATTGAAAAGAGTAGTTTATTTGTACGTACATCAATAACATCCGCTTGCTGTGATGCTCCGATATATGCACGGCTTGCGTCTGTTAAAAGTCCTATTTTTATAGCATGTGCAGGTACTGCAAATAGCAATAAGATAACTAAAGTAAAAAAAATCTTTATCAACTTCATATTATAGATTATACCCCGCACTATTGCAGGGGGCAAGTATACTGATAAATCAGTTACAAAAAAGGTTTTATAAGAGTTAACGAATCTGCAAATACATTTTCAATACTCTTTGCAGCATTTAGAACTTTTACTCTTTCCGGCTCCTGTTTTGCTATTTCAAGATAACCGTTTCTTACTCTGTTAAAAAATTCCAGTCCTGATGTTTCCATTCTGTCTTTTTCATTGCCGACACGTGACATTGATGTGTCTATATCAACATCAAAAACTATTGTTAAATCAGGTTTGAAGCCGCCTGTTGCGAGGTTGTTAAGATAGTGAATTTCATCAATATTCAGACCGCGTCCGTATCCTTGATATGCAACTGTAGAGTCGGTATGACGGTCACAAAGTACAATTTTCCCGCTGTTTATTGCCGGTTTTACAATTTGTTCAATATGTTGAGCTCTATCGGCAAGGAACAGAAACGATTCGCATTGAGGAGCGATTTTACCGTCGTAGTTTAGTAGTATGTTTCTTAATTTTTCACCAAGCCCTTTAGCACCGGGTTCTCTTGTTATAATGGCATCTATTTTCTTATTTGATAAATAGTCAGCAATCAACTTAAGCTGGGTTGTTTTTCCGCAGCCATCCACACCTTCAAACGTTATAAATAAACCTTTTTTCATTAACTCTCTTTGACAACTTCGATAAAATTATAATCTTTTAGATATGGCAGATGTTCTTCACGGATAATTTCACCCGGAAGAAGTATAGAAATGCCTGGAGGACATTCTGCAATAACTTCAGCCGCAATTCTGCCGATTGAGTCATGTTTTAATACTGTTTCTTTGGCTGCAAAAAACGCATCACGTGGACTCATTTTAATTTTTGGTACGATTAGCGGCATATGTTTTCTGTTTTCTAAATAGTATAAGTCCGTATAGTTTGTTTTAGAAATTTTCTCTAAAGCGTCTGCAAGGTACTTTACATCATTAAACGAATTTCCCTGATTGATTAGTAGTAAAACACCGATATCAGAAGCTGATTCCACTTCTATGTTAAAATCTACTTCCAAAATGGTTTCAAGTCTTTTTCCTGAAATTCCATCCATTCTGACAAATACTTTTGTAACATCTGTTAAGAATCCGAAATCAGGTTTTAGCTGATGGATTTTATCCATTGAGTCTATACGTTTTCTCAAATACTTTGCATTTTTAATCATTCTTGCAATCAGTTTTTTACCTTTAGGGCTGACTAGATTTGCTCTTGCTGCATCAAGGCTTGCAAGAAGAAGCATGGATGGACTGGTCGTATGCAGAAGCTTAAGGGCTTTTGCAACTGACTCAGGGTCTATTAATGAGTTTTTAGCAATATGTAGCATTGAACTCTGGCTCATACTTCCGCCTGTTTTATGAAGGGAGTGAAGTACAGCATCGGCGCCGAGTTTAAGTGCGGTTTCGGGAAGATGGTTACTAAAATTCCATAAGCAGCCGTGTGCTTCATCAACAATCAAGGGTACTCCGTGACGCTTACATATTGCTGAAATTGACCTGATATCAGATACTACACCCTCATAAGTCGGGTTGGTAATCCAAACTAATGATATATCTTTATGTGTATTTAAGGACTCTTCTATATCCTGCGGCGAGATACTTCCCCAGATAGACCACCCTTCAACTTGTTTTGGAATAGCCCATACCGGTTCAGCCCCTGAAAGTATTAAACCGGTAAGGATTGAACGATGGCAGTTTCTATTAACAAGTACTTTATTTCCCTTTTTGGTACATCCAAGAGCCATAGCAAGATTACCCACGGTAGATCCGTTTAGAAGGAAGAAAGTTTTTTGTGCCCCGAAAGCTTGTGCAGCTAAATCTTGAGCTTCTTTAATCGGGCCGGTAGCCGGATGAAGCGTCCCGAGGTTGTCGAATTCATCTGTTGTATCTAAAGATAAAACTTTTGTTCCTGCTAATTTTTTAAAGTCATCTAAAATTGCACGTCCTTTTGTGTGACCCGGAATGTGAAACTGATATGTAGGATTTTCCCAGGCTTGTTTCAGAGCTTCAACAATCGGAGCTTTGATTTGAACGCTTGTTTTATCTTCTTTCTTAACCTTTAATAATTTTGCCACTGACCTTTTCCTATTAAAACTTTTAGTACCAATATATTACAATAAAAAAATCGTGGTAACAAAAAATTGCTTTTTACGTAAAGATTTGTTAATGAAAGTTATAATTTTAAAGGATTTGAATTGTTAAAAGATATTCTAAAAATACCTGTACAGGTGAAAAAGGATAAAATTCAGGAAACACAAGTTTGAGTACAAAAATGTAATAAAAATGAACTTAAGTGATGTGAAAAATATGAATGCTTTTATTACGGAAAATGAGCAGTCTTTGAAAGAACTTGTAGAGACGATGGTAAAATGCCGGTTTTCGTTTAGAAACCTTGAGAATACAGTAAACAAAGCAAAAGAATATCACCGTATTGACAAACTTGAAGGCAAAGATAACGGGTTTAAGATGGAGTACCTTAATAGAGGAGAAAAATCTTTAAAATTTTATGACGGTGAATTGAATTAAAGTCATTTCAATCAGGTTATTTTATGCCTGTTAAAGTTCTTATAGTAATACTACTCTGCTTATTTACCCTCGTTATTCTTCGTGTTATAATTATCGGGTAATAAAAAGAAGGAGTGTTTTTATGAAAATCAGAGCAAGTCATATTTTAGTAGAGACAGAGGATGAAGCAAAAAAACTGAAAGCTGAAATAAATAATGGTGCTGATTTTGGTGAGCTTGCAAAAAAATATTCTAAATGTCCGTCAGGTCAAAATGGTGGTGATTTGAGATACTTTGGTAAAGGAATGATGGTTAAACCCTTTGAAGATGCTGCATTTGCACTCAAAAAAGGTGAAGTGTCAGAACCTGTTGAAACACAGTTTGGCTGGCACCTGATTTATCTTACAGATATTACCGAGTAGAGCATTAATATGGGTATAGGCTTAGACAAATTAGGTGTTGATTATCTTCTTGTCAATTCTACAAATGAATTTTTGGCTGAATATTCGGATTTGAGTGAGAATGCACGTTATACCTTGACTAAGTTCAGCGGTTCAACCGGAGATGCACTTGTTTGTAAGAATAGGAAAATTTATCTGTTTGTTGACGGTAGATATCATATACAGGCAGAGCGGGAAATTGGTGAAGATATCACTCTCGTTAAGCTTCAAACTGGGCAAAGTCAGGATGATGAAATCAGAAAACTAATCCCCGAAGGAGCAGTTCTTGGCATAGTACCTGAAAAAAATTCACAAACAAGAGTTGAACGTTTTAAAGGAGTTAGTGTAAAATTTCTTAATCTTGATCCAATTAACTCTCATACTGTATACAATAATAATAAAATAGAAATTCTTCCGGCTAAACTTTGCGGAAAGAGTTTTGAGGAAAAGATTGCGGTGATTCCGCATCCGTTTTTTATTTCTAATCAAGAAGAAGTTTCGTATCTTATAAATGGCAGGGATTTGTCAAAAAATTATACAAGTAAAGTTCAGGGGAAACTTCTTTTAACGGATTCTGAGAATATTCTTTTTACTGATATGGATACATCAGAGTTAGAATTTAGTAATCTTAAAATTTTACCGCTAGGGAGATGTGAGGAAATTCTAAGTACACTTAATTGTCCTGTTTTTGTTGACAAGTCATCAATTAATGCAAAGGACTATGCTGCTTTAAGATATCCTGAGTATAAAATTTCTCCGGTTAAAGAAATGAAATCAGTAAAAATGATTGAAGAAATAGAAAGCTATAAAAACGCATTCAAATCAACTGATGAAGCCCTTTTAGCAACACGAGATTTTATAATGGGCGTAAATAGAACTTCCGAGTATGAAATTGCAAAAGTTCTTGAAGAGAATTTTTTAAGAACAGGTGCTCGCTCGCTGAGTTTTAAATCTATTGTTGCGAAGGATAAAAACTCGGCACTTGCTCATTATTCACAATGTTCTAAAAATGAAATTGTAAAAGACGGTTCTCTTATTCTTATTGATTGCGGTGCATATTATGAAAACGGTCTTGCGACAGATATTACTCGTGTATTTTTTAAGGGCGAACCGGATGAAGAGCATAAGAGGATTTATACATTTGTGCTTAAAATGTTTTTAAATGCCTTTAATGCAACTATTACCGAAGGGATATCAGGATATGATATTGATAAAATAGCTAGAGATATGGTTGATAGTAATCCAATAGCCGGATATACGTTTGGACACGGACTCGGGCATGGCATCGGGATTAATGTTCATGAGGCGCCGCCAAATCTTAGCCCTTCAGATATTGCAAAAACGCCGTTAAAAAACGGAATGTGTTTTACTATAGAGCCGGGACTTTATAATCCGGAAACTTTTGGGGTAAGGCTTGAAAATTCTTGTTATTTTATGGATGATAAAATTCATTCTTTTGTAAAAATGCCTTATGAGAGAAAAATGATTGATATAGAGATGCTCACAGTTAATGAAAAAAACTGGCTTGGAGAATTTTCACTTATATGATAGAAATAACTTCACTTACAAATGAAACAGTAAAAGCAGCAGCAAAACTTCAATATAAAAAGTATAGAGAAGAGAGCGGACTGTTTCTTATTGAAGGAATAAAACCCGTTGAAGAAGCGATTACTGCAGGTGTTGAATTAACAAAGATATTTGTTAGAGATGTTCATCATATTGAAAAATTTCAGGAATGTAAAGCTGAAGTAATTAAAACAAATGAGGCAGTGTTAAAGAAAATTTCGACAACGGAAACGCCGCCATTAATAGTTGCTGTCGGTGTACAGAAGAGAGTTTCTGATAATTGGATAAAAGATGCTAAAAGAGTAATTTTGCTGGAGAATATAAAAGATGCCGGCAATCTTGGAACAATTCTTAGAACTGCATCGGCATTAGGGATAGATGGTGTAATTTTATATAAGGATACAGTTGATATTTATAACCCCAAATGTGTACGTGCCAGTGTTGGAAATTTGTGGAAAAACAATATTTCAATTGTTAATGAGTTAGATAAATTAGAAAAACTGCTTGAAGGTTTTGCTAAAATCGGTACTCTGCCAAAGTCTGATAATTCAATTTTTTTGAGTGAATTTAATTTTGCAAACAGGTGTTGTGTTTTCTTTGGTTCTGAAGCGGATGGACTAAGTGATGAATTAAAGTCTATTACCGATGCGAATGTAACGATAGAAATGACAAATTCTGTAGAGTCTCTTAACCTTAGTATTTCAGCAGGTATAATTATGTATATAATGAGGTTAATATGATAAAAGATACATTAGAAAATGTAAAAAGGTACTATACTCTTTCTGATGGCATAAAAAAGGCACTTTTGTACATTAAAGAAAATGATTTGAGCAATAAAGCAGATGGCAAGTATTTGATAGATGGTGAAAAGCTTTATATAAATATTGATACATATACTACAAAAAATAGTGCAGATTGGGAAGCTCATAGAAATTATATAGATATACAATATGTGGTATCGGGAGAGGAAAAAATCGGAATTTGTTGTGATGATTACTGTATAGAGAAACAATCCTATGATGAGGTGCATGATATTGAGTTCTTTGATGGTGGTAATGGCGACTATATAACAATGAGGACAGGTGATTTTATGGTAATTTATCCGCATGAACTTCATAAACCAGGGATAAAATTGAATGATAATATTCAAGTAAAAAAAGCGGTGATAAAATTGGCAGTTGACTACTAGGAGAAAAAATGAAACTTCATAATTCATATACAAATAAATTGGAAGAATTTAAACCTATTGATGAAAACAGAGTGAAAATGTATGTTTGCGGTCCTACGGTTTATGATAATGCACACCTCGGGCATGCTAGATGCTATATTACATGGGATGTTCTTTACAGATATTTAAAATTTAAAGGGTATGATGTAACTTATTGTCGCAATGTAACCGATGTTGATGACAAAATATTAAAAAAAGCAGAAACAGAAGGGAAAACACCGGAAGAAGTTTCAACCTACTGGTATAATCGTTTTTCGGAGAGTATGAAAGCTCTTAATAATGAACGTCCTGATATTGAACCTTTTGCGACCAAAACACTTGGCGAAATGATAGGAATGGTGAAAGATTTAATAGCTAAAGGTTATGCCTATGAAACAAATGGTGATGTGTATTTCAGGGTAAAAAAGTTTCCGGAATATGGTTATCTTTCAAAACAGCCTATTGATGCGTTAGAGAGCGGGGCAAGGGTTGAAGTAGGTGTACAAAAAGAAGACCCGCTAGATTTTGCACTCTGGAAAAAGGATGAAAAGTTCGGGTATAAATCTCCCTGGGGAATCGGACGTCCCGGATGGCATATTGAATGCTCTGCAATGAGCCGCAAGTACCTTGGAAAAACAATTGATATACATGCCGGCGGTGCTGACTTGATATTCCCGCATCACGAGAATGAAATAGCCCAGTCAGAGTGTGCAAATGGGTGTAAATTTGTTAATTACTGGCTGCATAATGGTTTTGTTACTATTAATAAGGAAAAGATGTCAAAGTCACTTGGTAATTTTTTAACTATAGATGAATTGCTTAAAAATTATGATAGTAACACAATACGATTTTTTATTTTAACTAATCATTATCGAATGCCAGTAGAGTTTTCTGATGAAGCGCTGCAGTCCGCAGCTGCAGGAGTTAAAAGGCTGCTTAATGCAAAAAGAACATCATTGGATGACAGCATTGATATAACACAATTTGATGAGTATAAAGAATTTGTCGAAGCAATGGATGATGACTTAAATACATCCAGAGCACTTGCTGTTTTATTTGAACTGGCAAATAAAGCAAACAAGGATGTCAATGGGGCTTTTATGGTTTTGTATAAACTTGCATCAACTCTTGGTTTTACCTTTGAAAAACAAAAACTTTCTGGTGATGAATTACAAGCAAAGATAAAATTACTAAATTCAGATTTGGGAACAAATTATACGGATATGGATGAAGTAATCACGGAAAGAAAAAAAGCCCGTGATGAAAAGAACTGGGTACTTGCAGATTCCATTCGTATAGGATTGGATAAACTCGGCATAATTTTAAAGGATGGAAAAGAGGGAACGGTTTGGGAATTAAAATAATCAAAGCTTTACTGTGTGTAGCATTGTTATTCCTACCTATGGCATGTTTTGCCGATGTTATAGTACGTGTAGGTATTACTGATAATAATTTTCAGTCAGTAAAGCATTCTGATGTAAGGGTTTATGTAACAGATGATTATATGATTTGTGATAAAGAAACAAAACGGATTATTGCAAAGATTCCTGCTTCAAAACATCTCAGGATAACGCATGAAGAAGATTCTTTTCTTGTTAATATCGATAATGACAAAACACTCTGCCTGCAATCCTTTGTTATTGTTTCAGAAAAAGGTCTTATCGGCATTGAAAAATTAAAGAGAAAGGGTAAACCGGCTCTTTATCATGGTGCTATGGAATTTTGTAGGACAAAACAGAAAGATGGTTTTTATATAATAAACCTCGTTGAGATACAAGATTATTTAAAAGGTGTTGTTCCAAATGAAATGCCTGTAAAATTTGGGCTGGAAGCCCTTAAAGCTCAGTCAATTGCTGCGAGAAACTATGTTCTTGCTCCGAGATGTAAAGCGTATGAAGAATTTGATGTAGTAGATAGTGTAGCAAGTCAGGTATATTTTGGGGCAAACACTGAAGAAGATATTACAAATCAGGCTGTTGACGAAACTGAAGGTCAGGTAGCATCCTATAAAGGGGACTTGATATTAGCTTTGTATAGTTCAACTGCTGGTGGATATACTGAAAGTTATGCAAATGCTTTTTCAGATAAATACTGTTTCCCCGCAGAAGCTAAGCCATATCTTGTAGCAAAACCGGATATGCTTTCGTTTGTTTCTATGGCAAAAGAGGAGGATGCGAGGCTGTTTTATACATCTGTTCCAACGGCCTATGATATGGAATCTCCTTATTTCAGATGGAAAAGAACCTGGACATTAAAGGAGTTTGAAACAGATATTAATATGCATCTTAAATCTCTTGTTCAAACAGGATTTATAACTCCACCTCCGCCGGATAATTTTATATACAATGTTAAGGATATCAAAGTTTTAAAACGTGGTGATTCCGGTAAAGTTATGGAAATAGAAATTGTTTCTGAACGAGGAAATTATGTAGTCAAAAAAGAACTTATAATAAGACGTCTTTTCCTTAATCATGGAAAAGCATTGCCCAGTGCAAATTTTGTTCTCGACATAGAAAGAGATGAGGCAGGAAATATTACAAATATAACAGCCTATGGTGGTGGTTTCGGGCATGGTGTCGGAATGAGCCAGTATGGTGCGGGGTTTATGGGGACAAAACTTAATAAAACTTATATGGAAATACTCAAACACTATTATACAGATGTAATAATAGGTACAAATCCACTTATTATTAGGGATGAACCGGTTAAACAGAAATTTTATGCATTAGATAAGCAAGGCGTTATTGTTATTGATAATTACCATAATGCAAAAAGATTACCTGTGAGAATTAATGGACGTTTACTTGATATAGGTCTTGGCGGAGGCTTTTTACAAAAGAATTTTGAGTATAATATTTCAAAATACCTTCAACAAGGCGAGAATGAAGTTATATTTTATCCTCCAAGCGGCGGTAAAGAAATAAAGGTCTTTATTGATTTGGGACGGGAAGAAGAAGATGAGTGTGGAGAATAGGGTAGAAACAAACGGAATATTGAGAGCTGCATGGCTGATTGCAGTGATTACTATTCTATCAAAATTTATAGGTTTCCTTCGAGATATGGTTCTTGCAGGTCACTATGGGGCTTCAACAGTTTCTGATGCATATTTTTACGCTAACCAGATACCGTCACTTGCAATAATTTTACTTGGCGGGGTAGGTGGACCTTTTCACAGTGCAACCGTATCGGTTTTTTCTAAAATGATACCAAATCTTAATACTAAACCGCCAGAAGAAGTTAATAAATTATATTCAACCTTTTTTACCGGAACATTTATATTGTTTGGGATTATAACTCTTCTATGTTATATTTTTGCTCCGCAGATAATGAGTTTTATAATTTCTAACGGTAGCAGTGAGTTAGTATCCCTTGCAGTAGAACATTTTAAAATAATGTCGCCTGTGATTTTATTTGGCGGCATAATCGGAATTTATTATGGGCTGCTTGTTTGCTATAAACAGTTTACGCTTCCAAACATGTCACCAATGGTATTAAGTTTGGTAATTATAGTTGCTGTGCTTCTTTGCGGTGATGATCCAAACGGGCTGGTGTTGGCATGGGCAACTACAGTCGGCGGACTTTTGCAGCTTATTATTCAATATCCCAAGTTGAAACAAATAGGCTTTAGATTAAAACCAAACTTTGAGTTTGTAAATAACCCTAATTTTAAGATGATATGTGAACTTTTGTTCCCTGCAGTGTTAAGTTCTACAATTGGGCAAATTAATATTTATATTGATATGTTTTTTGCTTCATCTTTGAGAGAAGGTGCCTGGACTGCAGTTGTTTATGCTAATAGAATATTCCAGTTCCCTGTGGGGATACTTGTAACAGCTTTTCTTGTCCCGCTATTCCCATTGTTTTCAAGGTATGTTGCCTGTAAGGATTTTGATGGGATAAGAGATTACTTTAATAAAGGGGTCGGTGTTCTATTCTTTATGTCAATACCAATTATTATATGTATACTTTTACTAGCAAAAGATGCAATAAGTCTTGTCTTTGAACGTGGAGCGTTTGGTAGAGATGCGGTAATGATGGTATCTGAGGCATTATGCTATTTGTCAATATCAATATTGCCGTATGTATTTAGAGATTCAATCACAAGAATTTATTACTCCTTTAATGATTCTAAAACTCCTTTTGTTGTCGCAACATGTTCCATAATTTTTAAATATTTTTTAAATTTAATATTGATAACAAAGTTCAATATGGGTATAGCCGGTATAACTCTTTCAACTTCGTTTATAACCATGTTTAATGCATTACTGCTTGGTGTATTTGTATCAAAGAAAATAAAACTTAATTATCTATTATTATTTAAGAATCTCTGTAAGATGTTAATTGCCGGTGTAGTAACTTTTATTGTTTGTATACTACTTGTAAAATGGATAAATATTCTCACTCTTCCTAAATACGTTTTTGAATGTGTAAAAATACTAACAGTCGGGGCAGGTTGCTTCGGTGTTTATGTATTATTGAATCTTTTACTAAAAATGGAATATGCGGATGAGTTGTATCAGCGCCTCTATAATAAAATACTTAAAAAGTAGTTATTTGCTTGAAAATGGATTGTTTTTTAATCTACTTAGAAAAGCAGGATTATTTTGTTCCATCCTCATTTGATACATAGCAGCTTCTTCATCCTTAATAGTAAATTTCCCATCGGCAGGAACTCCCCCCTGTTCGTCGCTCATTAATACAAGCATTGCATATTCTTCTTTTGAAATATAACCGTCAGAATTAGTGTCAAGTATTGTAGACACGATGTTGTAATTATGTGATAACATTCTTTTTATTAAATTTTTATTATCTTTCGGTTCATTATAAAGCTGTTTTTTTACTTCATAATTAAGTTTAAGGTTTCCTTGTTTAAATTCTTCTTTTGAAACTTTTCCGTCTTTATCAGTATCGAATTTCTCAAGTATCATTTCAGAGTAATCAAGATAAGCCTGTTTTTTATCCTGTTCATTAGTTGTTTGGTTTTTGAAAAGAACTATGTTTTTACTTTTTTGTAACGGATTTTGAGGTTTTGAAGCTGCTATTCTTGTATTATAAGCATTTTGAATGGTTTCTTTACGAATATTGGTCATATATCTCTCTCCTAAATTATATTATATATAAAGTAAAAGATGTCTTATAAATTGACTTTTTAGTGTTAACAATGTAAATTTTTGTAAAATTTACAGTCTTTATACTACGGAGTAAAATGTAATTATGGATAAAAAATATTATAGGCAGAAAGCTAAAGAAATCAGGGCAAAACTTGATATTAGTACTATAAGTGAAATTATTACCGACAAAATTCGCGGACTTACATTTTATATGACTGCAAAAAATGTAATGCTGTATTATCCTAAGGATAATGAATTAAATCTTTTGTCACTTGCGGATGATAATAAAGTATTTTATCTTCCTCGGCTTGACGGGCCAAATATGTTAGCCTGTCCGTGGAAAATGGGAGATAAACTTACTTTGTCTAAGTATAATATTTTAGAACCATGTACATCGCCTGTAGATGTTGATGAAATTGATTTAATAATAATGCCGGGGTTGTGTGCAGATAAAAATAAAAACCGATTGGGTTATGGTAAAGGGTGTTACGATTTTTTTCTTGAAACAGGCAGGGCAAGAACGGTTTTTGCATTGCCGGATGAATTGGTATTTGAAATACTGCCATTTGAAGAGCATGATAAAAAGGTTGATATTATAGTGACAGAGAAACAAGTTATTTTTTAGTTTAAACCTATACTAAAGTTATACAAATCTTATATGTTTCGGTAGTGTAGGAAATTCGAGTAAATTGTTAAAATTTTAGTATGATAACCTACGAGACAGAAAATTATACGGTTTTATGTCCTAAGTTTCGGATCCTTTTAAAAAATGAAATTAAAGAAATCAGGGAATTTTTTAATAATCCCCGTAAGAACAAATATCCTGCAATAGATATGGAGAATATATGTTCTCTCTCTCCTGACTTTTTTGATTTACTGAAGGAATTTAAGAATAGGACTATTATTTTGTTGAATACACCTCCGGAACTTATAGCAGTGTTAAATTTAACAGGGTTTGACAAAAGAGTAAAATTGTTTATAAATACAATTGATATGGAAGAAGACAGGCGAGAATTGCGTAATCGTAAATTTACTGTTGTATAACACTTAAAATGTTGTATAATAGTTTTTGAAATTACGGAGAAATAATGGAAACAGTACATTTTACAAAAATGCAGGGGTGTGGTAATGACTTTATAATAATTGATTACCCCGAGTATAAAAAATCAAGAATGTTTATGGCAGACTTAGCTCGAACTTTGTGTGACAGACATTTTGGGGTTGGTGCGGACGGATTGATTATTCCTGATTATAAAACGCAAAAAACGGATATTGGCTGGTATTTTTATAATTCTGATGGTTCAACCGCGCAGATGTGCGGGAATGGAATGCGTTGTTTTGCTAAATACTTATATGATAAAAAAATTATTGCGAAATCAGAATTTACAGTAAAGACGGATGCTGGAACTATTACACCGAAGGTTTTATCTTCCGGAGAGGTTGCTGTTAAAATGTCTGTACCGGTAGTAATTCCTGATAAAATACCTTTCCTTGGAGATAAATGTATAAATTATGTACTGCAATTGCAAGATGTATCATTTACGGGTAATGCGGTTTCTATGGGGAATCCTCATTTTGTAATTTTTACAGATCTAGAGACGATGCCTCTTGCGCAAAAATATGGTCCTCAAATAGAAATAAATCCGGTATTTCCTGAAAAAACAAATGTTGAGTTTGTCAGGATTGTTTCCCGTAACGAAATAGAGTTGAGCGTTTGGGAACGTGGTTGCGGAATTACTCTTGCGTGTGGTACCGGCGCGTGTGCATCTGTAGTGGCAGGAATTTTAAATAACTTAACAGAAAGTAAAGTTTTAGTTAATCTTCCTGGAGGTGCTGTAACTGTTGACTGGCAGGGGATAGAAGGTAAAACCAATTTCCCTGTTTATCTTACGGGGCCTGCAAATTATACTTTTGAAGGAGATTACGTGTTGTAATTTTTATGTTTATGTTAAAATCTTTTTTATAAGGAGAAATATAAATATGAAAAATTATGAATTATTAACAATTCTTAGACCCAATCTTGATACAGAAGAAGTAGAAAAGGTTGTAGAAAAATTAAATTCTGATGTCGCTGAAATGGGCGGCTCTGTAATATCAACGGATAAAATTGGACGTAAAAAACTTGCATTTGATGTTCAAAATTTCAGAGATGGTTTTTTTGTTAATACAATACTATCTCTCCCAGCAGAAAAAGTTGCGGATTTTACAAGAAGCTTAAGACTCAATGAAAATGTCATCAGAACAATGTTTTTAGAAACATCAAAGAAAGTACAGGCTGTATAATGTCATTAGCAAAAGCAGTAATTACGGGTACTATAGTAAGAACTCCAGAGGAGCGTTTTACACAAAATAATGTTTCAGTTTCATCATTTGTTGTGTCTATAGAAGAACGAAATGCTGAACCTATAATGTTACGTGTGATTTCGAAACGCCAGTCTCATCAGGAAGTTCTTTCATCTCTTTTAAAAGCAGATAGAGTACTGGTTGAAGGTTCATTGCAAATAACAAATGTTAAGGATGAACGCGGTAATGAAAGGAAAGTTTTTGAATTAGATGCTAATACTATAGAGAAAATAGGCGGAGCTTCAGCTGTATCAGTCGCTTCTGTTGAAGCTAACGATTCTATCGTAAAATATGCTGATAATGAAGACATTGAAGATGTTAATGAATTGATAAATGAGGAAGAAATTCCCTTTTAGGATGGTAGAAATTAATTAGGCTAGAAAGGCAATTTAAAACTATGGCAAAACAAGATTTACAAGACAAGAAAAAACGCAAAACCTGTTCTTTTTGTGCTGAACATGTTGATGTAATCGATTATAAAGATGCGTCTAAATTAAAACGCTATTTAACTGAAGCTGGAAAAATTATTCCGAGACGTGTAACCGGTAATTGTGCAAAACATCAAAGAATGATTACCAAAGCTGTTAAACGTGCAAGAGAAGCATCTATTATCGGGTACGTTTTTGACTAATTTTATTTTAATAAAGCGGGTATGCTCCTGTTGAGGGTGTATATCCGTTTATTTTTTGTTTAAATTTAATATTAGAAGGATAAAAAAATGGATAACAAAATTACTATCAGATCTGATCGAAAAGATGATTATACGTTTCAGTACAAGGGTGAAGATGTAGTATTGAAAGCCGGCAGTATAATAAGTATAGCTGATGGTCTGCACGAAGTTGTACTTCCAACCTGCGTTATGAAAGTATTTAATAATCTTATTGTCATAAAAGATAGTGTTAAATAAAAAACAAAGTTAATAGAAAGATTAAGGCTCCTGAATGCAAACATTCAGGAGCCTTAATCTTGTATTCTAATATTTTATTTTTTTGAGACTTTCTTATTAATTAATTCTCCTTCATCAAAATTTTGCTTATAAACATAGTCACTATAGTCCGTTTCAATATTAGGAGTATCGACTTCAAATACATAAGCTTTTGCAGGTGCAAGAATTGCTCTTATTTCATTATTTGCAGTTTGGAAGGTGCTTTTTTCACCATATTCTGGTGCGATGTTCTTTAACCGTTGTCCTTCTTTTATACCGGGAACCCATACCGCTACGGATACGGGGCGGTTTACATTTTTGTTTGCAATGACAATAAGAGTTTTACCGTTTAAATGTCTTGCGTAAGGTATAATCCAATCACCCTTGTCACCTTCTTTATACAATTCAATAAAGCTGCCTTTAGTGATAATATCATCATACTTTTTGCGCATTTCATTGGTTTCTTTCATTACTCTGCCTATGTCGGGATAATTACCCTCAGGAGGTGCTGAGAAGTTGAATAAATCAAGTTTATATTTATGAACTTTGTTTATATAACTGTCTGTTTGGGTTTCAATATCTTTTTTATTAGCATACGGGTAATCATAAGCATCTCCATATTGGAAACCATCAACATAATAAGGATTTGTCATTGGAACTGTTGATTGAATAATTGTTGATAAATTACAAAAAACTTCACCGCCTCGAACCATTGCGGACATGTCATCGTGGGTTGTAAATGACCCGATTAATGACTTGCCGGCAAGTTCTTTTATTCCATCACCTTCATAATCTCGATTAGTTAAATCAAGATTCATTGCAACATAATCAAGGAATTCACTGGCTTTCATTTCATGGAACATGTGGTATTGACCGTAATAGCAGTCAAATCCGGCTCTTAAAGAGTCAATAGGACGATCATACATCATGTTTACTTGCGGTGATGCACATTCATAGGTATAAGTTTCGGCAAGCCACGCAAATTCCGGATCTTTTTCATGTGAATAAGTAATTAAGATATCCCAGAACTCTGTTGGCTTCGCACGTGCAACGTCAGCTCTTATTCCGTCAACACCTAAATCAATACAACTGTCAATAAGTTGTTTGTGCATTTCTAAGAGTTTTGGATTTAGTTGTCGTTTTGTCTCATCTTCCCAAGGGTTAAACATTCTGATATCAACCCAGCCTTGTGGACATTTATCTTCGCCATGTCTGCCATGCGCCATTAATTCATATTCATTATTACTCATATCTAAAGATGCACAGCTAGGTAAATCAAGCATAACTTTTAAGCCTCGTTCATGACAGGCATCAATGAATACTTTAAACTGTTCCAGAGGGCTTCTGGGATCAGAAAAATCAACTAATACAGGATCAATTGCAATGTCTCCGTTATCTTCAACAAATTTTAAGGGAGCGTAAACTGAACCGGCAGTACCCATAGCTTTTGTTTTTCCTGGAGGATGAATTGGTAAAACATGTAATGTATTAATTCCCAAATCTTTTATTTCATCAAGTTTATCGATACAGCTTAAGAACGTTCCGGGTTTTTCGCCGAGTTTTGGATTAATTCTTCTGTCTCCGTTTAAATCTTTAGCACCGAGAATTCTCGGGATAATTGCCATAATTACTGCATTGTTGTCGTGAATCATTGAACGAAGATTATTTTTATATTCAACAGGTGTATTTATTTTATTATCAACAGCTTGTATTTTTGTAATATTTGCAGCATTAACTGCAGCTTGGCTGTCTAAATAATTTTCAAACGGATTGGTTGTAGTTTGTACAGTATTACTTTGTTCATTTGATATTTTTTCGTTATTTTTCAAATCTGCTTTAAACTGAGGTTGAATTTTTGAGATATTTAGATTGTGTAAGGAATTAACGTGCATTAGCAACCTCCTTTTCAAGCTTTCTGTTTATTTGCGTATTTGCATTAACTGTATTATTTTTTGCATTTCTAAATTCTAGTTTTTTTTGTGCAATACGGGTTTTTTCTTTTGGAATGGTGGAGTCTTTTTTCCCAAAGAAGAATTGTGATAGTATTGAAAGAGCAAAAACACCGACGAATAGTCCGCCAAAGGTTCTCAACCACTTATTACTGTTATATGAGTTTTTAAATCCTTGATTTAATAATTCAACCGGAGTTTTACCTTGAAGTTTGTATGCGGCTTCTGATGTTTTTAGTAAATTATCATTGTAACGGCTGTCTATACCTTCGTGTAATGTAAATTCGGAATAAAGCCAGTTATTAGTCCCGCCAAAATTGCCAAGTTTTATATAATTTCCTAAGATTTGTCTTGTTCTGTTAAGCCAGGTTGTTGTTGTTTCTAATGAGGTTGGAGACATGACACTTTTTGTTGCCGGATCAAGGTACGCTCCGCCATATACAAGCTCCATGTACTTTCTAAATTCATGCGGTTTATTACGTAAATTAAACTTTGCAAAGAAATCATGCGAACCTGCACTCAATGTTTCAAGTTTAGCTTTTTCAAATAAAGCATTTTTATCAATTGTAAAGTCATCTGCCAGCTTGTAAAGATGAGATCTTCTGAATATATCAAGTGTATGAATAATTCTGTCACAGGCTGTTACAAAATTTTCAACTTTATTAACATTTGCTTTTGTTTCGAGGTATGCGATGGATGTTCTATTGTCTGCTCCAGCGGCAATTACATCAACCAGACGGCGGAACTTATTGTTATCTACATTATTTTTGAAATTGTTTGCAAGTTTTGTTTGTAATTCAATAAATTTATCCATTTCAGTAAGGTTGTGCTGGAAAGTTCGTTTATTCCAGCTAGTTCCTTCGTTGTTATATTTGCCGAAAATAAAATCATTATAAGCATTTGCCGGTAAGTTATCACCGAGCATTGCAGCAATATAATTATCTTTTAATTCGCTTATTGTTCTGACTGCCTGTTTATAAGCTATTTCATCTTTTACTAAAGCTTCAAGATTAGCTTTTGCGTCAAGTTTTATAGCTTCATTATTATCAACAAGCAGTTTCAAGTCTTTTGAGTTAATAACATTGTTAGGATGAACAATATTTGTAAATGTTTTTTCAAGTTTTTTCCAGAAAAACGCATTTTGAGAATCTGCAATATCTCCCATTTTCAGAGCATTAATTTCTTTAAGTTGTTTGAATTGTACAAGATAATCTTCCATAGCCTTTCCAATAGAGTTTATACTCTCGGCTGTATCTTTTGTCATAATAAATTTGGTTGACTTAGGAATAATTTCATTACCTTGCAGCTGTTTTTCTGCTATTGCTTGTACACGGGAGAGGTTTGATTTATCAATCTTTGATTGAGCGAGTTTATTGTTTATTGCCGCTTTTAATTGAGATTGAATGGTTTTATCATTATAAGTAACACCGGTCTTAAGTTGTTCATCAGTAATATCCAATGCATTTTTAATTTCATCAAAGGATAGAATGCCATTTTTTAGTAGTTTATGTCCCTGAAATTTTACTTCAAGATTTTTAGCCAGATTTTCCATAAACTGTTGGTCTACGATGCTTATTTTACCGGAGGTGTTTTTTGTAGCTCCGGAAACTATTTTGTCTATTTTATTTTTTATCTCATTTTGTAATGATGAACCTAATTTGTTATATACTGAAATGGTTAATTTTGATTGTATATCGTTAACATCAATAAGCTTAACTTGTTTATCTGTCATTCCCAATGCATTTTTAATTTCATCACCGGATAAAATGCCATCTTTTAATTTTTCAATACTATTACTTTCAAAGGCGGCTTTAATATTTGCTGCTAAATGCTCAATATATTTTTGATTGACAGCAATCTTATCTTTTTGGGAAAGCATTTTGTTAATGTCATAGGACAGAGCTGCAGAAACTCCTGCTCCGGCATCTTTAGTCACAGAGTTAACAAAAGTAGTGATTTCTTTTTCTGTAAGGATTTTCCCGGGGCCATCTATTTGTGCAAATTTTGTAAATGCACGGGATATAGTAGATGGTTTAGAAGATTTTGGGGTTAATTCTATAGATGCGGTGTTTTTGATTACGTTGTTATACATAGCATTTAATTTTTCTTTATGCAACTGTGCTTTGTGCGCTACAACTTTAGGTTCATAAAAACGTTCAAATCCATTACAAAGCAGTGCAGTAAGAGTTGGAACAGCAACACCCGAGGTTAACATCCAGAGAGTATTATTTTGTCTTGCAATTTTTATCATCTGGTCTTTTACTATTTCTTCTCTATTGGGTGCTTCTTTAGAAATGCCCATATAATCAGCTATAGCTGATAAATTTTCACTTTTTTTCTTGCCTCTGTATAAATCAAACGGAACATAGTTTGGATCTTGGAATACAGATTTGTTACGTCCTTGATCGTCAATATATCGTTTGTCGACATCAAAACCGTGGACAAGTCTTGCAGGTCCGAATATACCTATTTTAGGCCATATTGCCATTGAGGATAAGAAGGATGCAAATCCAACAAATTCCATATGTTTAGGCATTGTTGCAACACGCTTTGTTGCAAGAAACGAAGCTATTCCAAGTCCGCTCAGAACAAGACCAACATCGTTTGTTCTACCTAGCTGATGATCATTTGCTGTTCCAGTGTAACCTTTATAAACGGATTTAATATCATAAGCTCTATTAACAAAAAACCTTCCGATTGACCCAAATATTCCGCCATTTAGTAAATGTCCTTGTCCGGGTTCCGGTTTTATGTTGTTTACCGAATCAGGAATTTCATTATGATTTTTGTAGTGCATTTTTGGTAATGGCAGAAAGCGTTCCATATTGACACTGCCGGACTTCTTTTGTTCAGAGTTCGGTTTTTGTTGTGTAAAAGCTGTTTGGTTTTGAATTTTATTTATTGCTGCCATATTACACCACCATACTGTCTTTTGTGTTATCTATAATGTTTTCATCGCAAAGGTTTTTGCCCATTGAGCGTGCTCTTATGATAGTATTAGCAACTCCAAATACTGTTGAGCCGATTGCTGTGAACAATAGAGCTTTACCGGCATGTTTTTTGAAGCCGCTTGAGCCGGGAGTACCATGATAAAACTCTTTTGCAGAGTCTTTAAAGGTTTTGCCAAGAGCCAGAGTTCCTTCTTTTGTATGCTGCCAGAAGTTATCTAACCTTACTTTCATTTTTTCATTAAACGTCATGTCTTTTGAAATTGGTTTATTCCCTAATTTAGTACCGCTGAGGTATGTTTCATAATAGCTGTGCCAGTTTCCGCAGGCTGCCAGAGCTACCCCGCAAGCCGCCCATAAGAAGGAAGAAATTCTTGTTGCTGTTGTTGCTGTGGAGATAACGTTTTTAAGAATTGGCTTGGCCTCAGTTTCAGCGTTGTTTAGATTACTTCCTAATCCGTTTTTCCTTGCAACATTGTCAAAAAATTCCGGTTTAACCAAATCGACACGGGGAAATTCAACACTTTCCCATAGCTTTTGATATTGATACTGTGAATCTAAGTCTTGAATATTTCGATTTGGCGTTTTAGGGTCATCTCCCGGTTTAGGAGGGATGCTTAATAGTGTTTTTGGAAGAGATGCGGCAACATTGAGGTACGGCTGATCTATATCAATGCCTGTTGCCATGGCAACAGGTCTGGTAATAAACTCTTTGGAGAGCATTTTGGCAAGTGAATAGAAAACTACCCCTGTAGCAAGTTTTAAGCCGACTTTTTTTGCTTGTTGAGCTCCTCTTGAATCAAAAAAACGACTCATACCGTTAAAAATTCCTATAAATGTTGCTCCACCAAGCCAATAAGGAATTCGTCCCATTGCCAGAAACTCATAAAAGTTTGAATTTATATCCCCGTTAAGTCCTTTTACCCAGTATTCAGTTGCTGCACTAGCTGTTCTGTTAAAACTTGCTATTGTTCTTGTACTTATATTGCTGGGAAGTACTTTAATCTCCTTGTCATTTTTATCAAATGATGCTTTATCTGAACGTTCTTTACGCTTTGCACCATAATTAACCATCTCACCTGTTACTTTTGGTATCATAATAACTCCAAATACACTACCATATATATCAAAATTCAAAAATGTTGAAATTTGCTATTTATTTGTCATAAAATTTACAAAAATTTACAATTATTTGTTTACTGTCATATTCTCTCCAAAGTAGCTCAAATAAACATTTCTGATATTATATAAAATAAAAAAAATATATGGTGTATATTTATAATTTCATGCTAAAATCATTTTAGGTAGTCATATGATGAAAATTTTGGATGTAAGAGGCAATTTAGTAAAAATAGAGAGCAGTAAACCTGTTCATCTGTCATCAATGTTAAAAGTAGCGGATGATAGCAACATATATATTGCGCAAGTATTGTATGTAGAAACAGGAAATACTTGTCATATTGTTTTTGCAAAATTACTTGCTGTTTTTGATGCTCCCTGGGTACCTGTTAATATTCAAACTGTTTCAAAAGATGCTGTATGTGAAGTTATAGAAACGTCAGAAATTATTTCTAAATTAGGTGCCAACAGGGACATTATTATAGGTGAGTTGGCTATTGAACAAAATAAGCTTATATCGGATAAAGAATTCTTTGATAAAAAAATCCTTATTGTATCTGAAAAAGACGTTGATTCAAACTTGTTAATTTCTAATTTTGCATATCAGATAAAAAATTTGGGGTATAACACATTAGTATTTGATACATCTGGTTCACTTGATGGGATTAAACTTACTGCGGGTATTGATTTTAAACTTCCTCTTAATGAGCATGCCATTGGTTTTATATTTGACAAATATTTTTCTGATATTACGGACGAAAGTCGAGCGATGGTCAGTTCCATATTTACGGAATTAAGAGCATACGCTTCTACTGTGCCATATATTCCGTTCAATTCTTTTAAGTCAGTTATTGATAATGTTTTTGATTATTCACAAAATCTTGGTTTGTTCTTTTTTAAAACAAAATTGGAAAAGCTTTGTGATGCAAGCATATTTGCAAACTCACATGATGAAGTTATGGATTGGACATCCTTGTCTGAATTTGGTCCAGGAACTATAATAATTGACCTGAGTCATGTTAATAAAATGTTTGTCAGAGAATATATAAGTCTTGTTCTTAACTCTTTTAAAGGTACAGATAATAAATTATATGCTTTTGCAAAGTTGTCTGACATGGCTGCTGATAATGATTTTATACAAGAACTGATAGAAAATAATAATGTTATTACTTCATGTATAGTTCCTTCTGATTTTAAGTTTATTTCCGCATTAAAACAAAATAGTGGTAGTTTAATTGTATTTGGTGGTATAAAAAAGCCGGATAATTTTGATTATTGCAAATTTTTACTTAAAAATCTATCTTCGGATAAATATATATTATCAGGGTCTATGACAGCTCCTTATTCTTTGATATTTCAGTTAAAAGAAATTATGGAAGTAGTACCAAAGGTAAATAATGTTCAGGATAATACAGAACAAAGTGAAGTTAATTCTCAAGTAGAGAGTTACAATATAGAGAATGATGTTGTTATATCTGGAGAAGGTACTGTAACAGAAACTGCTCAAGCTGAGGAATTGCAGAATAATGAAGAAGAAAATAATGAGCATATAAGTGTTATGGAGCCGTTATTAGAACAAAATAGCGAATACGAACCTTTACCAGAATTGAAGACCGAGGATGATCAGCAAGTTATAGAGGATTATAATCCGGAGGCATTATCATTAACTGAAGAGGATGTATCGGATAGTTTAAAGGATGCTTCGGTTTCACCTGAACCGGAATACTCAGGTAGTGTTTCTATCCAGCAGCCGACAGATGCCATTCCAGAAGAAAATTTTGATAAACCTTTAGAGGAAATACAGGAACTTGTTCCCAATAATGAAAGTGAAGAAGATACTGAATTAGAATTGATTGCTCCAATACTTCCTGATGAAGAATATGAGACGGCTGGGGATGAATTGGAAGAAGAGGGTATTGCCGGTGATGAAGTTTTCGAGCCTGTTGATGTTTCCGCACTTGAAACAGAACATTCTGAACAAATCGCTGGTATGGTTGATGATGAGACTGCGGCTATGAGTGTCAACTATGAGACCGAAGATACAGCTATTATAGTGGATAATTTAGATATAGTAGAAACAGAGTCCCCTATTGAGCAAAATGTAGAGCTTGAAGCGGAATTGAATTTGGATGATGCAGACGGGTTGGAATTGTCTGATGATGTAGTAGGTTTTGAAGAAGAACTTGTGCTTGAAGAACCGGATTTATTAATGGCTGAAGAACTAGAAATTTCTAGTGATATTCCGGAACTTGATGAAGTAAATGATGATTTTTCTTATCAGGAAGCAGAACGTCAGTATAGTGATGATAGCGTACTGGAATTAAAATTTGAAAATGAAGAACTTAATGCTGATATGAGAGCAGCGGATAATGCTGTATTAGAAGAGTCTGAGTCTCAATTTGAAACAATAGAAAATCAAGAGGAGGAAAGAACTCCAGAAGAAATTCTTGATGAAGAAATAAGGCGAGATGTTGACAAGGTTTATATGACTCCGTTACATCAGGAAACAGATGAACTATCAGAAGAGGATTTAGATTTCATAGAAGAGCTTGTCGGCGCAGATGAATTACAAATAGAGGAAGATAACAGCGAAGATGATATTGAGCTTGTTCAAGACGAGGAACCGGTAGTACAGCATTCTGATTTGCTGCCAGAAGAAGAAACGGAAGAAAAATTATCAGAGGTTAAACCTGAAGATGACGGAGCGATATTACAACAGAAAAATACGGCTACTCCTGCAGTTCCTATCTATGCAGCAGAAATACCAGAGGATGTCATTGTTCATAGTGATCCTATACAGCAGGGAGATCGGGTTATGCATGTTAAATTTGGGGTAGGTGTTGTCGAAAAAATATTTAGCTACGGGACAAAAAATTTCTGTTCAATAAATTTTGAAAATATAGGGCGAAAAGTTCTTGACCCAAATATTACTGAATTAAAAAAAGCCTAGTATTAGACTACCCTGTTGCTGGAATTGTCTCCTTTTAAACTATTTCTTATATTGTGGAATGTAACCTCCAGAATATTATTAATGGCATCAATAGTATTATATGCAATGTGTGGTGTGATTATTACTTTTTCAGATTCTGCAAGTTTTTTAGTAATATTAGTCCGTTGAATACAAAATTTATCGGTCTCTGAAATAGTTGAAATGAGTTTTTCATCATTATTGATTATAATATTTTCACATTCTTGGACATCTAAGGCGCAGCCTGCGAGCTTTCCTCCCTCTATAGCATTATACAGAGCCATTGTATCAATCAATTCTCCACGAGCTGTATTGATTATATAACTATTATTTTTCATTAATGAAAGCTCGTATTCGGAAATCATATGATATGTTTCTTTTGTATATGGTATATGAAGTGTTACAATATCGGATAATTTCAGTAGGGTTTCATATTCTACATATTCGGCTATATCTTTTAATTCGGGATTTTTCTGTTTGTCATTAACCAGAATTTTCATTCCTAAGGATTTTGCAACTTTGCATACAGAACACCCGATAGTACCTGTTCCAATTACACCAAGAGTTAATTTGTTTAAATTTCGTCCTATATATTTTTGTGTGTTTACAGTTTCGTTTCTTACATCTCTTACTGCTGGAACAATTTTCCTTATAAGTGCAATTATCATCCCTATAGTATATTCTGTTACAGAATTCTTTCCATAATGTTCAACATTCAGTACTCTTATATTCCTTTTTGCGCATTCATCCGTATCTATGTGGTCATAACCTGTAGAGCGGGTTGTAATAATACGAAGATTTTTGAATTTATCTAGAACTGTTCCGTTTATTTTAGAAGTCGTAAAAACACTGATTATAGACGTTTCATTTGCATCATGATTATTCACTTCTGTTTTTTCATTAAGTGCTTCTTTTACAAACTTTATATCAAAATCATCATTAGGGTTCTGATTAAAAAATTCCTTTTCTGAATCTCTAAAGTCATAAAATATGATGTTCATATATTTAACCTTTCTTTTTCTAATTTATCATTTGATAGAATGTTTGTCTGACTGGTAGTATTTTAAATTATTTGAGACTAAATGAATTTTAGCTATTGTCTTGTAAGCTTACACGCATTTTCATTATTTAATACTTTCAGGTAATGTTTTACAAAATAACGAGGTTATTATTAAGGTACAAAGTGAAAGGAGCAGATATGAAAACCGATTTAATAATAAGAGAACCGGATTTATATTTTGAAAGTATACACCATGAGTTAAATAATTTCCTTAGAGATACAGTTCTTCATCCTGTATTTTCAAACCCGCTTGCTTTAAAGAAGACTTCTATATGGCGCCCTGCTATAGAAGTAAAACAGACCGACAAGGCATATAGAGTAAAAGTTCAAATTCCAGGTGTAAAAAAAGAGGATATAGATATAGAATTAGATAATGATTTTATGACTATAACAGCAAAAATAGAAGAGGAAAAAGAAGAACTGCAGGAACAAGAAAAAAACATAAAGTACCATACTTGTGAGTTTAGGTACGGTAAATATCAGCGTACAATTTCATTTGATACACCGATAAAACCGGAAGAGGGTACTGCTGATTATAAAAATGGCATATTAAATATATATATTCCTAAAGTATTAAAAAAGGAAGCGAAAGCACATAAGTTAGAAATATCATAAAAATTGGAGAAACCGCCGCAGCCGTACTTCTAGAGATTATGAGGCTGTATTGATGCGGTAAAGGGTGGCACTTGTTCCACCCTTTTTATCTACTACTTAATTCCAATGAAAAACTAAAAGTAACACGTTACCATATACTTGAAATCCTCATCGCTCAATCCTCTCGTTTAGAGAGGTTTTTTTTAGTTATAAATATTTGTGTACATCCAGTAAGAACGGATAATTTTTTTCACGTAATTGTTAGTTTCAGAATAAGGTATTTGTTCAACAAACTCATCTATATTATTAAATTTTAGTGTTTTTTGCCAGTTTTTTACAGAACCGATACCGCCGTTATATGCGGCAAGTGCAAATAACGCTTTATTGTCCAGTTGATACAGAAGGTTTGCAAAGTATATACTACCAAGCTTGATGTCGTTTATAATAGGATCGGTTCCTTTTTGAATATTATAACTTGTGATTAATTCAGCTTCTGTTGCCGGCATCATCTGCATTAAACCGCGTGCTCCTGCAGGACTTTTAGCATCGGGATTAAAGTGGCTTTCTTCTTTTAGTATAGAAAGTAATATGACGGGATTATTAGTATAGCGATATTTTGTAATGATATCCCAATAATGGATGGGGTAAACAAGTCTCCACCTTAAATCATCAAAATTCGGTTTGACCGGTAGTTTTTCCATAGCATCGCGTGCCAGTATACAGGAGCGGGTATATTGACCTTTTTTATATGCAATCCAGCTTTGTACAAAATCATCTGATTTACAAATTTCTTCTACAAGGTCATAATCACCTAGGAGAGCAAGTTTTATAACCAGATTTTTTTCCATTGATTTTTTATAGGGGAATACAATCTTAACTGCATCAAGGTTTATTTCATCAAATAATTCAATATCTTTGTTCATTGAAAGATATGCGCGATATGCATAATATGTGTCTGGATATTTTGTTATAGTATGTTGAAAATAGGCATTAGCTGCTTCGTGATGTTTGGTTTTGTCTGACATTTTGCCCATGAAATAAGAAACCATTGGAGCCGATTTAGCCTCCGGAAATTTTTTCATATGAATTTTACCGAAACGTTCTACATCGGAGTACTGTTTTTCCAGATATTTTGCCAAAAATACATTAGCAAGAGCATCAGCTGCAAATTGTCCGTTTGGATATTTTTCGTATAATGACTTATAACAGGCTATTTTATCCTTTCCTGTTTTTATATTACAGTCAAGATATTGGATGTAGTCTGCCCCTTTAATGGGTTTGTTTTTAAACAGTTCATTTAAGTGATTTAACCCTTCTCTTTGTGTAGAAAATAGTGTCAGGTATGCATCAATAGTTTTATATAAGTCATTTGTTTCAACGACTTCGGATGATTTACTTAGTCCCTCTTCAATATACTTTTTGGCAAGTGTTTTATTGTTTAGCTTGAATGCCAATTTCGCCCAGTCATTCCAATTTTCATTCTGTTTTGTTTTATCCATAAATTTTTTGGAATTCTGATAGTCTCCCAGTTCATAGTATGCTTTTGCGATAATTAAATTATCGTATTCTGATTTTACAGCATTAAGTTGTACAATCGTATCGATTGCTTGTTTTGAAAATTTGCCTGCCGGTTCTGATTGAAGGTAGTTATATAATTTTTGTAAGGCTTCTTCTTTTAAAATTTGTTCTTTGTTATCATCAGCCTCAATAGCTTTTTGTAAGTTAATTTGAGCCAGATAAAACTGAGCAGGAGCAGCATATTGTGAGCTAGGGTATTTTTTTACAATTTTTTTGAAGTACTTTTCTGCTTTAATATTTTGTTCTTCAAAATTTAAGACTCCTGCATTGTAAAGGCTTAATACCGCAATGGAAGAACGCGGATGTAATAAAAAAATGAGGTTATATTTTTTCTTAGCGTTTTCATTGTTGTTTAATAATGTGAAGCAGCGTGCTTCCCTGAAAAGAGCAGCCGATTTTACACTTGAGAACAGCGGAACTTTAGCAAAATGTTCTGCAGCTTCCGTATAGTTTTTCTTTTTATAAGCATCAAGTGCTATGCTGTAGTTTTTAAAGCCAAGAGATTCTGAACGGGAAATATCAATAATAAAAACAGCTAAGGCTGCACAAAGGATGAATACTAGTACGTATAAAGCTTTACTTTTAATCTTTTCCATCAATTTTTATTCCAAATTAAACTCACTTATAACATATACAGAGGGGTACCCTGTCCGGTATTAAAAATTAACCTTCTAATATTGTAACCTAATTTTATGAATAAGAAAACATCTGTAATAAAAAACTATGTTCTTTCTCCAAATGTGTTATACTTAGATTACACGGACTATAAAGAGGAAACACATATAGATACACTAATATCAAAAATATCTTCCTTAACTACAAAGTTAAGATTATTAAGTATTATGAAGAAAATGGAAACCTCATTTGGGGCGGGTGATTATGCTGTTTCTAAGCAATTAGCCGAAAATATTCTGACCATTTTACCTGATAATGTAAATGCATTGCGAGGTGCTGGTGTTAGTTCTTTTATGATGGGTGATTATACTGTAGCACTTGAATATCTCTCCAAATCTGTGGAATTATCGGAAGATAAGGAGTTTGACTATACATATATCGGTTGGTGTTACTGTAATCTTGATAACCATAAAAAAGCTTGTTACGCTTTTGAAAAAGCCGTTGAAATTAATCCTCTGTATGAACCTGCACTAGCCGGTAGAACTCAGGCACTGTTGTATCTTCACGGGGAGAGGTTAGAAGCTGTAGAGTCTCTGGAAAGACGTCTTAACTAACTCTTTATTCTTATTTATCTTTAATATAAAATATTCATTGACAAATACAGTTTAATTAAGGAGAATTAATTATGGCATTTAAAAAGATAACTGATTCTGTATTTTATTGTGGCATTAACGATTTTGATAGAGTAATATTTGATGAATTAATTCCATTGGATAATGGTACGACGTACAATTCTTATATTGTAAATGGTAAGGATAAAATTGCGCTAATTGATACGATGTATCCTAAATTTACGGAACAGTATTTGCAATCTTTTGATGAAAATGGAATAACGAGAATTGACTATATTATAGCAAACCATGGGGAACAGGATCATTCTGGCTCAATCCCTGCGCTTCTTAAAAAATTTCCGGCAGCAAAAGTTGTAACAAACGGAAATGTTGCAGGAAATATTAAGGAAATGCTTCTTGTCCCAGAAGAAAAAATACAGGTTATTTCAAATGAAGAAGAATTGGATTTAGGCGGTAAGACCCTTAAATTTATTTTTGCACCCGGAGTTCACTGGCCGGATACAATGTTTACTTATTTAAAGGAAGATAATATGATATTTACCTGTGATTTTCTGGGATCGCACCATACGTTTGAAGATGTATTTGCTGTTCCGTCAGAAAAATTAACCCGCGGGATAAAAAAATATTATGCTGAAATTATGATGCCTTTCAGAATGTTGTCTAAGAAATATACCGCACAAATTCGTGAAATGAATGTGGATATTATATGCCCGAGCCACGGACCTGTGTACAAAGGTGATGGAATTGATTATATATTGTCCTTGTATGAAGATTGGACTGCTGACGAGGGTAAAAATCTGGTACTTCTTCCGTATGTTTCTATGTATGGTTCTGTAGAAGAAATGGTTGAATATGTGGAAAAAGAACTCAAGGCCAAAGGTATAAATGTATTCAAATACGATGTAATCCGTGGTAATCTGGGAGATTTGGCGGTTGCGCTTGTTGATGCAACAACAATCGTAATGGGTGTTTCAATGGTGCTTGCCGGCCCTCACCCTGCAGCTGTTAATGTTGCATATTTGGCAGGTGTTCTTAAACCGAAAGCAAAATTTGCGTCAATTATCGGATCTTATGGCTGGGGGGGCAAGCTGTTTGATAAAATTGTTGAATGTATTGCTCCGATTAAACCGGAGATTATTGAGCCAGTACAGGTCAAAGGAAAACCTAAGAAAGATGATTTTGCAAAATTGGATGTACTTGTAAATTCAATTTATGAAAAACATAAATCTCTTGGATTGGTATAAGAAATTGTATAAAAAATATACCTCCGTAGTTTTTATGGGGGTATATTTTGCTTAATTTGGGTCTTATAGCTTATAAATTATCATAATAATTTAAGTAGCTTTGTTTTGGATTTTTATCAGGTAATTGTACTTGTTGTTGATATAGCATATACTGCTGGATTTCTTCGGCACGCTTATCTGCACGATTTTTACGAACTTTGTTTATAATTATGTCAATAATAGTACCTATTCCCAAAGCAGCAAAGACGTTTCTGATGCCGCGTTTAAGAGTCCTTTTTAGATAATTATTTCTAAAATTTGTATTAGAAAGTCCGGTGAGAGTCGTTATCACACTAAGTGCCGTTAATGCCAGAGATATGGATGGCAGGGTGATTTTCCCGATGTTGGATTGTTTATATGTGTTGCCATCTTGTGTGATTGCATACCCATTAAAATTTGTATTGTTCAAGTATTGGGTATCATCGTTCTTTACTGTATTATGATAGAGCCTGTTGCCTGATACTGATGTGATATTCATAAAACACTACACTCCATTCTACATATTTAATAAGTTGCTGTATTGTAAATAATTGCTGTAAAAAATGTTGTTGTAAATTAATTGTTACAATTGTTAATAATACATTAATATAATGTTGTTAACGTTGTAATAAGTTTAGCACCTAGTTCAATTTTTCCTTTTGTTTTTATTTGTTTACAGGCGGTTTTTAGTTTTGAGCCTTTTCCAATATAAATTTTTAAAAGATTATTATAAACGGTGTTCCTATTTTTATTTGTCTTATTAATGTTTTCAATCATATTTCGTATCGCTTGAATATTTTCTTCGTGTTTAAATTCCGGGATAATAGAATTTAAATATTCAGTAAAGTCTTTATGTTGTTTTGAATATTGAACTATTATCGGGTCAGCACCATTTTTAATATAACATTCTGTAGCGTCTGCATAATCTAATAGCATTGCTTTTATCATTTCGTGCTGTTCTTTAACTCTAAAACCTTTTGGTATAATTCCGACTTTAGGAATTCGTTCTAAATATTTATATAAACTTTCTTGTTTTAAATTCATTATCTCTTCAAGTTTACTACTTGTTTTGGTAAAATAATTTTTGGACAAATCTCTAAATGCTTCTAAAAGATTATTGATTTTTTCAGAATTTTCAAGATGTATTTTATATACATTTTTAATTCCTTCAATGTATTGTTCGCTATTTTCTAAATTTTTATTTAGATTTAGTGGGTTAAGAGAAGTAGTTAATAGTTCTCTAATTGTTGGAGTTGTATAACTAGCGGCTCCTTTCTTTAATGATGTTATAATATCATTTATTACGTTCGAGCGCATGTTTTCTGCTTGGGTTTGTTCTAGTGATGCCTTAATTAAAGCATCTTTCCCATTTACAGAGTAGTATTCAATATAATATTTGAGAAATTTTAGAAGTTCTTCTTTTGTGACATCTTTAAAATTCATAGGTGTTATTTTAAGCCGTACTTTTTGGAAGGCTTGATTTATATTGTTAAGGAGTTGATTCTCTGTAAATATATTTTGTTGCGCAGAAAGTTCTGCTAAGTTTGAATTTAAAACTTTTACTTTCTTTGCTATTTTTGCTTTTTGCCATTTTGTTTTTTGTGTTGTAATTGTATCTGCTATCCCTTGTGCAATATTTTCTCCAATTTGGGTAAAACCTTCTTCAATCGGGTCTTTAACCTTCATATAATTTGCCGTTAATGGCGTATTCGTAAATGGAATATCTTTAGGGGGTGCATTTGATTTCTTATTAGCTGTAAAATGTGATTGAGGATTTATTCTTATGTTCATTGATTAATTCCTTATAAATCGAGGATACCTTCTATAGCTGCTTTAAGAGCTCCTAAAGCCCCGTTATACGATTCTAAATCTTCAACAATTGTATCTAAAACTGCATCCGACACATCTGAAATAATATCAATATTGCCAGATATATCTATGAATGGTTCAAGCTCCTTTGGAATATCATTATCTATACTTAATAACTTAACAAATTCTACATCATCAGAAATGTCAGGTTCAAGATCTATAGGCTCTGGAATAATTTCATTAGGTTCAGGTATTTCTGTTGTATCAGTTACCATATTAGTGGAATTAACTACAGCAGCGGAAGCTGTTGATATATGCAGTTTTTATTTTACCCAGCCTATCGCTTTTGAAAAAATATTTCCAGTACTTAAACTATCTTCATTTGTAATAATTGAGGGGATACCGGAGTCATCGCTTTTTGAAATATGTAATTTTTCTTTAATCCAGTGTGTTGCCCGTGAGAGGATATTAGTTTCTTCTAACCGCTCCTGTTCAATGGATGGTGAATCAGCACCTTCAAAGTTTATATTATTGTTTTCAATTGTATTACTAGATTGTTCTTGTTAGGTCCCTTTGAAATTTGTTATGCCAGCTTTTCTACAGATTTCTTTCCCTTCATGTGTCATATACCCATCACTTTTAATATAGTATTTATAATCACTAGAGGGAATACCGGCTTTTCTTAATGCTTCTTTATTGAGTTCTGTTCTTTTAGTGATTGGATTTGTCGCATAATTACTACGTTCTTTATCGGCGGCTTCTTTTAATAGATGTTTAATTGTTCATTTATTTTTACGATAGGATTTTGTTCAAAAAAAGTTTCTTCAATAGCATTTCTTATATCTTCAATGTTTATATTATCGATGATTTCATAAATTTTAAAAATATCATGTCCAAAATAATGCAAAATTTCTTGCCTGCTATCGTTATCAAATGGGTTAGTTAACCTTTCTGCATACAGCTCTTTTTCATAGTTTTTTATAGATTCTAATGTATTTGCGGAAAGTTCTTCATCATACAGTATTTCTAACAATGCTTTAAATGTTACAATAGCATCGTCAGTAGAATCAATAAGTTCATTACCGGTTGGAGTAAAATTAAACTCTAAATATGCAAGTGTATTTGGATTTAATTCACTATTCTTTAGCTCTAATGGTAATGTATATTTGTGTCCGTCAGAATTTTCAGCTATGCGTGGACTTCCCCAAAAAATTTCTAACAGTGTTAAATATTTATAAAGAAGTTTATCTTTGGTGGATGTTATATTAATTGGGTAATGCAGCGATAAGTATGCATCATTTTTATTGTCATAAATTTTTATATCGTCAGAAAATTTGACAGGTTTTAGTTTGGGAATTGAAACTTCTGAGTGTTTTTGAAATTTGTTTGAAATATTAGAATTTAAGATAGAATAAAATATATTTTTGTTATTATTAACAAAGTTTTTATCTATTGTAATAAAATATTGTGCTTCGGAATTTTTGAGAGTATTAGAATGGTAATTATAGAAATCTTCTAGAGAGGTACTTTGAATTTCTTGTATAAGTTCCTCTTTTGAATTTAGTAAGGATTTATCTATCAATAAGTTTGTTTCTGCGGTATCTTGTTCGTATTTTTTAGAGTTTACATATCCTATTAATGATTGCTTACACTTTTCAAATTGTTCGCTTGTGATATTAGGATTTATTATCAGTTTATTTAGTGTTTTAATTTTGTCAATATTTGAAACACGGTCATCAAAATCTATGTTTATAAAATTAGTATAATCTTTATTTACATTAGCATTAATATTATTTTCTTTTAAACTTTGAATTAATATCTCCATAAATAATTTATTTTGGATAAAAGAACAATTGTTGATATCTTTATTGATAAACGTTAAACTTGATTGAAACCTGTCTTTATCTTGCATATTTTGAATTTCGTTGACAAATACCTGCAAATTAGTATCAGGATATTCAAACACGTGAACATCCGGCAAATCAAGATGGTCAGCCCCTTTGTTCTCCGGAATGTAATTTGCGGTGGTTTCAACGGGCGCTGTGGAATTTTCTATCATATTCCCCTTGAAAGTAATATTTGGCGGCATATAGTAACTATTGACAAAATTATCAGAAGCCTTATTTAAAATATTTGCTGAATTTATATAGGGTTGATTTTTTATTTCTTTACGGTTTATATTATAATATTTATTTCTGTATGTAATTTCTGTAACGGGTTTAATCATATTTTATATCCTTATTTTAATTTGTCTCTTCAATAAAGGGTTGTTGGTTTATCAGGTAGATGTTTATATAGTTCTTTACATCATCCTCCGTAATACTGTCAATAGTTTCATAACAAGAAAATGTATTATCATACATCTGCATAAGTTCATACGCTTTTATCATTGGCATAAGCGGTTTTGAGAATGCAGTTTCAAATCTGTTCTTTTGCCAGTCTTTTAAATATGTGATAATCTCACTCAGATCTTCAAGGGTGATATCTTCTAGTATTTTTTTTATTTTTAAAAAATCAGCATTAGTTAACCTTTTTTCATTATCAATAGGTGTTATTTTGCAGTATTTGTATTCAAAGTGAAGCGTGGTATCATTTTTTAAATTTATAGGTAAATTATCCATATCTGTTTCAATAGAATATCCTTCGCTTTCCAACAAACTATTTGCTATCATAATTGCAAAATTTTCGGTGTAGTGTGTTTTTAAATCATTATAGGGAAGAGGATAAATAAATTGTTCAGCATTTATTTCTTCCGGTAACCGAGTATTATTGACTTTTACTTTTGTTACTTCTGCTTCTTTCGGGCTATCTTTTAGCCGGCATGTAATATTTTTGTTTAGTATACTGAGAATCTCGTTTTTGTGTTCGTTATAGTAATCTTTTGAGACAATAACGGTAACATCCATACTTATGTTACCAATATAATTATCAGCGTATATCTTAAATTCATTGATTGATAAATTTTCAATCTCAGTTATAACCTCTTCATTAGTTTTTAATTCGTCGCTGTTAAAGAATATTGATGACATGGAGTCATTGCTTTTAACATCGTCAATTAATTCTTTTTTTGCTGCATCAAATTCTTCTTGTGTGAAATTCTCGTCAAAAATAATCTTATTAATATCAGCAATGCTTATTTTATTTATAGTGTTTGTTAATGTGGTATAAAAGCTGGTATTAAAAGAAGATACCGATATATCATTACTATTGTCCTTAAGGCGGTTTGTCCAAATCTTCTGTAAAATACCTTCTTGAACTAAGTTAAAGTTTTGCTTATCTTGCTGGTATATATTAGCAATAACCTGCGGCTCATCAAGAATTGTACAATTCTCTTCGGTCATTATTTCATAAGGGTTATCAACCGTCATAATGTTTTCATCAGCATTAATGATAACTCTTAAATTAGTGTCAGTATACTCAAATACGTGAATATTTGGTAAATCAAGCTTTTCTGCCTTTTCTGTTTTAGGGATAAAGTTTGATGTTACCTCTTGAGCTGTATGCGGAATTTTTATTTCAGGAAGTGATATATAATTATTTGATAAAGTGGTTTTATAAAAATAAGTTTCGAGGTAATCCTTAATATCATTTTCTGTAATAGAGTCAATTGTTTCATAAATATTAAATATATTAGCTTTAAGATTTATCATTTCTTTGTTTGATATACTTGGTAATTCTGCTTCTGTTAAAGAATATGCTATGTAATTTTTATAAGCGGTCTTTATTTCCTCAATATCATTTGACAAATCTGTATTTAAAAGCTTTTCAAACAGTTCTTTTTGTTCATTTATTAATTTGATTTTATCAGTACAATTTTTACTTACGGGCATGGTATAATAGCAGCTTAAAAGCGGTGTTTCCAAGTCTTTATTCTTCAATGTCAATGGAAGGTTAATAGTGCTGATATATTTACGTCCGGCTATTGTAAGGAATTGATTTTCTAATTCATTCTTTTTTAAAATCATATTATCAATGTCAGAATAAGTCTTTTGCTCTTTATATATATAGTTGTTTATATTTTCTTGTTCTGCGTTAGAGTGTCTCGTAAAAAGTTTCGATATAATCTTTAATATGGTATCATTCTTAATATCACCGGTTTCAACTAAATAATATACATCAGAAGTATTACCCCTATCTTTAATAAATAAGGGAGTATCTTGATTAGTTTTACCTGTTTGTTCTTGTTTTGTTGTGAATGTTACATTTATATTTCTGTTTAATTCTTTAAATAAATTTTTATTTTTAAATATCTCTTTATTAATTGTCAAAAAAGTTTGCATTTTAGCACTGGACAAATACTCATTATAGTATTTTTGCAAATCATTTAGTTGAATACTATCAATCTGTGAAAGAACTTCTTCTTTGGTATACAAATTTTCTTTATTAAAGATTTCTGTTAACTGATTTTTCTTATTATATTCTTCTGATAGTAAGTAATCTTTCAATTCTTGTTTTGCAAGAAGTAAATCTTTATTATTAAATTGAGAGTCGGTTAAAAGTAAATTAATAGTAGGGATATCCAAAATTTGTAGTGGTGTTTTCCAGTTTGTTGATACGGTAAAAGACGGCGATTGTGGATTGCTGTCGTAGTATTGCTCAAGATTTGCATCTCTGAATTTATAAGAAATTAGTTTATTAACAAGAGCTTGTTTAATAGGATTATATTTTTGAGCATCAGATTCAAGTATTATAGTTAGTTGCGATGTAATATGATCTGAGGCAGTATTGACAAATACCTGCAAATTAGTATCAGGATATTCAAACACGTGAACATCCGGCAAATCAAGATGGTCAGCCCCTTTGTTCTCCGGAATGTAATTTGCGGTGGTTTCAACGGGAACTGCGGAATTAAGTCTCTTGAAATTAAACGGTAAGTAGTACGGAATAGTGGATAGTGTATCAATTTGCGGATAAGTGTTATTTACCGTGTTGTTTTTGTGAAACCTTGTCTTATTTATATTGTTAGGAATAACAAATTGTGTGATTGGCTGCAGCATATATTAACCTTCTATTTATGCCTATATTAAAATCCCCAAAAAATAATTTTTGTTATATAACCAATAAAAATTTTACATTTTGTAATAAAAGGTCTCTTATCTGGCAAATTTTATTATTTACTTATTTAAATAGAGTATGAATATTAATCAATATAAAAGGCAGCCGGATACTTTACAAAATTTTACTGCTGGGTTTACAAGAAAGATGAAACAAGAAGCAATGAGATGCGATGTTTATAAAATCTCTCGTGATTTGAGTAAGAAAGGTATTAATTGCGATTTTAAGGATAATAGAATAATAGCTTGGTGTGTATATAAGAGTGCAGGGATTATAGATGAAATCAATAATCGCTTCAATTTACAATTGGGTTTACCCGTCGAGGTAGTTGTAGAGGATTTTAATTTACTTAGATTAAAAGAAAGCGTGTTTGCTTTTTGTAATTTTGCTCCGACAAAATTGTACAAAATAAATGATAAAATTACTCAAGGTAAGGTAATATTTATAAATGAATTTAAAGAGTATTCTTATAAAAATGGTAATAAGTTCTGGGAAAATATAGACAATATAAGTGATATAGAGTATGCAAATAAGAATGCTCCCACTGATTTTTTTCTGAATGTGTTTTTGCATGAGTTTGGGCATATAATGCACGAGCAAAATATGCTTAATAAAATGGGGGGATATTCTATGATTGATAAACTGGCTAAAGTGTTGTTGCCTGAAGCTTTAATAGAATATCAAAATATGTATAAAAAGATTGTTTCTGTAATTTGTGATTATGCATCATATAGCCCATTAGAGACGGTGGCTTGTGATTTGTCAAAAAGGTTAGTAGAAAATCTTGATAAAAATAGACTGATACCATGCTCTAATTTTATTAAGGACAGTCCGTATACTCAAAATTTATTACGCATATTTACAGAATTTAATAATCCACTTAATAGATTATTGAGGAATATCTGGAATGGTAATTTTAAAACGCAGCAAGGGCGGCAAAATCTTTAAGCGCTTCATGCCAGTCTCTGTATAGTCCGTTATTATCAAGCACACTGTACTTTGGACGCTTTGCTTCTGTTTTTATATCATCAGATTTGCAAGGAAGAATATTTGCTTTGATTCCAAATGTGGAGAAAATTTCCTTTGCAAACTCATATCTTGATACAGCTCCACTGTTACAGATATGGTAGATTCCATATTCTTTATCAAGTATATTGACAATGCCTGTGGCGAGATCAATTGTCCATGTTGGAGAGCCTATTTGATCATTAACGACCCTAATTTCATCGGTCGTGTTCTGACACAGCAATTTTGTAACAAAATTATTTCCGTGATGCCCGTATAACCAGCTTGTGCGGACAATGTAATACTTTTTTAATTCCTTTACCGCTTCTTCTCCGTCAAGCTTTGTTCTGCCGTAGTAATTTATCGGATGCGGTGTATCATTAGTTTTATATGGTTTTTCTTTTTCTCCGTCAAAAACAAAGTCTGTTGAGATATATACAAGCGGGATATCTTTCTTTTTACAACACTGTACAATATTTCTGGTTCCAACAGTATTTATAAGGTGTACTTTTTCTCTTTCAATCTCTGCCTTTTCAACATCTGTGTATGCTGCTGCGTGAATTATTAATTCTGGTTCGTGTGTAGAGATTACTCGTTCAACGGTTTCCTGCGAGGTGATGTCCATACTGTGTCTGCTTGTTTCCGTTACTTCGTACCCTTCATCCTCAAGAACAGGACATAAATCCTGCCCCAGCATTCCATTAGCACCTGTTACAAGAACTTTCATAATTACTCCTTTTTATTTACTGCGGCAAATCTCACATAAAAATTTTCGTCATTTATTACTTGTGTGTATAGTTTCGCAAAAGTGTTATTATTAGCGTACTTGGATAATATCTTTGCAGCTTTCTCTCTTATGGTGTATTCAGGACGTTCAAGAGCTTTTTCAAGAACGCTTATAAGTATTTTTTCATCAATGGACTCAGAAAATACAAAAAGTCCTTCCAATGACCAGTATATTTTAAAAAGTTGTTTATTTAGTACATATTTTTTATCTTTGCATTTGATTTTTGAAATCTCGGCGAAACCTTCTTCAATAAAACTAAGCAGTTTTTTTGTATATATTTTTTTAAAGTCCGTATTGTTTTTAAATACACTAATACTGTTAATAACAAGCCTTGAAATATTTGCATTAATATCAATGGAGGCATCGGCAAATATTTCGGGGTAGGATAATAAAGATTGGTTTGTATGCAAAAATTCATACAATCTTGAGGCAACAGCTTCCCTTATTTTACCGTCACAACCGGTAAGATTTGATATAAAAGCAAAGGCTTCATCTTGTGATTGGATTTTATCAAGGTTTAGTGCTGCAATTTGTTTTTCGGCGACAGTACCGTTTTTCAGATATTTAATTAATTCATCATGACTCAGGTTTTGACTGCATAAATTCAAGATATGGTTAAAGTTTTCTTCAAGATTGCAATTCAAGTTCAACTCCCGTATTTTATATATTATTATTTTACCACGAGTGATAATGTTTTATGTATAAAAAATAGTTTTAATGTATGATAATGATAGAAAAAAAACACTATATAATAAAGTTAGGAGTCATAATGAAAACATTTCTAAATTTTATTCTAGAACTTTTTATGATAAAAAAATCTGATAAAACAATCGGACTCTCCCAATACAGGAAAGTGCCTGAAAAACCTGTAAAGAAAGAGGTCTCAATCAAAACCAAAGATATTAAGCTCTCTGATTTGATGCGCAGAGCAAGCTAATAAATTCTTACGGCATTTCTAATTTCTTTTAGTACTTCTCCTGCTGTTTTTTTGGCTTTTTCTGAACCGCTTAAAATAATATCTCTTACTATCTCAGGGTGTTCTTCGTAGTATTTGCGTTTTTCACGAATTTCTTTAAAACGTTCATTGACTTTTGCTGCTAGTTTTCGTTTACAATCGGCGCAGCCAATTGTTCCTGATTCACAACCTTGCTTTATTTCGGCTATATCTTCTTCTGTCCCGAAAATTTGCCAGTACTTAAAAGCCACTTCACATTGATCAGTATGTCCTAAATCATCTCTTCTAATTCTTGAACGATCGGTAATAGCTTGCATTATACGTTTATTGGTTGTTTCTTCGCTGTCTGATATTTTAATATCATTGTGGAATGATTTTCCCATTTTATTACCATCAACACCGCAGATATAAGAACATTTGTTTAATAGCGGCTGCGGCTCATTAAATAATTCTACCCCGTAAATTGAATTAAACCGTCTTGCTATGTCTCTGGTTATTTCAACGTGTGCAACCTGATCTATTCCTACAGGTACATAAGATGCGTTGAACATAAGAATGTCTGCACTCATAAGTACAGGATACCCCATGAGTCCATAGCTTACCCCTTGTCCGTCACCGGATTTAATCATTTTTGCCACGTCTTTAAGCGTAGGATCCTTTTCAACCCAGTGTTGCGGTGTAATCATACTTAAGTAGATATGAAGTTCTGCGGTTTCCTGTACAAGTGACTGCATATAAATTGTTGCTTTTTCAGGATCTAATCCGCTTGCAAGCCAGTCTATAACAACATCAATACTGTCTTGCCGCAGATTTTCTGTGTTATTATACTTTGTTGTTAGAGCATGCCAATCTGCAACAAAGAAATAGCTTTCATATTCATTTTGGAGCTTAACCCAGTTGTCGATAACTCCTAAATAGTGTCCTATATGTAATTTTCCGGTTGGGCGCATTCCCGATATAATTCTTTGTGTCATTGATGTTTTGTTTCCTTTACTATATTGATAAGTTGTTAACTAAGTATACCTGAACATCTCCGGGGGGCATATCGAAAATAAGTTTATCTTTTTTGTGAACGAGTGAAAAATTCCCGGAAGAACCTTTTATTACAATAAGTTTGTGACTGTTATTCATTTTGGGAATACTTATTTTAACTTTTTGTTTAGCATTTTTAAAATCAAGGTTACCTATTGTTATAATAGTTTTATCTCCGTAAGAGCGTGCATATGCAAAAACTGATTCGTCGGATATGGACAATGGCACGAAACTCCCTTTTGAAAATATTTGTGAAAATGTTTTCTTGTATTTATTGGCAATAATGAAATTATTTTTTATATTCTGATTGTTTCCTTGCGGTTTTGCTGAGAAATTAAATAAATCAAACTTCCCTCTATGAACAAAATAGTAATCATCATCAGTGTATGTTTTATCAGCCTTTTTATTTCCCCAGAAATACACATACTGTGCCCCTGTTTGGAAACCGTCAACATAGTAGGAATTAACAGGAAGGGTTGTGTTAAGCCAGATAATCATTTCTGATAGTTTTGCCCCGTTTATTAAAATAGGACTAAGTTCGTCATGTGTTGTAAAGCTTCCTATTACAGCTTTAGGATCATCATATTTTGCAAGTAATTTTTTGTTAAAGTTTACGTGATTGATAAGCTGTGAGCCTTTCCCCCAGTCTTTAATATTAAAATAGCTGCCGTAATATCCATCGAAACCAGCCTCAAGGAGTTTATTATACGGAGTAAATACAGCATATTCAGATGGCGGTTCTCTCCAGGAGTCTGATGCTTCAGCTAGGAATAAAAAATTCGGATCTTTACTTCTTGCGTATGCTATCAAATTCTTCCAGAAGGTATATGGCTTTAATGTTGCAACATCCGCACGTATTCCGTCAAATCCGGCATTCATAATCATATCAACATATTGGACATGCAAATCATATAATGCCTGATTCAAATTCTCGTCTGTTCCGGTGTCAAAAAGTCGTACATCAGTCCAATCTGCCGGTACAATGGGCATTTGATTTTTATCCTTTTTAAATAAATCTCCTTGTTCAAGGTACATATCATAAGAGCCGCAGCTTGGAAGATCAACAATTACCCTTATTCCACGTTTATGGCATTCATCAATAAACTTTTTAGCCTGAGCATTTATATCAAGAGAGGAGTTAGGATCTGCAAGATAAGGATTAAATTCTGTAAGTGAAGATGGAGCATATACCGAACCTGCTGTTCCTAGTGCTTTAAGTTTACCTGTAGGATTAACCGGCATGACATGTAAAGTGTTTATTCCTTCTTCCTTCAGTTCATCCAGCCGCTCTATTGCGTTGATGAAGGTACCCTTTTCTTCCCCTTCGTCAATAAGCCCGTTTTGGTCAGTATCTTTTGCATTAAAAGTTCTAAGGTTAACAGCCAGAATAATAGCTTTATTATTAAGGAATAGACTTCTCAGATCGTTAACATAAGTATCAGCAAAAGCAGAGGAGCCTATAAAGGTTAAAATCATACAGGTTATATACAGTTTTTTTAACACGTTTTTCTCCTTTTTATATTATTGTAAATCAGATGTACAGAATGGACATTTTTTAGCCCTAATATCAACAGTGGAGAAACAGTACATACATTCTTTAGTCTTTGTTTCTGCCTTTGTAGATTCTTCTTTTGCAATCTTGCTTCTGAGCTTATTAATACTTTTTATTAGCAAAAACACGGCAAAAGCTGTAATCATAAAACTAATGCACGCATTAATAAAGACTCCGTAATTTATTGTAACAGCACCGGCTGATTTGGCGGCTTCAAGAGAAGGGTAGTAAATAATTTTACCATCAACGGGCAGTGTCAGGTATAGATTTGAAAAATCCACTTTCCCCATAACCCAACCTAATGGAGGCATTAGAATATCAGCTACGAATGAGTTTACAATACTTGTAAATGCAGCACCTATAACTATACCAACGGACATATCAATTACATTGCCTCGAATTGCAAATGTTTTAAATTCGCTGCTGAGTGATTTTATTTTACTAATGATATACAATCTCACCTCATTATTCTTCGATATGTACATTTTAGCATAACTATAAAAAAATAAGTTACAATTTTCCTAGGAAAAAAGGAGCGGTATAAGCCGCTCCTTGAATTCGTTATATAGTATGTATTTTAATAAAGTTTGTACCTTCTTCAAGTATATGTGGTACAGACCCTGTTACAACAATCATATCGCCTTTTTTAAGGAAAGTATTTTTAACCAGAAAACGTGAAAGTAATGTTAGCATAATCTGGTCAATTTTTCCGATAGCTCCTGTTACTTTAAGAGGGTAAATACATCTGTAGAGTCTTAATTGTCTACAAAGTTTTTGATTTGTACAGCAGGCAAATACAGGAACAGAAGGATTACTTTCTGATATGAGTTTTGGAGTATATCCTGATTGTGAAATCGTAACAATTGCTTTTACATCAGGAATATTCCTGATCATATCTGTAAGAGCAACACCAATAGCCATCGATGCGGTATTTTCTGTCTGGAACATCTTCTCTGGCAGGCGGTTGTGATTAATTCTTTCACTGTACTGAACGCTTTTAGCTATGTCATCCATTATTTTAACTGTTTCTTCTGGATATGTTCCTACAGCAGTTTCGCCGGACAGCATAACTGCATCGGCACCATCAAAAATAGCGTTTGCGACATCGGATACTTCAGCTCTTGTCGGTATTGGGTTAGTAATCATACTTTCAAGCATTTGGGTTGCAACAATAACACATTTACGTGCAATGTTTGCTTTTTCTACGATGTTTTTTTGAACAATAGGTACTTCTTGTATAGGTGTTTCAATTCCCAGATCTCCGCGTGCAACCATAATACCGTCAGAAGCAGCAATAATCTCGTCAATGTTTCTTATTGCTTGCGGCTTTTCTATTTTTGAAATAATTTTTATGCTGCTGTCTTTAATAAGTTCCCTTAAAAATTTAACATCGTCGGCACATCTTACGAATGACAGTGCGATATAGTCCACATCCCATTCTACCGCTTTTTTAACATATTCAACGTCCTTTTCAGTCATAACATCAAGACTGCCTGTTGCTCCGGGGATATTTATACCTTTTCTTTTGTTTATGGTTCCTTTGGTAAGAACTTTTGCAGATACTATACTATTATTTATTTCGGTTGCTACAAGTTGAATTTTCCCATCGTCAATAAGGATTTTATCACCTGGTTTAACATCTTCTGCTATCCCCTTGTAGTCTACCGGAATAACTTTCCCGTCATAATCTGTTTTATGTTGGAATTGAAGAATATCCCCGGCATTAACTTTTATAGGGTTCGGGAGTTCTCCTACTCTGATTTTAGGACCTTGTAAGTCAATCATAATAGGTAGAAGCGTTTTTGTTTCTGTTTCAACTGCTCTGATACTTTTTATAACATTTTCATGCTGTGCAAAGTCACCATGAGAAGCGTTAAGTCTAAACATATCGGCACCATTTTGGGTAAGTGCCATTATTTTTTCTTTCGTATTACAAGCCGGTCCGATTGTACATACGATTTTTGTTGATGTATAATTTTCCATTTTTTCCTCCTTGGTACTTACTATTTATATTCCATCATAAATTTATATTATCAACCATAACTTAATATAAAATTTAACAGGGATAAATAACAAAAATACAACTATAGTATAGTATAAAATTTTAAATAATACTCTAAAATCATGATTTTATTTTGAGTTAATATTGATATTCTTGTAGAGTACTAGATTTTAAGAAAGGATACATACTATGGCAACAATTGACAAGATCGGTGCGATTTTGAACACAAAAATTGAAATTCCTTTCAAAGTAAAAGCTAGGGAAAGTATACATGTGAATAATCCGTTTAGAGATTCTAAATTTGATGAATTTAACGGATCCATCCTCCCTGCTGATATTTTTGAAGGAAGTCAGCTCAAATCGCAAAACAAAGCAAAAATGGTTATGAGTGCAATTGCAGGGAGTGTTTCAAGCTTCTCCAAGAAGATTGTGGAACCGGTAGCAGCATTCTGCAACAAAGTGAAAACAAATGTTATTAACGCAAAAACAAATGTTTCTAATGCATTGAATTATGCAAGGACAACAACGCTTTCTGCAGCATTGTCTGATTTGGGTAATTCTATTTCTGGAAAAATCTCAACAATGAGAAAAAATGCAGAAATGAGTAAAATATCGGATTCAATGCCTGTTCCTGAGTTAGAGTCAGCATGGATTAATGAAAATATTAAGTTGATGGAGGCTGCATAATGAATAAAAAGATTTCTCAAATAATAGATGCATTAACCACACATCAGGACAGTGATTCAATAAGAGTATTGGAAAATCTCGGGACTAATTCCTCTGATAATGATATAAGAGAAAAAACTTCAAGAGCGTTGGTAAAGAAAAATGTACACGATTCTCTTAAAGTGGTTATTGTTAACGAAGGCAAAGGTATCAATGATTTGAGCCCTGTTGTAGCTATGAGTACAATTAATGAAATTCTGGCACTTAAAGACAAAACGGAAGTGCTTCATATCTTAGAAGATACAATTAATATGCATTCAAGCGAGACAGTTAGAGAAAATGCGGCTTCTGTAAAATCATTGTTAGCATTATAGTTTTTTCTACGTGCTATAGTATCTTGTGTTATTTCGGCGGCGGCTCTGGATTATCCGGAGCCGCTGCTGTATTATCCTTATTTATGCACCAAAATATACAAAATGGTGAAAAAGAGTAGAAATGAACGCCGTCATTTGAGATTGCGCCCATTCATGGTTGTCCTGCCAAACGACCTGTTCAACCGCTGTATAAGCTGGATGCTAA
>CAYVMC010000008.1:0-75682 GCA_964452495.1 uncultured Muribaculaceae bacterium | reverse complement strand
AAGATTAACGGTTATTCTATTGTGTGGGATTAGTTACAGGTTTTTGACCGTATTAAACCATGGCATGCCGTGGGGAGTAACAATTTTTACTCCCCACGTATTTAGCTGATAAAATCCATTGTACGGTTTATTAAATCATATTTAGAATGCAGTCCGCTAAATCTTGCAGTTTCTTCACCATTTTTGAAAAGAATAAAAGTAGGATACCCACTTATCATATACTTTGCTGCAATATTCGGATTTTTATCAATATCAACTGTTCCTACAATTATGTTTGTAAGCTCATCCAATATAGGTTTCTGTTTCTGGCAAAAACCGCACCACTCGGCATAAAATTCTACAAGTTTTAAACCGCTTGATACAAAGTCATTAAAGTTTTTATTGTCAAGTTGTTCTATCATTATAAAAACCTCCTCTATCAGAATAGGGTGTAACTTTGTAATTTTTATCCCGCTATAATCTAATAAATGTCTTAAAAAATTCCCTGTTTTTACTAGATTTTTTTAATGCTAAAATATAATTATGGCTAGAACGTATGAGGAAGCAGTTGCCGAAATTAAAGAACGGCTGGATATTGTAGATGTTGTATCAAAGTATGTCGTACTAAAAAAAGCCGGTACAAGCTATATTGGTTTATGCCCGTTTCATCAGGATAAACACCCCTCAATGCATGTAAGCCCGCAGAAAGGTATTTTTAAATGTTTTAGCTGCGGTGCCGGCGGTGATGCTCTGTCTTTTATTATAAATATAGAAGGCAAAGAGTTTAAGGAAGTTATTGAAGAACTTGCAGAACAGTTCGGAATAGAACTCCCGAAAAAGTCAGCAGGAACTTCAAACCTTAAGCCTTTAAAAGAACAAATGCTTGCTGCCTGTACTAAAGCCGTAAAATTTTATACCAAAAATCTTCTAACCTCTAATGATGCAATAAAGGCCCGCACAGTGCTTAAAAATCGGGATATATCCGATGAAATCATTAAAGAATACGGGTTAGGCTATGCTCCTAATAAATATACGGAACTGTACAATGAACTAAAATCCGAGTTTTCAAATGAAGTACTTGAAAAAGCAGGATTAATCTTAAAAGGTAAAAATAACGATTGGATCGACCGTTTCAGAAACAGAATAATTATTCCTATAAGAAATGAAAATGGTGATTATGTAGCTTTTGGAGCAAGAGCCATTGATGACGGTCAAAACCCTAAATACTTAAACTCATCCGATTCACTAATTTATAACAAAAGCAAAATCCTTTTTGGGCTTTACCACGCTAAAAATGCAATCGCAGAACAAGACGGGGTTATCCTTATGGAAGGATATTTTGATGTAATATCGGCTCAAGCTCACGGGGTTAAAAACTGTGTAGGGGTTTGCGGAACTGCTCTGACTCCGGAACACATAAAACTTATTTCCCGCTATACAAAATCCAGAAGAATTTATCTTTCTTTTGACACCGATACGGCAGGACAAAATGCAACAAAAAAAGGTGCCAACATTATACGTGAATCATTCAAGGGGCTTGGCAGCATCAAACAGTATGACGAAGGATACCTTGGGAAAACAAATGATAGATACTCCTGTGAAATAAGAGTTGTCTGTCCGCCAAACGGTAAAGATCCTGACGAGTTTATACGCACAAATGGCGGCGGAGAGTTTCTGAGCTGTGTTAAAGATGCACCACTGCTTATAGACTTTATTCTTGAAGGGATTATAAAAAAACGAAACTCTGCTCTTACCCCGCAGGAAAAAGCAGAAATTGTAAAAGAAGCAATTGATGTCTTAAAAGAAATTGATAATAAAATTATTCAGTCCGAATATGTAAAAATGGTTGCATCCGCTCTGGATGTTAATGAAAATGCAATAATTCAGGAATTAAAGCGTTGCAGCAGGTCAGAAGAAGATTTAAGAAACCTTGTTCCACAAAATTTTGTAACAAAAAATTTACAATTTTCAATAAAAGCGCAAAAAAATTTATTGAGCGTTTATTTATCAGATACAAGTCCTTTAAGTTTCCATGAACTTAAAGAAATGATTCCCCCAGACATTATCACAGATAAAACGTTAATAATTGTAAAAAATACAATTGACAAAATAACATGTACAATAAATAATGTTAGAGAATTAAAAGAACAATTGTTTACAAGTTTTATAAGCGATGATGTTCTGACAACAACCATTACCGATTTGGTATATATGTCAGAAGCGTTTAACGGACTAACAAAAGACGAATTTTGTACTGCTGTAAAGGAAAATATAATAAGATTAAAACGCTTAAATAGGGAAGTAGAAATGGAAGAACTCAGGAAAATATATATAACGGTCAATGGTGACGAAGTAGAAGCCCTAAAGGTACAAATGCAGTTACGTGATGAAATCAAATCAAGAATTGGAGAACATAATTAATGAGTAGAAAACGTGAACCTGAATCATCAATTGTCGGGTTGGTTGATACCGACGAAAATTTAGATATGTTGGATTTTGATACAGATAAAGATAACGAAGCTGATTATATTGAAGCGGATTTAGGAACTGATGATATTGAAGATATCATAACCTCAAACAAGCTTGGCATAAAATCTGAAGACTTTTACATGAGTGATGACTCAAGAGATGAAGATTTAGTAATGGAAACTCCTAAGGGTGTAGCCGTTGAAGATCCAGTAAGGCTTTATTTAAGAGAAATCGGAAGAATTAAACTTCTTTCTACCAGTGAAGAAATTGAACTCGCAAGAAAAATTATTCAAGGCGGAGCCCCAGGTGCAATTGCTAAGCGTAAATTAGTTCAAGCAAACCTAAGGCTCGTTGTAAGTATTGCTAAAAAATATGTTGGCCGCGGTATGCTTTTCCTTGATCTTATTCAAGAAGGCAATCTCGGACTTATCAGAGCAGCAGAAAAGTTTGACCACGAACGCGGGTTTAAGTTCTCTACGTATGCCACATGGTGGATTAGACAGGCAATTACAAGAGCTATTGCAGATCAGGCTAGAACAATTCGTATACCTGTTCACATGGTTGAAACAATTAATAAACTCAAAAAAGTAACAAGAAGACTCGCTCAAGAACTTTCAAGAAAACCAACCGAAGAAGAACTTGCAGCTGAAATGAATGTTTCAATACCCAAACTTCGTGAAATTATTAAAATTGCACAAGAACCTCTTTCATTAGAAACACCTATCGGGAAAGAAGAAGACTCAAGACTCGGTGATTTTATTGAGGATAGAGAAGCCGATGCACCAATTAAAACAGTAGCGTCAGAACTTTTAAGAGAAGATCTCGCCGAAATCCTCTGCACACTCTCTCCCAGAGAACGTGATGTTTTAAGATTAAGATTCGGTATGGACGACGGACGTCAGAGAACGCTGGAAGAAGTCGGGCAGCTCTTTGGTGTTACAAGAGAACGTATCAGACAAATTGAAGCAAAGGCTTTAAGAAAATTACGCCATCCAAATCGCAGTAAACGTCTTAAAGAGTATGTTGAAAATTAATTCTGTTTGTTTTATGATAACTCTCAGGTATTAGTTTTACACTGAAATATAACTAGAAAAGGAAATAAAATTATGTCTAAACAATGTGATGTATGCGGAAAAGCTCCGTTAAAAGCGGCAAAACTTACATTCTCACACAAACAAATCGTTAAACGTCAAAATCCTAACCTTCAAGAAGTTAAGGCTGTCGTTAACGGAGAAACAAAGAGAATTAAAGTTTGTACTTCCTGCCTGAGAGCTGGTAAGGTTCAAAAAGCTGTTTAATTAACTAAAAAAGGTAAAAAAACGGGCGGGAAATAAAACCGCCCGTTTTTTTGCAGAAATCCTGCGAGTTTATGAATACCACATCCAAACTTTATTAAAGTCATCAGGATCGTAGACATAATCATCCGGATCATACGGATTTTCCCAAATATCACATGATGGTAAATCTGCAGAGACAAATCCATCAAATTTTTCAGTTATAGAATTCCAGTCTATTTTTATATCAACACCACTATAATGAGGATTGTTTATGATAAATTCGTCTTTATCTTTATTATACGCACTAAGTGCATAGACATGAGATGGAATAATTGCATAATCGTATGCTTCTAAACCTGAATAAAAATTATCTTCTTGACTTGATGTATTTACACTATTTGTTGATACTGTACAAAACTTTTTATTAATATCATTAATAGCCTTTGATTTTTCTATTATTTTTTTTATTATATCTTCATTATTGTTAATGTCTTTGATAGAATCTAATAATTTTTGAGGAATAACCAATTTATTTTCAATATTAGTACACCCTAAAAGTTCATACACAATACATGAATACCCACCTTGACCAGTTGTTATATATTTATCTGAAATATTATTGGATGGAGTAATTCTGATGCGATAGTTATACTTTTTATATAAATCATTTAATTTATGATTTGTAATTTTAGCAAATGCAACTTCAAAATACTTTGCCCAAGGTGGAGATACAGCACCTCCATACATATTATTAAGTCGCCATTTTTGTAATACGGGTACTTTTGTGGTAAGACTCTCTACTTCTTTAGTTATTCTACTGTCATTATTCTCATTGACATCTCTACGTATTTCTACATACAACGGACTGTCAGATTGGCTATAAAACATAGAAGCTAAAAATTCATACCCCGACCGAGTTTTTATCAAGGAATCAAGAGTAGCTAATAAATAACAATCTCCAAAATCTCCCTGTGATATAAAAAAACGTTTATAATTAGGAAATAAAGTATAATACCTTGAATTCATTTTACAATTATCAGGTATTCTGTTAATTGATTCTTTAGTTAATATTGCATTAGATAAATTAGGAGATATGGCAGTTTTATCATGAACAATAAATTTGGACGGAAATTTTACTTTATCCAAAATTTTAAAAATAAACTCCCTAAAATTAGGCATGTCATTAACTTCATTATTTCCAATATTCATATTCTGTGTTAAAAACAAATCTAAAACTACAAACGGGGTTATTCGTTTTGCCTTTTCCAATAAAATTTTATTATTTGCTGTCACGAATCTATCAATATTTGATGTATTATACACTGCCATATTAACAGTATGATTTGCGATGTTAGTTAATGCATACGATTTGAAGTTGGGAGTTTGTAATTTTAAATTATTTATTTTCATTCTTCCCCTCTTTACTTTTTAGCAATGAAGGAAGTAAGCTGCCAGCAAATATTAGTAATGCAGCAGCAATGCAGCCCTTAATAATTTGCGGTTTGCTCTTTTCAAATTGATATTTTTTAAGTATTTTTAAAGTTGTGTCAGGCAAAGCATCTTTAAAACTTTTATTTAATTTGGAATATTTTAACATTGCTTCTTTTAATAATAGTACGCAATTAAGATCTGCAGCACATTCTGAAAAAGATACCAGCTTATGATTTTTCCCATACAAAAAGTAATTCGAAATAAAAGGCAATTCATTATACTCTTTTAAAATATCCTTATATTTCTTTGGGTTTTCTTTCAATAATTTTATCAGTTTTTCCGGAGTATTTTTTAACTTAGAATAATTTTTTCTAACATAATCATCCGACGTTGGATCAGTATAATCTGATATATATGTAAACGGATTCCATGCGTTGCCACCATAAGAAAACTGTGAATTATAGACCACTAAATCATTATTTTGTTTTGCCTTTTCAATAGCTTGTTTTATGAAATAACTTCTTGAAAGTCTTTTATCCGGCGACTCTTCTATCTCTGGAACTACTGATATTTTCTTGATACTATAGCTACCGTCTATGGGAGATCGTTCACGTGTATCAAAAATACTGGCTTTAATTCCCTTTGCCTCAAAAAACTCTTTTGCCTTTTTATGTATATCAATTATTTTTTCAGGTTTCGAAAAAGAGAACGAATCAGTATAAGGATAATAGAAATCTATTCTCAAATCTGATTTTTTAACGAGAACGGTATCCTTGTTAGTTAATCTGCTGTCTGAAACGATATATCCTTCTTTTTCAATAAGTTCTTTGCATTTTGAGATAATCATCTCCGGTTCCCAGTTAGTTTTTACAATTATATCCTTTTCCCAGTTTAAGATTTTATCTGTTTTTCTATAAGGAAATCTTGGCATCTCTGATTCAGATGAATACTCAAAAACATCACAGCCGTCAGATGCAAGAACAGCCTTTGAGCAAATACGTGGATAGTTATTAAAATCAAATTCATTTACACGTCTTGCATCCAATGCTATATGTTCAATATTATTTGCCTCTACAAATTTTTTATTATCACAATATAGTTGCCACACATCAACCGGTTTTGCTCCATCCAAATGTAAAGGAACCTGTGGAAAAGGGTTGAAAAATATAACTTTACCGGCTTTAAAAGAGGGATTGTGATTGTTAGATTTATAGGAACCTGAAGAAGGTTGAATTTTCATACTGAAATACCCTAATACTGAAACGATACACCTGATCTTAGCATCACGAAAAAATAAAGTCAATAAATATAAAAAAGGCAGCACAACTATGCTGCCTTAAACAGATTAATAGAGAAAAAAGAAACTATTTTTTATTATGCCATCAAAGCATCTACAAATTGATCATCATTTAAGAGTGTATTTGCGACATCTTCGCCAAACTCTTGAGACACAACAGAATAAATCATTTCAAAGTTTTGAATATAACCTTCAACTCTCTCTTGTGTTTCAGCATTATTATCAATTGCTGCAGGTTGCGCAGCTTCTACTTTCACTGATGAAGATGCCAGAAAGTTTAATACTTCATTGGGATCAACATTTGCAGTTTGTTGTTGTTCAACTGGTTTTTCTTCTGCTGCTGATTTCTCTGTTAATTCTTTGTTTTGTTGGCCGTTATTTAAATATCTAACGCCGTACCCATAACCAAAAATTCCGTTAATGTTGTTTGCCATTGTTCCTTTTTCTCCTTTTTCAGTTTTACCTTGTACCCTTATTAACGGCACATTTTTGAAAAACTTTAATGTTTTAAAGAAAATATTTACAAATCTTTACAATTAATAAAATATTATACTATAGTTATATATAACTATTATTATCTTTTTTACAAAAAAGATGCAAATATTTTTCAAAAATTATCCTTATCAAAAACACCAAAGAACAAGTGTATCAAGCAATTCACACCACTTAAAATCATTACAAGATACTAAGTTTTTTAAAGAATTGTAAAATTTTATATAAAAAATCTTTAAATAATATATGTTTATGTCATACTTAAGTTGTAGGTACATATATCCAAAGAAAAGAGAGTAAGAAAAATCTTTTATTCAAAACAAGTTACACTAGTAATTTGTTTAGTTAGTAACAAATCCATACATATCCAAATCTAGAAGCAAATTTTTTACTAAAAGTTTGTCTTAGATAAATGTGCTTACCCGATGAACAACTATGAAAGGAACATAAACATGTCAATTTCACTTGTAACTAACACTATATCAATGAAGTGTCGAACTTACCTAGACTCTGCAACAAACAGCTTAAACAGTGCAATAGAAAGAATGTCCAGCGGATACCGGATTAACAGTGCAAAAGACGATGCTGCAGGGTACACAATTTCCGCTCAAATGAGTACAAAATTAAGTTCATATGATGTTGCATCAAGTAACACGCAAATAGGTAACGATTTATTGTCTACACTTGAAGAAAATTTTGACTTAATTACCGACCACTTAGAACGCATCAGGGAATTAACCATGCAAGCGGCAAACGATACTTACAGTACAGAAGCAAAGGAAGCTATTCAGGCAGAAATCCAAGCAAGATTTGAGGAAATTACACGTGTAGCAAACTCTTGTGAATATAATGGGTTTTATCTCATGGACGGTTCCATTACTACTGATCTCGGACTGCAAGCAGGAATTTATGGCGATTCATCAAGCAGAATTACCATGGAATCATTTTTATTTGAATCAGCAACCACAACTGCTCTGATAACGGGTTATAATATAACTACATTAGCCTTAACATGTGCCGGTTTATCCGACACTACGCAGGCCTACGACATGCTATCAACCATTGACTATGCTATAACTAACATCGCAAACAGGGTAACCCAAATCGGGGCAATTCAAAACCGGCTGGATTCTGCTATATCAGCAATTGAAGTTGCTTCAGAAAACTTAACTTCATCTGTTTCGACAATAAGAGATGCTGATATTGCAACAGAATCAACAAACTATATACAAGCACAAATACTCCAGCAGGCAGCATCTACACTGCTTGTAACGGCAAACCAAACACCAAGTATTGCGTTAGATTTACTATAGTTTTAACCAAAACATACAGCTTTATTGTCATAGTTGTTGATATGGATATGTACTTTCAAGCAAACAGAAATGTTTGCTTTTTTTTGTATACAAAAATTAACTTGTCCGGAATAATCTATAGTGGCATAATCAGAGTATGAATTACATTTTTTATTTTCTAATTGTTGGTTCAATAATCTTTTCAATATTTAATAATACGGTTGATGAAGTTGCAAATGGTATGTTTGATGGAATAAATCTTGCTGTTAAAATTGCTTTTTCACTAATCGGAATAATGTCATTCTGGCTTGGTTTAATGAGAGTTGCCGAAAAATCCGGACTTGTACAAATAATTGCCAAACTTATATCACCAATAATCAAATTTTTCTATAAAGACATACCGGCGGATAATCCGGCAAATGCCAATATTGCTCTCAGCCTTGCAGCAAATGCTCTCGGGCTTACGAATGCAGCAACTCCGGTTGGGCTAAAAGTTATGCATGACCTACAGGAACTCAATACCGACAAAAAATCTGCATCAAATTCAATGTGTATGTTTCTGGGAATGAATACAGCCGGATTTCAAATTATACCAGCCACAGTAATTGCTGTACTTGCTGGATGCGGAGCAAAAAATCCGACAGATATAATCCTCCCGACACTGATTGTAACAACAATTGCTTTTGTTATCGCTATTATTACTGCTAAAATATTTGAAAAGTTCTGGGCAAAACAAAAAACGGAGGAATTAAGCGATGCTTAATAAAATTTCAACGCTTATTTTGCCCCTTATTATAGTACTGATACTGAGCTGGGGAGTTTTTAAGAAACAACCTGTATATGAATATTTTGTAGAAGGTGCAAAAGATGGATTTGAAGTTGCTATAAAAATTATTCCCTACCTTGTTGCTATAATTTTTGCCGTGACATTATTCAGGACTTCAGGTTTGCTTGAATTCCTTACCACACCAATTGCAGCATTTACTACCAGTATAGGTCTGCCGGAAGATATACTACCGGTTGTTTTAACACGTCCGCTATCTGGATCCGCAGCATTAGGTCTGTTTTCTGATTTGGCAGCAAGGCTTAACCCCGATTCCTATACCGTAAAATTGGCAGCAATTATTGTTGGCAGTTCTGAGACTACATTTTACGTACTATCCGTTTACTTCGGTTCCGTAGGTATTACAAAATTTCGATATGCTCTTATTACAGGACTTATCGCAGATTTTGCAGGTATTGCCGCAGCTATTGTTGTCGCCCGATATTTTTTCTACTAACGAATATTATTTATAAGATACATCATAATTTGACGTTCTGTAACATCATTCATCGGTACTGACTGATACCCTAAAGCTTTAATTTGAGAAATTTTGTCCTCTTGCGTTTTTCTTAACATCTCAAGTTTAATAGTTGCTAAACTCATAATACAACCTACCTTTCCTTTATTTTAACCCTACATATATATAAAAACATTTTTGTCTAGAAAATTGCCTTTTTGTAACAGTTTTTAACAAATCTGGACAACAGATTATGTTTGTTTTTATAATTTATACATAAAATTAAAGGTAAAGCATAATGGATAACAAAAACTCAGCAAATAAAATAATAAGTATTAAAGACATAGATTTACCAGGTCCAAATTTAAAAAATACAAATAAAACATCTGCTATAGCTGAATGGTTTATCAATTGGATTGAAAGTGCTTTAAGCAGAAATAAAATTCAGAACAATGATATTATTCCGCCCAAATCAGACCTTGCCTATATGCTAGGTGTTAGTATCGGTACCGTTCAAAATGCTATAAGAGCTGTTGAAGATCGTGGATACCTTGCTTCAAAACAGAAAATAGGTACTTTCATTAAAGTAGGAGAAGCTGGAACAAGAAAATTAACCTCTAAACGCGATGCGGCAATGGATTATATAAAAAAATACCTTAAAGATAATAATTTTGAACCGGGAGAAGTTCTTCCCTCATCAAGGAAGCTCGCTCAAATAACTGATATACCGCTTAATACAGTAAGAAGTGCATTACAAGGATTAAGTATTGAAAATATAGTAGAAAAAAAAGGAAAACATGAATTTATTTTAAAAAACAAAAATTTTACACTTTCAGGCAAAGAGTTTGAAACACTTGTTGATAAAGTTAAAAAGGATATAGAAAATTATATTATTGACAATTGTAAAGTTTCTGATAAATTACCACCGAATAAAGAGCTTGCAGATATGTTTAATACAGGTATAAAGACCGTAAATGATGCAATTAGTATACTTGTAAAAAGCGGCATTCTTGTAACCCTGAGAGGAAGATATGGGACTATTGTTGCTCAAATCCCAACCCAAAACTACTTTGCTCCTCCACGAGAAACATCAATTTTTGCTCCGGCAGCTTCTACAGCATACTATTATTATGAAAAAACTGTTCAACGAATAAGAAACATCATTTCTGAAAATTATTTTCCAGGCTCTAAACTTCCATCAATATTAGCATTATCAAAACAGCTTGATTTAAGCCCTAATACAATAAGACGTGCAATTAAAGAATTATCCAAAGAAGGTATATTAACATCCATCCCCGGACGCTGGGGAGGAACCTTTGTTATGTCTGTACCTGCCAAACAGGAAAATTCCTATCAATGGCTTGCTGTTAACCCTGATTTCATAGCAATTGACAGGTAAAATTATTTATTTAATGCCTGCTGTAATGCCTTTTCAAGAACCTCTATTTTAGATTCCAATACCTTAATTTGTGATGACGCTTCGGTGCTTGAAATAGACTCTTTTTCTAATTCTCGTTTGTATACTTTGAGTGAAGAGGATGACTTTTCAAGAAAAAATATCATAATAAAAACCCCTGCAGTAAATCCGCTTGTAAATAAGAGAATAATAAGTTCAATCTGGGAAGATAAAAGACCGCCTGAAGGCAGCAATAAATATATTCTCCAAACTTGAAGCATTAATAGTAATATTACAAACATTTTATACAATTTATTTTTCATTTTGCTCCTTTCGTTCCAAGAATTGCAACACCCTTGTAAGTTTTTCGTCTTTCCCAATTTCAATCAGTATTCTTTCACCATTAAACGGCTTTGAAAATTCAAGCTTGTATGCTTCTAATACCTGCTCCTGAGTTTTTATTTTCATTTTACCAAATCCATACAAGGTATCATTATAGACAGGATGGTTAATACTAGCCATATGTACTCTTATTTGGTGCGTCCTCCCTGTTAGCAATTTAAGTTCAACTAATGTTGCCTCAGAAAACCTTTTTATAACCCTTACTTCCGTTATTGAATGTTTACCGTCTTCTGATATGCACATCTTACACGTATCAGTAAAACCTCGAGCTATAGGTTTATCTATTATCATAAAATCTTCCATTAAAACACCCTTTACAACAGCAAGATATTTTCTAACCGCTGTTTTTGATTTTATTTGTTCAGCAAGATATTCGTGTGTTTTGTTATTTTTTGCAATCATTAAAAGCCCGGATGTATTTCTATCAAGCCGGTGGACAATCCCTCTTCTAAAATCGCCGTTAATAGAGGAAAGATTCTCGCCAAAACGATATAATAAACCATTAACTAAAGTACCTGTACGTTCGATGGTTGTAGGATGGGTTAATATTCCTGATGGTTTATTTACAACAAGCATATTATCATCTTCATATAAAACCTCAAAATTAATATTTTCCGGCTTAATAATATCTGAAGTTGTATTCGCTAAATTATCAACCCGTATTATATCATCCTGTTTAAGTTTTAGTGAAGGTTTAGGGGTTTCTCCGTTTACTTTTACATTCCCTTCTTTAATAAGAGAATGTATTTTGGAACGTGAGAAATCAGTAAGAATAGATGCAATTCCCGCATCCAATCTCGAATTTTCCAATGTTTCATCAACAATAATTTTTATCATTTCTTATAACATTTTTTTGTTAATACAAGAATAAGGATAACAAAAACACCAATATTTATGAATATATCTGAAATATTAAACACTGGAAAATTTACGAAATTAAGTTTAAAAAAATCCCTTACATATCCATAATGTATTCTCTCATAAAGATTACACGTAATTCCCGAACATAGTAAACTCGTCCAGAATATAAAAATTGTACCAACACGATGAACATTATTTACTGTCCAATGTAATATCCCAAACAAGGCAAAGAGAGAAATCAATATGAGAAGCGTTGTAGAATGTTCCAGAATACTAAAAGCCGCACCTGTATTTTTTACATATATAATACTTAGAATCGGATTTTCTAGAGTTCCTCTGTTGTGTATATATTGAGCAATTGCAGAGGAGCAATAAAAATCAAGCCAAACAAAAAATGCTAGCGTTAACCATAAATAAAACAGTTTACCTTTCTTTGACATTGCTCTCCTCTAGATTAGTTTGATATTAAGGAATTACAGTCCAGTTATTAATTACCTGATGATTCATCAATCGGACACACAGTTGATGTTGTAGGAATGCCAATAACTGTTGGTGAATAAGTACCATTTAATGACTTTTCCCTATTTTTCTTTTTATTTTTTGTTTTAGCTTTATCCCCCGGTTCGACATGTTTTTTGTCATTATCGTCCTCTAATATTGAGTCACCAGCTTTTTCATAATTTTTATTAAGTTCTGTTGTTTCTTTAATTTCATTATTTTCTTCTTTATTAACATCAGATACCCCTTCACTGCCAGTTTCAACATTAGATTTTGTGGTTTCTTCCACATCCACAGACACAGACTGTTCTTCATTATTCACATTATTAATGATAAATGCATCTTGTTCTAAAGGAAGTATTTTATTATCCTGTGCCTCATCAATCTTTGTTTGATTTGTTGACTCAGAGGGTACAACATTATCATTTATTTCTTTAACTGCAGAATACTCATCTTTTTGCTTAATTTCACGTTTTTTTTGTTTTTTAGACTCCGTTTTTGCAGCCTCAGCTCTATTTTCTTCATCCTTTAATTGTTGTAAACGGCGGCTTACAGGAATAATATCTGATTTATTTATAAACTTGTTTTCAGGAATAACATTTACTCTTTTTATAACATAAGCAATTCCAGTAACATTGATCTGAAGATCATTTTTCTCAAACTCAGGTCTTGTAAGTCCCAAAGAAGCAACAATGTATTCATTAACACCATCACCATTTGCAGTAAAAAAACGTTCTAAAACTCCATCATCAGGGAGTTTTCTGTAATTTTCTTTAGATGCTTGCTGCGGATAAGAAACCTTTTCCTGATTGATTGAAGCAATTGCTATTGTATTTTTGGGAGCTACATATTCCAGAGTAGCTGTGTAATTATTGTTTGCACCTATTTGATAAGGAACATTAAGACTAGGAGTATAATTACTCAATTCTCCAAATGAAAGGTAGGTATCTTCAGTTATTATTACATCCGAAACAATCCTCCATCCATTTGTTGTTTTCTTTAAAAAGTACACATTATTTGCAATACTTTTCAGATGCCCGCTCATATTGTACTCAGACTCAATTTTAGCATTAGCTGTCTCTATAACTTCCACAATAGCATCTTTGTTGTTAACTGTTATATTTTTAATTTTCTGAGCGTATTGAATATTGTTATATGAAGTCCAGGTATCCTCTACCAGTTTAGAATAAATATCTAGACAAAAACCGTCGGAGTTAATATAACCAAAATCAAAGTATTTAATAAAATCAGGATAATCGTACTTATTTGCAGCCTGAATTTGGTTCTTTAAAATGCTTTTAATTTCTTTTACATCAGCCTTATAGGATGTATAAGCATTTGCACAATTAACACTACCAAGCAGCAAAGTTAAAGTTAGTATAAATAAAAATCTCTTCATAAGAATATCATACACCAAAAAATAAAAAAGTGACAGAATAATCTGCCACTTTTTTATTTGTTTTTAGCATTCTACAGCGACGTTCTATAAATTTCAGCAACCGATTCTTTAGTAGCCTGAGTCGGTGCAATTGCAAGAAGCCCGTCAAGTGATGGAGTTGTAAACGCAAGATTAACAAGATTATCAACATCGCTTTCAGAAAAACCTTCTGACGAAAGTTTTTCTGAAACCCCTACGGAAGATAACCAAGAATAAATACCATCTGCTGCTTTTTGTGCCTCTGAAGCATCTCCTGTAAGACCGGCAACAATCGGTTCAAGAATATAAGCAAGCACCTCCGGTTTTGCTGGATAGATATTTTTTACGACGGAGGGTAAGAGCATTGCTAGCCCTAAACCATGTGATAATTCAGGTTTAACCGCACTTAAAGGGTGTTCCAGAGCATGAGTATAATGCAGTAAACCGTTATCAAAACAAACACCTGCCATCATAGCAGCATAAGTCAGATAGTACCTTGCTTCTATATCTTCAGGTTTATCAATTACAACTGGAAGATATTTTGCTACAAGAGTAATAACTTCCCTTGCAAGTGTAACTGTATACGGTGATGCAACCTTTGATGTAGACGCTTCAACCACATGATTAATTGCATCTATAGAAACATATCTTGTTTGTTTAGGTGACAGCTTTGTCATAAGTTCAGGGTCATCAATTGCATACATCGGATAAATACAATCATAGGCAATAGCAGGTTTATAATTTTTATCAGGAATAGTAACTACAGCAAACCTGTTAGTTTCAGAACCTGTTCCGTGAGTAAGGTTAATAGCTATAATAGGAGCTGCTTTTGAGGGTACAAATTTGAACTCGTATAAATCATCACAAGTTTTGTCCGGATATTCAAGAAGAATAGCTACAGATTTACCCGCATCAGTTGGAGAACCGCCGCCTATAGAAATTACGGCTTTGGCACCAAACTCCTTTGCTTCTTTTACAGCTTCATTAACAGAAATCGTTGTAGGATTAGGCGTTACTTTATTATAATTAATGTATCCGATACCATGCTTAATAAGGGCTTTTTCAACATAATCCCAGGCTCCTGTTGATTTATATGCATTTCTTCCGCTCATTACTATAACTTTATCGTATCCTTTAACCTTCAACTGTTCGGCAATAAAATCAATACGTTGAATAGCTCCTGCACCAAAGAATACAGAAGTACGTGTTCTGACTTCAGAAATTTGGTTTACATTAAAATCCTTTTCCCACATAACAAATTCTCCTTTCTTTCTACTAAAGATTTTTCATTCTCAATGGTGGCCAGAATAAAAATACTGCTTTACCAATAAACCTTTCTTCCGGAAGAAATCCCCAGAAACGACTGTCCTGTGAGTTTCCTCTGTTATCACCCATCATAAAATACTGCCCTTCCGGAACAACAAAAGGTCCACAGTACATTTTTTCATTGCATTTTATATAATCAAATTTGCTTTTTATATATGGCTCATTAAATTGCTTGTCATTAATGAAAACAAAAGATGAGCCATCAGGAAATTCTTTTATTTCTACTTTATCTCCCGGTAACCCGACAACTCTTTTGATATAAGCAATATCCTTACAGAAAAAACCGCTCAATCTCCTGAATACACCGCCAAACGAATTATCCAACTCTACAAACGGCGGATAAAAAATCATAATATCGCCGCGTTTCGGTGAAGAATAAAAGCGTGTAAATCTTTCCACAAAAATTCTATCCCCCTCTAACAGTGTTGGGTGCATAGACCCAGAAGGAATCCATCGTATCTCACCTATGAAAAAACGAATTATTATTACTGCGACAATAACAAAAGCAATCGTTTCTACTGTATCAACTATAAAACTCTTTACCTGTTTGTTATCGTCCGGCATAAACTCTCCTCAATCATTTTTGTTAAACGATTTTTATAAGTTTCATCAGGAAAATCACTTATAAGTTTAAGCATTTTTTCTATTTCATTATCTATTAAACCATTTGTTTTTTCAATCGCAGAATCTAAATTGTATCCATTAAAACAATAAATACTCGGAGCGGTATAAATACCGTTTCGCTTATCTCGTTCTGGTGTATTTATAAACGCATCCAAATCATTTTTTATTTGAAACGCTATCCCGTATGACAGCCCTAATTCATAAACTGCATTTTTATCTATATTTTTAGAAAGAATAGCCACCCCTTTTAATATTGCACCAAAAAGGGATGCTGTTTTTCCTGATGATTTTTTAAGATACTCCTCAAGGTCAAGACACCTGTTGTTTGTAAAGTACTGTAAAATTTCTGCACGGCACATTAATTCAAATGCGTACTGAAAAATATTTATTATTTCAATATTATTTAATGCAATAATTTTTTTCATGCCATAGCTTGCAAGAAAATCGCCGGCAAGAACAGCCAGCCTTGAATCATACATTGTATTTAGAGTTTGCAAACCTCGTCTTTCAGATGAATTATCTACAATATCGTCATGGATAAGTGAAGCCGTATGTAAAATTTCACCTGCAGCGATAAGCTCCTCCTGTGCCGCATTAAAATCTTCTCCAAAAGATTTTATTACAAGCCAGGCTAGCCGCGGTCTTATGCGTTTTGCATTTGTAAGAATTAACCTATCAAGAGCTGTTTTTAAAGGCTTTTGCGCCAATGTAAAATCAACAAGTCTACTCTCAATTTTGGAAATAAAATTATCCATATAAATAATGATACCACGAATTAAACTGGAAAAAATAAACCACACAGGTCAATTTTGACTTTTTTAAGATAAACGTTAAGTAATACATATAGTGGATTTTATAAAAAATCGTTAAAGAGTATAACAAAACTTCCGTAATAGAAAACGGGAAGGAACTAAAAATGTTTTCATCAATGATTCAAAACTTATTATCATCAGGCGGTCAAACTCAGGCTGCACAACGGTATGTAGAACTTAACCGTTATGTTGACAATTTCAATAAACAGATAAAAGCAGAAAACACCGGAGGAATACAGCAGCAGGCGGTAAATGGACTAGATGGAGTTAAACCATACGATGGACCGAGCTTTGATAATGTTTTAAAGACAAGTGCCAAAACACCGTTCGGTTCTCTTCTTACCGGTAAAGCACTAAACGTTAATGCACAGAAAGTTGAAGCAGCAAATAATGATTACAACATTGCAGTAAATAGTGATACACCAAGTAAAAACCAGATTTTAAATCTGGTTACAAGTGTTGCCAAAAAACATGGAGTAGACGATAAACTGGTAAAAGCTTTGATAAAGCAGGAATCTGGATTTAATCCTAATGCAAAATCACATGCCGGAGCGCTTGGACTTATGCAGTTAATGCCCTCTACAGCAAAAGGTTTAGGTGTAACTGATCCTTTGAATCCTGTTCAGAATGTAGAAGGCGGGGTAAAATACTTAAAGTCAATGCTTGATAGGTATAATGGAAATATAATTCTTGCACTTGCGGCATATAATGCCGGTCCTGGTGCCGTAGATAAGTATTCCGGCGTTCCACCATATAAAGAAACGCAAAACTATGTTAAAAATATTCTTTCTGATTATCTATAATTTATAAAATTCTGAGAATGATATACCTGCATCAGAAATTGAGAAAAGATAAAATCTATAACGCTGTATTAAGTATCGCCGAACCTTTAACTGTAGGTGCAGCATCTTTTATAATATAAGGTCTTACAAAACTCCATATACCAAAAAGATTCACAAGATTACCTGCTACCATCAAGCCGGTTTTAACTTTATTAGCTTTCTGAGGTATAAAGGTTCCAATAGTTAAGGCTGATGTCCCCAGCATAAAAGCAAGATACCCCTTAAAAACACTTCTTGGAACAGATACACAATCATTTAAATCTGCAGAGTTTTTTATCTTGGTTGAAAAATTATCCGTAAATGAATTTTTCGATGATTTAAAAGAAAAATTACATTTTTTACTATTATCTACTAAGTTTGATGATACACTTTTAAAATTACTTTGTGATTGGAATTTTGGGACTTTCATACTTAAATAATACCCCAAACAAAACAGTTTTCAATAGTTTTGAACTCATAAACAAAAGATAATACATATACTAACTTCTATTTTTTTGAAGAATTGATATTAGATAATATAGATACTTAATTTAGGAATACTGTTCCTTTATATCTTACCTTCCTTCTTTATGCTATAATAAATTTAAGAGGTAAAAATATGGCAATTAAAAAGATTTTAAGGTATGGAGAGCCGTCTCTAAGAGTTCCGTCAAAAGAGGTACATAAAGTTTCGGCAAAAGTAAAAGCAATTGTTGCAGATTTATATGACACAATGTATGCAAATAACGGTGTAGGGCTTGCAGCACCACAAATCGGTGAAAACTTGAGAATTTTTGTGGTCGATTGCTCCACCGGTGATGAGCCACTAAACCCGATTACATTTATAAATCCTAAAATTATCAAAAAATCAGGTGCTTGTAAAAGTCATGAAGGGTGTTTGAGCTTTCCTGAAGCATATACCGATGTTAGAAGGTATGCAAATATTATGGTTAAAGCAACCGATATTCATGGGCGGCCGTTTGTTATGGAAGTTAAAGATGGTGTACTTCTTGCAAGAGCTATACAACACGAGTTTGACCACCTCGACGGGATACTGTTTATAGACCACTCCATTAACAGATTTGAAGCGGATGAAGTTTTAAGCAAATATAATCTGCCTCCTGTTGATGTGGACAAATTGTTATCGGAACCTGAACTTGATAAAATCCTGAAAGAACAGTCTGAAAAAGGGCAAGAACATGATTAAGGTTGTTTTCTGGGGAACTCCTGATATAGGAGTAAAAACTCTTGAATATCTTAATTCATCTAATGAATTTGAAGTTTTAGGCGTAGTGACACAACCTGATAAGCCCGCAGGACGTGGCAACAAAATAACCCCGCCTCCAATAAAAAAAGTTGCACAGGAACTTGATATACCGGTATTTCAACCTAAATCAATAAGAAAAGAAACAGATATTCAGGCACAAATAAAGAAACTGAATGCTGATTTTTTTGTAACTTTTGCCTTCGGGCAAATTTTACCGCAAGAAATCCTTGATATGCCAAGATTTGAGACAATAAATCTTCACGCTTCACTCCTCCCGCGTTACCGTGGAGCAAATCCTATACAAAGATGTTTAATTAATGGCGATAAACAAACAGGAATTTGTACTATGATTACAGAATTGGGACTTGATTGCGGGGATATCTGTATTTCATACCCTATTGACATACCTGAAGACATGACCTGCGAGGATTTATATCAAATTATTTCTGATAAATCCCCCGAACTTGTTGCTCAAACTCTCAAAGGAATTTATAACGGAACATTGAAACCAGTTAAACAATGTGAGGACGGGATATGTTTTGCTAATAAACTAACCAGTGAAGAGTTCAAAATTGATTGGACTAAAAGTGCACGGGAAATACACAACCTTATACGTGGAATTTATAAATCTCCCGGTGCATATTTCTGCTTTAACAATAAAATAATAAAAGTTATGAAATCAATTGTAATCAATGAGACCCCATCTTCCAACCCTGGGGAAATAATTAATGCCAGCAAAGCCGGTGTAGATTTTGCTACAGGGGATGGAATCTTAAGAGTAATAACTGTAAAGCCAGAAAGTAAAGGTGAAATGCCGGCACGTGACTGGTACAATGGAATTACCAGTAAAGGAGTACTTAGCAAATGATAACCCGCGGAATAAGAGGAGCTATAACCGTTGAAAAAAATACGGAAGAAGAAATAAAGAATGCAACCATAGAACTTCTATCAGAAATGGTAATAAAAAATAATCTGGATTTGGATATGATTTCACATGTAATATTCACAATGACAGATGACCTTAATGCAGCTTTTCCCGCAAAATTTGCAAGGGTTGATTTACACTGGAAAGATATTCCAATGATGTGTTATAATGAGCTTAAAGTAAAAAATGCACTTCCAAAATGCATCCGTGTAATGATTGTTGTAAACTGCGGTGACAATTTTGTCCCTGAATTTGTCTATTTGAAAGGTGCAGACGGGCTAAGAAAATGAAAAAAATTCTTGTAGTAGATGATGTAAAGGGCTGGAGAGATCAACATATACTTATTTTGAATGAATTACTAGGTGGAAAAGCCGAATTTCAAACAGCTTCTTCTGCACGTGAAGGCTATGATATTATATACAATAATATAAATGAACCATTTGATTTAATTATTACTGATTTACAAATGGAAGAAGATTTTTTGCCTAAATATGCGGGAGAATGGTTTGTTGAGATGATTCAGAAATTAGAACAATATAATAAAACCCGAATTGTAATCATTTCTGCAACTTACAACATAAGATTAATAGCAGAAAGTCTTAATGTAAGATACATCACAAAAACTACTGCATCAAAATTTCCGCAAGCTTATCTTGAAACTGTTTTGTAAAAAAGAGTTCAATATCAGTTATATTTCTAAAACTAAAAGTCTCTGCTAAATATTTTATAACAGAGACTTTTTAGTTATACTAAAATTTTTACATTTTACTAGTCATCTGCATGACCTGCAGTTCCTAATACTTGCATTTTGTGTTTAACAAGTTCTTTAACCGCAGTTCTGCCAGGACCCATGTATTCACGCGGGTCAAACTTGTCAGGATGTTCTACAAAGAATTCTCTTATTGTAGAAGTCATTGCAAGTCTTAAGTCAGTATCAATGTTAATTTTTGCAACACCATTTTTTGCAGCGTAAGCAAGCATTTCTTCAGGAACCCCCTGAGCATCAGGAAGGTTGCCGCCATATTGGTTACACTTGTCAACGAGGTACTTTGGAACTGATGAAGAACCGTGAAGTACAATCGGAAAATCATAACCAGTAACAGCATTAATTGCTGCTTTACATTCTGCAAGTCTTTCAAAGTCTAATTTTGCTTCACCTTTGAATTTGTAAGCACCGTGAGAAGTCCCGATAGCAATTGCCAAAGAATCACAACCTGTTTCTTTAACAAATCTTGCAGCTTCTTCAGGATCAGTGTATGTTGCGTGTTTTTTGTCAACCTTAACATCATCTTCAACACCTGCTAATTTACCTAGTTCAGCTTCTACTGAAACCCCTCTTTGATGTGCATATTCAACAACCTGTTTTGTTAATGCAATATTTTCTTCAAGCGGGAAACGGCTGCCATCAATCATAACAGATGAAAAACCGCCATCAATACAAGCTTTACAAATATCAAAATCAGCACCATGATCTAAGTGTAGTGCGATAGGTACTGTTGTTGTTTCTAATGCCGCTTGAACTAACTTGATTAAATATGTTTGGTTAGCATATTTTCTTGCCCCTGCAGATACCTGAAGAATGATTGGTGAACGTGTTTCATCCGCTGCTTCAGCAATACCTTGCAAAATTTCCATATTGTTAACATTGTAAGCACCTATTGCATACTTTCCAGCAAGTGCTTTTTTGAACATTTCCTCTGTTCCTACCAGTTTTCTTTCGCTCATGTCGAGTCTCCTTCTAAAAATTAAAACCGTACATGAGTAACGTACAACAAAAAAAAAACGATTACAAGATGTTTAGAGGAGTCCTGAAAAAAAATATAGCCTGTTGGAGTATTGTATATAATTTGTAAATAGTTTTTAATATAGTTAAATCTTTTTCATACTTCCAACTATTCTTAATTCCAAGAGTCGAAAGGCTCTTTTTTTTACCAACATTAAGCAGCCTGTTGCTGCTGGATTTCATCTTGAAGGTTCTTTGCATTCAGATTATCAAGGGCATATTGAGCCGCCATTCTAACAGTTTCATCTGGATCAGTATTTGCCAGAGCCTCATAGATAGGAGCCAGAACTTTAGCAAAATCACCTCTTTGTAAGAATATTAATGCATCAAGTGCATTTAGTCTGATTGTGTAATTACTGCTGTTAAGAGCATTTACAATAGCTGAAAGTCCAGGTACATCAGTGATTGGCACAATCATACCTGATTCATCCTGTACACGTTTCAAAAATTTATCTGTAAGTAATGCAAGTGTTGCAATCGCGTATCCTTTATTACGTTCTGCTAATTCAAGAGGAGATAATTGATTTGCATAATTATTATCTTCTTCTGAAATCATATGAGGGAGGACTATTTTATCATCAGAAACATTCGCCTGCTTTTGTTGTTCATAAGCCACAAAATTTTCCATTATTTGCGCCCTTATTTGCTCTTGAGCATCAGTAGGACCTGCCAGAGTTGAGGTATCTTTATTTACAATATCTATAATATTATGAAACATCGGTTCAACAATATACGCTCTTGCTTCTTTAGGACTTTTGTCAGCAATTGCATCAACTATTTCTTTTAACTGAAGAGCTTGAATATCATAGTTTTGAGAGTCTAAGTTTTCAGCAATTCTTATATAATCAACGACCGGTAAAGAATCTCCCGGAGGTACTATCTCAATTTTAGATACCTGACGTTCTTCTGTTTCATCCGGATCGGCAATTTTTTGCACCGGAGTTTCTAATTGTTGCTCAACATTTATAGAAGAAGTTTCTTCTGACTGAACTGCAGCCGTATCAGAATTTTCATCTTGCGCAGGTGTAGGACAGGATGCGGCATCTTCGTTTTTTTCTTCTTCAAATACAACCTGCGTATCTTCTGTTTTAGGTTCCTCTATAAAAACCGGTTCCGGTACAGAAACTGTTTTTTTATTCAATACAGATGCAGGTAATTCAACCGCTGGTTTTGGCTCCGGCAGATTAGTGACGGTCTGTGAAGGTTTCTTTTTCGACTTAATCATTGTCGGAAAATATTCTGCCGGAATTTGTGTCTCCTCATATTTATAAATCTTTACAGGTGTAACCTGCTGCGGTGTAGTATTTTGCGGTGGAACACTAACAACCGGATTGTGGATATCTATTTTTACTCCGTTATAATTTTGATTTGTAACGTAAGTATTTTTGCCAATTGACTCTATTCCTGCCATTTTTTTAACCTTTCACTTTCATAGTATATTATTATAAAAAATAATACACATTAAAAATTGCCTTATAATTTCAGAAAATTTACATTTATTTTATTTCTTCAACTTCCTCATTTTTATTTTCAGGGTTATAAATACTCGTTTGAGGAATATCATAAATAGAGGTAGTAAAAGGTGGAGGAAGATTTACCGCCGGATTTGTTATATCAATTTTTACCCCGTTGTAATTATTTGTTTGCGGAATACAGCACTGAGGACAAGTGCATACAGGTATAGGTTGAATTTGCGTCATATAAATGTCCTTTCTTAACACTAACAGTAATCTAAACGTTTGTAATAAAAAAAAATTGTCCTATTTTTAAAAATTTGTAACAAATATTTACAAATACTACACAAGATTTATTACTTCAAGTCCGTTAAACTTGAACATTCTTTTTGTATTTCCCTTTTTATACTCTCGGGCAAGTAAAGCTCCGGTTATTGCTTCCAGTTGCGCCGCCGGTATCATATTCCCCGGCATATTACTAAACCCATAATTCACCTTTAGGGCAGATTGAAAAAACTTGCAATCAGCTGGGCTTCGTTCTTTATAATTAGAATAAAGATTGAGTTTCTGCCGAGTAAGGTAAATTTCAAACCTTTTAACATCAATCCCAGACTCAAAAAGCTTATAAAAATAGTCACTCCCTCGTGGAGAAAAACGCTGCATCCAGTTATCTTTATTTAAAAATAATTCATTTTCATGAATTTTCTGATACGGTTTAGACAACACACGCCATTTTCCATTAAGCATAGCATTATCCCAAGGAAGAGAAACTAATATACAGGAGTGTTTTAATGATGAAAAATTATCAAAGAAAAACATAACATCATTAATAGAAAACAGTTTGTCAACATGACATAGTCTTCCATTATCTTGCATTACCGCTATTCCTGATTCTATAGAGGATGCGGCGCCTAATGATAATCCTACATAGTATTCACTCATAAATTAATTATATACCAAAATCCTCATCTGATGGGAGAGGAGTATCAAGCATTATTACAGGAATGGCATCTTCTGTTTTTAAATCATTTTTAAGCCCTTGATAAACAGCCCTATTTTTTTCATCAGCGGCTTTAGGCGGAAGTTTTGTATATCTTATTATATTAGAGTTTTCCGTTTTATTGGGAACATAATTTTGTGAAGAATCAAAATCTTGCATATTTATTGCATGACGTACATCACGCACTATTTTCTCACGCTCTGCCTGCAGGCGTTTTTGCTCATCTATAGGAATTTCCTTTAAATCAATTCCTGGTTTTTCCGCATCCTTATATTTATTTTTAAGAATCATTATCTCAATTCTTCTATTTTTCTGCGCATCTTCAGGAGCATTGCTTTTTACCACTGGTCTGGTATCAGCATACCCAATAGCAGTAAATAACTGCGGAAAAAACTTAAACCGCCCTATTAAATACCTAACAACCGAACAGGCTCTTGCAGCAGAGAGTTCCCAATTTGATGGATACTTGTTTGTTGCAATTGGAGTACTATCTGTATGACCTTCAATACGCATATTATGCAACATAAATTTTTCATACACAAGAACACCTACTCTATCAAGCATAAGCTTTGCAGACGGACTTAATTCCGCTGATCCGGAGGGAAACAAATATTGCTCATCAAATGTTAAAAGAAGCCCGCGTTCTGTCATTTTTGCAGATACGCCATCTAATTCCTTATTTTTAACAAGTTGATTAACTATTTTTTCTATTTCCTGAAAAGAATTGTCTTCATATTTTGCATTCATATATTCAAACATAAGACTTGGAATAAATGAATTTGCCATAGTCGTTTCGTCAAAAAACTTATCATTGCTTTCTAATATACTTTCTTGACCAGTTAAAAGAGCATTAGCCTCAAAAGCTTTTCTTATAGATTCTTCAAATTTTGTAAAATCAGCAATATCTACCTGCGAAAGAGCATATAAAACAACAAACGTTGCAAACAGTAAGGTAATAAAGTCACCGTACGAAACAAGCCAGCGTTCAAGATTTTCATGTGGTTCTTCTTTTTTCTTCTTAGGCATTCTTAACCTTTCTTAGATGCAGAAGATTTATCATCAAGAATAAATGACTGCAATTTACGTTCAATAAGAGCAGGTGATTCTCCTGCCTGAATAGATAATATTCCTTCACAAATTATAGTTTTTGCAAGAAAAACTTTTGCATAATTACACCTTAAACGGCTTGCAAATGGCAGCATAACAAGGTTTGCCGCAAACAAACCATATATCGTTGCAACAAATGCTACCGCAATACCGGCACCTAGCTTTGAGGGGTCGGAAAGATTTTGCATAACCTGTATTAGACCGAGTACAGCCCCGATAATACCAAGAGTTGGAGAGTAACCACCAAATGACTCAAATACTTTTGCAGAAGTAGCTACTTTATTTTCTAGCTGTTCTATTTGATTTTCCATAATCTCACGTACTAGCGCAGGATCCGTACCATCAGCAACAGCTTCCAGACCTAGAGTTAACAAAGGATCAGACGCCAGTGCAGCTTCCTTTTCTAAAGCAATAATACCTTCTTTTCTTGCTTTTGTTGCAAATCGTCCAATTTCGGCAATAAGAGCCGTCAAATCTATAACAGGCGGAATAAAAATATCCTTTATCGACATCATTGCATCCTTAAGAACAGGAATAGGAAAACTTAAGAATACGGCACCAGAAGTTCCGCCGATTACGATGAATGCAGCGGTAACCTGAATCAATTGACCTATATTACCACCCTCAAGTGCCTGTCCGGTAAGGATAAACCCTATCCCCATAAATAAGCCTATTATTGCAAAAATATCCATAACTTCTCCACTATATTCCTTTTACTATTATTTTAAATGCTTACATCATATATTTGTATCATATATTTGTAGTATTAGAAAAAATTTTCCTGGAGGAAAAACTATACATTACAAATAAGCTCTTAAATAATATTTACCTGAAATAAAAATTATACTATTTAGACTATTTTATAATAATTTGTGATATCATACTAAAAATTTAAGCTTTATATATACTTATACAAGCTCTTTGTGTATAATAAAATACAAGAATAGGAGTTTGTATGTACAATTTTCCCTTTGAGTTGGATGATTTCCAAAAACAAGCTTGTGATTATATATCAAACGGCGAGAGCGTGGTTGTATGCGCCCCTACAGGAGCAGGTAAGACAGTTATTGCTGAACACGCCATTCATTGTGCCATAGAAGAAGGGAAAAGGGTATTTTATACAACACCTTTAAAAGCACTATCAAACCAAAAATATAGTGATTTTGCCGAAAAATTCGGTACAGATAAAGTTGGTCTTTTGACAGGAGACACTTCTTGCAACCGTGGAGCACAAATAGTTGTTATGACAACAGAAGTATTCCGTAATATGTTGTATGGTACAAACTTCGGCTCTGTTACCGACAACCTTAAGGATGTCAAATATATTGTACTGGATGAAGTTCATTATATGAATGACGAGCAGCGTGGAACCGTTTGGGAGGAAAGTATCATATATTGTCCAACAAACGTCCAAATCATCGCACTCTCTGCAACAGTTGCTAACGCAGATGAATTAACAGGATGGATTAATACAGTTCATTCAAAAACAGAACTGGTTAATACAGATTTTCGTCCCGTACCATTAAAATTCTTTTACTTTGATTCCTCCCAGCCTGATAAAATTTTACCGTTATTTGCGCCTGGCGGTGGTTTAAACAAAAAAATAAAACCTGAAAAAAAGAATTTCAAACATGGCAAAATAACACAAAGAAGTGTTGTAAAAGATGTTATAAGAAATCTGCACGAACGGGATATGCTTCCTGCAATCTACTTTACTTTTTCAAGAAAAAAATGTGACGAACAGATGGAAAAATGTATCTCTCTTTCACTTGTAACACCGGATGAGCAAAAAAAAATAAGAGAAATTATTGATAATTATATCGCAGAAAATCCTTATCTATACAAAAACAAACATATTGACTATCTTTTATCAGGTGTCGCATCCCATCATGCAGGACTCCTGCCCGGTTGGAAAATCCTTGTTGAAAAATTATTTCAAGCAGGCTTGATTAAAGTTGTTTTTGCCACAGAAACACTTGCCGCAGGAATTAATATGCCGGCTCGTTCAACTGTTATAAGCTCAATAAGCAAACGTACGGATTCAGGTCATAGAACCCTTACGCCAAGTGAATTTCTTCAAATGTCAGGCAGGGCAGGACGCCGCGGAATGGACGATGTAGGGTATGTTACAATTGTCGGCACACCTTTTCAATCTCCAGAAGAAGTTGCAGAACTTGTATTGAGTGATGCAAATCCTCTAGAAAGCCGTTTTTCCCCAAGTTATTCGATGGTACTAAATCTACTGCAACGTTTTACCGTAGAAGAAGCAAAAGAACTTATACTTAAAAGTTTTGGATATTATTCAGCAGGTTCACGTCTTTCCCCGTTATTTGCTCAACAGAACATAAATGAAGAAAAAATTCAAGAATGCGAATCTTTTAAATGTCCCCATAAGCTTACCAATGATAATCTTATAAGATATAATAAGGTTCGTGAAATGTATGTTGCAAATAGACGTACACTTAAAACAATCAGAAAACAGGAACAAAAGAAAAAACGGGATTTATCTTCAGAGTTTTATGAATTTGAAAAACAGACTAAAAAACTTCTGCACGAAATGCATTCTTCACCATGCGACTTGTGTAAAATGTTTAAAAAACACATGAAGTGTATTGAAGTACTTGAAAGATATCAACACAAACAGGCACTTCTCAATAAAGAAATTGAACGTAAACGTGATATCTTTTGGAATATTTTTCTTGCACACAGAGATGTTTTAAAAGAGTACGGATATATAAAAGATGATTATCCAACTGAACAAGGAATAATGATTTCACAGTTCCGTTCAGAAAATGAATTATTCCTCGCTCAAACTATATTTCAAAATGTTTATGATGGATTAACACCAGCGGAGCTTGCAAGTGTAGTCTGTGCTATTACCACTGAAGATATACGAAATATGGATATTCCATACCTTCCATTATCCCGTGCGGTAAAAAAATCCATAAACAGAATAAAAGATATTAGAAGAGCGCTAGATAAAACACAGAAAAAGTATTTTATTGAGGATGTAATGTATATTAATACATACTTTTGTGCATTACTAGAAATGTGGATAAACGGAGCAGAGTGGGATGATATTGTTGATCAATCAAATGTAAGTGAGGGAGATTTAGTCAGAGCATTTAAAAGAGTTATTGATGTTCTAAGGCAGTTCTGTACTATACAGGGGATTCCAGAAGATATTGTATTTACCGCACGAGAAGCAATCGACAGTATACAACGTTCTCCTATAGATATTGATAATTAATTATTACTGATCTTATATTATTGTATAAATCCTGCAACTGCCGTTTTTCCAACTCTCTGTTTATCCGATTTTTGCCTTATTTAAAACATTCTGTTTTTGCAGCAAATTACTACCGCTTGTCACCATTTATCAAGACGATTTTGGTTCAACAGCAGCATATCCTAATTAAGTCTTTAACCTTTGCATTATTAGTCAAGGTTATTGGTAAAACCTGTAGAAAGAAGCACTATATTATATTTATTACAAAGTTTTATCAAATCTGGAGTTGCAAATGGAAGGATTATGACTGAAATACGTCCCTGTGCAGCAACTTCTATATCATGTAATGTTAAATAACCATCAACAGCCATAACAGCATCCTTAGAACTATCGCAGGAATAATCCAGAGCCAATTCTACAGCTGAACTATGCACACCTTGAATTATAGCTGTTGTTTTAAATTCTTTTGATATAACAATAGCATTAGATTTTGCATATTTAACAATCTTCCAAGCAAATACAGCATCTTCAATCTGTTCTACTGTCGGTTTTGCCTGAGTAGCAACCTTAAAAGTATCTTTTGAAAGTTCTTTTCTATTTGGTTCTTCTACCAGCGTTCCAAAAGGTGTTACGGTTACTTTATCTGCCGTAAAATTTTTATATTCTGATAAGGGAGTTTTTATTACAATATACCTTATATCATGCAATTTTAAATATTCTATAGCTCCAGAAGTAAAACCCGGTGCCACAACAATATTACCAGAGGTAAGCATTTTTACAAAATCCGTATCAATCTTTTCGCTTGCAGCAATGACAGAATTTTGAACATCAATCGGATTTGAATCAATAACTTTGGTTAATGCTTCCAGTAAACCAGATGCAAGTGCAACTCCATAAATATGAGCATTTCTTGCAGATACAACAGCCTTTACATCAAAAAATTCCGAAACAACCGACAATGCTAGAGTTACACTCTTTATATCAGAATACGAAAGTTCAAAATTCGACTCATATTCAATCATATTTTCTGATTTGTAAAGTTTTGCGCTCTGATGTTTATTTATACCTGATGAAAGTTCTCTTATTAATTCTAATTTCTGGTTACTCATTAATCTTACTCCATATTGTTATTTACTGGTTGCGAACTTGACTGCGGGCTTGCTTCAGCAGGAGCATTGGAATTAATAACCTCTGAATTTTCTTTTTCCCCCGGAGCAGTTAAAGTAATTGTATTATTTTGCTTAACAGGAACTGGCGCCTTATCAGTCGTTTGTTGTATTAATGGAGGCTGAATCAGTATTTTGGGCTGTGGTAATTCCTGTATTTGATTACGTTTTAAGCCTGGCAGTGTGATATTTATTTTAGGAACATCCATTTTAGGCAAATCAATTTGCGGAGCCTGTAATTTTTTTGCATCCTCCTTTTTATCAAAAGCTTTCTTTGCATCACTTGGAGCAATTATTTTTACGGATTCTGCCCTAAAGGAATCAAGTGTAATAGGCGGATAATCAAAGTCATGCTCACCATAAGGTTCTGTTGCTATTAGCATAATATCTTTCCATATCAAAGCCGGAACAGTACCTCCTGTAAGAGAACCACGGGAATTATCATCATTACCTACCCAAACTCCACATACAATATCAGGAGTGTAACCAATAAAATATGCATCTTTGTAATCATCCGTTGTACCAGTTTTTCCTGCCGCAGGTTTCCCGATATTGGCAGCAGTACCGGTTCCAGATTGAATTACTGTTTTTAACATTGCAGTCATTGTCGCAACAGTATCATAATCAAGCACTTTTGCAGACTTTGTTCTCGGTGCTTCATATATAACTTTCCCGAGAGATGTTTCAATTTTTTCAATAGCATAAGGTTCTACTTTATATCCGCCGTTAGCAAATACACCATAAGCACGTGTCATTTCAAATAATTTTACACTGTGCGAACCTAATGCAATGGTGTAATCATAAGGCATAGGAGTTGTAATTCCCATCATTCTTGACAACTGAATTACACTTTTAACACCTACAATATCCATCATCCTTGCAGCACAAACATTTGAAGAAATCATCAAAGCCGTGTAAATAGGGATGGCTCCTCTGTATTTATTACCGTAATTTCTCGGAATCCAGTTTCCTACTTTAAACGGTAAATCATCTAATCTGTCATTAGGCCCATATCCTTTTTCAATACCCGCTGTATATATAAACGGCTTAAAAGCAGACCCGCTCGGACGAAGAGACTGTGTTATACGGTCATATTGTGATTTTGTATAATCTTTCCCGCCTACGTAAGCTAAAATTCTACCATCTATCGGAGAGAACACAAATGCTGCAGCCTGATTTTTATCAGATTTAAGCCCCCAGGCATTCATATTCTTCATTATCGCTTCATTGGTTTTTATCTGGGTTTTATAATCAAGTGTGGTTGTAATCTTATACCCGCCTGTTGAAATATCTTCTTCCGTGAACCCCAGTTTTTCTAATTCTTTCATTACATAATCACAAAAATAAGGAGCTTTGTTAAGTGCATACAATGACGGCAATGCAGATAAGGTTATAGGAGCTTCTTTTGCAGCATTATATGTATCTTTATCAATATATTTCATTTTGTACATTCTACCAAGAACCTGGTTTCGTCTTTGTTTTGCTAGTTCTTTGTTATTAAATGGGGAATAAACGGACGGCGCCTGCGGAAGTCCTGCAATTAATGCCATTTCAGGTAATGTTAATTGGTTAAGTTCTTTATTGAAATATACTTTTGCTGCTGCCTCAACCCCGTATGCACCTGAACCTAAGTAAACATTATTCAAATAAAGCTCAAGAATTTTATCTTTATCAATTGTTTTTTCTATCTGTGCAGCTATTTTAATTTCTTTAATTTTTCTGGTTAAAGTTTTTTCATTATTCAAAAATAACATGCGTGAAAGCTGCTGTGTTAAAGTACTTGCACCCTGAACAACTTTTCCTGCATACACATTTGCAACCATAGAGCGAGTAAGCCCAATTAAATCATACCCCGGGTGAGAATAAAAATGTTTGTCTTCAGTTGCAATAAGGGCTTGCACTAAAGTTTTTGGTACATCATTAAGTGATGTTTTTGAAGCAGAAAAAGCCGTAAAGGTTTTTATCATCACACCATCATCTGAATATATCTGTGTAACCATATTTGGTGTTAAACTTTCAAGCTTACTTATCGGAGGAAGTGTCATTAAGTAAACTTTCAAAACAATTAATCCTGCAAGAATAATTGATATGAAAACCACTACAAGTTTTATTATTATCGACAATATAAGATTAGGAGCTTTTCTCCTGCCCTTTTTATTCTTTGGAATTTTATACATTATATCCTCTTACATCGTTTATATGATATTATTTTAACAGATAAAAAAAAAGTAGGTAGTTTTTTAATGATTTTTGATACACTTATTACTATAAAAAATGAGTTTTTATCATACTTCGTTTCAGAAAGAATAAAATACCAAATAACGGGAGAATGCAAAAAGTGTGGTAAATGCTGCAGATATATGTACAGTGTTGATAAATATTCTCCTACAGACTTCAAAATAATGCAGTTTCTTTTTCCGGCATACAAAAGGTTTTATATAAAAGGAAAAGATGACACTGGAAATCTTATTTTTGCCTGCAAATATGTAACAGAAGACGGGTTGTGCAGTGTTTACAAAAAACGTTTAAAAATGTGCAGAAACTATCCTGCAAAATCTATACATTTTTATGGAGTACTCCATGAAGGATGCGGATATAAGATTGAAAAACCTGATTTTAAATCTTATTTAAATAAAACTTAATTACTATTTTTTTAGTGGTTGTCCATCAGCTGTTGTAAATGTATTAAAACAAATCATAATAAAGTCAATCAATGCCCATATTCCACAAATAAACAGCCCGATACCAGCCCACCCGAGCAGTATCGTTATTAAAAGCATCGTAATGCCTGTTCCATTTTTACCAACATAAAATCTATGGGCGCCAAATCCTCCAAGAAATAAACATAAAAGCAGTGCAACTATCCAACTTTTACCTGTACTACCAGTAACCGGTATAGGGTTTCCCGTTGCCCCTCCGCAATTTACACAAATTACAGCATTATCATGAATTTCTTGTCCACAGTTTTTACAATACAAATTATTTAATTCTCCCTATTCTCAAATTATATCATACAATAAAATTCGTCAAAGTATTTTCAATATTTATACAATCACTGACAAGATCTCTTTGAAATTCAATAGTATTTCAGATGCTTAAACAATAAAAAATGCGCTTGGCGCGATTCGAACGCGCGACCTATCCCTTAAAAGGGGAGTGCTCTACCTGCTGAGCTACAAGCGCATATTATTAAACTTTTACACACAAACCAGCCAACCTGCTATTTATTCCGGCTGCCCAGCTGTCAACTATTACAATATACCAAGAACATTTTTTATCGTCAAGCGATTTTATCTTGTTTTAGCAAAATGTTCATAAACTCTTTATGAAGCTTTACATTGTGTACCCTGAGGTAATCAACTTTTTTCTCTATAAGCCTGCTGTTAAGAGCAAGAGTATAAACATCTTTATCAGTATTGTCAGAATTACCGAGAAAAGTTTTTCTGGATACCCCAACCATAACAGGACATTTTATTGAGAAAAAATCTTCTATCCTTTCCAATATCTCAAGATTATCTGCTTTTGTCTTTCCAAACCCGATACCCGGATCAATTATAATATTTTCTATCCCCCTAGAATGAGCAAATGAAACCTTCTTTTCAAGAGCAAGGTAAATATCCTCTACAACATTATTGTACTCCGGTTTATCCTGCATATTTTCAGGTCTCCCCTGAGAGTGTTGTAATACCACTGTTGCATTATATTTTGCAATAATATCAGACATGCTTTTATCATAATCAAATCCTGAAACATCATTAATTATATAATTTCCACGCTTTAACACTTCTTCTGCCACTTTTGCCGAACGGGTATCAATACTTACAGGTATATGTATATTTTCTTTTTCCAGAAAATCAAGTACAGGTATAATTCTCTGTAACTGCGTATTAGCATCAACAGGAGATGAGTACGGTTTTGTTGATTCCGCCCCTATATCAATACCATCAGCACCATCTTCAATCAGATTAATAACATGTTTTTTTGCATCTTCTATATTAAGATATTTTCCGCCATCCGAAAAAGAATTATCAGTAATATTTAAAATACCTATAATTTTAGTCCATAAACAATTATTTTCTTCACATATACCAAGGATTTTCTCTGCAAGAACTTTTAAACCGAAAGGCTGAAAGACAAGTTTTTGAGCGATTTTCTTTAATTCTGAAACTGTTGCAGTAATTATTGCATCGGACTTCTCTATTTTGCCCGTAATAACATCCCTGTGAGTCATGCAGTCCGCCCCGACAGAAATTGCAGTTTGTTTAAGGATATTTGCCTGTGCAGGTGAAAGTGCATAAACTTTAACCAGTTTAAAAGCTAATTTTGGCAAGGACTGTAATACGTAAGAAGAGTCATAGCCTATCTCTGCCAACTCTTCCTGCGCATTAATATTATTCAATTCTCTTAATATAAAATTGTGCAATTATTCTTCACTTTCCAATGACTGATGTCCTGTTTTGTGCGATTTAAGAGTAACTCCGCGTTTAGAGGTTTGTATAAATTCAATCATATCTTCAACAAGTTGATTAACAGGAAGTTCTTTTTTAATTTTTTCAATCGCTTGAGAAGTATTGTATTCATCTGATATAAGCAGCTTAAATGCATCATACGCAATAGTCCTGTCCTCTTGAGAAAATCCGCGACGTTTTAGAGCAACAACATTTAGCCCGCGCGGGATAGGCGGTCTGCCTTCACCTTTGGAATATGGCAGAATATCTTGTCTTGCAGCTGAAAAACCGCTTATTATAGCCATTTTACCGATTCTAATATTCTGATGAAAAACACTCATTCCGCCAACAAAAGCTCCGAAACCAACATGAACGTGTCCGCCTAATGTCACAAGATTTGCCAGAATAACCTGATCTTCAAGAACACAGTTGTGTGCAACATGCGAACCTACCATTAATAAACACTTATTGCCGACCCTTGTTGTAAAATCGCCGCAGGCAGCTCCTCTGTGAATCGTTACATTTTCTTTGATTATTGTATCATCACCGATAACAACCTTTGTCGGTTCTCCCTTATACCCCAAATCCTGAGGTTCAGAACCGATTGTTGCAAACGGAGATATTGTACAGCGTTCACCAATTTCCGCAAATTCAATATATGCATTTGCAATAACCCTTGTTTTGCTTCCTATTATTACATTTTCTCCAATTACAACATTAGGTCCTATTATTGCATCATCTGCAATCTTTGCTGTAGGGTGAATTACTGCACTTTTGTCTATCATCTTATAATCCTCTTTTAACTATTTTACAAGCTTTAGTATAGTATAAAAAAAAGATTTATCTTAAATTTTTATATTATTTTAATATGAAAAACTCTCATCCGTAAATTTACGGATGAGAGTTCAGGTAAAAATTATTTTTTTTAAGCTTGAGGGGGTAAATTCCTTTCCATTTCGTAAAGCATGCCTCGAAAATCAGGAGTTTTATTACCTTTAGCAAGCGTCATTCCGCCAAAACCAAGAGCAGTAAGACCGAGCGGAGCAATCGAGATTAAGCGTCCCCACTTACTCTTAAGAAAAGAACCGCCAAGCAGGGCTAACAATGATGCTGCTGTCACAGTTCCACCAATAATATTTTTTCGTTTAACACCTTTTTTGTGTTGAACTTCCAATTCATGAACAAATTCATCAATAGCTGCTTCAGGAAGTCTAACCGGAGGATTATTAACACCTGTTTGAGTAGAAGCCGGCGTATTGACCGGATAAGTTGAAGCATTTGAAGAAATTCCTTGTACCATAATCAATCCTTTCTATAACTAACCATTATATACATTTAACAAATTACTAACCTTATATTTATAAAAACATGTTAAGAAAAATAATTGCCATCAATATTCTTTTTGTAAAGAAATTTTTACAAAAATATAAGAAAGGAAGGTTGAATTTGAAGATTGAGCAAATATAATAAATTATGGCCCTACTGGGGGCATAAAGGTTTGACAATTTAGATATTGATGATTCAGGAAGTAGTGCAAACTCTGCCAATGATGAGACGGCTAAATGTCACATCCGAAGCGAGGAAGTAAGTACTATCTGTCTGAATAACACATCGGGATGTAGCGCAGCTTGACTCTGCCGACGAGGAGGTGACTAAATGTCACGTCCGAGGAGAGGAAGCACCGTAGGTGCGCTACCTGCCGAAAACTACAACATCGGGATGTAGCGCAGCTTGGTAGCGCACCTCGCTTGGGACGAGGGGGTCGCACGTTCAAATCGTGTCATCCCGATTTTTTATTTTACTTATATTTAGTTTAGGAGGTTTATTATGGGAAAAATTTTTGGAATATCAGACAATCCTGTTTCTACAATTGATAGTGCATTACGTCCATTAGTTTTAGAAAAGAAAGAACAACCTGTACGTATTATTACTAAAGATCTCACAGATAAGTTTATTCCAACAGAAAAAGTCAATAAATCTAATGCATTTATTAAAATGCGAAATGGTATGGGGAAGCTTATGTCACATCTTAGCAATATAAAGAAATAACTAATTTGTATCTTTTTATTAACAACAAAGACAAAAGGCAGGATTTCCTGCCTTTTGTCTTTGTAAAGTTATCAATAACTTATTAACAACAGCAGCAAGCTGTTTCTTTTCTTGCATTTTTCTGACCGTTAAAAGCCTTCAAGCCACGGTATACAGCAGCAGAACCAAGTTGTTGTTCAATTCTGATTAATTGATTATATTTAGCAATTCTATCAGATCTTGAAGCAGAACCTGTCTTGATTTGTCCGCAGTTTGTAGCAACTGCAAGGTCTGCAATAAATGTATCTTCTGTTTCGCCTGAACGGTGTGAAGAAATTGCGGTATAACCGGCTTCATGAGCCATAGAAATAGCTTGAAGTGTTTCTGTCAAAGTACCGATTTGGTTAACTTTAATAAGAATAGAGTTAGCAACTTGTTTTTCAATACCTTGAGCAAGTCTCTTAGTATTAGTAACGAACAAGTCATCACCAACTAATTGGCATCTGTCGCCAATTCTGTCAGTTAACATTTTCCAGCCTTCCCAATCTTCTTCAGCCATACCGTCTTCGATAGAGATAATCGGGTATTTATCAACCCAAGAAGTTAAGAAGTCAACCATTTCTTCTCTTGAAAGAGTTTTGTTTTCACCGGCAAGAACATATTTGCCGTTATCATAGAATTCAGAAGACGCAACATCCAAACAGATTTTGATTTGGTCTGTAGTGTATCCTGCTTTTTGAATAGCTTCAAGGATAACTTCTATACCTTCAGAATTAGAACCAAGGTTAGGAGCAAATCCGCCTTCATCACCTACAGATGTAACCAAACCTTTTGATTTAAGAACAGATTTAAGGTTATGGAATACTTCAGCACCCATTCTAATTGCTTCTTGGAATGAAGATGCACCTACTGGAGCAATCATAAATTCCTGAAAATCTATATTGTTATCTGCGTGAGCACCGCCGTTAATGATATTCATCATAGGAACCGGAAGTGTAACTGCATTGATACCGCCTAAGTATCTGTATAAAGGCATTTCATAAGCTAAAGAACAAGCTTTAGCACATGCTAAAGAAACACCAAGAATAGCATTCGCACCTAATTTTGATTTATTTTCAGTACCATCAAGATCAAGCATCAACTTGTCAATTGCCTGTTGATTAGCAGCATCTTCACCGATTAATTCAGGAGCGATAATAGAATTAACATTATCAACAGCCTTTAAAACACCTTTACCTAAGTAAACTGATTTATCGCCGTCACGGAGTTCCAATGCTTCAAAAATACCTGTAGAAGCACCTGATGGAACTGCAGCACGACCTACAACACCGCATGATAAAGTTACATCAACTTCAACAGTCGGGTTGCCTCTTGAGTCTAAAATCTGTCTTGCGACTACATCTTCAATGATTGTTGGCATATTATTTCTTCCTTTCTTATAAAAAATTAATTTACCACAATAATTTTTACCACAAAATGGTTTAAATTGCAAATTAATATTGAGTTTAGAGATAAAATTGACTGCCCTGATGCAATAAATTTACGATGCTGAAATATATCCTCTTAAAGCTGTATATGCAGCAACGTAGGGGGACGCAAGATAGATAAATCCTTTTGTATTTCCCATTCTGCCCTGAAAGTTTCTATTTTGAGTTGCAAGACAAACTTCACCATCACCTAAAATTCCAGCATGAACTCCAACACAAGGACCACACCCCGGTGCTATAACTGCGGCATTTGCATCAACAAATATATCAATCAAGCCTTCTTTAAGTGCCTGTTTAAATACATCTTTAGAAGCAGGAGATACAATCATCCTGATATCTGGATGCACCCTGCAGCCTTTTAGAATTTCCGCAGCAACTCTTAAATCTTCAATACGCCCGTTTGTACATGTCCCCAAGAATACCTGATTAACTTTTACATCTTTTAATTCTTCAACCGGCTTTGTGTTGTCTACTGTATGCGGACAAGAAACTGTATGTGGAATAGTGGCTGCATCAATAACAATTATTCTTTCATAATCAGCATCCTTATCGGGGAGTATTTGTTTAAACTTGTCTTCTCTGCCTCTTTGCTTTAAAAATTCTTTTGTCTTATCATCTGCAACAAACAGACCGCATTTTGCACCGGCTTCAACAGCCATATTTGCCAGCGTAAATCTTTCTGACATAGACATATTGTTTATTGTATCCCCGCAAAATTCAAGAGATTTATATGTTGCACCATCAGCACCAATCATACCAATCAGATGAAGCATCAAATCTTTGGAACAAACACCTGGTTTAAATGCACCGTTAACAACAATCTTAAATGTTGCAGGAACTTTAAGCCAGGTTTTACCTAAAGCCATTGCAACAGCAATATCAGTAGAACCCATGCCGGTAGCAAAAGCACCCAATGCTCCTGATGTACAAGTATGAGAATCTGCACCCACCAAGACTTCTCCAGGGTTAACGTAAGTTTCGATAAGTCTTTGATGACAAACCCCCGCTCCTACATCAGAAAGAACAGCACCATACTCTTTAGAAAATTCTCTTAATACCAGGTGCATGTTAGAGAGTTCTTTTCTCGGACTGGGGGAAGCATGGTCAATAAATAATATTGTACGCTCAGGATTATTTAATTTACTTTTTCCCAATTTTTTAAACTCGGCAACAGTCAGAGGTCCCGTTCCATCTTGAACTGCAGCTACATCAACTTTTGATATAACTAACTCTCCTGCTTTAACTTCTTTTCCTGCGTGATTTGAAATGATTTTTTCTACAAGTGTCTGCCCCATACTTTCCCCTTTTTATACCTTAAATTATAACACAGAAAAAAGTAATGAAAGAAATATTTAATAAGCATAGACAATAGGTTCTGCAATGTAACAAAATATTAAAACAATCTTTTTAATAGCTAGAAAGCAGTACTCATAGGGAATATAATATAACAAATATAATATAATGTACGCAATTAAATGTAACTCTTTGTTTTTATATAAATATAAGATGGTCAAATGAAAGGAATAAAAGGAGAATTCAAATGACACCTGTTCAAGCAATCACAAGTAATGCAAATACGTCACCTGTAAAACAAGCACTCACATCCAATCTTGATAATAAACCCGCTGCGGATATTCAGGAAAAGAAAACAGGAAATACCACCAAAGCGATTATTGGTACGGCGGGTGCTATTGCGATTGCTGCGACTATAATTGGAGGAATACGCTATAAAAAAGGAAAAGATATAGCTAAGGAAATTGAAAAGCTTATGGATTCCTGCAAAACGGGATACTCTGCCAAGTGGGTAAAAAGTAATTATAAAGACAATGAACAAATCGTAAAAAAACTGGAAGAAATAAATAAATTAAAACCAAAAGAAAAATTGGATGCATTAAAGCAACTTGAAACAGATATGAATAATTTAAACCTGCTTGCCTACTGGCGGAAAATGGAAAGCAAGGGGATTGGTAATGTTATGGAAACTGTTCCGGCGGACATAAAAAAAGCACTGGAGGATAATGACATTCTAAAAGCCGCCGAATTATACAGACAGCTCGGAGTAAATCTGCCTAAAGGACGAGTTCTGTCTAATAACGGTGGGACTGTAGCGGAAACAATAGAAAACACTTTCGGTAAAGGGTCAAGAATAAAACCACATACCTATGATAAAACGCAAGAAAATGATGTAATTACAGTATATAGAGACCTTGGCGGGTACAAAGACGGTTCTGTCAATTCTAGAAATGAAATTATCTCAGAACCGGACGGAATTAGATTTAAAGATTTTGATATACTCATTAGAAGTAATTCCCATGCTGACACCATTAAACCGGTCGGCGGTAATAAACATTTTACAGTTTTAGAAGGAACTGTCCACGGCTCTAACAGACGACAGGTACAACTTAGTATCAATAGTCCCAAAATGATGGATACATCGGGTGAATATATACCCTATAAAATCAATATATTATCTCCAGATGGAAATCTGACACCCGCACAACAAGACTTGTTAAGACTTGCAAAAAATCCCGAAAAATTTGATTACAAAATTTTTGACAGAATAGTGGAAGGACCGAATACAGTTCAAGAAAGGGTAGACGGAATTACGCATGCAAATACTTATAAGTATCTTAATTATGACTTAATACTCTCTGCTATTCAATCAATGGCAAAGTAAGAATAACAGCAGTCTGATAATTTTTAATTAAATATGCTCTTATATTTCCCCTAAAAGTATTCCTGAAAAATCTGAATAATAGAGTAGCACAGGGAAAAATATAAGAATAGTCTATAAACAAAAAAAGAGGATGACAAATTGTCATCCTCTTTTTCCGATATATGTCTACTGTTTCAGGAATGATTCATAGTTTCTTGCAAGCAGGTGTGTTCTTACCTGATTAATCAAATCAAGGGCAACACCAACCATGATGATTAGAGAAGTTGCTCCAATCCCTTGCAGTGTAGTAATTCCCGTGAAGTAACTGGCTATTGACGGAACAAGTGCAATTATACCAAGCCCCAGAGCGCCAATAAATGTTGTTTTGGTTAATATTTTATCTAACGCATCTGCAGTCGGCTTCCCTGGTTTAATCCCCGGAATTGACGAGCCGTACTTTTTTAAGTTATTTGCAATTTCCTTTGGCTGCATATTCGGCATAATTGATGCATAGAAGAATGTTAATGCAACAATTAATATGAAATACAATGCATAATATGTTATACCGCTAGGCGAAAATACTTTGTTCAAAAACATTACAGTATTTTCTATCCAGCCAGCAGGCAAATGTGCCTGACCGATTAAGCTAAGGATAGTTGACGGGAACAATAAAATCGCTACCGCAAAGATAATTGGCATAACTCCGCCAGGATTAAGTTTGAACGGAATAAACGTATTTACACCGCCATAAACTTTGTTTCCTACCTGACGTTTCGGATTTACAATGATAACTTTTCTTACGGCTTCCTGCATAATGACAATAAGTACCATCGTTGCAAAGAAAATTGCCAAAAGTACGCATAAACCAATTTGAAGCATTGAATCATGCATTACAATTTGCGCTGTTCTCTGTGTATAAAGCGGAATACCTGAAATAATACCAACGAAGATAATCAAAGAACCACCGTTTCCGATACCTTTTTCGGTAATAAGTTCCGATATCCACATAACAAGCGCACTTCCTGCCGTCAATGAGAAAATTGACGAAATATAAAACATTGTATGGCTGCTCACCGTAATTGTATTTTCCAGATGAGAAAGATATGCCATAAAGACAACAGATTGGAAAGCCGCAAGAATAACTGCAAATATTCTTGTATACTGTGAAAGTTTGCGTCTCCCCGCCTCGCCTTCTTCTTTTTGTAATTTTTCCAGTGACGGAATAATTACAGCAAGTAATTGCATGATAATGGACGACGTAATGTATGGTCCTATACCCAGTGCAAAGATAGATACTTTACCTAACGCACCGCCGGAGAATAAATCAAGAAAACCTATAATGTTATTCTGGCTTGCAATATTTGCAAATACTTCATTATTAATACCAAAAATCGGTAAATGAACACCGAAACGGAAAGCTACCAGCATAATAAAAGTAAAAATAATTTTTTCTTTTAAACCGGATGCGTTCCACATAGACATTAAGTCTGCTGTTGTCGGCAGTTTTATATTTTGTGTCATTATACTAACTCAACCTTTCCGCCTGCTTTTTCGATTTTTTCTTTAGCCTGTGGTGTTACATAGTTTGCTTTAACAGTTATAGCTTTAGAAACATCTCCATTACCTATAATTCTTAAAGCTTGTGATGACGGATGAACTCTTCCTGCATCAATTAAAGATTCTAAAGAAACTTCTGTAATACCCCATTGTTCAAGCCTTGCAACATTAACAGCTGCGGTATTAATTTTGTTAACGATTTCAAAACCTTTTAATTTTGGCAAACGTCTGTAAGCCGGCATTTGACCGCCTTCAAAACCTCTTTTGGAAGATCTTCCTGAACGTTGTCCTTCACCATTATGACCACGGCAGGATGTTTTTCCCATCCCTGATGAACGACCACGTCCAACACGTTTACCTCTAGATGTAGCACCTTCTGCAGGAGCCAAATCAATTATTTCTATTCTTTTATCTGACATAATTTATTCCTCTTTCTGATAATTGTTATTCTATTACTTCCACAAGGTGTGACACTTTGTTAATCATTCCCTTGATAATAGGTGTATCATTTTGTTCAACGATGCTGTTTGTTTTCTTTAATCCTAAAGCCGCTACGACTTTTCTTTGAGCCGGAGAACAGCCAATCAGGCTTCTTTTCAATTGAATTTTTATTTTTTTAGTTTCAGTCTTACTCATTTTATTATATTCCTTATTATTTCATCATCTAAATTTATAAATCAATCCGCTGTTAGTTTAATAATTCAGCCATTGTTAAACCACGTTTTTTAGCAACTTCGCTGAAAGGTGTTAAAGCCTTTAATGCAGCTATTGTTGCATTTGCAGCGTTAAGAGGCGACTTAGAACCTAAAGATTTTGAAAGAATATTTTCAATACCCGCAAGTTCTAATACAGAACGAACTGCTCCGCCGGCAATAATACCTGTACCTTGAGATGCAGGTCTAAGCATTACAGCACCAGCACCTGAACGTCCGGTAATCGGATGCGGAATTGTTGTTTTAAATATAGGTACGTTGATAAGATTTTTACGTCCGTCTGCAACGGCTTTTTGTATTGCAATAATAACTTCAGCAGCCTTTGCACATCCTACACCTACCTGACCTTTTTGGTTCCCTACAATTACGATTGCACGGAAACTTAATTTCTTACCGCCTTTTACAACTTTTGTAACACGACGAATCTGAACTACCTGTTCTTTCCATTCTGATTGAGGTTGCTCTTCTTTTGTTTCAACTTTTTTCTTTCTTGAACGTTGTTTTTTTGCAGGAATAACTTCAACATTTTCTTCTGCTGCTTCTACTGCTTCATCTGTAACAGCTTCACTTACAACTTCTGTTTCAGCTTCTGCTTCTGTTGATTCAACAACGCCTGATTCAATTTTTTCTTCTTCAGTCATTTTTTACCTTTCCTAATTTTATTTACTACTTATTTATATTTGTTTTATTTGAACACATCAAAACATAAGCATTATTTGCTTTTTGAAAATTATTCAAATGTGGGTTTTTTCTGACAAGAAAAATATATTACAAAAACATTTTACATGCAAGCAAAAGTTAAAATTTCTTTACAGCAAGCCCCTTAAACAAAAATTCTGTCTGTGCAATAAAACCTTTTTCAGCACTGACATCAATGTTATATTGCTGTATTTCCACTATTTCAACTAATTTCTTCTTTAACAAGTATAAAAGTAAAAGACAGGGATGTTCTGTTCTTTCCATTATTGTTATTGAGTTCGTAAGTATTTGTAATGCCGTTTGATAATTTTCCTGTGCAGTACAAAGATCAGCAATCAGATAATTTGCCATATGTGTTATAAAAAAAAGTGAATTATTTTTGCCCTTGTTAAGTACACTGTTGAATATATGTCCGGCTTTTTCGTACCCGCCAAGAGCCTTATAAGCATAACCTATCAGCAAATCCCCGAGCAAAATATAAGGTGTTTTGGACTGCTCTGATGCTGTCCGTTTGTAATCATAAATATTTGCAGCAAATACCCCGTAATCACCATTAAATCCGATAAATGAATTTACTAGCTTTGATAACAAAGTATAGCATTCGTCATCTGTATTTTGAGGTATAACCTCAACCTGTGTTTCTCCGCATAATAAATTACGCATAACTTCAAAAACAGGCACTGAAGCAGGAACTTTCCCTACCGCTGTTTTAATCCTGGCAATATTTTTATCAATATTGCTCTCTCCGGTAAGTACAAGCGATATTAAATAATAGACAAAACTATCCAGAATATGGGCAAAAAACTGTTCTTCAGAAAAGCCTTCCGGCTTGAGTTTTATAATTTTTTCAGGGGTCAACACCTCTAGAATATCATTGCTGACAGTAATACATTTATCATAAAGCCCCAGATAAAAATAAATTTCCAGACTAACAAGAGATAGTGAAAACACTTTGTAATTAACATTGCCTGATTTATCAGCGAGAGCAGAATTATCAAGTCTTTCAAGTATATTCTGCAAAAGGGTGACTGTATTTGTATAGTTTGATGTTAATAACCCGCCCTGCAGCATCATATTTGAAAGTGTAACGATTTTCTCATCATCATTTGACTTAACCGCTTTTTGAAGCAGGTTTTCAGCAATAGGATAAATTCTTTCCGGAGCATATCTGTATAATAATTGGGTCAGGTTATTATAAAAATCTGACTGATATTCTGCAAGCTCTTCTTCCGGTATATCCTTTTCTAAATCTTTTAAAAGTTTAAGAAGTTTAATACACATTTTCAAATATGCATCATAATCCCCAAATTGTAAGGTGGTAATAGAAAGTTCGTACAATTTTGAAAAAGCCAGAGAATAATTATTCAAACAGTCCAGAGAAATTATTGCACGATAATTAATACTATTATTTCCAAAGACTTTGCCAATCAGATTTGTTGAAAGATATTTAAGGACTTCGGGTTTTAGAGTAGTTTTAAAACTTTTGCTTAAAATTTCATAGTTTTGTATATAAATCCGGCTGTCTGAAGCAGAAATAAAACCGCTGTTTTCAAGTTCCCTTATAACATCTGCATTATTTAAACCAAGTTTATCAAGGATTGAATATTCAATAACCGGTCCAAGAATATAAGAATACGCAAGAATTAGAGATTTTGCGGTATCTTTTGATATTCTTTTTAAGCGGGTATTGATTAAATGCTCCAAATCAAAAGGCAGAATTACGGTCTTTGAATCAGTTACAACCGTTTTATCGTTAAAAGTAATTATAATACCGCTATCTTTTAAATAATTTATTGCATTAACACAATAGAGGTAAGAAGCTCCTGCATTATCAATAATTTTTTTGTAATAATAAGTACTTTTAAAATCCTCTGAATCTACCAGTTGTGCTATTGCTTCTTCTATATTCATCTGCCCTATAAATACTTCCGTATAATAGTAAGATTTTAGAAGTTCAGGCATAAATTTTTGCAGTGCATATCCCTTGCAATTAGTAATGACAAAAGACAACTTTGTTCTATTAATTTTACTAAAAACCTCTTCAAGAACCCGAAGCGAGGCTAAATCAATATATTCAAAATTTTCTATATATATAACTGATTGGGGCAGCGAGGTAAGCAGCTGCAAAAATGTTTCTATATACGCAAGCCTTGCGCTTTCTGCATCGGCAAACCCGGGCGGTGATAAACGGATAAGAGCTTCCTGCATCTTATCTCCTTTGGTTCCGATAGATTGCTTATTATGACTGTTGTAGTATATTTCATTAACCAGTGCCGTGAAAAATCCCCATGGCTCCATCGAAAGGTTTTCTGTACATATAATAGTGTAACAGGGAGCTTTCTCTTTTATAATTTTTTCAACCATAGAAGTCGGCAGATCCCTCTCTGCATCTCCTCGAAGCGAAATAATCCTGTTGCCTTGCTGAAAATTTACATTTTTAAGGTACTCATAAATTTTCTCTGCACCCATTTGTTCAAATTTACAATTAACTTTTATTCCTTCAATGTTTTTCTTATAAAGCTCCTGTTCAAAATCAAGTTCTTTTTTGGTAACAATCTTAACAGCAGGGGATTTTAGCTCGGCTTCGGCATCATTATCTTCTTTATCCGGAATTATATAATCTTCAGTATTTAAAGAATAGTATGCAATTATATTTCCTTCTCTTTCGGCAGAATATAAAGAGTCCATTTTGTATTCTTTACGTAAATATTTATATATGTACTGGTCAACCGTAATTTGAAGCCCTTTTGCTTCACTGCTCTGTTCCGTATAAAGATCAAGCAATTTAACTTTTTCAGTATCCTCATTTATATCAAAAAACGTTTTCAAATCTTTTTCTTCTACCGTAATTCTTGCTTCCAGAGTAAACATCAGTTCTTTTTTCAGTGTCCGGTTAAGATTACAAAGAATATTTAAAAGTTTTATTGCGGTTTTCATTGCTTTTTGAGCTGATGTATACTCTGACACTTCACTTGCAAAATTCAATATAAATATATTATCAGTATACATAACAAAATAGGCTTTTTCTTCCTTTGCAAGCCCTAAGAGCAAATTTTTAAGCTTATATAGAAATTTTGTTACAAGTTTTTTACTGCCCAATGTTCTTGTCAATTTTGCAATATTACTACAGTTAAGAGTCAGTGCAGAAAATCTTTCATTTTCGGTCAACCTTTTTGCCGCACTGACAAGCGTTGACTCTCCGCATTTTATACAAACTTTTTTATCTGTCCTGTTTAAAGTTCCGCAATTAGTACATTTACTAAGTATTATGTATCCGCAGTTTGAGCATGTATTTGTTTCCGAATGATTTCCACATCGCGGGCACTCAAGAACAAGCACTTTTTTACAGTGCGGACAAACTGTTGATTTATCATCTATCTGTTTTTTACATTTTGGACAAAGCATTCTTAAATTATAGCACAATTTCAATTTACATATAAATCTTGTTCTTAATCATAAAAAGTAGTAACATGAGTACATGAATATTTTAGATTCTATTAACATAGCGCTTAATCTAGCAAAACAAGGAAAAACAGGGCAGGCGGAAAAAATATATCTTGAACTCCTTGCCAAATATCCCGATGATATACGTATACTTCCCTTTTTGGGATGGTTATACATTTCGATTGCCAGATATAAAGATGCTGTTGAGGTATTTGAAAAAGTAAACCGCACAACTAAAGATATTAATGTTATTACCGGATTGGGTCTTGCATTTTACCACTTAAATAATTATAGGGCTGCTTATAAATACTTGAGGATTGCAGCAGATGAAAAACCTTCATTGGATATTCTTGAAAAACTCATTACCTGCGGATGTGAAAGAACAAATCAACCGGAAGTTATGTTCGGATATGCAAAAAAAATGAAAGAATTATACCCTGATTCACCGAAAACCTGGGATTCTTATATCCTTGCAGCCCTGTGTGCAGGACATTTTGAAGAAGCAGAAAGTTACTGTGCTCAAAAACTTGAACAAAATCCAAACTCGCCTGTTTTATACATTAGTGCAGGACTTGTGCAGGAGGTTTTATATTCAAACTATCAGCTTGCTCTGGAATGCTATAAAAAAGCATACGAATTATTACCATCTATATCTGCTTTATATAATATGAGTTTGATGTATTCAGCACTTAAAAACTTTCCTGAAGCAGAAAAATGTCTGCTTGATGCCAATAAACTTGAGCCAGACTCTCCAACATTAAATACAACACTCTATATCTTATACGCAAGGAAACAAGAGTTTCAAAAATCATACCACTATTTAAAAAAATCAATTCTACATTTTGGCAAAGGAACAGAACTAAAAAAACTATGGGAGGGGGGAGATTACATAAATGATGTTTTATACGTCTACGGAGATCAGGGAATTGGCGATATAATCATGTATTCAAGATATATACCATACCTCCGTAACAAATTTAAAAAAGTAATTCTTGCCCTGCCAGATACCCTTGTTCCTCTATACCGCGAAATTTTTAAATCAGCATTTTATCAAGTAGTTTCGGTTGATGAACCTGTAAAATATGATAAATCAGTAATGATGACCTTTGTACCCTATTATTTAGATCTGGACTTTAAGGACGGCATTCCTATGAGCGAAGGATATTTAAAGGTTAAAGATTCTTCCTATAGTAATATTGACAAGTCCAAATTTAGTGTTGGTATTGTATGGGAAGCCGGCGGTACCGGCCTGCGCGGCCCGCTTGACAGAACAATGAACCCAAAGTTCCTTGATAAATTGCTCACAATTAAAAATGTTAACTTTTATTCTCTACAGGTTAATCCTGCTATGAATGCCTGTGAAATGTACCCCTCACTAATTGATTTGGGTTCCGGTTTTGAAAATTTTTTATCTACCGCCCATGCAATCAATAATCTGGATTTGGTAGTAACCATTGATACTTCTGTTGCACATCTTGCTGGAGCCATGGGTAAAAAAGTTCTTATTATGCTGCCTTACACCTCTGACTGGAGATGGTTCGGCGCAGAAAAAAATACAACCCCGTGGTATGACAGTGCAGAACTCTTTACACAAAAAACACCTAGCGATTGGACCAGCGTAGTATCAGATGTTACCCAAAAAGTACAGGAACTTGCCGCCAATAACTAATTAGAATTCCCCTCATTAACTGTATTTTCTGGTTCATCTGCAATATCTTCTTCCACATATTTTTGAAATTCTGTTTGATTTACCGGATATATAGTTTCATCCTGTTCACCAAGACGCTGGTTTATCATTTTTTCAAAATCTACAAATGTATCATGCCCTACAAGCTGTTCCATCATAGAACGTTTTTCATAGAAATCTCCCCGTGCCTTCATCTGTTGATCTATAGCTTCTCTATAAAACGCATCCGTTACAAGCAAAACCTCTTTAGGAGCATCTTGCGCTGCCTTATAATTTATGTAACGCTGCTGAACCATACGACTCGTAAGATCATATATTTTTCTTGTCGTAAGATAGTCATAATACACATCTACAATTTTTTGCTGTAATTCATCAATTTTCCTTACAAGTATAATCATATCTGCATCTCCGACTTTTGTATACTTGTAGTTAAGAGCTTTTGAGTCCTGAGACATAATGCCAAGAGTATTACCCCCAATTAGCGACGTACAAGACAACAAGGCATTTCCTGTTCCTGCACCAACAAGCGTGGACATCCCCGCAATAGTTTGTAATACATTTTTAACAGCAGCATTTGTAGGCTTATCTTTATCGGGATTGGATAATTTATAGAGCGCATATTTTACAGTATCACTTCTTGTTGCCGCCCCCTGCCACAGGATTGACAAATCGGTCATCATTGTATCATAATCACCATCAATTGCCTGAGCAAACTCACGTGACATACGTTTGACACTAAGATCAGCATAAGTAATACCTGGAGTATTAATATCCTTTTCTTCTTTTGCTACAGTTGTATTAATTTTAACTTCATAGTCTACCTTAATTTCAGGAGTATCAGTCGTACCTACCCTGTATGCCGGCTGGTGAAGAGTATTCAAATCAACATACTCTGACGCAAATGAAGCGGCACTTACAAAAAGAATTACACCCAGTAATATAAACCTTTTAAACATTTTTAATTTCCTTTAAACAATGCCGAATTAAAATCATACTGATACAATTCCAGTTTATCAACTGCTGTTTTTCCAGCCAGCCGCTGCAATTCCGTGTGATACTTCTTTGCAGCCTGTTCAAGTTTATATTCCTCTATGTACATATTGTCATAGAGTGAAGAAGACAAAGAAATATCTAATATATCCTTACTCGCAATTGCTTTAGAATAATTTTTACTGTATAAAATCATCTTGGAACGGGTGGTTTTTAACTGATTAAGAGTATTTTTATAATTATAGTATGATGCGATAATTTTATCCTGCAACTCTTCAACAAGGCTAGCCAACTGTATTAATTCTGTATCTGTCAAAGGTGTTTCCTGAGGAACATTCTTCTTATTAAGGAGTGATTGTGCAATTCGACCGGCAGAAAATGCCGCTGTCTGAACAGTTGGATTTTCACCCATAACATACGGAACAAAAGATGCTCCTGAAACTACCGCAGACAAAGTTTTTGCCATAAAAGACGAATGTATTCTTTTTTGGCTGTCAGGGCTTGCCAGTTTTTTTATTGCGAATTCAATAACCTGATTATTTGCAACTGTTCCCTGCCATAATATTTCTAAATCTGCCAAATCTTTTTTCCGTTGTGTATCAATAAGCATTTGAAGGGTTGCATCGTCTTTAATAAGCATCGATCCGGATATTGTTTTAGGAGTTTTATCTACATTTACCTTCTCTTTATGCTCAACCTGTAGAACAACTCCTTCTCCGTACACAATATTAAATGAAGTTAAAAATAGTAATATTATTGCAAAAGCCCGTTTTTTCATAATAATTTTATATCATGTAAAAACTCAAAAATCTAATCTCTACATTTTAAGATGTAAAAAAATGTAAACAATTAATTATAACCCTAAGATATTATAGAAAATCGCGTGAATATGAATTAGTCCCCAAATATAAGCAAAATAAAATACACCAAAGGATTGATTAAAAAATCCACCCTTTGGAGGTTATTACAACGTACGGTAAATAATAAAATAAATCAAGGAAGGGGGATATAGTGGAGATTGAAGTAATTTCCAATTCTAATTTAGATAAAGTAATCAATTCAATTAGACCTGCTAAGTATGATAGTATATCTTATCGTTTTTGTGTAAGCGGTGATTATCTGCGGTTTGCCAATAAACATAAAGAATCTATTCCTCAATACCTCCAAGCAATAATGAAAGACAGGAACAATATTGATGCTTATATAGGCATTGCTCATTCGTATAAGGCTGTAGGCAACTATACAAAAGCCGTAAACTATTATACAAATGCAAACAATTTAGAACCTTCATATGAATTGTTCTTGGAATTGGGAATGTGTAATTTTGCGATGGAAAAATATGACGAAGCACTTAAAAATTTTATGTCAGCAATAAAGCTTTCACCTGATAATCTTGATGCTCAAACCTGGTTGGCACTTACACATGAAGAACTTGAAGAATATAGTATGGCCTTTTTAATTTACGATAACATAATTGAACACCATCCAGAGTATCTGAATGCTTATATTAATAAAGGAACTCTGGAAATGAGTATAGATCAGTATCAAGAAGCAACCAATACTTTTTCTCAGGTTATAAAAATTAATCCAAATTTTTATAAAGCATATTTTGGAATAGCCCTTTGTTTTGACAAAATGGGAATGTTTAAAGATGCAAAGCGTTATTATACAAAGTTTTTAAATATAAAACCACAGGCTGATGTTGCAGAGTTTGTAAGAGCAAGAATTAACAAAATTTCTGTATTAAAAAGACCCAGATGTTCTCACCTGAGCCTTGTTAATTAGTGTCTCCTCGTGTTATCTGATATAGTCCTCGTGTTATCTCCTCTTTATCTGACGTGTTATTGTGTTTCGTTTTACATAAATATAAAGTCTATAATAAGATTCACAATTTCATTTTGTTATAAAAACGTTACAAAAGTTTACATCAATGTTAATTAATGATGTAATTTGTTTTATAATTGAACTCAAGAATTCTATCAGGGAGGCATGATAAAAATGAGGTGTAATTTAGGAGAAGTCATATCCGCAATGGTAACCCCAATGGATGAAAAGGGGAACATTGATTATGAGAAAGTTGAAGTACTGGCATCATATCTTACAGACAATGGCAGCGATGCTATTCTTGTTTGCGGAACAACCGGAGAATCCCCTACACTATTAAACTCTGAAAAGCTTGAAATCTTATCAAGCGTAAAGCGTGCAGTCAACGATAAAGCAAAAGTTATTATGGGAGCAGGCTCCAATTCTACTGGAGAAACTATAGAATTCATAAAAACGGTAGCTAAAGAAGAACTGGCAGATGCAATACTCACTGTAGTTCCTTATTACAACAAACCGTCACAATCAGGCATGTATGCCCATTTTGCAGCTGTTACCAATGCTACAGAATTACCTGTTATTATATACAACATACCTTCACGTACAGGTGTAAATATGCTTCCTGATACTGTTGCAAAACTTGCATACGAGTTTGAAAACATTGTTGCAATAAAACAAAGCTGTCCTGATATGGATTTGATTTCAGAAATGAAAATAAAATGTCCCAAAGATTTTGTTATATTCAGCGGAGATGACAGTCTTACCTTGCCTATGATCTCTATAGGTGCAGACGGTGTAATTTCTGTCGCTTCACATCTGTTCGGAAAAGAAATTAAATCAATGATTAGAAACTTTAAAACCGGTGAAATTGTTGCAGCTAAAAATATGCATGCCGCACTGTTCCCTATATTTAAAAAATTATTTTTTGCACCAAATCCAACTCCAGTAAAAACACTTCTTGCATATAAAGGTTTAATTAAGGACTCGGTAAGGCTTCCGCTGGTAACACTTGATGATAACGAAAAAGAACAGCTCATATCCGTATATAATTCTATTACCGTATAAATATATTCAACTGTACTATTAAATTAAAAATGTTTTTGATAAAATTCCATTGAGGAGTATAAGAAATGAAAAATAAAGTTAAATTGTTTTGGTTTATTGTGTTGGTAGTAATTGCCGCAATATACTTTATTATAACCAAACCGACTAAACTAGGTTTGGACTTGGTCGGCGGCTCAAGGCTTGTATTAGAAGCACAAACAACACAAACAATGCCTGTTATTACACAAGATATGATGAATAGTTTGCAGTTTGCAATTGAAAACAGGGTTAACAAACTCGGGGTTGCAGAAACCGTTGTACAGAGACAGGGAGATAAAAGACTTGTTGTAGAAATCCCTGATGTAACTGATTTGGATAAAGCCAAACAATTTATCGGAGAAACTGCTGAATTAGAATTCAAAAAGCTTGCAATGGTTGACGGACAACTTGACTGGGTATCAACCGGCTTAACAGGAAAAGACTTAAATAAAGCAATGGTAAGCAGCAACCCGAATAACGGGGAGTGGGTTGTATCATTAGACTTTAATAATGAAGGAGCTAAAAAGTTTGCTGATTTAACAAGAGAACTTGTTGGTAAACAAATGGCAATATTCTTTAATGGGGAACTCCAATCAGCACCGAACGTAAATGAACCGATTACAGGCGGTCATGCACAAATAACCGGCGGCAATGGAGGATTTGCTTATGAAGAAGCAAAACAAATGGTTGACCTTTTAAATGCCGGAGCACTTCCTGTACCAGCTAAAATTATTGAAGAAAATACTGTCGGACCTACTCTAGGTGCTGATAGTATTGCACGTTCAAAACTTGCAGGAATTATAGGAATCGGACTTGTAATGTTATTTATGGCTGCATATTACAGGCTGCCCGGACTGATTGCAAATGTTGCCTTATGTATATATGGCGTTATTTTATTTGCTCTGTTTAAAATTATCCCTGTAACTCTTACACTTGCAGGTATTGCAGGTTTTATCCTCAGTGTCGGAATGGCTGTAGATGCAAATATTCTGATATTTGAAAGAACAAAAGAAGAATTAAAGGCCGGCAGAACTTTGTTTACCGCAATAAATTCAGGTTTTGACAGAGCGTTTACAAGTATTTGGGATTCAAACGTTACAACAATTATATCATGCGTAATATTATATATGCTAGGAACCAGTATAGTGAAGGGTTTTGCTTTAACTCTTGCTATCGGTGTTGCTGTTTCAATGTTTACAGCTATAACTGTTACAAGAAACTTTATGCATTTAATTTTTGGAACAGGTGATTTAAAACATCCTGAATGGTTCGGACTTAAAAAATCTGATATTGGTGATGCGTATAAGGCTACTGAAACAAAACGCGAAAAAGCAAAATTTGGTATTTTGGACTAATTGAAGGGCAGGTTACAAATTATGAAATTAGATATAGTTAAGAATAAAATTTGGTTTTTGTGTCTGTCAGCAATTCTGCTGGCACCGGGTATCGGAGCAATGATTTATTCTACAATTACTTACCCTACACATACACCGTTAAAAGTAGGTATTGATTATACCGGAGGTACTACGTTACAGTACGGTATTGACAGTGCGACACCAAATGAAAAACTCGGCGAATTGAGAGAAAAATTACATGCCGGCGGTATTGATAACCCGTATTTACAGGTTATTAACGTTTCTGCTGACAATCAAAAAGAAGGACTTAAATCTATTATATCTATCCGAACACAGTTTATAGAAGAAGGGTCAAAAGTTACTGATAATATTACTAAAATCATGAACGAAGAATATAACTCAGCAGAGCTATTACAGGTTTCATCTGTCGGGGCAACTCTTGGCAGCGAGTTATTTAAAAATGCACTTATTGCTCTTTCACTTGCACTGCTCGGAATTATCTGTTATTTAACAGTAAGATTTCAATTTGATTATGCACTTGCAGCAATTCTTGGTCTTGTACACGATGTACTTTTTATTCTCGGTGTATTTTCAATACTCGGGTTATTCTGGGATGTTCAGATTGACGGATTATTTATAACCGCACTCCTTACAGTAATTGGTTTCTCTGTACACGATACGATTGTTGTATTTGACAGAGTTAGAGAAAACCTTAAATACTATTCTAAAAAGATGGCATTTGGCGAGATTGTAAACTTCTCTATTCACCAAACCCTTGCAAGAAGTATAAATACATCATTAACAACGGTTCTTACGCTCCTTGCATTATATCTGTTCGGCGGAGTTACAACAAGAGATTTTGTACTTGCTATGATGCTCGGTATAATTATCGGAACCTATTCAAGTATATTCTTCTGTGCATCACTTGTTGATATATGGCGAGAAGGTACTAAGAAAAAACAGGCTGCATAATTGTTTTTTATTTTTTATTGAAAACGGAGAAGTTACATATTATTTCTCCGTTTTTTGTTTCCCTAAATAGAGTAATTTAATAGTTTTGGAAACAGCCATCAATCCCAGAAATAAGACAAGAAGTAACAGAATAAAATTAAGATGTCATATCTTTACCCGCCACTCTTATTTTCCCACTTGCCTATAATATTTGATGTGAGATAATAAAAGCGGAGGGCGGTAATGAATACCTTAGTTTATTCAATTGAACAAACCGAAAATCCTGAAACTTTATATATAAATCTAACCAACTCATGTACAAACAAATGTATTTTTTGCTTAAGAACTCAAAAAGATGATGTATGCGGCAAAGATATGTGGCTTGAGGATGAAAATTTTTCTGTTGAAGATATTATCGCCCAGTTTGAAGATTTTCCTCCTCCAAAAACTGTTTGTTTCTGCGGTTATGGGGAACCTATGTTACGATTAGAACTCTTAAAAGCTTTTGCTAAATATTTGAGAGAAAAAAATCCTGATATATTAATAAGAGTAAATACTAACGGACATGCAAATGCTATCCACAAAAGGAATGTTCTGCCGGAACTAAAAGGGCTTGTTGATGAGTTTTCAGTAAGCCTGAATGGTGCTGATGAGGATGAGTACAACAGGCTCTCTAAACCAAGAATAGGCAATGCCTATAATGAGGTAAAAAATTTTATAAAAACAGCCGCAGATGAAGGATTTATTGTTGTAGCAACAATTGTAACCGGTTTTCTGAGCCAAACTCCTGATGAAAACCAATGCAGAAAGGTTGCCGAATCCCTTGGGGCAAAATTCAGGGCAAGAGAGTTTATACCTAACGGGTATTAATTTTGAAAGGATAAAATATGTTGATACAAAATAAAACAAACTCAAATACCTTCCCTGCCTTTGGAGGAAAAGTTATGATTATGCCCGGCGATTTAAGTTATAAACCGGCTAAATATGCACGAAAAGCATATAATACTATGACGTCCATGGTTAAAGATAAACCCTACAATCTTTATATCCGCCAGAATCATGAAGAAAATACAATAAGTGTCATTGCACAAAAAGAAAAAGATTTATTGAAAAACAGAGGGATCAAAACAGAAGGAATATTTTCAGCATCCTCAGATTTATATAAAGAAGCAGCATCAGGAGCTGTAACTTCTTATGAAAAATTATCTGACAATACAACAAAATCATTTATGAAAAGAATAATAAATTATTTTGGAAAAACAGAATTTAAATTTAAAATTCAAAAGAAGATAATAACAAAAGAAAGGACAAAATAAAATGAACGCATTAGACAAAATCATGAAACCAAAATCAATCGCGGTTATCGGTGCATCAACAAAAGAACACACAATAGGTTCTGATTTGATGAAAAGATTACAAGAGTACAAATTTAACGGAAACATATATCCGGTAAACCCTAAGGGCGGAGTTATTGAAGGGCTTCAAGCTTATACTTCCGTTCTTGAAGTACCGGGAGATGTTGATTTAGCCATTATTGTTGTTAATTCTAAATTTGTACTTGATACAATTTCACAATGTAACCAAAAAGGCATTAAAGGTTTGTGTATAATTACAGCAGGTTTTAAAGAAACAGGCGCAGAAGGGGCTGAACTTGAAAAAGAATTAGTTGCAAAATTAAAAGAATACGGAATGAGATGCGTAGGTCCTAACTGTTTAGGTGTTGTAAACACTCACCCTGATATAAGAATGGACGGATGTTTTGCAGAAAGCTTGCCGGAACGTGGAAATATAGGTTTTGTTTCCCAATCAGGAGCTTTAGGCGGCGGCATTTTAAATATTTTAAAAGACCTGAATCTTGGTTTTGCACAATTTATTTCTATAGGTAATCAGGCTGACGTTAATGCTGAAACAGCTATTGAATACTGGGAAAACGATGATGACGTTAAACAAATTTTACTTTATATGGAATCAATCCAAAACCCTGCAAACTTTAGAAAACTTGCATCAAGAGTTTCTAAAAAGAAACCGATTTTAGCGTTAAAATCAGGACGTTCTGCAGCAGGTGCATCGGCAGCATCTTCACACACAGGTTCCCTCGCAGGTGCAGATAAAGCAGCCGCTGCTTTATTACAACAATCAGGTGTAATAAGAGAATTTTCTCTTCAAAACCTTTTTGAAACAGCAAAAGTTTTTGCAAACTGTCCTATCCCAAAAGGTGACAGAGTAGCAATCATTACAAACTCCGGCGGTCCCGGAATTATGGCAACTGATGCTGTTTGTGAATACGGAATGCAAATGGCAAAAATTACAGATGAAACAAAAGCAAAATTAAGAAGTTTCTTGCCTGCAGCAGCTTCCGTTAAAAACCCGATTGATATGATTGCATCAGCACCTATTGAGCATTACAAACAAACACTGGAAACAGTTATCGCTGATGAAAATGTTGATATGATTATAACAATCTATCTTCCATTCCTTGGTTTAAAAGATATTGATGTTGCTCAAGCATTAATGGAAATTAAAGCAAAGAACCCACAAAAACCGATTATCGGTGTATTTATGACAAAAAATGAATTCTTTACAAAGATTTCCGATATGAACGTTAATATGCCATTCTTCATGTATGCAGAACAGGCTGCTGACGGATTGAACAGATTAAACCAACAAAGATTATGGATGGAAAGACCAGAAGGTAAAATTCCTTGCTACGATGTTGACAGAGCAAAGGTTGAAAAAATCATTGCAAAATCTGTTGCTGAAGGCAGAGCACAGCTTACAACTTTAGAATCTATTGATGTACTTCAAGCTTACGGCATAAGGGCTTGTAAATATGGTCTTGCAACTAATGAAGAAGAAGTTGTAGAACTAGGAAACTCTATCGGTTATCCAGTTGTTATGAAAATGACTTCAAAGACTACATCACACAAAACAGATGTTGGCGGTGTAAGAGTCAATATTAAGTCAGAAGAACAATTGAGAGCAGAATACAAAGACCTGCTTGCAAAACTTGAAGAAAAAGGACTTCTTGACGGACTGGAAGGTGTTATTATTCAAGAAATGGTAAAAGGTAACCGTGAAATGGTTTGCGGTATCGCAACAGATCCTCAATACGGTCCAATGATGATGTTTGGTCTGGGCGGTGTATTTGTTGAAGTTTTAAAAGATGTAACTTTCAGAGTTGCACCGTTAACTGATATTGATGCAGCAGAAATGGTTAAGTCTGTTAAAGCATACAAGCTTTTAGAAGGTGCAAGAGGTACAAAACCTGCTCAAATAGACCAAATACAAGAAACTCTGTTGAGACTTTCTCAACTGGTATCTGATTTCAAATATATTGATGAATTAGATATTAACCCGCTGTTGATTTCAGAATCTACAGGCGAAGGAATTGCAGTAGACGGTCGTATTAAGGTAAGACTTGAAGAAGCTCAAAAAGCATTGAATACTTCTTGCTCTGCATGCTCTCTTTGCGGTTAGTCTTAGATAATACAAATACTAAAACAGGCTCATTATTTAACAGTGAGCCTGTTTTTTATTTTCTAGATTTATCTTGCCAACTTCGGCTTCAACTACAGTTAACCTTTACGGGCGTCCGGAGTTATATATAAACGCTATTATGCATTATGAAAACAGAGCCGGTGGATTATGGGGAATAATATATTTTTAAAAATCTTCAAATCGAGCGGAATTTTTATTCCGCCCGATTTGCTATACTTGTAAGCTGGGTACTGTCTTAACAGCCGAGAATATCACTGTTTAACTTTAACTGGTCTGCGTTTACAAGTGCCGGATAATCGTTTATATTTTTCTTTTTAACAAAATCTATAGCCTCCAAACGTGCGGTTTCTAAAATCTGTGCATCACGGACAAGGTCTGAAATAATCAAATCAGGCAGTCCGCTCTGTCTTACGCCGAGAAACTCACCGGGGCCGCGCAGTTGAAGGTCTTTCTCAGCAATAACAAAACCGTCATTGGTTTCTGTCATTATATTTAAGCGTTCTTTTGTCTGAGGATTTTTTGTATTAGATGATAATATACAATATGATTGAATATCCGAACGTCCAACCCGTCCTCGCAACTGATGCAGCTGAGAAAGACCAAATCGTTCTGCATTTTCTATGACAATAACCGTTGCATTTGGAACATCAACTCCAACTTCCACAACTGTTGTTGATACCAGAATATCGTATTCTTTATTTTTAAACTTTTCCATCACCTCATCTTTTTCAGAGTTCTTAAGTTTACCGTGGAGAAGCCCTATTTTTAGATCCGGAAATACATCATTTTGCCATCTCTCAGCCTCTATAGTTGCAGCCTTTGCAGACAGTGTCTCACTTTCCTCAATCAACGGGTATACAATATATGCCTGATGACCTTTTGATACTTCATCCCTAATAAGCCTTATAATAAATGCTTTGGAATTAACAAATTTTGTATTAATAGGTTTTCTTCCCTTTGGAAGTTCATCAATAATTGTTAAATCAAGATCACCATTAAGAGTAATTGCAAGAGTTCGCGGAATAGGAGTTGCGGTCATTGTAAGAACTTGCGGCAAGGTGCTTTTTTGCCTTAAAGATAAACGTTGTTTTACACCAAACCTGTGCTGCTCATCTATTACAACGGCTCCCAAATTATTAAATTTTATATTATCCTGAATAAGTGCATGCGTTCCAACTGCGATTTTTGTCTGACCGTTTGCAAGATTTTGTTCTTCTTCTCGCCGTATTTTTGCACCGGAAGAACCAAGAAATAATCCTATACTTATTCCAAGCGGGGTAAGCCACTTTACAAGATTATTATAGTGCTGTTGTGCAAGAATTTCTGTAGGAGCCATAAGAGCTGCCTGATACCCGTTTTCAATTGCAGCAAGAAGCATTACACATGCAACAACTGTTTTTCCGCTGCCTACATCCCCCTGTAATAAACGCTGCATAGGCTTACTTGAATGCATGTCGTTTAATATTTCATTAATAGCTCGCTTCTGTGCTTTTGTTAACTCAAAAGGCAGACTTTTTATAAAGTTCATAACAAGCCCGTCAGGTTTAACTATCAGAGGATATGAGCTGCATTTTGTTTCCGTATCTTTCCTTGCTAATGCCAGTTTTAACTGAATTAAGAAAAATTCTTCAAAAATAAGTGAATTGCGTGCAATCTCCAGAGTTTCCATATCCTGCGGAAAATGAATCTGTTCAATTGCATCCGCTTTGTGTATAAATCCGTATTTTTCAAGAAGATAATCCGGCAGCACATCTTTTATTTCATTCTTATACATTGAAATGGCATTGTAGATTGCCCTCCGTAGTGTTTTGGGACTTAGATTTTCACAGAGCGGGTAGACCGGAACAATACGCCCGAGGTTAAGATTTGAGTTATCAAAAATTTCAGCAGTCATAATAGAATATGTCGGCTTGTCCAGAGTAAGTAGATTATCATAACTACTACGTTTTACAACTCCTGATAACATAATATTAGCGTTTTTTGGAAACTGTGCTTTTGTTTTTTCAAGCATATATTTGTTTGCTTTCCCGTAGAAAAAATTTATAGGAAGTTTTCCCGTTTCATCGGCAACAACAAGTTTAACAATACCTAATCCGCTTTTTGAAGTGTAAGCTGAAACAGACTTTATATAACCAAATATAGTTGTACTCATTCCCTCTCTTAATGCATGAATTTTTGTTCTCGATGAATAATCAATATGTTTTGATGGGAAATAATAAAGCAGGTCATTTGCAGTATAAATTCCAAGTTTATTAAACCTGTACGCAATCTTTGCACCAACTCCTTTTATATACATAACATCCATTTGTGACGGCGGTTTTATTTTATCACATGCAGCATTCACGGATGAAGGCGGATTAAGTTCTGAACGAATTGCTCTTACAAGTCTTTCTATACACTTTTTTCTTTCAGGATAACTGTCTGTAGAGTAGTTTGTAAAATGTTCCAGCAATACAATCCACTTAGGATTTTTTCCTGATTCTTTTATAAGGTTCTTGAGTTCCTGACAAATAAATTTGGAAAATGTTTTAGTCTTTCCTCTTACATCAATATATTTGTAAGCTGCCTCAATTTCTACGGCTTTTCTTATCTGGTCAAAATTATACACTTTTATCCTCAATTATTCCAAGGACTTCGTATATGTCCAGTTTTTGGAGTTTACCACGGATTTGGACATCAGATATTTTTATAACGTTAACATAATTTTTTACTTCTTCATAAGTAGTCGGTCCTATTAGGAAATTCGTCTTATATATCTTATTATAGCTTTCAATTCGGCTTGCAAGATTTACAGTATCACCAATTACCGTATACTCCATTCTTTTTTCGGAACCAATATTTCCTACAAAAACTTCACCTGTGTTAATCCCTATACCTATTTCTATTTTGGGTTTTCCTTCGTTTATCCACTTATGCTGTAACTGACTAACCTTTTTCAGCATATCATTAGCACACTTTACTGCATTTAAAGCATGATTTTTGTCTTTAATCGGTTCGCCAAAAATTGCCATAACAGCATCGCCTATAAATTTGTTTATTATTCCGTTATGTCCCGATATAATAGGTTCCATCTCTGTAAAATACTCATTCAAAATATTTGAAACCTCTTCTGCTGACATTTTTTCGCTCATAGATGTAAAGCCTCTTATATCGGCAAACAGAACAGTTACAACAGATTTTTTTCCTCCAAGTTTTAATTCATCAATATTTTTTACAACATCTTCCATAATGTCATCTGAGATGTATTTGCCCATCGCCTTTTTAATTTTTTCTTTATTCTGACCTTCAAGAAGAAACCTGTGAAGATAACCAAAAATCATTGTTACAATTCCTAGTATTACAGGAGTTAAAACATTTATGGCAAAAGCGTTATAAAATAGAAAACATGCTCCCAAAAAGAATAATATAAGTGCGGTCGTAATTACTGATAGAGAAACAAAAATCGTACGCGTCCTTATAAGAATATAAATAAATATTGCTGTAAATAATGACAGTAGTGCATTTTGCCAGATATTAAACGATTTAAGAAAATCATTATGTACCGCATTATCAAGAACTGTTGCCAGTATGTCTGTTCCCGGATGTCTCGGAGACACAGAAGAATGAAGAATATCAGACAACCCTGTTGATGAAGCCTTAACATTAGCACCAAGAATAATGTACTTATTATTAAATAACTCAGGTGACAATTCAGGTTTTAGTCCAGACTTTATCCTGTCATAATCATCCAGAATCTTTACTGCAGATATTGTTCGATGAGAATAATTATTACTGTAGAGTTTATAAAATTTTATAGGGGTTCTATGGTGTCCGCCAAGATAACGCCTATATTTTGGTGCATAAAAATTTATAGTGTTACAAGTTACATCATTTTGCGAAACAGCACATTCCGGATTATTGTTCGCAAGCAGAAAACCTCTAAATGCAAGATATGGATACAGGTATTGCTTATATGCAACAAACAATGAAATATCCCTTGTAACTCCGTCATTATCCTGCGGACATGTTACAGGGGCAGCGTATTTAAGAACATTATAGTATTCATCAGGAAAGGTCAGTATACTCTTAAATCTAAAACCTTCAAAATATTGCCGATTATCTTCTACCGGTGTTGAGTATTTTTTATAATATTTTTCATCCTGTGCTATTCCCTTTGAATAATCAGTGTAATCTCTAAAAGTCAATTCCATGCCGGAAACAAGATTATTAATTTTAGAAATAGACGAAAAGTACTTTTTATCCGAAGCAGGATTTTCCTTGTCTAACGTTCCCACAATCGCATCGTGAATTATAAGTTTGGGATTTGCATTCTGATTAATATATTCAAAAATATTCGAATACATTTCCCTCTTCCAGGGCCAGCGGTATTTGGCTATTGCTTCATCATCAATAACGACAATAAGAATATCATCAGAACCATATTTATGTGCGGTGAAAGCATTGACCATAAAATCATAAAATTTCGGTTCAAAAAAATTGTTAGAAATCCAGAAGGCAGCAAATAAAAATATCCATGCTGCAATAAATGTTAAAAATGTTTTTATCCCGCGCATATTATTATGATATAATAAATTAAAGAAAAAGGATAGATGAAAAAATGAGTGAAACATTAATAGATTTATTAACAAAAGAAAAATTATATCCTATAATAAGATGCTCTAATCCTGATGAAGCTATCGAAATAGGCAGAGCCATGATAAAAGGCGGAGTTAAATTTCTGGAAATAAATATTGAAACACCAGAATTATATAAAGCCATACAAGAATTATCAAAAGACGTATATGTTTGTGCAGGCAGTATAATTACCTCACTACAGGCACAAATGGCTATAGACTGTGGAGCGGTAATGTTTTCAAGCCCGATATTCCAGATGAATCTTGTTAAAATTTCAAAAAATAAACGCATTCCTTTTATTGCAGGGGGTTCAACGGCAAACGAAGCATATGCAGCCTGGAAAGCAAGAGTATTATTAACAAAACTTTTTCCGACAACAGCCCTCGGTGGAATTACTTATATAGGCGACCTGCTTCGTCAAATGCCATTTCTAAGTCTTATGCCCACCGGTAATATTAAACTTGACGAAGTAATAGGATATATAAGAGCCGGAGCAAAATGTGTCGGGGTAGGACGGGACTTGTACGCAGACTTTACTCCCAGTGAAATAACAGAGCGGGTAAAGTCTACTTTGAATGATATAAAGGATTATACAAATTGGAAAAAAAATTAGATATAGCGGTTATAGGCGAATGCCTGATAGAATTATCATCTGCAGATAAACTTGAAAAAGCTGAACTTTTTCGTAAAAGTTATGGAGGAGACAGTGTCATATCTGCACTTATGGCTGCAAAACTCGGGAGCAAAACAGCTCTTATTACGAAGTTAGGAAATGATGGATTTGGACACTATATTTATGAAAGCCTTAAAAAGGATAATATAGATACATCCTTTACAGATTTTATTCAAGAACAAAACGGTGTTTATATTGTTGCACGTCCAGAGAACGAAGAAAATGAATTCTACTATTATAAACGGAAATCTGCCGCTACAAAACTGAATGATGACGACATAACAGAAGAAATGATTTCCTCATTTAAGTGTCTGTATTCAACAGGTGTTGCCCAATCACTGTCATTGTCTGCAAGAAATGCGGTGAAAAAAGCGTTCCGAATTGCCAAAGAAAAAGATTTAGTAACAGCTTATGACCCTAATTATACTTCATGTTTTATGTATTCTGATGAATCAAGAGAGTTTTTGGATGAAATTCTTCCTTATACAAATATAATATTTATGAGCATGAAAAATGATGCTCCGCACTTGTTTGAGTCTATGACTTATGATCATATAGCAAGAAAACTTGGAGACTTCGGGGTTGAAACAATTGTTTTTAAATCAAGAATAGACGGTGGATACTATATTTTTTATAATGGAGAAAAACGCTTCTGTGAATTTTTCAATAAAGTTCCTGTTATAGATTTAACAGCCTCAGGAGATGCCTTTAACGGAGCATTTCTGCATGCCATCGTATCGGGCTTTAATCCATTTGAAGCTGCTAAATTTGCATCAGTTGCAGCAGGTCTTCAAGCCTCTAAAAATGGTACAATTGCAGCACTCCCTTCAAAGGATGAAATATCGGAGTATATTTAATGAAAAAAGCTGTATGCTCAGGTTATTATGGCTTTGATAATTTTGGTGATGATGCTGTCTTATATGTACTGGTAAAGCTGTTTTCAAAAAAATATGATTTAACAGTTTTTTCTGCAAATCCGAAAAAAACAGCAAAAAATTACGGAGTAAAATCAGTAAATTCTTTTGATTTTTTCAAAGTATTAAATAGTATAATAAAATCCGATCTGCTGATATCAGGCGGCGGCAGTCTTTTGCAGGATGTTACAAGTTTTAAGAGTTTGATTTATTATCTGGGAATTATTTTTACAGCACAAATATTTAAAAAGGACGTTATAATTTTTGCACAGGGGATGGGGCCGTTTCATTCCAAATTATCGGAAAATCTTACAAAGTACATTTTAAAAAAATGTAAACTTATAACTGTTCGTGATACAGAAAGCCAGCGGCTTTTAAGCTCTTGGGAAATTTCTTCAAAACAGGTATGCGATCCTGTTTTTACACTTGACATCCCTAAACACGAAAAAGAACAAAATACTCTCGGCATACAGTTGAGAGCCTTCCAGGGAGTAAGTGATGAGTTTCTGAAAAAATTAGCAAAGGCAGTTAATACTACATTTCCAGACAAAAATATAATCTTGCTTTCACTCCAACCATCCGTAGATTATAATGTGTGCTGCCGTTTTAAGGAGTTCCTCGGAAGAGATGTAATAATTAAAAACGGACTTGATGTAAAAGCAACAGCAGAAGAAATCTCAAAACTTGAATACTTAATAGGAATGAGATTTCATGCAGTACTAGCCGGATTAATGTCAGGTGTAAAAGTTCTGCCTGTTTCTTATGACAAAAAAGTAACTTTTTTATCATTAGAAGCAGGTATTGATTATATTGAACTAAAGCATGCAGAAGATATTGAAGAACATGTGAAAAAACTCAAAAATACGGAAAAGAAAGAGCTGTCAAGGTGGCTTGAGACAAAGAAACTTGACGTAAATATTTTTGATATATAACTTAACTTTTTATTTACAACTGTACACATTTAAGATAGGATAAAAAAAAGGAGTATTGTATGAATTCCAAATATAAAAGGGTACTTTTAAAAATAAGCGGAGAAGCACTCTTGGGAGATCAGGAGTTTGGTATATCACAAATTCCAGTTGAAAATATTTGCAGAGAAATTAAATCAATTTTAGATATGGGGGTTCAGGTTGCAGTTGTTGTCGGCGGCGGAAATATTTTCCGCGGGGTTCAAAACAGTGCAAAATTTGGTATGGATAGAGCTTCCGGCGATTATATCGGTATGCTTGCAACAGTAATGAATGCAATTACATTGCAAAGTTGCCTTAAAAATATGAATATTGATTGCCGGACACAAACCGCAATCTCAATGAACCAAATTGCAGAACCGTATATTAGGTTTAAAGCAATAAGACACCTTGAAAAGAACAGAGTTGTAATATTTGCAGCAGGAACAGGAAATCCGTTTTTCACAACAGATACGGCATCTGCACTCAGAGCATCAGAAATCAAAGCAGATGTTATGCTTATGGCTAAAAATGGTGTTGACGGGGTTTATACAGATGACCCTAAATTAAATCCGGAAGCAAAAAAAATTGATAATATGACTTATGACGATATTATTAAACAGGACTTAAAAGTTATGGACACATCTGCCTGTGCCTTGTGCAAACAAAATCATATCCCTATTGTTGTATTTGATTTTAATGCAAAAGGCGGGTTAGCAAAAATTATAAATAATGAAAAAATAGGCACGTATATAAGTTAAGGAGAATGTAATGTCTGAAACAGTAGAAGAATTATTGTTATTATGCGAAGAAAAGATGGAGAAAGCAATTACACAAATGAAACGAGAGTTTGCATCTGTAAGAACCGGGCGTGCAAATCCAGGGATTCTGGACAAAGTTTCTGTCGATTACTATGGTGTTCCAACTCCGCTTCGGCAAATGTCACAGGTTGCAGTCGCTGAAGGTACGACATTAGTTATCACTCCTTATGACAAATCTATTATCAAAGAAATAGAAAAAGCTTTAATTAAAGCAGAACTTGGAATTACTCCAAACTCTGACGGCATTTGCATAAGACTTCCTTTTCCGCCTCTTACAGAAGAACGACGTAAAGCAACGGCAAAAGAAGTTAAAAAATACGGAGAAGATGCTAAAGTAGCTGTAAGAAATGTTAGACGCGACACAACAGATGATGTTAAAAAAGTAGAAAAAGCAGAAAATCTTTCTGAAGACACTGCAAAAGATTATCAGGATAAAATTCAGAAATTAACGGACAAATATACAGGAATTATAGATACACTGGTAGCAGAAAAAGAAAAAGAGGTTCTTACCGTATAATGAATGCAAAAAGAATAACAACAGGAGTACTATTAGGGTTACTGGTATTTCTTTCCCTTATAAAGGGAAGTTGGATGTTGACAATTCTAGTATTCCTGTTTATTGTTCTTGCATCAAAAGAATACATTAAAATCCTTAGGAATAAAGGATTTTTGCCAAGCTTTGGCATAATGATAACTGCAACTGTAGCTCTTACATTTCTTGCACATTATAATAAATTCTCGCTTGTAGCTCCTGCTTTTTCATTACTATCAATACTTGCACTTATGTGGGTATTATTTCGTGGAAGTCAACCTTACATTGCAAATGCAGCAACTACAATATTAGGTTTTGTTTACTGTGCATGGTTTCCCCTACACCTGCTGTTTTTAAGAAGTCTCCCTGCATATAATTGCGGAAAGGGGGCTTTATCCTGCTTTCTTGGTTGCACTGGACTCGGATATGTAATACTTCTGTTTTTTGTGGTTCTGGTCACTGACGTAGGATGTTACTTCTTTGGTACCAGATTTGGCAAACATAAACTAGCTCCTGTTATAAGCCCAAATAAAACATGGGAAGGTGCTATAGGCGGCTCCGTATCAGCCATATTAGTGTCATTTTTTATCGGGTGGCTGCTTGGTTTTGAATGGTATCACTCATTGTTTACCGGTATTGTTATAACCGTATTTGCGCAGATTGGCGACCTGTGTGAATCAATGTTTAAAAGAGATGCCGGTGTTAAGGATTCAGGTGATGCACTACCCGGACACGGCGGTTTTCTTGACAGAACAGACAGCTATATTTTAGCAACACCTATTCTTTTTTATTATTTTAAATACATTGTACTCACCGGTATTTTGAAAGTTAATATGCTAATTTTTATCAGGAATTTCTTTAATGTATAACGAGATTTTTAAAATTTTCGGTATAGAAAGCGAACGGACTGATTTAATCATCACCGCATTAACGCATCCATCCTGCACCTATGAAAACAATTCAGAATATAAAGAAAATTATGAGCGGCTTGAATTCTTAGGGGATGCCGTTTTAAAACTTGTTGTATCATCAATACTTTATGACAGCTTTCCCGAAATTGATGAAGGCATGCTCTCTAAAATTCGTTCGTTTATTGTGGCAGACAATCTGCTAGCAAAACTATCTTTCAAACTCGGGCTTGATAAATTCTTAATTCTTTCAAAAAGTGAAGAAAAATGCGGGGGCAGAAAGAGAATTTCAAACAATGCATGTGCATTCGAGGCAATACTGGGCGCCTATTATTTAGCCGGCAAAATTGACGAAATAAATATTTTCCTCCGCAAAATTTTAGAACCTGAAATTTTAAACATAATTAATAATCTTGATAAACATAATGCTAAAGAATTACTACAGGAATATACTCAATCAATTGATAAAACACTTCCTAATTACAATATTGTAAATATTTCAGGCCCGCCTCATAAACCAAGTTTTGAAGCAGAAGTTGTTTATAACGGAAAAATTTTAGGACAAGGCTCAGGTCATTCTAAAAAAGAAGCACAACAAAATGCAGCAAATGATGCTTGTCAAAAACTGGGCTTATATAATAAATAACCCTGTAATTTTTTTTTGCCATAAACAAGAGAAATTCCCAAATCCTTACCAGATCATACACTATACAAGTGCGGAGTTTTCTCACAATCCCCCCCACACCATGATAAGTTTAACACCTGAACTTAATTTGATATTCCTGCTATTTAACCCAGCCGGAAACTCTTTCAGGTTAATTTCATTGCCGCTTTATTTATCCCCGATTAGGTTTAATGATTTGAATATTTCTAGATTCCGTAATATCATGGCGTGCATCTTTAATTACTGTTCTGTGTTCTTCTGAAAGACTTAATCCGTTACAGAGCCTGTCAATAAAACCATTATTTAATTTTACTGCCTTTTCCAACGCTCCAATATCTTCTAAAATATCTTTGATATTATCAAAATCATAACTAAAAGACTGCTTAGATTGGTATACCATAGTTTCACCGGTCAAAGCCTTAATAGGTTCCCCTCCTAAGTCAAAATAGAGTTTGAATACCGACTTTAAATCCTGAACTTCTGCCTGAAGTGTTTGGATAGTCTGCTGAATTCTTAAATAACGTTCAAACAAGTAATCAATATTTTCAAGCTGTTTTGCTTGCCAGTCACATTTTTGCAGGTAAAGCTTTTTCAACTTTGGATAAGCAAGAGCAAGTCCCATAGTATCAGCCATTGCTCTATGATGGTTTACCAGCTCGACATGGAACATTTTTGTAAGGGCTTCAAGTCCGTGAGATTCAAGCTCAGGACAAACTTCTTTAAACATTTGCTGAGTATCTATATGTTGATTTGGGAGTTTTTCTCCCGTACACCTTACACAAGCTTCATTAAGGAACGAATAATCAAAAATAGCATTGTGTGCAACAATCGGAGCATCGCCAATAAACTCAAGTATTCTTGGCATAACTTCTTTTTCTGTCGGCGCATCTGCAACCATATCCTGAGTTATACCGTGAATAGCAATACTGGACTTTCTTATATGCTGTTCGGGATTAATCAGTGTCTGAAATTCATCCTTTATTTTGCCATTTTCAAGCCTTACTGCAGCAAATTCGACCATCTTCTCACGGGTATAGTCTAATCCTGTAGTCTCCGTATCTAAAACGATTTCAACAATTTTTTTTCTAACCATTGTAACCCTTTATCATCCTCATCAGAATAATAGCATAAAAATAAAATATATGCTAATATTAGAAAAAAGGAGGATATGTGATGAGCATAGAGCTTAGTGATAATAACTTAAAAGAAGAAGTTCAATCAGGTATCGTTGTTGTAGATTTTTGGGCGCCGTGGTGCGGTCCCTGCCGAAAATTAGTACCTGTACTGGAAGATGTTGCTAATGAACTTGAAGGGAAAGTAAAAGTTTGCAAAGTCAATACGGATGAAAATATCATCTCCGCACAACATTATGGAATAAGCGCACTCCCTACGGTTTTAGTATTTAAAGACGGGGAGCCGGTTGAAAGAATGGTAGGATTAATGCCTAAAAGTACAATTATTTCCAACATTGAGAAATATTTATAATTTTAGCGGTTTGATAATCAAACTTACATCATAAATAGTTTAATCTATAATAAATCGTATTTTGTAATAAAATACGGTTTAATTTTTGGTTTACCGTCCCCCGCAATCTTAAATACTTATCTGTCATTTTTTAATTACATATAAAATTTTTTAACCGGAATGGTAACAAACAATTTTGTAAACTATTTTAAAACTCAACTTTATTTTCAATCATTCAAAATTTTTCTTGTGATATAATTTTTAAATAAAAAGGGAGGGAAGTAAAAATGGCAGATTCAAAAATTTTAGCAACGATACAAAGAACTGATACGGAACAACTTCAAATTTCAGTAAGCGAATACCGCGGGAAAAGTTATTTTAATCTAAGAATATTCTATACAACAGATGAAGGGGCAACCTGGCTGCCCACCAAAAAGGGTGTTACATTCGCTCCTGATCAGCTTGATATTCTCTCTGATGCCATAGAAGAAGCAAAAAAAGAATTTATGGCAGAAGCTGAATAATGAAGTATGCCCTAGTACTGATTAATATAACAGGGCTCGGGGTAAAAACTTTTAGTTACCTCATTCCTGATGAAATGAAACAGGTTATCCAAATAGGACAACCTGTTTTAGTGCCATTCGGGAGACGCGGGCTAGTAAATGCTTTTGTCGTCGGTTTTTCTGATTATTTACCCGGAGATTTTACACCAAAAAAAATCAATAAAATCATTGATACAAATCCTCTTTTTTCGCTCAAATACCTTAAACTGCTTGAGTGGGTGGCAAATTATTACTGCACTGATCTGGTTACAGTAATAAACATGGCTATTCCTGCTAAATTTATTGAAATGTCGGCAAAAGTTTCCAAAGCTGTTGAATTTGTGACAAAAACCGGAGCGACAAAAAGACAGGCTGAAATTCTCACAGCACTCGAAAATGCAGGTAAATCACCATTAAACAAGTTTTTAAAAGAAAACAACACAACACTTACAACAATCAAAAAAATGGCTGATAAAGGGTATTTGAAAATTACCGATGAAGAAGTATACCGAAACCCGCTAAATATTTTTAAGGATATTAAAGTCGAACCGTTGTACGATTTATCACCTGAACAAAATCGGGTTTATGAGGAAATTTCCGCAAAGATGCGTTCCCAGAAACCTCTTTTACTGCACGGGATTACTGCATCAGGTAAGACAGAAGTATACTTTAAACTTATAAAAGATGTAATAGATTCAGGTAAAAATGTTTTGTTTCTCGCTCCGGAAATTGCTCTGGCATCCCAGCTTGTAAAACGTCTTGCACGTAAATTCGGTATAGATGATGTTGCTATCTGGCACAGCAGTATTTCAGAGGGAGAAAAATACGATGTTTGGAAACGGCTGTACAATAATAATGTGAGGATTCTTGCAGGGGTTCGTTCCGCAGTTTTTGCACCACTTAATAATATAGGACTTATTATTGTTGATGAAGAACATGAAAGTGCTTATAAACAATCAAATCCTTCTCCGCGATACGATGCTAAAATCATTGCACAGCGGCTTGCACAATTTCATCAGGCTCCAATTATTCTGGGTTCTGCAACTCCGGATATTTCATCCTACTATTACGCAAGTAATAACAACAACTTATTTGAATTAAAAAAAAGATTTAATAACCAGCCGCCGGCAAAAACAAAAGTTGTTAATATGCAGGAATATAGCAAATCTGCCTATAAAGGAATCATTTCCAAACCTCTACAAACAGAAATTACAAAAACCCTTGAAGAAAAACATCAAGTAATTCTTCTAATGAACAGACGCGGATTTTCGACGTCCACCCAGTGTAAAGCATGCGGGTATGTAATTGAATGTCCTGATTGTTCAATTCCAATGATCTGGCATACTACCGGCAAAGTTTTAAAATGTCACTATTGTAATAAAGTTCTGCCATTTCCTGATACTTGCCCCAATTGCGGTTCTGACGCGCTAAGAAATTCCGGCACAGGAACACAGAAGATAGAGTTACTTATAAAAGAGCTTTATCCGGATGCCAGAGTTGAGAGGATTGACAGTGATATTCTTGTAAAAAAGAATGCACATATTGAACTATTGAACAAATTTCTTGCTGGCGAAATAGATATACTAATAGGTACCCAGATGATAGCAAAAGGTCTTGATAATCCAAATGTTACACTGGTTGGAGTTTTAAATGCAGATGCGGGATTTTCACTGCCTGATTTCAGAGCATCAGAACGAGGTTTTCAACTTTTGACACAGGTAGCAGGAAGAGCAGGCCGCGGCGCTGATACGGGACAGGTGCTTTTTCAAACTTATAACCCGTCATATTATGCGTTTGAAAGTGCAAAAGAACAGAATTATGACAATTTTTACAGAAAAGAAATTAAGCTCCGGCAAGAATACGATTACCCGCCGTTTAGCCAGATTATAAGGCTTATAATCAGTTCAGAAAATCATTTTCGTGCCGAGAAATCGGCAATGGAAATAGGCATGCGTTTTGCTCAAATGACAGAGAAGCAGGGTTTCAGCGAGTACCTTGAACTCCTTGGACCTTCTGCCTGTGTAATTGAGAAGATTAGCAACAAATACCGATTTCAGATTTTGATTAAAAATAAACTATCCATGAAAGGTCATAACTTTGTTTCATCTTTTCTGAATAAAATAATCATGCCTAAGGATATAAAATTATCAATAGATGTTGACCCGCTGGATATTATTTAATCTCAAACAAAAGAATTATCCATTTATCAGACGGCAAATTATCAATCAAAACTTTGAATGAATTTTACATCTATATACCGGTGGGAATGATAAATCAATTCATACCTCAAATTTCCGTTCAAAACCTGTAAATCGGAACTCAGAGGAAATACTAAAAACGGTTCCGCTTCATTAAAAGATTTTAAAAGTTCTTTATTAAAGAATTCATCACCGGAAGAATCGACAATCTCTGCGTTTTGCAATGTTCCATCAGGAAGGATTTTATAAGCAATATCTACAAATATTTTTTGCGATTTTTTTAACTTTGGAAATTCTTTATTCTTCTTTGCCTCCTTTAAATTTACAACCAAAGCTTTTTTTACACGTTCTGTAATGTCATTACTATAATAAAGATTAACCCAATAGTCAGGCTTTTTAATTGAATATTCTGCACGGACAGCAGGTAAAGTAACCATTAAACGCTTATATCCTCCGGTATTTCCGGCATCTATCCGTTCAAATTGTTCTGCAGGTTTAGCCATAACCGGTGAACAAACCTCTCGCCCAAATTCAATATATTCCTCTAACGGACAGGTTTGTGCAGTACCTAGATAATGGTAAAAACGCTTATCAGTATCCGAATATTCTATATAATGCTGCATTGTATATACTTTATTTTGTTTGATATCTTTTACATTAAAAAAATCACCATCGGGACGTTTAACATAACTGCCGGCGTCAATTTTTAAATTTTTATTACCCGTCGGCTCCCAATAGTATTCATAAGCAAAAACTTGACCTGCAGTAATTAATACTAAAAACAAAACCCAAAAATTTTTCATAATTCTCCAACTATACTTACAGTTCTTATTAAAAATAAACAACCATTGCAAGCATTACTTATCCTTCAATCCAACTTTTACTACTAAATACCGGCTCCGGTGTTTGCAGAACTACCCAGCAAATCTGTTAAATTATCCATACTTGCTTCTATAATAGTATCAAGCGAATTATATACCAGTTCTAATCCCATTGAAGCAGTTGAAGTACTTTCTTCATCTTCTGAGGTTTGGGAACTTGCGCTTATAGAACTTAACAATCCTGAAAAAGCATCCGAATCTGCTTCTGTTGTCTCACTACTTGACGATCCTGAGGATAAACCTGTTTCAGATGTTAACGTAAGCGGATTATACACCCACTCTAAACTAACTGACATTTTAAATACCTCCGTTAATTATGAATTGCCATTTTAATATATCATATTCACTTAAATCATTACTCCTATATTCAACCGAAAAATAACGGGCAGCACAACTGTGCTGCCCGTTATTTTTTATAAAACCAAGAATTTAATTCTTGCTAAGCATTTGTTTTATACCGTCAATCGAACTTAAAATTCCTGTAGCCTCATACGGCATGTAAACAACCTTATTATCTTTACCAGATGTAATAGATTCCAGTGATTCAAGATATTTCATCGCAATCAAATACTTATCCGGCTGCCCGTTGCCTTGAAGTGCATCAATAATTTTTCTGATAGCTTCTTTTTCACCTTCTGCCTCAAGTATACGTGCCTGAGCAATACCATCAGCACGAAGAATAGCCGCTTGTTTCTCACCCTCAGCCATGTTAATAGCTGCCTCTTTTTCACCCTCTGCTTTGAGAATTGCAGCAGTCTTAAGCCCTTCTGCTTCAAGGATTGTAGCACGTCTATCACGCTCTGCTTTCATTTGTTTTTCCATTGAAGCCTGAATATCTTTGGGCGGAATAATATCCTGAAGTTCAACCCTGTTAACTTTTACACCCCATTTATTCGTAGCATCATCCAATACCATGCGAAGCTCTTTGTTAATATGATCTCTTGAAACAAGCGATTCATCCAGATCCATCTTACCAACAAGGTTTCTCAAACTGGTTTGTGTTAATTTTTCTATCGCATCAGAAAGATTTGTAATTTCATATACCGCGGACTTAGGTTCAACAATCTGGAAATAAATAAGTGCGTTAATACTGATTGTAACGTTGTCCTTTGTAATTACATTCTGGCGGGGAAAATCATAAACAGTTTCCCTTAAGTCAATTCTGTCAATTTCTTTTACATAAGAATAAGTTGAACCGTCCAGTGACTTGTGTGTAATTTTCCAGGTAATTCCCCTTGTGTTTTCAATAAACGGGATAATATAATTAAGTCCAGGGTAAAGCATTCTGTCGAATTTACCAAGACGCTCAACTATAACTGCCTCTGCCTGTTTTACAATATATATACCTTTTACAAGATAAACAATCAGTAAAATAACCAGAGCTAAACTAAAAATTAAGCCCATTATCAGCCTCTCCTTTCTGTTAAACTTTTTCTACATACATAATAAGGCTGTCGTTTCTAAGAATACGCGCCTCACTTCCGGCGGGAATAACATCATCATGGACATTACGGGCTTCCCATCGCTCGCCGTAAAGAGTAATAACACCGGCATCCTTTGTTATGTCTGTTTCAACATGTGCAGTTCTGCCGATATACTTTCCCTCTATACCGGTTCTGGTTTCTTTTGATTCTTTTTTCATCAAAAGCGGTCTTATAAAAACAAGTATTATTGACGATAAGACCACAAATATAACAATAAGCCACGGGATATTATCAAACCAGACTGATATTACAGCCGTTAATAACGCACCAATTGCAAGATTGAGAAAAAACAACGTAGGAGTAAGAATCTCCAGAACACACAGGGCAATCCCTATAATGCCGATAATTTGCCATAGTTCCATAAAATCCGCCTATTCTGCGCCGATAAGTTCATTAATTTCATTAACCATATCATCGGCATTAAAACCATGTACTCTTGCTCCTGCATCAAGGTTTTCAAATCTTGCCGCCGCACAGCCAATACAGCCTAAGCCGTATTTTTGGAAAACTTCTATACTTTGCGGGTATTCGTTTACTATATCCAGAATACTCATATCTTTTGTAACTTTTCCTGACATAATTCCTCCTCTTTTGACTAATCAAAAAAAATTATTAATAAGAACATTGTAACATATTTAAGAGGATTTGTGTATGAACTTTTTAAGCAAAATTTTTAACACCGAAGAAAAATACGTTGGCTTATGCAGCCTGAAACGTGCAAACAGAAAACCCTTTGTAAGAAAAAATTATACTACTGCATATCAGCCATATTTTTCAAGCAGCCTGAATAAAAATGTATATCTCAGTGTATAAATCTCCGTGCCGTAAATTCGTAACAAATTAAAATTTTTGCTAAAAATTAAAAAATAAAAAATATTTGCAAAAATTTTACAGGTACTATATAATAAATCACGACAGCAGTGTTATCTGTAGTGCTGTCATGAGTTATAGTATGAGGAAAAAAATGGCACAGCACAGCACAGCACAGCACAGCACAGCACAGCACAGCACAGCACAG
>CAYVMC010000007.1:0-77558 GCA_964452495.1 uncultured Muribaculaceae bacterium | reverse complement strand
ACTTATGTTATCGGCATTTCTCTCTGTTTCTTTAATCTTTTTCCCCCTTTTTTTTAAAATTGTTACAATTATTTACAATCGCTTTTTGTTTGTCGGATTTAAAAATATTTGAAATTTTTTATTAAGGTTAAAATCCAGATAGTATAATAATTCTCATTCTGATTAAATTTTTAAAAGATTATAAAAACAACCTGATTTCTTTCTTAACAATCTCTTTACAATTATTAAAAAAAAGGCAATTTTTATTTTGCCCGGCTTTTAAATATATATAGTTATTGTTATAATCAGCAATGAAGCCGTAAATAGTAGATATGTGTGTATGATTAATAAGGTTAGTATATCTGAAAGTACAAAACTCCATCCCAAAAATGAAAATAATAAGGAAAATGGCAGTTCAATAAATTTTAAAGGAAATAAGCTTGTAGCCGCTACCGGTGCAGCTGTTGCAGCCATGCAATATTTGGAACGTAATCCTATGATGCATGTTGCAACTCTTGACATTACAACCGCAATAGCGCCGAGAACCATTTTTGATTCAATTACAAATCTGTTTGCAGGATTGGAAACTCTCTGCCGCGAGAGCGGAGGGCTTATTATTAACTGTCTTGTCCCCGGATTTATAGCTATTGGTGCAGGAAAATTTCTTGACAAACATTTTATAAAAACCGGCGGGAAAATGGCAGATTGCCTTGCTGATACTGAGACGATTAAAATTGTCAGCAGCACTTATAAGGAACAGAATGGCAATATGGCAGGGGTATACCGGTCGTTATTGTCTCAAATTCAGGGTATTAACGGTAACAATGTGGTCAAGTACTCTGATTTAGGTGAAAAAGAGCTTGAGAACTTTGGTAAAAAACTGGCTGATGCTGCTAATGAAAAAGAATTTAATAAAGTCATTGACGATATAATGGTTAAAACCCATGTTAATGAAAATATCCGCTTTGGCGATAAGGGGGCTTACCTCAAAGATATAAGTGTTTCTTCACTTTTAAACAATACTAAGAAATATATTCATGAGTATGAAGCTTCCGGAAAAGGCGGGATTGAGAATTTTGCATCAAAAGCTTCAAAACTGGTTAAAGGAAAAAGTGCTGCAGCATTGTTTGTTGTATTGCCGCTTGCTGCATCAATGCAGTTTTTAAACAGGTGGATGACCGGTAAACTTTCCGGTGTTGACGGGGCTCCTATATATGAAGATTTCAAAGAAGCCAAAAAACACCCTGAATTGTATGAAAGAATTAAGGCAAAAGCCAAAGAAGGATTGTTACAGGAAAAAATTATATCAATTGGTGCGATGCTTGGTATGGCTGCTGCATCCATTGCGATGACTGCAACACAAAAACCTAACCTTAAAATGCTCGGCAGAATGCTTCAATTCAAGGGTAAATACCCGACGATGGATCAGGCAAGAGCAATTTCTGCAGTCACTTTCTCATCAAGAATAGCGGCAGCAGATGATAAAAACGAAGTGCGTGAATCCCGCGGGCGAGATCTTTTAACCTTTGGCAGTTTGTATTTCTTCGGTGATTACGGCGGTAAGGCTGCGGCTTCCGTAATAGAAACCCGCACGGGCGTTAAGCTGTTAAACAGAACCGTTGTTTCGCCTGAAAATGCAAATATATTGACCAAATTTAAAAACTGGGTGCTTAATACTCATATCAAATCTTCTAACGAACTTATGTTTGCAGATAAAGCGATGACAGGTAAAGCGCAGAAATACCGCTCGATATGTCAATTAATAAATCTCTTAAGTTCCTTCGCTATTCTCGGTTTTATTATATACGAACGTGGAAAAACAAAAAGAAAGCATGAACAAATAAAGGCGCAGGTAAAGCAGCAATTTGAAATAGAACATGAAACAAAAAAAGAACAGCAAAAAGCAAAAGCAGTATAAAACAAAGGTGACTTCATGAAAGTACAGTTAAACCGGACAAATTACCCCGACAACATTGCACATAATAATCAACCGGCGTTTAAAGGCACAAGCGGCGTGTTAAATTACCTTGCTACAAATCTCGGTATAGGTGCAAACCTTACGGATGTTACATTTATGGTTGCACCGCGTACAGCAAAAGACGGTTTTTGCCGCGGGATTGATGCAGGTTTGGAAACAGGTTTCAGGGAATCAATGGGAACGGTTAATGATGCATCAATCGGATTATACGGTATGGGTGCAGGCGCTGTTCTGGGTTCTGCTATTGCCGGTAATTACGGGGTAAAAGCAAGTAAAATATTTACTTCTCCGGAAAGATTAGAAACTCTTGCTAACTTCTGGAAAGCACATATAGAAAATAAAACCTCTCAAAAAGAATATTTGATGTCTATAATAAACGAAGTGGAAGGTTATAATACAGCTAACAATGCAGAAACTGGCTTTGTAAAATTAACAAATCAGGGTGACAAAGAAAAAGTTGTAAATATTTTAGATAATGTTATCAATAATGATAAAATAGATATCAAACAATGGCGCAGTAAATGTCCGGAACGCGGAGTAGTTAATGCGATAATAACAGAATCGACCGGTGCTGATACACGTTTTCGTTTGAAAAACAGCGGAAATTCAAACCTGAATACTTTATTAGATGATATTGTGGGAATGACAAAAGCTTTTAAAGAAGAAAAAGTAATGGAAGCTTTTAATAATGCTACATTAAATGGTGAAAAAAACAAATTCCTCTCTGCAATGTCTAAGTTCAATAAGGGCAGAGCGCTCATGGGATTTCTTGTTGGTTCCGGTGTAGGACTTGCAGTACAGCCTATTAATATGTGGTTTACTAAAAAAAGAACCGGAAAAGAGGGGTTTGTCGGCGGAACCTGTAATGAAAAAGATCGCTCTACAAAATTCAAAATTGAAAAAGCAATTGTTGCTGCCGGCATGTTCTCAATGGTACTTGCTTCGCTTAAATGTAAACCCAAAGACTTTCTGAATAAAATGGCATTTCAGGGGCTTGCGCCTACCATTAATCAATTAAAAGGTGTTTACGGTGTGACTGTAACCGGTAGAATTCTGGTTACCCGCAGCGAAGATGAAATGTGGGAATCCGCAAGAAAGGACAGTTTAGGTTTTTTAAGCTGGCTTGTACTTGGTGATTTTGTAAATAGAGGTGTGGCTGCAGCTTTTACCGGTAAACGATTGTTGAATTTTAATAAGGAAACAGACGGTAATGTAATTACCAGTTCTACACTGAAATCCAGAAGTGAAGTCCTTAGAGAAGGGTTGCGCAGTGTCGGATTATCGACAGTGAAAACGGATTCTAAGACCGGAATGCAAAAGGCAATGAATATAACCGAGATGATAAAACTGCTTAAAACTTCACCCGAAGCTAAGCCCATCCTTAAAGCAACAATGAAAAAATTGAAAGTATTAAATATTGCTCAATTTGCAGGTTATGCATTTACCGGAATAGCACTCGGGCTTGGTATCCCGACACTTAATATTTACATGACCAGAAGGTCTGAGGCACGTCGTAAAGCAAAACTTGAAGCAGAGCAGGTCGCAAAAAATCAGGCAGCATAAAGAAACATCAAAGGCACCCTGATGGTGCCTTTAGTTTATAAAAGCTTTCAAAAAATAATAATTCCTTGTAAAATGACTGGAAATTAAATTCAAAAACTACCAAATATACCATAAATTATAAAAAATACTTGATTATTATTTTTGAGTAAATATAATTAACTCAGGGCTGCATTTTGCAGGGGGTAGGAGATCAATGTTATTGGTCGGTCTATTCTGGAATATTCAGTTCCGTGCCTGTATAGAAACAGGAGTAGAAGCTAAAATCAGCAAAGATTGTTCCCTGATTTTATAAAGTGACAATTAAATATTCTGGGACTGGGTACGGTAAAAAATAGTTGAAGCACTATTTCCCTGCCGGTTCGTGGATTATAATATGCCGCAATAGCTCCTCGGTGGAGCGCAGCGGAACGGAGTTATAGATTCTGTAGAGCTTGCTCTACCAACTCCGTAAGGCGGGAAATAACCGCAAAAATTGACAAGTTAATATCAAAATAAAATAATAGGCCGCAATAGCTCAGTTGGTAGAGCAAGGGACTGAAAATCCCTGTGTCCTTGGTTCAATTCCGAGTTGCGGCATATTTTTTTTGTCAATAATAGCGATAGGTTTTGTCGGTTTGGCATACTTGCCCAGTCGACGATTTGAAAATCGGATATAAACACAAATGTGAAGAGGGGATTTTTTAAAGCTGCTATTGGGAACATACAATTAAATATGAAAAAGAATTAAACAATCAAATCAATTACATTCATTACAATCCTGTAAAACACGGGCTTGTAAATAAAGTAAATGACTGGCAGTATTCTTCTTTTCATAAATTGGTAAAGCAAGGTTTATATGAAAATGATTGGGGCAGCATAGATGGTATTAAAAATAGTCTTTATCTTTGTTGCTTTTTATTAAAACAGCTGTTACTTGGCAATTGAGAAAAAAATTTCTACAGTGTATTACTGCTGATATTTTCTCTATTCATTCAAAAATAAGATTTCTTTGTCAAAAAATTTTGTTTGTATTATCATACAAGTGTGTAGTTATAATTAAGTAATAGTGCATATTTAAATAAGGAGGTATGTTAATTATGCCAGGAAAAACAATAACTGTTGACGGCAACTATGCTGCAGCACATGTTGCGTATGCGCTGAGTGAGGTTTCCGCAATTTATCCTATTACTCCATCCTCTACTATGGGCGAATGGATTGATGAATGGGCGTCTCAACATAAGAAAAACATTTGGGGCAAAGAAGTAAGAGTAGCTGAAATGCAATCAGAAGCAGGGGCTGCAGGTGCGGTTCACGGTTCTCTGGCAGCAGGTGCTTTAACTTCTACTTATACTGCATCTCAAGGTTTGCTGTTGATGATTCCTGTTATGCATAAAATTGCAGGTGAAATGTTACCATCTGTAATTCATGTTGCGGCACGTGCGATTGCAGCACAATCTTTATCAATTTTTGGTGACCACTCAGACGTTATGGGCTGCCGTAATACAGGTTATGCAATGCTGGCTGCTAACTCTGTTCAGGAAGAAATGGATTTAGCTCTTGTTGCCCATCTTGCAACTTACAAGGCAAAAGTTCCGTTCTTACAATTTTTTGACGGGTTCAGAACTTCTCATGAAGTACATAAAATTGAAGAAATTTCTTATGAAGATATTGCAAAATTAGTTGAACCTAAATATATTGAAGAGTTTAGACAAAGAGCATTAAGACCGGAAGCTCCTATTTGTAAGGTTGGCGCTCAAAATACCGATGTATACTTCCAAGGGCGTGAAACTGTTAATAAATACTACGAAATGGTACCTGATATTGTTCAGGAATATATGGATAAAGTGGCTGCTGTTACAGGCAGAAAATATCGTCCATTTGATTATGTTGGTGCTCCTGATGCAACTGATGTTATTGTTGCAATGGGTTCTGGCTGTGAAACTATTGAAGAAACTATTGAGTACCTCAATGCAAAACGCGGTACTAAATACGGTTTGGTAAAAGTAAGACTTTACAGACCGTTTGACGTAAAAAGATTTAACGAAGCACTTCCGAAATCTGTTAAACGTATTACTGTCCTTGACAGAACCAAAGAACCGGGGTCAATTGGCGAACCTTTATATCTTGATGTAATTGCTGCATTAGAAAATAAGGATGTCAGGGTAATTGGAGGACGTTACGGCTTATCTTCTAAAGAATTTACTCCGTCAATGGTTCTTGCAGTTTATAAACATGCTGAAAACAATGGTTTCCACGGATTTACCGTTGGTATTGAAGACGATGTAACTCATAAATCATTAAAGATTGAAGAACATATCGTTACTGAGCCGGAAGGTACTACAAACTGTATGTTCTGGGGCTTAGGTTCTGATGGTACAGTAGGGGCTAATAAAAACTCAATTAAGATTATCGGTCAATACACTGACAAAGATGCTCAGGCTTATTTTGCGTACGACTCTAAAAAGTCATTCGGTGTAACTGTTTCTCACTTGAGATTTGGCGATAAACCGATTAAATCTACTTATCTTATTACAGCACCTGATTTCGTATCTTGTTCTGCACACGCTTACATTGGCAGATATGATTTGTTAAAGGGTATTAAAGAAGGCGGTACTTTCCTTCTTAACTCTCCTTATACAAAGGATGAAGCATTTGCTCATCTTACAAGAGATATGCAGGAAACCATTATCAATAAGAAAATCAAATTCTACAATATTGATGCAGAGGCTCTTATTGAAAAACAACCCGGTTTGCGCGGCAAAGGTGCAAACACAGTTATGATGGTTGCATACTTCAAAGTTTCAGGTATCATACCGTTTGAACAAGCTCTTGAAGGTATGAGAGAAATGACTAAGAAAACATTTAAGAAAAAAGGTGATGATGTTGTAAACATGAACCTTGCACTTATTGACGCTGCAGTTGATGCGTGTGAAGAGGTTCCGGTACCTGCGTCATTAGACGGTGTGGCTCATGCGGAAAATATTAAACTTATTCCGGATAACGCATCTGACTTTGCAAAGAAAATCATTGAACCTTCAATGAGACAGAAAGGTGATGATATTCCTGTTTCTGCAATGTCAAATGACGGTGTAATACCTACAGGTACTGCGTGTCTTGAAAAACGTGCTATCGCACCGAGAGTCCCTCGCTGGAATTCTGAAAACTGTATTCAATGCGGTATCTGTGCATCTGCTTGTCCGCACGCTGCAATTAGAACCAAATTGATGGAACCTGAAAATCTTAAGGATGCACCTGCAACGTTCAATACAATTGATGCAAAACCGAACGACCATGGTGAAAAATTCAAAGTTCAGGTTTACTGCAAAGATTGTACGGGCTGCGGTGTTTGTATTGATCAGTGTCCGATGTCTAAAAACCCTGATAAACAAGCACTTATCTGGTCTTCTATCGAAAAAGAAGAAGCTGCAGGTGAAATGGCAAACGAAGAATTCTTTGATGCTTTACCTGATAATGTAATGGGTAAAAACACAACTAAGACCATTAAAGGAGCAATGCTTAGAAAACCATTGTTTGAATTCTCAGGTGCTTGTGCAGGCTGTGGTGAAACACCTTATGTTAAGCTTGTTTCGCAATTATTCGGTGAAAATGCTATTATTGCTAACGCTACAGGCTGTTCTTCAATATATTCAGGCACTTTCCCGACAATTCCTTATACTAAGAATAAAGAAGGAAGAGGACCGGCATGGGCTAACTCTCTGTTTGAAGACAACGCTGAATTCGGTTTTGGTATGAGACTTGCTGTTGACCAAAACAGAGATACTTTGAAAACTTATGTTGAAAAAGTTATTGCTAACGAAAAAACTCCTGCGGATTTGAAATCTGCATTGGAAAACGCAATGTCTTATTTTGATAATTCTAAAACAGAAGAAGCTGTTGCAGCACAGGAAAATGCTAAGAAAGTTCTCGCAAAATACGCTGATGCTCAATGTCCTGATTTGGCAAAAGTAAGAGAACTTCAAGACTACTTTACGGATAAATCAGTTTGGATTATTGGTGGTGACGGATGGGCTAATGATATTGGTTACGGCGGTATTGACCACGTTCTGGCTCAAAACCAAAACGTTAATATCCTCGTGCTTGATACTGAGGTTTACTCTAATACAGGCGGTCAAGCTTCTAAATCAACTCCTACCGGTGCTGTTGCTAAATTTGCTACAGGTGGTAAGAGAACATACAAGAAAAATATGGGCTTGATGAGTATGTCTTACGGTTACGTATATGTTGCATCAGTTGCACTTGGTGCTGACAGAGCTCAAACCCTTAAAGCATTCCAGGAAGCTGAAGCGTACAACGGACCATCAATCATCTTTGCTTATGCACCTTGTATCGCTCACGGTATCGATATGAGTAAAACTCAAACTGAACAAAAACGTGCTGTTGAGGCAGGTTACTTCCCGTTATACAGATACAATCCTGATAACGAAGTACCATTCACCTGGGATGCTAAAGATCCTAAGGGCAGCTATCAAGAGTTCATCAGAAGCGAAGGTCGTTACAAATCATTGTTAAAGACGAACCCTGAAGCTGCTGAAGAGCTGTATACTCAAGCAGAAAAAGATGCTGCACAAAGAATGGCTGTTTACAAAGCAGTTGGCGAATTGATGAGATAGTATCACTAATTCATAAACTGAAAAGAACCCGAAAAACCTTCGGGTTCTTTTTTATGCGGTTTTTGCACTCAACCGTACTATAATCTTCTTAACATGCAAGCCGCCCATGGTAAATTAAGTATTTTTGATCCTCATATAGATTTGAACAGGAGTTTGATAATGTACGCAATTGATTATATTGATTATGAGAAAGTACAAATAAAGAAGATGCCTTAGGGGCAATTAATGATAATGCATATAAATTACAAGAAGATAGGATTGTAAAACCATATTTAAAAATAATAAAAATCAAGTATACCCCCGAAGAATATCTATAATTTTTGTTGTGGAAAATTTTAGAGAAATTAGGGTACAAAAAGTGTAGGCGTAATTATGATGTATAAGCAGATGTAAATGTTTTTTGTTGGGAAAATATAAATATTCTGTGCTTGAACTTGTTTAATTGTGCTGTAGGATTTGTACTGCCATTTTCATTATATTTTTAGTGGTGTTTAGCAGAAACTGCATTAGATACAAGTCTATTACCTGTTTATACTTCTACCAGTCCTAGATAATGAAAACATTTATAAGCATATTAGTGATTTTGACAACACTCATTTAAAAATGCTTTTAAATATTACAAGTATGCATTAAATAATTTACAGGGTGCTGATAAAGATAATTTGGTTTTTACTAGTCTTTGGATTAGATATATATTACGTTACCCATTCTGTTATAATTTCAATAACATCAACAAACGATGCTCCATCTCCAATGACGTATATTGTTAAGTTTGCCATGCTAATAATGCTTGTGCTGGTTTTTCGCTTGCCGTTATACAAACTTCATCAGCGGAGTAAGCAGGTATACAGAGAAGTAGAAGAAGAGTATAAACAGAGTTAATTTATGTTTGATAGTACAAGTTTATAATTGTCCTGTCATCAAGATTTTGTATTGCTTTTTCAATATTTTTATCCTGTCCTGCTTGTGTAACTTTGTTGTGGACATCTTTGTATTCTTTTGCTGCTTTTAGCAGTCCATTTTTCTTTTCTGTAATAAGTTCTTTTATTGTTTGTTCTGCTTTAATGATATGTTCGGGTTTAATTTTAAAAAAGGTTTCTAAAAGGCTGCCGTATTTTGCGTTACCCATGGGAATTTCGTATTCTGATGTAATGGACTGGTTTTTTAGATTAAAACTTACCGTTCCATCAGTGTATTTTGCCAGATACAATTCGGAACTTTCTGAACCTGCAGATGTAAGTTTTTTACAGTGTTCTGCATAGGTCTGGCTGTATTTGCCAAGTTTTCTTGCAAACAATTCTTTACTGAGTTCAAGAGTCAGGCTTCCGTTGAGTTTTGCTCCGAATGCTGGTTTGTTATAATTTGCATTTGAAATGTTAATATTCATTTTTATTCCTCTTTTTTGGTACTATTATTTTTATTAAAACTCCTGAAAAAAATAGTTGCCTTTATAAAACCAGTTTGTTAAGTTATGTAACATTATTTGGATAATATATGATTACTCTGCAGCGATTAGCAGGATTTATAAAATATATAGCAAACCTGAATACCGGCAGGAATTGAAGTACATAAAAAGAAGTATTATTCCTGATCTTCTCAGAACTCAGTTGAAAATTTGTCAGAAAGCTGAAAAAGGTATAAGAAGCAAGATGTTTCGGATATTTGCAAATGAATTAATGGATTTAAACAACAGGGGGTTGGTTTGTCTTGCAGGGAACAAGCTCAAAAAGTATTTGATTTACAAATATTTAATTATGTTTAGAGCTGACTAAAGTCAAGCAGTTTGTTTATATCTACTTTTAAGTAGTTTGCAAGTTCCAGAACCTTTGCAAGTGACATATTAGCTTTTCCGCACTCAATATTCGCAATGTAGTTTTGCGATACATCCATAATTTCCGCAAGTTTTTCCTGAGTTAAGTCTTGTTTTATGCGTTCAATTTTTACGTTTTTGCCGAAACGTTTAAGCAGTGTTTTTTTATCCATAATTTATAAGTTTATAAATATTGATTTATAAATATAACCATGCTATAAGTTATAAAATATAACTTATAAATTATAATCGACTATGATAAATAATAAGAAAATTGCATTTGTGACTAATGTTTATGTGGATAATAATTTTACATCTGGCGGGGTAAAATTAAATTATATTTTGCTTGAAGGGCTTAAAAAATATGGTTATCAGATAGATTTATTTTGCGGTAAATTATTAATTAAACATTCTGAAATATTTAATAATTTATATAAAATTAATGAGTTTGAAAATGTCAGATATAATTATGATGTTATTATTTCTGATAAAGCGTGTGTAATTTCTGATATTACGTATATCCATGATCACAGTTATTTTTATCGTAAAAAAATGATGTTTGATAACACGGGTTATTTTCTTTACAGAATCTTTTGTAAAAAACATCATCAAAAACGGCTTACAGAGTTCTTCAAAATAAGAGATAATATCCTCAAATGCAAGCGGGTTGTTGTATCATCTGAGATTTTAAAGCGTGACCTGATTGATAATTATGGATGTGATGAAAATAAAATTATAATAATACCTCCACCTGTTGAAAAATATTTAATTAATCATATTCCCAATAAGGTTTTTACTTTTGGGATTTCTGCGATAGGTTTTGAGCGAAAAGGCGGTTATATTCTGTTAAATGCGATGAAGAGATTAATTAAAAAGAATGCTAATTTTAAAGTGAAATTTATCTACCCTAATAAAAATCTTGCAGTAAAATTTTTTGTTAGGTTTTACGGACTTGGGAAATTTTGTGAATTTTTACCTATACAAAATAATATGGGAGATTTTTACAACTCAATTGATTGTTTAGTAATGCCTTCTATCATTGAACCGTTTGGAATGGTTGCGGCAGAAGCACTGGGTGCCGGCTGTCCGGTAATTACTGCTTCACATTGCGGAGCGGCAGACTATGTACAGGAAGGTGTTAACGGGTATATTTATGAGAGGAATTCTGCATATAATCTTGCAGAAGTGATGTTAAAAGTCTTAAATACTCCTTGTAGTGATTATTTAAAACTTAGAGAAAATGCGGTTGTCTCTGTTAAAGATTTGTGTGTAGAAAATTTTATTAAAAGGATAATTGCCGCCATATAATTTTAAATGTTTTTTGCGTTGTATTTCATTTGTATTATGCTTATGAGTACATTTTACTGGCTTAAGAAAAAATAAAAATTTAATGTATTTACAAATAATGAGGTATGATGTATAATAAATTTCGGAAAGGATGGAATATATATGAAAAATATGATTAAAATTCCTGAAGAAATTTGGAACAATATTGATGACGGTTCACTTGCTTTAAACATTAATTATGAACTTATTGAAAATGATATTTTAATTCTAAAAGATAAGATTTTATCTTTAAAGAATGGTTTTTATTCCAACGATGCCTGTTTTGAACTGACAACAAAATGTAATATAATTTCTGAACTCGCAAAAGGCGGGTATAAAAAGGTTTGCGGGTTCAATGATTACTTGTTGTCAATATTTACATACGACTCCGGTGAAGATAACTAGATTTTTACTAAAAGCATACGCTCTATCATCTCAAGTGATTTTTGAGCGTATTCTTTTTTTACGTTAACTTCATTGCTTTCGTTTAACAGAACATTATAAACATCTTCAAGATGGTTCCATTTCATATTGGGGCATACAGCTTTGAAAGAAGCATGTATAAAATTTTTCTCAGGCAAATCTCGTTTTAGCCTGTCAACAACACCGAGTTCTGTTACAATGATAAAATCTTTATCCTTACTTTCTGTGGCATATTTCATTATAGCAGTGGTCGAGCCGACCATGTCCGCAAGTTCTATAACCTCTCTGCTGCATTCAGGATGACACAACACTTTTGCATTCGGATAAAGTTCTTTTTGTTTTAAAACATCTTCCGGTAAAATTCTGACATGTGTCGGGCAGTAACCGGGGTATGTAATAACTTCTATGTCGGGGAGTTTTGAACCGACATACTCTCCAAGATGCATATCTGGTACAAAAAGTATTTTTTTGCTGTTCAGAGAACGTACTACACTTACGGCATTTGCACTTGTACAGCAAATATCGCATTCTGATTTTACTTCTGCGGTTGAATTAACATAACATACAACAGGTATCCCCGGATTTTGTGATTTGAATTCTCTGATTTGTTCAAGGTTTATCATATTGGCCATAAGGCAGCCGGATTCTTTCCTCGGAAGCAGTACTTTTTTATTCGGAGAAAGTATTTTAGCTGTTTCCGCCATAAAATAAACTCCTGCAAATACTATTATGTCGGCATTTGTATTTGCAGCCTGACGGGAAAGATAAAGTGAGTCCCCGACAAAATCAGCTACTTCATCAATTTCTATATTCTGATAACAGTGTGCCAGAATTACGGCATTTTTCTCTTTCTTAAGTTCTTTTATTTGTTTAATTAATTCGGCTTGAGCAATCATCCTGTGCTACCTCTTATGGTTTAATCCAATTTCTGTTATACTATAAAAATAATAATATGGCTAATAAATGAGAGAAAATTCTGTAAAAAATATTCTTGATAAAGCAAAAAATACACATTTACTGAACAAATCAGAAATTATACAACTTTTGCAATCAGGTGGTGACGAGCTTGTGAAAGCTGCTGATGTGGTACGGAAAAGGTGTATAGGTGATGAGGTATACATTCGTGCATTGATTGAGTTTTCCAATTATTGTACAAGAACTTGTTACTATTGCGGTTTGAGAGCTGAAAACAACTGTGTTCACAGGTATAGAATGAGTCCCGATGAAATAGTTAAAACGGCTTATGCCGCAATAGATATGGGATTTAAAACTATAGTGCTTCAATCAGGCGAAGATAACGGGTTTAAAATAGATGAACTTTGCAGGATTATTGAAAAAATCAAACAAAAAGATACGGCTGTAACTCTAAGTATCGGTGAAAAAAGTTTTGAAGAGTACAAGATGCTTAAGTCTGCGGGGGCTGACCGGTATTTATTACGGATTGAAACGACAAATAAAGAGCTTTATCAAAAATACCATCCTAAAATGAGTTTTGAAAACAGATTGCGATGCCTTGACGATTTGCGTTTGCTGGGCTATGAAGTCGGTACGGGTTCGCTAGTGGGGCTTGAGGGACAAAGTCTGGATATGATAGCCGATGATATTTTATTTTTTAAAAAAATTAACGCTGATATGATAGGGTTAGGTGTATTTATTCCTCATCCTGATACACCACTAGGGAAGAGTGCAGCAGGAGATTTTGATCTTGCATTGAGAGCTGTTGCTATTACAAGACTGCTTCTACCGGACATTAATATTCCTGCGACTACTGCAATGGAAACATTGAGACCCAGAGGCAGAATGCTTGTATTATCGGGCGGGGCAAATGTTGTTATGCTAAATGCAGCAGAAAATATGGAACATAAAAAAGACTACAGTCTGTATCCGGACAAAGCAGGGGTAAATGAAGGTTTGAAAGAAAGTTTTGCAAAGTTACAACAATCTCTGGTAGAAATTGGACGTTGTATGTCAGAGTCAAAAGGTTTCAGATTTAATAATTTACTTTAATATAAATTAATATTTCCTTTATTTATACGCAAATTTTTTTATTCAGAAGTTTTAGCTTTTCGGAAAGTGGTATTCGGGTATGAATATCATTAAATAAAAAATATATTTCTTAATATTTTATTGTGAAATAATATTTTTGTTTTAGCATAATTAGTATGTAGTAGAATAATTTATAGAAGAAAGGAAAAAGGAATGCAGGTACAAGCAATTAACAATAGTAACAGCAAAGCTTTTGGTGCTATTACTCCCGATGTTGGAATGTCAAAGGAAGTTTTTGATGCAATAGTAAATTCGAAAGTATTAAAACGATTCGGAAAAGATTTTAATGCTTCGGCTTCAGTAACATATTTTTTAGGAAAAACAACTGGTAAGCCGCAAATGGCACTTAGTCTTGATGATATAAAACCAGTCAAGCTTTCATTAAAGGACAAAATCAAAACAGTGCTTTGGGGATCGGAGCAAAAAAAGAAAAAAACAACTATCTATCTAAAAACAAAGGCTACAAATGAAAAAGGATTTATTGAAACGGTCAACAGTAGACGCTCAGACAGCCTGCATAGGATTTATTACAATGTTTAATTATTATAAAATCCCAGCTTTAATCAGCTGGGATTTTATCCGATTTGAAATATATACATTAACCTTACATGTAAAGACAGAGTTGCAAATATAGGTATTCTTTCGGCTATTGGATTCGGGTTGGTATCCGGTGCTGAAACTCTGGTAAATTCATCTTCTACCTTTTTAAATGGGTAAAAAAATATTCACTTTATGCAATGGGTGTTGCACTTTCTCCGATAGTTTAGCGTATATAGCTATGGGCTAAAAGGTGACAGGAAAAGTAATCAAGGAGTAAATTAAGGGGTAAATTAAAAGGCCATATTTTTGCTGCGGATTATTCTTTTACTGTAGTTTCCATTTGTTTATTTTGTTTTCACTCATTTCCATCTCCACACTTTATATAAACTTTCTTAAAGAATTGGCAATTTTTCCCCCATTAAGTTAAAATAACAGTGGGAATATATGCCCTTTTTGAGGAGATAAAATGAAGTTTGGTATATTGAAAAAGATAATGCTGACTATCGGAGTCATTGTGCTGTGCGCTCTTCCGTCTTTTTGCGCAATGTCTTTTCCGAATATAAACATTGGTATGCAGCCTGCTAATACACCGCAGGATTTTACGAACGGGATGCAAATTCTTATCTGGTTAACAATTCTTTCGCTGGCGCCAAGTATTCTTATTATGACAACATCGTTTGTGCGTATTGTAATTGTACTTTCGTTGTTAAGGCAGGCAATAGGTGTGACAACACTTCCGCCTAATCAGGTTCTGACAAGCCTTGCTATTATTCTGACATTCTTTGTGATGTCACCGGTATTTACTAAAATCAACAATGATGCTCTACAGCCGTATATGCAAAACCAGATTACCCAGCAGGCGGCTCTGGAAAGAGGTATTCAACCCGTCAGGGATTTTATGTTCAAGCAGACCAGTGATAAAGAGCTTGCATTGTTTGTAAGAATGGCAAAACTTGAAAAACCTAAAGATACAAGTGATATTCCTACTTATGTTCTTATTCCGGCATTTATTTTGAGTGAATTAAAAATGGCTTTTACAATCGGCTTTGTAATTTATCTGCCGTTTTTGGTTATTGATATTGTAGTTGCCAGTATACTTGTTGCAATGGGGATGATGTTCCTGCCGCCTACGATGATTGCACTTCCGTTCAAGCTTATTATGTTTGTTATGGTTGACGGGTGGTATTTGCTTGTTAAATCTCTGGTTGAAGGGTTTGCGAGGTAGGTATGGAACAGGAAATTATCATTACATTAATGCAGAAAATGTTTGTTCTTACTCTGCAAATCTCAGTTCCAATCCTTGCTTCAGGAGTAGTTATAGGTCTTGCAATAAGCGTGTTTCAGACAGTAACACAGATTCAGGAATCAACTTTAACGTTTGTTCCTAAAATTATCGGCGGGATTGCTATATTGATAATCCTTATGCCGTGGATGGTTAATCTCTTTATTTCTTATGTAAACGAATTTATGGATGTAATCCCGCAATTAACGGCAGGCGGAGTTTAATGTATAACTTAGGCACAATACTTACACCAACAAATCTTATCCTGTTTATGGCGATATTTACCCGCCTGTCAGGACTGTTGTCTTCTGCACCATTCTTTTCAACATATCCTATTCCGGCACAGGTGAAAGTGTGGTTTGCAGCAACGGTGGCATTTATTCTGTTTCCTATGGTTAAAGCTTCGAGCGGATTTATTGTTCCGACGGCGGTGCCGGAACTTGCACTTATTCTTATCAAGGAGTTTGTAATAGGGTTTGCAATAGGGTATTGTGCTAATGTAATTTTAATAGGTGTTGAAATGGGGGCTAACATGTTTTCCACACAGATGGGGCTGTCTATAAGCAGTGCGCTTAATCCGTTGTCTGGAAGTTCATCCCCTGTTTTGACACAGGCTTTTGTATTACTGTCCGGCATGATTTTTTTATGGATAAACGGTCATCATTTGATGTTTTCCTCTTTGTATCATAGTTTTATTTCAATGCCTGTCGGGTTTACATTTGATTTTTCGCCGCAGGTGGTAGAACAAATAATAGTTATTACTACTCAGATATTTTCTATGGGAATGGAATTGGTTTTACCGATTTTTGCGATTTTATTTATGACTGATGTTCTTCTCGGTTTTACATCCAAAATGATGCCGCAGTTGAACATCTTTATGGTTTCATTGCCACTTAAACTGTATCTCGGTACTATTTTATCGGTAATGTTCATACGTGCAATGGCTGAGCATATGGAGGTAATAACGGAACGTATATTATTACAAATAATGGCGGTATTTTAATATATGGCAAATGAGCAGGCAGCAGAAAGAACCGAATCCGCCACTCCCAGGCGGCGAAATAAAGAACGGGAAAGGGGAAATGTCGCAAAAAGCCGCGACATGGCATCGGCATTTGTTGTTACTATTGCTGTCGTTCTGTTGAGCGTGTTTGCTTCCCCTATTCTTACTAATGTTGAAGAAATGATAAGGCTGGCTATGACCCATATCCATCCTGATGAAATGAATACGGATGACCTGATGGCAATGCTTTTACCGTATGCCCAGACGGCAGGTGCTATTATTATTCCTCTGCTTGTTCTTCTGTTTATCGCAACAATCGTAATCATACGTATGGAAATAGGACACGTGTTTGCTCCGCAGCGTGCTAAATTTGATCCTGAAAACCTTTCTCCCAGACGTATTCTTAACAATGCCAAAAGGCTTTTTAATCCATTTGAACCCCGAACAATGGTTGAATTTGCAAAATCAATACTAAAATTGGTTATAGTAAGTGTATGCGGTATAGTTACTTTAATGAACGACCTTGATAAGATTTATGGTATGCTTGGACAGCCGCTTACTGCATCTTTTGAGGTCATTGGTGCAGTAATGTTTAAGATGCTTATCAATATGTGTATAGCAATGATTATACTCGGGTTTCTGGATAAAAAATACCAGAATTATGAATATGAAAAATCAATTAAAATGACTAAGCAGGAAATAAAAGATGAACTGAAAGATACAGAGGGTGACCCGAAAATAAAATCACGGATACGATCAACGCAAATGCAAATGGCAAAACGGCGAATGATGGCTCAGGTTCCTAGTGCCGATGTAGTTGTAACAAATCCTACACATTATGCGGTTGCTATTGTGTATAACAGATTGAAAGCTCCTGCGCCCATGGTTGTGGCTAAAGGGGTTGATTATGTTGCGTTTCAGATACGAGAGATAGCAAAACAACATAATGTTCCAATAGTGGAAAACCGGCCGGTTGCTCGTGCCCTATACAATTCTGTGCCGATTGATGGTATAATACCATCAGACTTGTATGTTGCTGTTGCGGAAATTCTTGCCTACGTATACAGCAGGAGGAAGAAAAGCTAATGGATTTGAAAAAGTTGTCGTCGTTACTTGCGAATAATGACATAGTCCTTGCAGTAGGTCTTGTTGTTATCGTTTGTATGATGGTAATTCCTCTGCCTGCACCGCTTTTGGATGCTTTGCTTACAATTAATATTTCATTAGCAGTTGTTATCCTTCTTGTTTGTTTGTATACAAAAGAACCGTTAGATTATTCATCATTTCCTACGGTACTTCTTATTGCAACACTGTTCAGGCTTGGTCTGAACGTTAGTTCAACAAGGCTTATTCTGCTGAATGGCGAGGCTGGTAATGTAATTCAGTCATTCGGTGAATTTGTAATCGGTGGAAATTATGTTGTAGGTTTTGTTATATTTGTAATTCTTGTATTAATTAACTTTATGGTTATTACCGGCGGTGCAACACGTGTTGCTGAGGTATCTGCAAGATTTACACTGGATAAAATGCCAGGGAAACAGTTAAGTATTGATGCAGATTTAAACGCAGGGCTGATTAATGAAGATCAGGCAAAAGAAAGACGGAGAAAACTGGAACGTGAAACAGATTTTTACGGTACTATGGATGGTGCCTCAAAATTTGTTAAAGGTGATGCTACTGCCGGTATTATTATTACGATTGTAAATATTGTCGGCGGTTTGATTATCGGTATGATACAGATGAAAATGTCGTTTCAAACAGCACTTAATACCTTTACAATACTTACTGTTGGAGATGGCCTTGTATCACAGATTCCGGCTCTTTTGATTTCTACAGCTACAGGTCTAATTGTATCAAGAGCGACCGGTAAAGATGAATCCTTGTCGGAAGATATAAAAGTAGAAATGTTTTCAGATCCTAAAATTCTCGGGGTTGTTGCAGGACTTCTTGGATTTATGGGGCTTGTTCCGGGAATGCCTACCGTTCCATTTCTCGGAGTAGGGATTTTAACAGGATATTTTGCATATAAGAAATCTCAAGATACTAAACAGTCTAAAGAAATTCAGGCTGCTGCACAGAAAGAAGAGGATGCGCGCAAGAAATTGGGTAAACGTGATAAGAAAGCTACAAAAGAAAGTATTATGGAACTTCTTACCGTTGATACTATCGAAATCGAAGTTGGATACAGAATTGTACCATTGCTTAATATAGAACTTGGCGGAGATTTGCTTGAACGAATTGCACAGATAAGACGCCAGACGGCACTTGATTTAGGTATTGTTTTACCGTCTATAAGGGTAAGAGATAACCTCCAGCTTGCACCTAACATGTATCAAATAAAACTTAAAGGTGTACCGTTAGAGACAGGTGAGGTTTATTCGGACAGGTATCTTGCAATGTCCGCAGGTGAAACTAAAGAATCACTTGTTTTAAACGGTATTCACTCGGTAGAACCCGCATTCGGACTTCCTGCTCTGTGGATAGAAGAAAAAGATAAAGATGTAGCTGAACTTGCAGGATATACTGTTGTAAGTGCTTCTGCCGTTATTTCTACCCATTTGACAGAGGTTATTAAACGTAATGCCGCAGAAATTCTTTCAAGGGCGGATGTCCAACAATTACTCGAAAATCTCAAAAAACAAGTATCAGAAGAATACGTTTCTGATGTTATGAAGGATATTACGGTTGCAGAAGTTCAAATGGTAATGCAAAATCTGTTAAAAGAAGGTGTTGCGATAAGAGATTTGAAAACAATACTTGAAACAATAAGTCTGTACTCCAAAACAAGCAAAAATTTGGATTTCTTAACAGAACATGTCCGGCAGGCACTTGCAAGAAATATTTGCAGCCAGAATCTTTCAGATACAGGCGAATTGCTTGCAATTACGCTGGCACCTGATATCGAAAGTACTATTGCCAAAGGTGTTAGTCCGGATGGTCAGAGCCTTACGCTTGATCCTGATTTTACACGAAAACTCCTTGACAGGCTTAATCTTGAGCTTGAAAAAGCAATTACACAAACAGGCAATCAGCCGATTGTACTCTGTTCTTCACCAATCAGGCTTGCTTTCAGGCGTCTTATTGAAAGAACATATCCGCAAATTTCAATTATGTCATATAATGAAATTACACAGAATGTTAAAGCCAAGTCTGTAGGACTTGTAAAAATTTAATCCAAAACAGAAAGGATAGTATATGAGAGAACTTATAAAAAAAGACCAGATAGTTGATATTGTACCGCAGGATTTTAAAAATACCAATAAGGGAAAAGTTCTGAATGTTGATATGGAAGGGTTTACAATGCAGCTAAAGTACGAACCCAGAGGACTCTTCCAAAATCATATATGTGATTTTTATTCTTTAACTGATAACGGATATTTATATTTTGAATCCTATATAAAAGAACTTAATAATAATGTTATTTCTATTGCAAATCCGATTAAACACAGGTTTTTGCAGCGTCGTAAGTTTACACGTATAATATTCTTATCTGATATAGAGCTTAAATCAGGCAGTACTGTCCACAAAGCAAGGACACTTGATATATCTGCAGGCGGTATGAAGCTTTCGACAAGAGAAAACATAAATATAGATGATGAGTATGATGTGACATTGCAGCTTGAAAAGGATTTAAGCGTAAGTTGTAAGTATAAACTTATAAGAGTCGAAAAGAATGATGCAGGCGTTTTCACGATTTCAGGCAGATTTACCTGTTTAAGTAATATTGATAAAATGACACTTGTCCAATTTTGTATGAAAAAGAATATGGAGAATATAAACAAGTAGTATGGACTTAAAAAGTACTCTTTGTACATCATTTGCTACAATAACATTTATGGTAATGGCGGGTATTTGTTTATTTAACTACGAGTATATTAATATGAATTCTATTATATCTATGATGTGCCGTATAGTCCCTGCTACTATTGTAATGGGTATATTGGGGAGAATGATGGGTTCTATACTTGATAAACCTAAAAATCTTGCAGATTCTGATTATCAGTCGGATGTATTACAAGCCTTGAAGAAGCTGGATAAAAATATGTCAATGTCAGAGTTAAGTAAAAAACTTGCTCCGATTTCGGATACTCAGTCTGAAGAAATGCAGATTCAGACACCTGAGGATGAAGTAAAGGAAAATGAAGAAAAATCTGAATAGTATTTTGAAACAAAAAACTGATGTGAAATGTTTTACTACTCCGAGTCATGGCGGAAAGTTTTTTATTAAACATAAGTTTTACCAGTTTTATAAAAACGATATATCAGAAACGGATGTATATAATCCAGAAGCTGCATTGGTATATTCTGAGAATTGGGCTGCAAAGATTTACGGTACAGTTAAAACAAAATATTTAATTAACGGTTCTACAAGTGGTGTTATAGCTTCTGTTCTTTCCTGTGTTGAACGTGGCGAAAAAGTATTAATCTGGAATAAGGCACATCCCTGTCACAAAAATGCCTGTATACTTGCAGGGGCAGAGATTGAGGAGTATTCCATACCTTTGATTGACGAATGGGGGATTCCACAGGCAGTAACTGTTGATATTCTTGAACCATATTTAAAGTCGGGCGGGATAAAGGCTGTTATTATTACATCTCCCCATTATGAAGGGGTTGTTTCTGATGTGAAGTTACTTGCTGCATTATGTCATAAATATGGTGCATATTTCATTGTAGATGAAGCACACGGTGCGCTTTATCCATTCTCCAATAGTCTGCCGGAGAGTGCAGTTAAATATGCAGATTTTACAGTTCAATCTTTGCATAAGACGGCTGGCGGACTTAATCCAACAGCACTTTTGCATACAAACACAAATTTTGATGTTGATAAAGCATTATCAATGTTCAATACAACATCTCCATCATATCCTCTGCTTGCTGTAATTGAGTCAACTATTCATTATCTTAATTCTAGAAAGGGAAGAGCTAAAATTGAGAAACTAATAATGCAGATTCGTGAGTTGCGTGACGGGTGTACTAATGTTGATTTTTATAATGGAGATATAACAAAGATTGTAGTCAAAAAACAAGGTCTAACCGGTTTTGAACTTTCTGAATTTTTGTATAAAAACAAAATAGAAGATGAACGCACAAATGATAAATCTGTTTTATTATTAACCGGACTAGGTACTGATTATAAAAAACTTGAATACTTGTTTAAAAAGCTTAAACGTATCTGATGCTAAGTTAGTTAATATTGATGCCCCAAATAGTATTGTATTTCTTATATTGCAGAGGTTAATTAAGAATGTAGGTGTCTATAAACTCTCTTACAGCACCTTCTCCGCCTTTTAGTGTCATTATCTTAATATCCGGAATTTCTTTAATTTTTTTTATTGCATCTGCTGGACAGGCTTTTAAGCCAACAGCTGATAAAATTTCAAAATCATTAATGTCATCACCTATGTAAGCAACATTTTCAAGACTTATACCAAGTTCATTACAAAGGTCTGTAATGACTTCAAGTTTGCTTTTCATCCCTTGAAAGAGGTAATCAATTTTAAGTTTTTCGGCACGTTTAGCAACTATAGGAGTATTTTCCGAAGTTAAAATGGCAGTTTTTATACCCGCGGTCTGACAGAGTTTCAGCCCCATACCGTCCCGTGTATTAAATTTTTTCATTACGTCACCATTTGCTGAATAATACATCCCCGCATCCGTGAGAGTTCCGTCTACATCTGTTCCAACCAGTTTTATTTCTGCCATACTAAATCCTTTTGTGATAATACTCAATTTCTGTATCTAAATCTAATTTTTGTAAATTTTTTCTGAATATGCCGGTTTTCAAACCCATTTTACCAAATCTGTACATTATACTTATAAAAAGTACTTCAAATCCATACTTGCATGAGCGTATAAAATTAATTGAAGATGCCTCTTTAAAATACTTTGTAGGGCAGGATATTTCACCGATTTTGTAGTTATTCCAAAAAATTAATGCCAGCATTTCATTGTCAAAACAAAAATCATCGCTGCAGCTTTCAAGGGGCAGTGTTTCCAAAATTTCTCTGGTGAATCCTCTGAAACCCGTATGATATTCTGTCAGATTTTCTCCGAGAAATAAATTTTCAAATGCAGTTAGGAATTTATTTGCTACAAATTTGTACAAGGGCATTCCCCCTTTAAGAGCACCGTTGCCGAGCATTCTTGAGGCAATAACTGCATCATATCCCTCAAAAGCCATCATTGTTGCCATTGCAGGAATAAGTTTCGGGGTGTACTGATAATCCGGATGTACCATAATTATAATATCGGCACCTGCTTTAAGTGCAGCCTTGTAGCAAGATTTTTGATTGCCGCCGTATCCACGGTTCCTGTCGTGTACAATAGTAGTTATATTAAGCTTCTTTGCAATTTCTTTTGTGTCGTCACTTGAAAAATCGTCGACGAGTATAATCTCATCGACGAAATCCTGTGAAATGTCGTTGTATGTCTGTTCAAGAGTTTTCTCGGCATTATATGCCGGCATAATAACAACGACTTTTTTATTATTAATCATACTATCCTTCAGTAACCGGTTCTTCCTCTAAGTCAACATTTCTTATTGTTGTTTTATCAGAATAAAGAGCCTTTGCCTTATATTTTTTTACCTGTCTGTCAAGTTTGTCAGCAAGTAAATCGATGCTTGCGTACATTGATTCGGCTGCTTCTTCAAGGTGGATAACACCTGAATTGAGCTTACAAGAAACTTCTGCAACATGTTTGTCAGAAGCTGCCGGATTTTTAACTACCGATAAAATAACATCAATACCTGTAATCTGGTCATAATGGTTAGCCACTTTTCCTAATTTTTCTTTGACATAAGCCTTAATTGCATCGGTAATTACGATGTTCTTTCCGTTCACATAAATACGCATTAAAAAACCTCCGAGATGTGTGATACTTTCTAAGTATACAATATTTTGCGTAAAATTTAAAGCCCTTTAATCAGAAATTATTTGCGGTACTTCAACATTTGGTGTACCAATTACCCTTACTAATTCCAGAACCGATGCTTTCATCTGGCATTTATGAGTTGAACCGCTGAAGAAATCTTTATAAAAACAACCTTCACAGTTACAACCGCGTTTATAACATTCTATAGCTGTTGGTGTCCATCTTCTGACAGCTATAGCTCTTCCCATATCACGACTTCTAAGCACATTTCCTCCCCAAAACTCTTTACTTATACTGACTTCCCTATCTTTTAACAACCGAAGTCCTTTTATAACCTTAATTTTAATTATAAGGGTTAAGGGTGTATTTACAACCCTTTTATTACAATTTGTTACGGAAATTCAAAATCGCTATCCCGCACTAATAAAGGCTTTCCCCAGCTTTTGATAGCATGCTGTCATGGGCAGATAGAAAGTTTGAGCGTTTTTATACATGTCTAATCATGTAATGGTGCATGTTAACATGCTTTTTATATTTATTAAGTTTTGTAAAAAAGTTGGCATGTTCTGTAATTTCTGCATAAAATTAAATTGAGATTGTGAATTGTTGTTTAAACTTTTAAGGTAAGACTTTGTTTTGGCAAGGTCTTTTTTTTGTCTTTATTAAACAGGTTTTGATTATAATAGACTTATGAGTGAATTTGATGGTTTGTACTGTTTTAAAAGTGTAAAATTAATTATTCATCAAAGCGGTGATTTGATTTCGGGTATTTATGTAATGGAAGCAGATTCTTCTGACATAAAATTTGATAATACGAAACTCATAGAACTTGTAAAAAAACAATTGGATGAATACTTTAGTGGTAAACGTCAGGAATTTGATTTTCCATTTATTACAACAGGTACAAAATTCCAAAATAAGGTATGGGAAGAATTGCGTAAAATTCCTTATGGAGAAACTGTTTCTTATATAGAACTTGCAGAACGTTGCGGTGTTCCTAAAGCTGCCAGAGCTGTAGGACAAGCAAATAATCGTAATAAGTTGATGATTGTTATTCCCTGCCATCGTGTGGTGGGGAAAAACGGTGCATTAACCGGATATGCAGGCGGACTTGCACTTAAAAAGTTTCTATTAGAACTGGAAAAGAAGTATTCTTAGTTTTTAATCACGTTTTTTAAAATTGACATTCAAGAAAAATGCAAGTGGGACAAGGCAGAATGCGATAAGTGCAAATGCTTCAAATACATCAACAAAAGACATTAACTTTGCCTGCTCTTGCAATTGTTTGTAATAATACCCTCCCGCTCTTGCAATTGCGTCCGGGGATGTTAATGTTGCCATAAGTTTATGTGCAGTAGCATTTAAGTGTGTTTGATAAGTAAGACTGAAGTCTGTTAAATTTTTAACCAGATAGGTCTGATGGACTTGTGACAGCCTTGTAACAAGAGTTGAAGACATAGATATAACAAATGCTGTCATAACACACTTTGATAAGCTGTGCAATCCTGCACCATTTGAAAGTTCTGATCGGGGCAGTGTTCCTAAACAAAGTGCTGATATAGGTATAAATACTAGGATTACCCCTATACCCATAAGCACATTAGGTATGACGACATAGCTAAATGAGATTTGCAAGTTTAGACTTGAATACATAAATGTTGAAACTCCGAGAAATACAAATCCTACGGAAACAAGTATTCTGTTATCGATTTTTTCAACCATTTTCCCTATAACACACAGCATTACGATACAAGACAAAACCCTTGGAGCTAATGACATACCGCTGAGCATAGCGGTATATCCCATAAGGCTTTGTAAAAATTTAGGCAGCAGTACAATTGTTACATAAATAATCATATTGACAGATGCCCCTAAAATGGTTCCGATAAAGAAGTTTTTATCTTTGAAAACTCTTAAGTTAACAATAGCATTTTTGCATTCGAGTTCCCAAACTATAAAAAATACAAATGAGAATAATGAAGTACATGCAAGTATGGTTATCCAGGTACAATCGAACCATCCAAACTGTTCTCCTTTATCAAGTACTATTTGCATGGTTAAAAGCCAGAGAACAAGCGAAATAAGTCCTACAAAGTCAACTTTTTCCGGAATTTTACGGTTTTCCAACTCTGCGACATTACAGTGAACAAGAATAACAGAGAATATACCGATTGGGATATTAATCAAATAAATCCACTGCCAGCTTGAGTTATCGACAATAAAACCGCCAAAGGTCGGACCAAGTATTGAGAAAACCATAACAGAAAAACCGAACAGCGCCATTGCTTGTCCACGTTTTTCAAACGGAAAAGCCGCAAGCAAAATAGCCTGAGATATAGGCATCATAGGTCCGCCGCCTATCCCCTGCACGATACGTCCGAGTACCAGAATGTTAAGGTTGCTTGCAAATGCGCAAATAACCGAACCTATGGTGAAAATCGTTAGGAAAACTTTAAGGAACATAACTCTGCCCATAAGGTTTTCCAGCCAGCCTGTGAGCGGAATAAGGATAGCATTTGCAATCATATAACTTGTAATAACCCAGTTTGCTTCATCAAGTGTTGAACCAAAAAAACCTGCAATATGCGGCATTGCAACGTTAGTTGCGGATGTCGCAAGCATTGCAAAAGAGGTTGGCAGAAGAATTGTAAATGCGACAAGCCAGAGCGGAGCTTCCTGTTTACGATACTCCGGTGAGGACATTTGATTGTGTGCTTGAGCTTCAGCTATTGTACTCATCTTATCTTACCCTTACTTCCGGAACTACTGACATTCCCGGTACTATGTTGTAGTCAGAAATATCTTCCGTAAATACAATTTTGACTGGTACACGCTGTACAATTTTAACGTAGCTGCCTACAGCATTTTCCGGAGGGAAAAGACTTGCCTTTGCACCGGTTGAGCGTTGGATGCTGTCTACTTTTCCTTTGAATTTTTTCCCAGGATATGTATCAACCTTGATTTCTACAGATTGTTCGGGTTTCATGTGTGTAAGCTGAGTTTCTTTAAAGTTTGCCACTATCCACATTTTTTCAGGTACAATTGCAAACATTGATTGTGCAACTTGAACATAGTTTCCCTGTTCCACCGTTCTGTGTGTAATCAGACCGTCCTGCGGCGCGTAGATTTTGGTATAAGAAAGATTAAGCTTTGCCTGTTCTACCTCTGCTTCAAGTCTTTGAATATCAGCTAAAGTCGCTTCACGTCTTGCCTGTGAAGATTGCAGCATTGATTCTGATGCTTTTTCTTGTTCCAATGCGGACTTATGTTCTGATTGCGCAACTGTCAGGGCAGTTTTGCTTTTATCATAATCTTGTTTTGAGGCAATTCCTGCCTTGAACATATTGGAATATCTGTCAAAGTCTTTTTGTGCAAAATCAAGTTTTGATTCTGCCGATGTAATATCCTGTGTTGATTGTTTTAATTGTGCTTCTGAATGAGTGATTTGTTGTTCTGCCATATTCAGGCTTGCTTTTGCCTGTGCAAGTTCTGCTTCTTTTTGTTTGAGTGCGGTTTCATAATCGCTAGGGTCGATAACTATTAATAATTGACCTTTTTTAACAGGCTGGTTATCATCAATGAGGAGTTCTTCTACCGGTCCTGAAACACGCGGTGCTATGGATATTATGTGACCTTCAACAAAAGCATCATCTGTTCCTTGGTAAAAGAATGAGTGGATTGTAAAATAAATACCCGCAATCAGGAATATGACAGCAGTTATTGCAGGTACAATTACCCGTTTTTTCTTATAACTCGGGCGGGTATCCTCCTGAGGATTAGCATTATTCTGTTGCTGAGGTCTTATGTCTTTAGAATTATTCTCACTATTATTCGGGGTACTCATTATTATATTTCCTCCTTTTTAAATTTGTATTTTTGCTATCGGCTCTAAATTGTCTATCATTTGTAACAATACTTTCAAACAGTTTTCCATATCTTCTGTTTTGATATCTTTAACCGCTTTTTCCCGAAGTCCTATCATATACTGTTTTATGTTGTTGTGAACTTTTTTTCCTTCTTCTGTAATAATTACTTTGTAAACTTTTCTTTTATTTACGTCCGGAACCCTTTTTACCAGTCCTTTTGTTTCAAGAATATTAATAAGTCTTGTTATATTGGGACGGTCTTTGTAAGCGATTTCACAAATCTGTCTTTGATAGAGTTCTTCGTTTTCTGAGAGGATAGATAGGATATAATGCTGCTCCGGTGTAATTGGAAACTTATGTTGTGCAAACATTTGAAGCTGTGCAATCTTTGATAGTAAAGCTCCTACACCCAGAGCAAATAAAACTTTATTTTTCAAAAAGTTTTGAGGCATCTTATTCCAAACATCCTTTAATTATCGAAACAAATATAAAAACTATTTTCTGTTATCATCATAACACAAGGATGAAAAAGTAAACATATATAATAAAATTTTTACATTTTTTAAAGAAACTGTTTTCTGGGTGTTTTTATATTTGGGCGTCTAGTTGTTCTGCGGTGTGATATTCTTTTTCTGGGGACGGAATTATCATAACTGGAATATCCATTTTCAAGGATGATTGTGTAATAGAAATCCGCTCTCTTTGAACGTTTGGATGGTTTTTCTTTCCACAGCTTCAGTGTTATCTGTGCGGGAAGACCAGTCAGGGTAAAATACAAATCCTTCTGCTCTGGAGATATGGTGTTATAACCGTCAGGGATTCCGTATGTTGAACCTATATTTATTGAGTCGTTAAATTTATATACTTTGTTTTGGATGCTAGAGTCCTTAAACATTTTAATATTTCTTGTACGCAGAGCATATCCGTATTCATATCCTAAATCTCTTGCATTGAGTCCGTTAAGTGTCATTAGATACGGAATTTTCTGCCCCTGATAATTTATTGTTGAATTTATTATACCGGTATGAATTTTGTATTTTGCAATAATGAGTTTTTTGTTTTTATAATAAGTAAAACTTGACGGCATTAGTCTTTGTACCGGTTGTTTACAAAACTGGATTTTATCTTCATCGACAGGCAAGTTGAACGCATAGTCTATTCCTATAAGTACATTGGGATTATTAATATATTTGCTTAATACGGAATTTCCTGCTGTTCTATCGTAACTCGGGTTATTATTTGCTGTTATTTCTCCAAAAATTTCTTCGCTTGGCTGATAATTGGGCGGGTTAAATATGGAACGTTCAACCTGTTTCTCTCTTTGTCTTAAAATTTCTTCTTTGCTAAGATTATTGTAGTTTCTGGGAAGATTTCCGCAGATGCTTTGTCCTTCTTTCAGGTGGCTTTTTATGTTATCTATATATTGAAGAACATCTTTATCATAGTTAATAGATAAAAATGGTAAGAAACAGACAGTGATTATAATAATTTTAAATAATACAAATTCTTTTTTCTTATCTTTATATGCAAAAGCTGGAAGAATAATATCCGAAATAAATGGCAGCATGGATATTAAAACCATTATTATAAGGTATGTGTACTGGTTATTTTTTAGTTCTTCAATTACGAGATTTTTAAATATTATTAGCGTACAAATACCCGCTAAGAAACCGGCAATTGAAATTATTGTTAAAATAGTTAATAGTTTATCAGATGTTTTGTGTGTATTTGATTTATAACGTTGTATTTTGTTATCTAAATTTGAACTTATGTATTCACCACTAAGGCTGTATGAAAAATCTTTAATTTGTCTTGCACAGTCTATAATTCTGTACAAAAATTGTTCCGGCAGAAAACCTCCATCATTTTTTATGGTAAAAGTTTTGCCATTAAGGGCGGTGAAATGCAGGACAATTTCTTTAATCCGGTATTTGGTGGGGGTAGGTCTTTTTTCTATAATTATTACTGTGTGTAGTTTTTCTATATCCGAATATTTACAAGAAAAATTGTATTTTGGACTAAAGAAATTAAAAAAGATTAAATTATCTGTGAATTTTATTGCTTTTATATTAAATGGCTGTTTGAATTTTTTTAGTGAATTTTGTCGTTTTATAAGATTTATTATTATATATACAATCAGAACAAGCGGTATAATAACATATAGTAGAGATAATACAGTTGCATAGGGATTATTGTTTAATAATAAGGAGGAAGTTCCTTGTGTAATAGTTTGAAAAAATGTTGTGACAGAGGTTTTATTTATTAGAAAATAAACCATTAATAATGATAGCCATAAAATTAATATTATGGAACATATTTTAATCCTTTTGGTTAGTATTCCTGAACATATATTTTTGATATACATAAGCTTATCTTACTATTTTTTATTTGTAATGTCTATATATAAATAGCTTTTTACTTCTTGCTTTCGGGTAATTGGCTGACATTTTGAAAGTTATGTATTAATTGTATGACCGGATGGGATTTACAGTTTTTATTTAATATATGTGGGTCTGGTATTAAATTATTGTTAATTTTTGTAAAAAGGATGGCAAAAAATAGTATTCACATTTTTTATACAGGCAAAGGAGAATAAATATATGTTGAAAATCGCTTCAAATATTACATCTAATAATTATCAATCAAAATATTCTTACCAACCTTCATTTAAATCTCAACATGTAACGGTTGCTGAATTACGACAAGAGTTGCAGAACGCTGCTAAGCTTGATAAGAGGGTATCAGACTTGATTTCTCAAACACGTATTTTGATAAATGAAGCAAGGGCTAAGGCAAAAAAGAAAGGCAGATATTTTGAAGAACCTCGTTTTATTACAGAATCGCTCAGGGATGGAAAGATTACATTAAGGCCAATGGCTAATAGCCGTTCTAACGGTTTTATGCTTGAACTTGAAAAGGATACAACTATAGACAAAATACTTATAGATAAAAATATTACTGATAGTATTCGTTTAGAACGGTTAAAGAAAACTTGTCATGGTTCAGCTCTTACTAAAAGATATGATGTAGTAAATGGCAAAGATAAAGAACTTAATACGAGTGTTAAAGAAACTATTGAAAAATATCTTACTCACTTTCTAAAGGAGAACGAAAGAAGTAAAGCTATAAATGGATATATTGTTGTTTAATGTTTTTCTTCTTGTAAAGTGAAAAGTCTTCTTGTTTTGTAGTAGAATATGATTGTTAAAAACATTGAAGGTTTTTTGTGAATATTAATACTCAAACTAGTTTAGATAAACTCGGTATTGGTAAGGATGCAGTAATTGCCTCAATAAATTGTGAGGATAAAGCATTAAAACAGCATATACTTGATATGGGGCTTACTCCCGGTGTTGAAGTTACACTCATAAAAACTGCACCGCTTGGTAATCCTATGGAATTTAGGCTTCGTGGATATACACTGACTCTTAGAAAAGAGGATGCTGCTAAAATTAGTATTAAGAATATTCATAATGCTCATGATTGTCCTTTAAGAAAAAAAGAGTTCAGGGACATAGAACATTCAAGAATTGGAGAAAATACACTTCAACAAGAGAGGCATAGAGGGCAGCAACCCTTAAAAACAAAGATTAAGTTTGCACTTGCAGGTAATCCAAACAGCGGAAAAACAACCCTGTTTAATCAATTAACCGCTTCAAACCAGCGTGTTGGGAACTTCCCAGGAGTAACTGTTGATAAGATAGAAGGGCATCTGAAAAATAATCAGGATATTACGATAACTGATTTACCGGGTATTTATTCGCTCTCTCCTTACAGTAATGAGGAAATTGTTACAAGGAATTTTATCTTATACGATAGACCTGACGGAATTATAAATATTATTGATGCTGCAAATATCGAACGTAACCTGTACCTTACTATGCAGTTAATAGAACTAAATGTACCTATGGTTATAGCTCTCAATATGATGGATGAAGTAGAAAGCAACGGCGGGTTTGTTGATGTAAATGGTCTTGAGGCTGCATTGGGTGTTCCTGTCATTCCGATTTCTGCATTGAAAAATGAAGGGATTGAAGAATTGACGGAGCATGCAATAAATGTAGCAAATTACTGTGAATCTCCACTTAAGCTTGATTTTTGTGATGAGGAAAATGAGGGGGCTGTTCATCGTTGTATTCATTCAATATGTCATCTTATTGAAGATCATGCGCAGGCTGCTGGTATACCTGTTCGTTTTGCTGCAACAAAATTAACCGAAGGCGATACTCTTATAAAAAATGCACTTTCAATAGATGAAGGGGATTATAAAATTTGTGAACAAATAATTTCCGAAATGGAGCAGGAGCGAGGGCTGGATAGAGGAGCTGCTCTTGCGGATATGCGTTTTTCGTTTATTGAACGTTTGTGCGATGATTATATTCTGAAGCCGGTCGAGTCTATTGGGGAAATGATTACTTTTAAAGCAGATAGAATTCTGACCGGTAAATATACTGCAATTCCTGCATTTTTAATTATTATGGCTTTAATATTTTACATTACATTCGGGCATTTTGGAATTCTTCTTTCTGATGGAATGGAATGCGTTATAGAATATGTGACAGATTTGGCAAATAGAGTACTGGTAGTTTATGGTCTAAATCCGGTGTTTCGATCACTTATTATTGACGGAATTTTTGCCGGAGTTGGCAGTGTACTAAGTTTTCTTCCTGTTATTATTGTTTTGTTCTTCTTCCTGTCAATACTTGAAGATACAGGATATATGGCACGTGTTGCATTTATTATGGATAAACTGCTTAGAAAAATAGGATTGTCTGGGCGGAGTTTTGTTCCTATGCTTATCGGGTTTGGTTGTTCTGTGCCTGCCATTATGGCGACAAGGACACTGCCTTCGGAACGTGACAGAAAATTAACAATATTATTGACTCCGTTTATGAGTTGTTCTGCGAAACTTCCTATTTATGCATTATTTACTGCTGCATTTTTTACACAAAATCAGGCACTGGTTATTATAAGTTTATATTTTCTCGGTATTGTTGTTGGAATAATTTTTGCATTTATTTTAAAAATTTTTGTATTTAAAGGTCAACCTGTGCCGTTTGTTATGGAACTTCCTAATTATAGAATTCCAAGTCCGCAAAATATTTTCAGGCTTATTTATGTCAAATCGAAAGACTTTGTTACTCGAGCATTTACCATAATATTTGCTGCGACCATTGTAATTTGGTTTTTGCAAACTTTTGATTCGCGCCTCAATCTTGTTACTGATTCCGCAGACAGCTTACTGGCATGGCTAGGTAACATTATGGTTCCAATATTTAAACCGCTGGGTATTTCCGATTGGAGAATATCGACTGCTTTTATTACCGGATTTACTGCAAAAGAAAGTGTGGTTAGTACTTTAACCGTACTTCTTGGAGGTGATGTAGACCGTCTGCCTGAATTGTTTACTCAATTAACGGCATTTGTGTTTCTCGTATTTTCACTTCTTTATACTCCATGCGTTGCAGCTATTGCAACTGTCAGAAAGGAGCTTGGCAGAAAATACGCAATACTAGTAGTTCTTTTTCAATGCGCTGCGGCATGGCTTGTTGCTTATATTGTTTATATTGTCGGATGTATGATTATTTAACCGGTGTATAATCAATTACAGACTCTTCCTCTGTTGCCTCGATTTTGAAAATAACCGGTCTTAAGCCGTCGTTACAGGTACAAATTGCAACTCCAGGTGTTTTAATCCAGTCACCATAGTAGAATACATCTTTTTCAGCACCATGTGACAGTGCAAATACATATTGATAAATAGCTTTCCATGCTTCATCACAAAACCCCTCGGGTTTTGCATAATCTGCGTAAAATACTTGACCTTCTCTTAGCATGGGGCATGCCGTTAACCCTTCAATGCCATACTCTTTTGCTAAGTCTTGTATAAACATTTTTCTTAAAACAGTTATTTTACACTTTTTCATCATTTTTTCTGTCCTTTTCTTCATTTTTATCTTTATGATTATATTTTAAAAACTGTTTATTTCAAGGCTTTTGGCATGAATAGTATACGGGTGTAAATTTTAAGTATTAAAATCATGAAATTTATTAGAAAAATCGTAAAAACGTATGATTTTATATCGGACTTATATTGATAGTATATAACTATACTCCTTAAAAAAAACGACGATACACATATCCCTAATCAACAGCTATGGACAATATAAGTGCATAGCTTTTCTTTTTATTAGGGGAGATTGAATGGAAAAGGCCGGTTATGAACAATTTGTACAACACACCCGCTGTAAAACATAAGCGGGTGTGTTTGAATATGAATTTTATTCTTCCTGTGTAACAGCATAGTGCAAATCTTCTGTCCAGGTCTTATATCCACCCAGCAGAGCCATTACAGGGAAGTTGTGTTTAGCAAATTTAATGGCAGCTTTTGCTCCTAAAAGGCATGTTGCATTGTAACAGCTTACTATTGTAGGAATATCTCTGTCCAGAGAGTCTAGTTTCGAATCTATTTCATCATAGGGGATTGAAATTGCATTTGGAATATGTCCTTTTTCGTAATCTTCTCTTTTTCTCACATCTACCAATCTTGCTCCGGTTTTTTCCATTGTTTCTTTTAAGTCATAAGGACTTACTGTATATGCGAGTATTTTAGAAAAGTATTTTAAAGCTTTTTCTGTGTCATTTCTATATTCATTGTATTTATTTTCCATTTTTAACCTCCTTAAATTCGTGCAAATTTAGTTGCCATAAATACTGTAAGCATGGACATTCCTGTTACGAGCAAGCTTATGCCGAGTAATATTCCGACAGTCCAGAGTGCTGTTTGCGGAAGTCCTATAATTATAATGAAACCTAATAGGAACTGCAGAATACTTGATATTAAATTCATCCACCACATATTTACAAGTCCTCTTGTTTCAAATGCAAATGCGGTTGATGCAATACTTTCCAGTATAAAATAAACCCCTATTGTTGATGTTATGATGAGTAGATTAAACATTGGATAAAAGAACAGAAAAATTCCGGATAGTAAGAGTAAAATACCGATAGTAATATTTAGGAATACATGCCGTATATACTTTCTCTCCATAATAGAATTAACGATTCTGTATAATCCGTATGCTGCAAGAATAACGGCAAGAACTGCTGCAATTGCCATACTTGTGATTTTAGGCAGAATAAGCATTATTATTCCGAGGATAATCATAAAAACTCCATCCATACCGACAAAGTTTAGAAACCTTCTCTCTAACATAATTCTCTCCTTTTATATTAAGTGTAGATGATTTATAAAAAGTTAAATTACCGGAAAGTGTGATTTTTGAGTGCATTTATTTCTACATGCAGAGAATACAGTGTTTAATACTTGTTTTTTTGTCTAACAGTTTTCTCTATTTGCAGGTGCAGGTAATGAGGGCAATAGAATTTTAAAATATTTCTCCATAGCAAATAGCCAGTTTATTTTTTAATCTAATAATTTACAATATGGTCTGTTTAAAGTGCAAAAATTCGTTCTAATCCTGAATCGGCAGATTACAGAATGTTAATATATTTGACACATGCAGATTTTTGTTGTGTAATTAAATTTGGCAGGATGGCTTTTCAGCCTGTATTTGGGAAGGATTATGTATATAAAACAACTGGAAATCGACAATTTTAAGTCGTTTGCCAATAAGATAGATATCCCGCTCCTAGATGGGTTCACAACAATTTCAGGCCCCAACGGTTCAGGGAAAAGTAATATAATTGATGGAATTTTATTTGCACTCGGGCTATCAACTTCCCGTAAGCTTCGTGCTGAAAAACTTTTCCATCTCATATCCACATATACAAAAAGAAATGAGGCATTTGTAAAAGTCACTTTTGCGGAAAATGATGAAGGTGCGGAGTTTTCCGTTGCAAGAAAAATCAAAAAATCCTCCCAAGGATATAGCAGTATATATTATCTTGATGATAAAGTCGTTTCCTTGACCGATATTCATATAAAACTTGAAAAACACAATATAACTCCGAACAGTTATAATGTTATGATGCAAAATGATGTGTTAAGTATTACTAACTGTTCTGCAAATGACCGGCGTGAAATAATTGACGAAATTGCCGGCGTTGCCGATTTCGATCGCAGGATAGATCAGGCAAAGGGTGAACTGGAAACCGTAGAGCAACGTGTGGAGCGTGCTATGCTTATTCTTACAACTGTCGATGAAAGGCTTGAAGAGTTAAAAGAACAACGTGAGATTGCACTTAAATATCAAAAGCTCAAAGAGGATAAAACAAAGTTAGAGAGCCAGATTACAACGGTAAAATTTTTTGATATAAGAAAAAATCTTGAAAAAGCTCATGAAAATATTCTTGAATTTACCAAGAAAAAAAAGGAAGAAGAAGTTCAAATAAAAGATTTAGATGAGCGTCTTAATTTGATAAAAGAGGAATATAAAAAGATTTCAGATTTGGTACGTGAAAAAGGCGAAGCACACCAGATAGAAATTAAGAAAAAGGCTGAAGAACTTAAAGGCGATATTTCAAGAAAAGAATCAGCAATTGTATATGCTGATAAACAAATACAGGACGGACTTAAATCAATTGAAAATTTTAAGAACGGTATTGAAGCTCAAGAAAAGAAAATTAAAGATACTAAGTTACAGATAAAACTCAAAGAAGATGAAATTCTAGGTATTCAGGAAAATATTGACAAAAAGAAAGATGAATTGAAAAAAATCCTTGAAGATATGACGGGGCTTGACCAGACGGCAGAGCAGCACTTAGAAAAGCGTAATAATTTAAGAAAAGAACTTGAAGCTCTCAGGGATAAAGAAACATTAATAATTCAAAAACAGGCACCGCTGGAGGCAGAACTAAGTGCATTGAGAAGACTTTTAAGTGAAGCCAAAGAGCAGCTTGAAAAATTAGTTGTGTTTAAAAATGATTATTCTTCCAACAAAGATAAAAATGCGCTTATGATTGAGCAGCTGGGTAAAGATATGGAAGATTTGAAAACCGCACAAAGCAGCAATATGAGGGATTTAGATCAGACCAAAAATGAAATAGAAGATTTAGGATTTAACATAAAGGCTGCAGAAACAAAGATTTATAAATTAGAATTGAGTAAACAATCTGCACGAGAATCAAATGCATCTGTTGCGGTGGATGCGATTATGGATGCTAAAATCCAAGGTGTACATGCTCCGCTCATGCAGTTGGGAAAAGTCGATAAAGAGTATGCTACCGCGCTCGAAGTAGCGGTTGGCGGGAGAATGGCGCATATTGTTGTTGATGATCCGCATGTTGCATCTGTATGTATAGAAATTCTCAATTCTTCGGGCAGAGGTCGTGCAACATTTATCCCGTTAAATAAAATTGTTAAAGCTCCGGCAAGTCTTCACCTTCCCAAAGACAAAGGTGTTATTGATTTTGCCATAAACTTGATTGATTTTGATGATGAGTATTTAAATGCATTCTATTATGCAGTGGGAGATACTCTTGTTGTAGAAGATCAATCAACTGCTCACAGGCTTATCGGTAAGTATAGGATGGTAACGCTTGCGGGTGAAATATTTGAGAAATCAGGTTCAATTACAGGCGGTTCCTTACAAAAATCAAGGCTTAAATTTTCGCAAAACGATGACGAAGAACTTAGCACGTTCAAAGCACGTCTTGAAGAAATGAAAAATAAACATAAATTACTCATTGATAAAAGGCAGGAGCTTGAAACAAAACTTGAAAAAATTCGTTCCGAATACTCTGCTACTCTAAATGAATATAATAAAGCGCAATTAGAATTGAAGTCAATGAATAAAGATTTTGATTCTAATCAAGTGTCTATTGATGAAAAAACGCAAATTATAAAAGACACAGAGCCTAAAATCGCACAGATTTCCGATAAACTTGATAAAATGGAGGAAGAACTTGTTTTAATTTCCGAACAAACGGCAGTCAAAAGTACTGAAATTGAGGAAGTTGAAAAACTGATGAACAATGAAGAACTTAAAAAGCTCAAAGAGCAGACAGAAGCTGTTGAATTTGAAATAAAACGGCTTAATACAAACTTGATGAGTGCAAACAATGATATATTATCGGCCAATCAAATGATAGCATTTTCAGAAACTACCATTCAAACCAATCGGGATAATATTCAAAGAACAATGGATAACAATGAAGTATTAGAAAAAGATAAAACAAATTTTAAAGCTGAAATTGAAGTTATAAAGGAACAACTTGAAAATCTTGAAGAACAAATTAAAGAAATAACCGAAAAACTTGGCGAATTGATGAAGCAGCGTGATGAAATTAATGCGCAGCTTATAGATTTAGAAACTAAAAAACAATTAAAGGCTTCAGACATTGAAAAAACGGCAGAACAAATAGAATCATTTAAAGCCCGCAGAAGAGAGCTTGAGCCGATGATGGAAGCGGTGAGAAAGGAACTTGAGGATGCAGGGATAGAAATTAGTACTCTTGAACCAACAGAGATGGGTATTGATGAGATTAATTCTCAAATACAAAAACTGCAAAAGAAAATGGATGACCTTGGTGCGGTAAATATGCGTGCGGTAGAAGAATATGATAGTATGACTGTTCGCAAAAATGAACTGCACAATCAGGTGGAAACTCTTTCTAACGAGCGAAAACAAATTCTTGAACGTATGCAGGGATATGAAGATTTGAAAAAAGAAACATTCTTAAAAACATACAATCATATCAATGAGAACTTTAAGGAAGTGTTTCACCAGCTTTCTGACGGGGAAGGAACTTTAATCTTAGAAAATATGGAAAATCCGTTTGCCGGTGGTTTGACTATTGAAGCACAACCACGGGACAAAAAGAAACAAAGACTGGAGAGCATGTCTGGCGGAGAAAAATCTTTGACTGCACTTGCGTTTGTTTTCGCAATTCAGCGCTATATGCCTGCCCCGTTCTATGCATTTGATGAGGTAGATGCAAACTTAGATGGTATAAATGTAGAAAAATTAGCACACATTGTTCAACAACAGTCAAAAGATACGCAATTTATAGTAGTTTCTCACAGAAAACCTATGATAGAATCAGCTAATAGGACAATTGGTGTTACTCAAAAAGAAAAAGGGATTTCCAAGGTTACGGGAGTCAAGTTAAGGGACTAGTATGATAAATGAGTACGAACACTATAAAATAGACTTACCGCAAAATGCCAACAACGAGGTTGATGGTATTGAAATTCTTGTTGAAATGGCAAAACAAGGGAAAATAGACCCGTGGAATATTGATATTATTGATGTCACGGATAAGTATCTTACCCATTTATTCCAGTCAAAATCCCAAAACCTTAGACTCACCGGCAGAACATTACTGTTTGCATCTATCCTGCTTAAACTTAAATCTAATATTTTGGAAGGGCTTGACATCACAAACTTTGAAGAACCGCAGCAGTATGATTTAGATTATGATGACTCGCAGTTGGATTATGAGCAGGATTATATTCCGACGGGCAATGTTGTTTCAATTGACGAAGTTTTGCAGCGTAGAACAAGTGTAAGATTAAATAGAAACAGAGTAGTTACACTGCGTGACTTAATTCGTCAGTTAGAGTTTTATGAAACTCTTGATAAGAAACAAAAGCTCAAAAATGCGCACGAACGAGCACAACGCAGGGTAAGAAACTATTCCCGATTATCACCGGAGGATATTGTTAATCTGGCGCATGATGAATATATTGAGCAGGGGGTTGAACGCTTAAAAGCAAATCTCGGTGAAATTTTAAGCCGTCAGGATAAGATAGAATTGAATGAACTTACCTTACTTGGTATGGATAGAATAAGCGCATATATTTCTCTGTTATTTTTAACGGTAGACAGTGATTATGACCTTATGCAGGATGAATTTTATTCAGATTTATACGTGGTGAAAGGAAATTCAAATGGAAGAACTGAAATCACGGATTGAGGCAGTTTTATTTATAACTGCAAGGGTAGTACAAATTGAGGAGATTGCTGAAATTCTTGAGGAGGCTCCCGAGAAGGTTGAGGAGGCACTGCTTGAACTTATTATGGATTATTCGTCACGGGAAGGCGCACTTGAAATTGATGACGAAAACGGGTATATTCTACAGGTAAAAAACGAACATCTTGATATTGTTGAAAAGCTCTGTCCGGTAGAACTAAAGCCTGCTGTATTAAAGACTTTAACAGTTATAGCACTAAAAGAACCTATTAGGCAAACTGATTTAAAAGATCTCCGTGGAGGGGACTGTTATGAACATGTTAAAGAACTTGTTGAAAAAGGTTTGATATCAAAAGCTAGAGACAAAAACGGACGCTCATTCAACATTAAAACAACACCCAAATTTGCCGAATACTTTAAACTGAAAGGGGATGTAAGGGCGCTTGTTAAAACCTTGAATATTGATAACGGAGTCAAAGACTAGTTATAATAAATTTTCTAAGTCCCTCGAAAAAATGTAATTTTTCATAAAAAGTCCCTTGAAAAAATGTAATTTTTCATAAAAAGTCCCTCGAAAAAATGTAAAATTAATGTAGTTAGTGGAGTTATAACAGTATTTCATTTGATATGATGGTACTATGAAAAGATACACGCTCACAAAATTAATAGAATGGAAAAATTCTTCAAACAGAAAACCTTTAATAATAAGAGGTGCACGTCAGGTTGGAAAGACCTGGCTTATGAAAGAGTTTGGGAAAACAGAGTATGAAAAAACAATATATATAAATTTTGAACTGCAAGACTTGATGCGTGAGCATTTTTCAAAAGATTTGAACACCAAAAGAATCATTGAGGGGTTAGAACTGGTCTTTTTTCCGATTGTTCCTGAAAATACCCTAATTATACTTGATGAAATACAAGAATGCCCTAAAGCTCTAACCGCACTAAAATATTTTTATGAAAACAATCCAGAGTATCATATTATTGCTGCCGGCAGCCTGCTTGGTGTGGCCGTTCACAAAGATGTTTCTTTTCCTGTAGGAAAAGTTGATTTTATTGATATGTATCCATTATCATTTCTTGAATTTCTAGAGGCTATTGGAGAAAAACCTTTTGTTGAACTGTTGAATACGCCCGGCTCTCAAAATATAAAGACCTTCAAAACTCAATATATAGATTGGCTAAAAAAATATTACTATATTGGAGGTATGCCGGAAGTCGTTAAGATTTTTATTGATACAAATGATTTTCAAAAAGTGAGAAAAACGCAGAATGCAATTCTAGAAACATATAGAAATGATTTTTCAAAACATATTTCAACATCAGGGAAATTGAAAATCGACTTATTATGGGAGTCTATTCCAAATCAATTATTGGCACCTGCAAATAAAAAATTTAAGTATAATCAAGTAAAACCAAATGCACGCGCAGATGCGTTTGAAGAAGCTTTATCCTGGCTTATAAATTGTGGTCTGGTCTATAAAATAAATTGTATAACTAAACCGGCTCTGCCTATAAAAGCCTATGAAGACATCAAAATATTCAAATTGTTTATTCTGGATGTTGGTTTATTGTGTGCATTAAGTAAACTTCCAGCTAGAACGCTTATTGATGGTGACAAAGTTTTTACAGAATTTAACGGTGCATTAGCAGAGCAATACGTTTTACAACAATTAAAATTATTTGAAAATGTAGAAACTACATATTGGTTGAGTAAGTCAGGCAATGCAGAAGTTGATTTTGTAATACAAACTGATGGTTATATAATTCCTCTTGAAGTCAAAGCAAGTACTAATGTTCAGGCTAAAAGTCTTAAAGTTTACAGGAATAAATATGCCCCGGAGAAAAGTATACGAACGTCACTTGCTGACTATGAGATAAATGAAGGTTTATTTAATATACCATTATTTATGATAAATAAACTAAATTGTCTTTTAGGATAATTTTTATGCAGCCATATCCAATGGTTTTAAGTTATATTTGTTTTTCAAATCTTTTTTCCAACCGTTGCAATTGTCAAGTATCAAAGCCCCTATAGCTCCCGAAACCATACCATTTGTACCGGATATCATATAACGCAAAAATTTATCATTAGAAGCCATATCTCCAAACCAGGTATCTGGCTTTAGTTTTAATGCTTTTGCAATTTTGGGGCCTGCAATAATACCGAGAGCAGTACCACCGAGTACTAATGCAATCTTGCCTATTGTACGGTTTCTTTCCTGCCTCTTATATTCTTGCCGGTATGCTGCAATTTTTTCAGGCGCCCCTTCATAAACCGATGACTTAATCAAAGTTCCATCATTTAGAATACTTATGTAATCTTTAGATTCGTTTTTCACCGTTTCCGGTTGTTTTGTTGTTTCAGAAGTAGTTTCGCTTTGAGTATTACCTTTAAAACTCACATTTGATTGTATTTGATTATTTCCGCCCCAATAATAAGGATTTTGATAGTTCCATATGGGCATATTTAAATTTTGATAAGGATCTTGATATCCCATCCCCGGCATTGAGTAGTTTATCATTGGATAACCATAATTATCCATTGACATTATATTGTAGTATGTACTCCAATCCATAATTCAACTTCCTTTATTAATACTTACTAACCTATTTAAAATGAATGTGTGTATATTAATAAAGTTTTTCGGAGAAAAAATATTGCTAATTATTTAAAAAGTAATTTACATTTCTTTACATATTCATATACATTTCGGTACATAATTTTTCAAAAAATTTCATTGTTTGAGACTTTGGAAATTTTTTTATAAATTCACAAGCTTTAGGTGCTTTAAATACTGACATCATTATCCTGTTGAATTCTTCTACTGCTTCTTGTGAGCCTTCTTTTTCTATTATTTTAAAAGCTTCGCGAATTTTAAACAATTCTTGATTATCCAGAAATATACCGCCGCAATTGTAACATTCATCAATCATGACTTCTTTTCTTCTATCATTATAATGTTTTACCATCTTAGTATTGCAAACAGGGCAAATACGGGTTTCTTCTGTATTGACATCTATGAATTTTTTATTTTTTATATTTTCTAAAATAGGGGTTATATCTTCATGAGCTTCATCAAATTTTTCTAATTCACGATTATCAAAATATATACCTCCACAGCCTTCAGTGCAGATATCTATATTTATTCCTAATTCTGCAAAAGGTACTTTTGCCATTGCATGGTGACAGGCGGGACAGTTAATTATGTCAAGATTATCAGTCATATTAGTTCTCCTTTTGTATAACTTTAACATACAATATATTGTAAAACATCATTTATTTGTATTATGTGTAGTAAAAAAACTACAGGTATTGCCTGTAGCTTTTTTATAAACCAAATATTTTCTGTTAATTTACATTTTTTAGAGTCGGGAACATTATTACATCCCTTATTGTTGGAGAATTGGTTAACAGCATTACAAGCCTGTCTATCCCCATTCCCATACCTCCTGTAGGTGGCAGACCATGTTCAAGAGCTGTTACATAGTCTTCGTCATAAGACATAGCCTCTTCATCTCCGTTTGCCTTAGCAAGTGCCTGAGCTTCAAATCGATAGCGCTGGTCAATAGGATCAGATAATTCAGAGAAGGCATTTGCAATTTCCCAACCGTTTACTCTAGTTTCAAAACGTTCGGTTAAACGGTCGTTATCTCTGTGAATTTTTGCAAGTGGAGAAATCTCGCGCGGATAATCTATAATATGGCATGGTTGAATAAGTGTAGGCTCAACGGTAACTTCAAACACTTTTTCAACAACCTGCCCCCAGTTATCAGTATCTTCGACTGGGGCGTGGAGTTTCTTTGCTGCAGCAATTGCTTCTTCTGCTGTAAAGAATTCATTAAAATCAATACCTGTAAACTCTTTTATTGAGCCTAACATTGTTTTTCTATCCCATGGCGGTGTCAGGTCAATGATATTATCTCCGTACTGAATTTTCATTGTACCAAGAACCTCCTGTGCAACCGAACTTACAAGATTTTCAGTAAGAACCATCATCTCATTGTAATCAACGTAAGCCTGATAAAGTTCTATCATTGTAAACTCAGGATTGTGTCTTGTATCAATACCTTCGTTTCTGAAACATCTGCTTAACTCAAAGATTTTCTCATTAAGCCCGCCAACCATAATTCTTTTTAAATGCAATTCAGGCGCGATTCTTAATGTTAAATCCATATCAAGCGCATTGTGGTGAGTAATAAAAGGTCTTGCATTTGCACCGCTTGCCTGAGTATGCAGCATAGGGGTTTCAACTTCTATAAACCCTTGTCTGGTTAGATACTCTCTTATCTTCTGGATAATAAGACTTCTTTTTCTGAAAGTATCACGGGTTTGTTCATTAACAATTAAGTCAACGTAACGCTGGCGGTATTTAGTTTCAACATCAGAAAGCGTTGTATGTGATTTTAGTTGTTCTTTTTTCTCCTCTGAAATTTGTTTATTCGGAAGCGGGAGAAGTGATTTTGAAAGAACCTTTAAAGAGGTTGCCTTTATTGACAATTCTCCACGCGGGGTTCTTCTTATTGTTCCTGTGAACCCTATTATGTCGCCAAGGTCTATTAATTTAAGAATCTTCATTGTTTCTTCATCAAGATTTTCTTTATGTGAGAATATCTGGATTTTCCCTGTCGGATCCATAAGGTCAATAAACATTCCTGAGTTTCTCATTGCCATTACACGACCGGCAACAGAGTATGTATCTTCTGTTTCCTCGCCGGCCGGAAGATCTTTATATTTTTCCTGAAGGAATTTTGCATCAGCATCTTTATCAAATGCGTAAGGATATGGATTTACACCTTTATCCGCAAGTTCTGCAAGTTTTTGGATTCTTGTCTGCCTGATAGTTTCTAAGGCAGAAGTAGGTTGATGTATTGTTTTTTCTGTCATAGTAACATCCTCTTATTGTCTATTTATAACCTTATTTTATCACAAACAGAAAATACAGTTTATTAAACAAATCTTATGGTAGTACTAAAGCCGAACAAGAAATATTTAAGCAATACGATAAGAAACAGCAAGTCCTGCCGGCAGCGGTAAGATTTCGGTCTGAAAATCCTTGTCATTGATAACCGCATCAAGATACGGCTGTACCTTTGCCGCATGTGAGGTTACATTATCGGCACAAATAAGTCCACCTTTTTTTAAATGCGGTTTTATGAGTTTATAGTAGTCCAAATACTGTGGTTTGCTTGCATCAATGAATACAAAATCGAAAACTTCATCTTCTTTTAAATACTCAAGAATAGTACATGCGTCCCCGACTTTTGAAGTAACAACACTATCAAGCCCGCAGCGTTTAAAATTATTTAAAGCTACTGTTTGGCGTTTTTCGTAAAATTCAATGGTAGTAAGATGTCCGCCGGTTTCTTTGAGGGCAAGGGAAAGCCAAATGCCGGAATAACCGTTAGACGTACCTATTTCAAGTGCATTTTGAATATTGTTCATTTTAATAAGCATATTCAAAAAATTACCGGTTTCATGTGCAATGTTCCAGAATTGTTTTTGAGTTTCTTCCAGTTCTTCAAATACTTTTTCGATTTTATCGGGTATTAATAACATAAAACCGCCTACAAAACCGCCGGCTTTTTAGCCACCAGAATGTTCATAATAGGTATATTCATGGAGTATGTATTTACAAGTTTGTTGTTGTTAAGATCTATGATTGAATACTCACTGCGTTTAATATCGCACACTATTGCGTAATTAGTATCTTCAATCCGCCTTATAGATGTTCCAAAACCGCCGGTATTCAACTGGATATCAGTAACATAAGAATTATCTTTTGTATTAATTACTCTTACAATGTTATCTTCTGCTCCGAGAATAAAGATTTTATCTTTATACAAAAGCATATCATCAGGTTTTTTAACAGTATCATACTCACCTACTGCAGATAATGTTTCATAATCAATGCAAGCCAGTCTGTTACGGGTTCTGCTTGTTAAGTAGAGTTTCCCGTCAGTATAAATTAACTTAGATACATTTGGAACATTTCCTATGTCTTTCATTGCATAATTATTATCAATATCAATTCCCCAGACTTCTGCACTGCTTTTATCCACATAAAAAATCAAATTATCAGCAATAATAAGATTTTCGCAGTACCCGTTAACCTTGATTTTTTGAACAAGAGTCATTGTATCAAGTTTTACCACATAAATACATGATGCCTCAGGAGATGCTACGTATGCAATGTTTTTTGTCTTATCAAGTACAATCTCTGTTGGCTGTGTTGTAAATTCTATTTGTTTTATAATACTACTGTCCGCAAGGGAAACAACATTCATAAATGTTTTTTCGTAAGATGTAACAAGTAAGAATTTATCATCAATAACTTCCATATCAATAGGAATAGAACGTTGTGAAAGTGCGTAATCAGGATCCATCTTCGGAGGTGTCACAACCTGAATATTTTTGCTGTAACAGGTTGAAATAAATAATATTTTATTTTTTAATGCGTCAACCAACGGTACAGGTGTAGGTACCTGCTTTTGATAAGATATGGTTTTTGTAAAATCATTCTTCTCAGGCTCCAGTCTTATATACCTGTCTTCCATTGTTTCAATTTTAAGATTTCCCATTATACCTTTAATATTTTCAGGTATTATAAGACCTCTGGGAACAAGCATATCTTGCGGCAAAAGACCATTTCTGATTTCTGCCGGCGGATTATCAAGGTTTAAAATAGTTTTTTTACCATTTTTATCGGTTATTACTTTTAATAATACAAAATTATTATTAAATATTACAATATCTGGTTTTTTATAAAAGGATGTATTAGCAGGATAAGAAGTTTTAACCTCTAACACTTGAACTTCTTTTGCCGGTGCAGGATAGAGCGGCAGATATATCGTATTATCGGGAAGTATAATTACTCCGTCAAACCTGATTTCTGCCCCCGGATAACTTTTATTTATAAACTCAGTAACTTCTGCCGGCAACTTTGCTGCAAATACCGGACTAGAGGCTGACAGAACAAAAAGTAATAAAAATAAAATCCTTCTCACTACTTAAACGCTCCTCTGATTTTCTCACCGACCGAAACTTTTTTATTCTTGCTGAGTTCCAGAAGCTTTTGATACAACTGTTTTTCTTCATTGGAAATCTTTGTTGGTGTAACAACATTTATGACAACAATGTGATCCCCGCGGCTTGATGGGCGAGAAATCAAAGGTACTCCGGCACCTTTTATCTTGACTGTACGTCCGTTTTGAATTCCTGCTGGAATATTGATTTCCTTGTCTCCGTCAAGGGTTTTGATAACAACGCTATCGCCGATTACAGCCTGTGCCGGAGAAATGTCGAGTTTGGTGTAAATATCTGCACCTTCTCTCTGATAATAATCCGAATGTTTAACATGAATAACAACATAAACATCCCCTGCAGGACCGCCGTTTATACCGGCATCTCCTTCGCCAGACAAACGCATTTTAGAACCATTGTCAACACCAGCAGGTATTTTGAGTTCTATTTTCTTTTCCCTGTTAACTCTGCCTTGTCCTTTACAATCAGGACATGGGGAATCTATCGTTTTACCGGTGCCTCTACAGTGAGGACATTGAACAATCTGGGTAAAATGCCCGAGGATTGTTTGTGTTGTTTGCTGAACTTTTCCAGTGCCACCGCAAGTCTTGCACATAGTTGGGGCTGTACCTGGTTTTGCACCTGTACCATGGCAGGTAGTACACTTTTCAAGATGTTCTATCTTTATTTCTTTTTCCAGACCGAAGACCGCTTGTTCAAAGTCGATTTCGATATCCAGTCTCAAATCATCGCCGCGCTGCGGAGCATTCGGGTCATAAGAGCGACCGCTGCCAAATCCAAATCCTCCAAAGAACGAATTAAAAATCTCATCTAAACCGCCAAATCCGGCATCAAACGGTCCTGAACCAAATCCGGCATTTTTAAGTCCATCTTCACCAAATCTGTCATACGTTGCACGTTTGTTATCATCTATAAGTGTTTCGTATGCTTTGCCTAGTTCTTTAAATTTAGACTCGGCATCAGGTGACTTATTTACGTCAGGATGCCATTGCCTCGCAAGTTTCCTGAACGCACTTTTTATCTCATCTTTTGTGGCGTTTTTTGAAACGCCAAGTACTTCATAATAATCTGCCATTCTTCTATTATAATATATTATTCGGCGACGGCAACATTAACCAGTGCTGGTCTTAATATTTTATCGCCCAATTTATATCCCTTCTGTAATTCTTTTATAACTGTATGTTCAGGATGTTCGGAAGTTGGAGTTTGCATAACTGCTTCGTGGAAGTTAGGGTCGAACTCTTTACCTTCGGACTCTATTACTTCAAGCCCCATCTTTGCCAGTACATCCATAACCTGTTTATGAAGAAGATTGAAGTTGTCTTTTATAACATTGCAATCTTCTACATTTTCTAATGCTGCTTTACCTCTATCAAAGTTGTCAAGTACTTCAAGAAGTTTTTTCAATGTATCAACAGCACCGTATTTTATTAAATTCTCGCGTTCCTGCTCCTGTCTTTTGCGATAATTTTCAAAATCAGCAGCAAGCCTTAAATATTGATTATTAAGCTGTTCAAAATCATTTTTAACTTTATCTAATTCTGTTGTTTCCGGTGTGTTAAATTCTTCTTCTGAATTTTTATCACCGGCGTTTTCTGCATTTTCATCAATATTTTTTGTTTCACTATTGCTAACAGTTTCGCTGGAAACTGTTTCCGTGTTTTCTTCAAAACCCATATCTGTGGTATCTTCACCTATATTATCATTTTCTCCAGAACAGTTGTCTTTACTCTTTCCGAAACTGCACCCTTTGAATGGATTTGTCATAATTCACCTCTACTTACTATTGTATACATTTTATTATAAATTATCAAAATACTTATACAAGGAAAATTTATTTTTTTTTAATTATTACACTGGTTAATTTCTAAGATATAACTTTAAGGCATACCTAAAAATAGAATATAAGTATTTGCTATTTATAAAAAATCGGAAATAATAAATAATGTAGCCTGCAAATATTAAGGAGCAGTAATGGATATATTAAAAGTTGTTACCCCTCGGGGATTAGAATTGAAAGGTGCAATATTTGAAGCACCAGAAAGTGATACTGTACTTGTTATGCTGACAGGGATTTGTTCTAATCTGTTTCAAAACGAGCTTTTATACACTACTGGTAAATTATTGAGTAGTAACGGAATTACATGTATCATTGCGCATGCGCATGATTCTTTCTCGTGTTTTGCCTATACGGATTTTTCTACTGGAAAACAGAATACAACCGGTGTTTTTAATGATGATTTCAATATGGTGTATGAAGATGTAGAAGCATATATTAAGTATGCAAAAGAGGTAATGGGGTTTAAGAATATAATCCTTGGCGGACATTCTCTCGGGTCAAACAAAATTATTCATTATCTTGGAAATACGTCTGATAATTATGTGGATTACTTTATTGTTTCTTCGCCCGTAGATATTATGCACTGGTGGGGTGTTATGCCAAACATAGAGGATAGTTTTGAAATGGCAAAAGTCTGGGTTAACGAAGGCAGAGGTAATGATATTTTACCATTCTTATTCGGTGGTTTTTCTCCGATGACTGCAAATACCGTTCTAGGATTTTATAATGCGGATAATCTCAAGAACTGCCCTGTGTTAAGCGGTATGGGAGAGACGGACTCTCTGTATAATATTAAACCAAATGGTGCATTTATTATTGGGGCAAAAGACTCTGTAACAGGAGAAAGTCCAAAAGGTTTTATGGAAACACTAAATTCTTGGACAAGACAGCCTGACAGAAATATTGTAATTGAGCTACCTGATGCATCGCATATTTTTTACGGTAAACATGAAGAGTACGCTCAAACTGTTTTGGGATGTATAGAGAACCATTATAGTTTTGTCACTGTATAGTATAAATAAACAATAAGAAAGGACGGGTATGAAATTAAAAATAATTTTAAGTAGTCTGTTTATGGTGGTTTTACTAATTGCAGGAGGAAATCTTATGAGTGAAGCAAAAACTAATAATTGGGATAAGACTTTTCCTAAAAGTGATAAAGTCAATGTAGAAAAGGTGCATTTCAAAAACAGATACGGTATAGAATTGGCAGGTGATTTATATGTTCCTGAAGATGCTGCGGGTAAAAAGTTGCCGGCAATTGCTGTGAGTGGTCCATTTGGTGCTGTAAAAGAACAGGCTTCAGGTTTATATGCACAAACGCTTGCAGAGCGCGGGTTTATTACTCTTGCTTTTGATCCGTCTTATACTGGTGAAAGCGGCGGGGAACCACGGAATGTTGCGTCTCCGGATATTAATACTGAAGATTTTTCAGCAGCTGTGGATTTTTTGAGTAATCATAAAAATGTTGATGCAGAGAAAATAGGAATACTTGGAATCTGTGGTTTTGGCGGAATGGGGCTAAATGCTGCTGCAATGGATACAAGAATTAAAGCGACTGTTACTTCAACAATGTATGATATGTCAAGAGTTAATGCAAACGGTTATTTTGATGCAATGGATGAAAAAGCACGTTATGAGTTGCGGCAAACACTTAACAAACAAAGAACTGAAGATTTTAAAAATGGCAGCTATGCTCCTGCAGCAGGACTTCCTGAACGGTTAACAGGAGAGGAGCCGCAGTTTGTGCAGGATTATTACGGATATTACAAGACTAAACGTGGTTTTCACAAACGCTCTATAAATTCTAACGGACATTGGAATATGACATCTTCTCTTTCGTTTATGAATATGCCTGTTTTGACTTATAGCGGAGAAATCCAAAATGCCGTTTTAATCATTCATGGAGAGAAAGCACACAGCAGATATTTTAGCGAAGACGCTTTTAAAAAACTTAAAGGAGATAACAAAGAGCTACTAATTGTAGAAGGTGCAAATCATGTTGATCTTTATGACAACTTAGATAAAATTCCTTTTGATAAAATAGAAGCGTTTTATAAAGAGTATTTAAAATAAACATATTTTTTAAGTGGTAAAACGGGAATATAATTTATATTCCCGTTTTACTCTTAAAATGCATCTAACACATTAATATTATTATAGGATTGAAATATAAAACAGGCAGACTATACTATGCTGGAAATAACTGTGGTGTGGATGTTGATGTTACAAAACCGTAATACTAAAACTTATATATGAGTTTTTCAAAATTAAAAAGAGAACTTATTGAGTTAATATGAAAATATATAAAAGTAATGGGTTAAAAGTTGTTGGAATATAAGTTATAATATTATTGAGTCACCTTACAGGAGGGGGCTGGTCCCTCTGGCGGAGGTGGCTTTTCTATTTAAATTTGGTCATTTTATAGCTGAGTCCGTTGGTGAAAGCTTCTATTAAATATTCTAATTTATCATTATAATAATCATTTTATATGGTATCAAATTTTATTGAAACAGCCCAAGAAATATTACAAAAACTTTACATCTTATCGGGAACTCGTTTTATATAATAAATAGATACTTGTTAAAACACCAAAAAACTAAATATATTCTGTTAATATCCGTTTTGAATTGCTGTAATATTTCAACTGTAAGTATTATCAAATGGGACTGAATTATTTGAACGGTAATATATCGTTATTGTGAAATATTCAAATAGACAAATATATAATGAGTAAATGTTATCAAGGTAATTTCACTTGTTCCTATCGCTTTTTTTGATAAAAACATATACAATAGACTTATGGGACTAAAAGATAATACAGGCAGGCTATATTACGTTGGAGGCAAGGTACGGGATGAAATACTGGGAATCCGCTCTATTGATGTAGATGTATGCTATGAAGGGGACGCGATTGATTATGTTACAACGCAGGGCTACAAAGTAATAAAAATTCAAAAAGATATAGGTACTGCCAGAGTTTTGATAGATGATGAAGAAATAGATTTTGCATCAACTAGGCGGGAAACATATCCTAAAGCCGGACATTTACCGGTAACAATACAAATAGGCTGTCCGCTTTCTGATGATCTTGCAAGACGAGATTTTACAATAAATTCGATTGCAAAATCGGTAAAAACGGCACAAATCATAGATCCTTCCGGAGGTGTTGAGGATATAAGGGCAAAAATACTGCGAGTGCATCATGATAATAGTTTTATAGATGATCCCACAAGAATTATACGAGGATTGAAGTTTGCACTGAGGTTTGGATTTGAGTTTGATGCGCATACGGAGAAGCTGAAAAACGATTATTTAAATAATGTAAATTATGATATGAGTTTTTCGAGATTAAAAAAAGAACTTATTGATTGTTTTAATCTTAATAGAGATAAAGGTTTGGAACGATTTATAAACGAGGGTATCTACAGGCTGCTGGGCAGCGATATACCGCAAAAACCGCTTATATCAATTGAAGATACAATAAAAGAATTTAACATCAAAACTCCTTGGCTTATTTATCTGGGAAACTCAAATCTAGGCAATCTGCCGTTAACAAAAAATGAAGTTAAAGTAATTGAAGGATATGAGGCTATAAAAGCTAGTAAAAGCCCTTATAAAACTTGTGCAAAATCTGATATACAGTCTGTATTGCTATGGACTGTGTATGATAATCCCGATAAAGGGTTGTATTATTTGAGAAATCTGTATAATATTCATACGTCTGTCAAGGGGGAAGAATTATTAAACATCGGATATCGTGGTAAGCAAATAGGTATTATTCTTGATATCCTGCAAGAAGAGAAATTTAAAACTCCAAGTCTTACCCATGCTGATGAAATTGATATTGCAAAGAAATATTACAGGGGAAATATTTTGTAAGTGTTGTAAATACTGCTTTAAAGCAATTTTCAGTACTAAATATTAATTTTAGTTAAACTATTGTCAATATAAAGATTTTAGTGTACAATATCAAAGAAACGTGAAGAATATCTTCTGCGGTGGGATATCTTTTATAAATCCGCAATATTTCACAAAATAAAAATATTAGAGATAAATAGATAATATAAAGGAGGTTAGCATGGTTACCCAGATTGTGGATAATACGGCAATTGATGTTGCATCATTTATCAAAAATAATTATACACCATATTATGGTGATGACAGTTTTTTGAGTGGTCCAACACAAAGAACAATGTATATGTGGAATAAGGTTAGTGAATTGATGAAGGAAGAACATAAAAAAGGTGTTCTTGATGCAGATACTTCTACTCCTTCGTCAATTACATCACATGGTGCAGGCTATATTGATAAAGACAATGAGCTGATAGTAGGTCTTCAAACAGACGCACCATTAAAACGTGCAATAATGCCAAATGGTGGTTATAGAATGGTTGAAGCTTCCTGTAATGCATACGGATTGCCTGTTGATGAGGAACTAAAAACTATTTATACAAAATATAGAAAAACTCATAACGATGGTGTGTTTGATGTGTATACGGATGCCATCAAAAGATGCAGACATTCCGCAGTTATTACCGGACTTCCGGATGCTTACGGCAGAGGAAGAATTATTGGTGATTACAGACGTGTTGCACTTTATGGGATTGACAGGCTTATTGAAGAAAAGCAAAAAGATAAACTTTTTACTGAAAATCTTCCTATGACAGAAGAAAATATCAGGTTAAGAGAAGAAATAAGCGAACAAATTCGTGCTCTTAAAGATATGAAAGAAATGGCTCTGTCATATGGTATTGATATAAGTAAACCGGCTGAAAGTTTTCAAGAAGCAGTACAGTTTACCTATTTTGGCTATCTTGCAGCTATTAAAGATCAAAACGGTGCAGCGATGTCGCTTGGAAGAGTTTCTACATTTCTGGATATATATTCCGAAAGGGATTTGAAGTCAGGTAAAATCACTGAAGAACAAGCACAGGAAATTATGGATGATTTCATCATCAAACTAAGAATGGTTCGTTTCTTGAGAACACCGGAGTATAATGACCTGTTCAGCGGTGATCCTGTTTGGACAACAGAAAGTATTGGCGGTATGACTATTGATGGTAAAACGCTTGTTACTAAAAATTCTTTCAGAATGCTCCAGACATTAATCAACTTAGGTCCTGCCCCTGAGCCGAATATGACTGTTTTATGGAGTAAGGATTTACCGAAAGGCTTTAAAGATTATTGTGCAAGAGTAAGTATTGAAACAAGTGCTATTCAATATGAAAATGATGACTTAATGCGTGAATCTTTTGGAGATGATTATGCAATTGCTTGCTGCGTTTCACCATTAATCATAGGTAAAGAAATGCAGTTCTTCGGGGCTCGTGCAAATCTAGCAAAAGCTTTGCTGTACACAATCAATGGCGGTGTTGATGAAAGAACAGGGGAAAAGGTTGCAGATTTTGAACCTATTACCGATGAGTATCTTGATTACGATACTGTAATGTCAAAATTCGATAAAGCTATGGATTGGCTTGCATATACTTATGTGAGTGCTTTAAATATAATTCACTATATGCATGACAAGTATAACTATGAAAAAGCACAACTTGCTCTCATGGATACAGATGTAGTGCGCAAGCTTGGCTGCGGTATTGCTGGATTCAGTGTTGTAACAGATTCTCTTTCTGCAATTAAATATGCTAAAGTTAAAGTAATAAGAGAAAATGGTATTGCAAAACACTTTGAAATAGAAGGTGATTATCCAAAATATGGAAACAACGACGATAGAGCAGATTCAATCGGTGTTGATATAGTTAATCGTTTCATGTCTAAAATTGAAAAGGTTCAAACTTACAGAAATGCAATTCCGACTCAGTCAATCCTTACTATTACAAGTAATGTTGTATACGGTAAAAAGACCGGTGATACACCTGATGGCAGGGTTGCAGGTGTTCCTTTCTCTCCGGGAGCAAATCCTTTCAACGGCAGAGATTGTAAAGGAGCTTTGGCATCTCTGTGTTCTGTTGCTAAACTTCCATTTAAGAATGCAAAAGATGGTATTTCAAATACTTTCAGTATTCTTCCTGAAACATTGGGTAAATCTCAGAGTGAACAAATTGGCAACCTTACAGGTATGATGGACGGGTATTTTGAAAAAGGCGCACAACACCTTAACGTAAATGTTCTTAACCGTGAAACCCTGCAAGATGCTATGGAACATCCGGAAAATTATCCGCAATTAACTATTCGTGTAAGCGGTTATGCTGTTAATTTCATTAAACTTACTAGAGAACAGCAGCTGGATGTTATTAATAGAACATTCCACTCTTCAATTTAGATGGATGATAAATTATTAATAATCGGGTTCAATGTTTTGAACCCGATTATTTTTTGTAAAAAATTACTAATATCAATTAAATCAAAAAATGTGAAATACTTGCAGTGATTTTTGTCTACTCGTTTGTCTGATACTTTCAATGTATTTTTAGGTTATAATTAATGTGTTATGGAGATTTGTAACTATCACTCAATTCAAACAATGGGTACACTGGATGGACCAGGAATAAGGTATGTCTTGTTTCTTCAAGGGTGCTGCTTTAGATGTCTTTTTTGTCACAATCCTGACACATGGTGTGGTAAAGCAAACTCAATGACAACCGATGAATTTGTACAAGATGTATTAAAATATAACGTTTTCTATGCCGCATCAGGCGGCGGGGTAACTGTGTCCGGCGGTGAGCCGCTTCTTCAGATTCCGTTTTTAATTGAAGCTTTTAAAAAATTTAAAGAGTATAATATACATACGGCAATAGATACCTGCGGATACATTAATATTACTGATGATTTAAAAGAATTGATTCGTTTTACAAACCTTGTAATGCTTGACATTAAACACCTTAATCCTCTTATCCATAAAGAACTTACAGGGAAACCAAATGATAAAGTATTCAAATTTCTTGATTTTTTGCAGGAAAATGATGTACCAATAAGAATAAGACAGGTTCTAATACCTGGGTATACTATGGATGATGAGTATATTACAAGTTTGATAAAAATGCTTAAAAACTATAGGCTTGAAAAGGTGGAACTGTTGCCATACCATGATATGGCACGGGATAAATATAAAAAGCTTGGGCTTGAGTATAAAATGAATGCAAGAATACCGACCAAACAGGAGGTTTGGAATATTAAAGAAAGGTTTGTGCAGGAAGGGTTTGATACAATATAAAACGGCTTTGAAAAAATTCAAAGCCGTCTTAAAATATTATGCAATGTATTCAATGTATTCTTTTGATGTTGTGAAGTCATCAAGTCTGGCTTCAACTTTAGCAAGTCTGTTTGTCCATCCCCTGCCAAAGGTTTGCCAATTTTTACTGCTTTTTAACATTGCCATTCTTTTTTCTATCATCGTATTCGCGTCACCGTTTGATTTTGCAAGTAATTTTTTAGCCTTTCCTACACCGCTGTGTATTGCAGTGTCAAAAACAACGTAAGCTAGTTTTGCATCCCCGCTTTCAGCTATTTCTTTAGCACCTGATTGCTCCCAGAATAACTGCTTATAAACTTGCTTTGCTTCATCTTTAGTCAAATTTTTAACATTTTTTGTTGGTAATTTATTTAATTTGCAGTACTGGTTATAAGTATTTTGGGTGACACCCATATTGGTTGCACCGCCCGGATCTTTAGGGTGATTAACATATCCCCCCTCATCTTTAAAAACATATTCCATTATCTTGTCAAAAACTTGCTCTACATCCTGTGTTGTTTCTATTTTTTGTTTAATATCGTCATTGTTTAATGGTTCAACATGAAATGTTGGAAACTTGCATAGATTAGACAATTGTTTATTAAAGTCATCAATATATTTATTAAATAACTGTAATTGATAACTTACGGGATTTATGTCTATTGACATTTTGTTAAAATTAAATATCAGTTTTTGTGATGACATAGTAGTTAATCTAGTATCATTTACATATTTAGTTTCTATAGGACTAATTGCTTTGTTTTCAATATAATTATTACTCATATTATTTTCTCTCTCTGTTTATTTGCTCAAAACTTCACCTTGTTTTTTCCTATTTATATAAAGTATAAATATTTTAAAAAATTGCCTTTTGTTACAAATTGTTACATTCAGGCAATTTTTTTAATGTAATATTTTTTGTATATATATGGAAGGTATTAGTGTAGAACAGCGTACTTTAAATAATAATGTTAATATGCGCCGCGATGGAAATTCTGCGGCACATTTGCAAACGACACCTTCCATTTCTGCGTCTGCACCGGCAGATAGCGTAACTCTACAGGAAAAACAGGATAATAATAAAAATAAAAAACTCAAAAATATTTTGATAGGCAGCGGGGTAACTCTTGTAGTCGGGGGATATGCTGCGGTATTTTACAGAAAAAATATAATGGAGTTTATTTCCAACTTTGTTAAAAAAGGATATTTGAAAGCAGAAACTTTAAAGAATAGGGCTCATCGTCCTTTAACTTTTTTAGAAACTCTTTCTATCAAGGCTGCACGTTTTCTTGATAAAACGCTTATGCAATCTCAAATATTTGTTAATTTTTCGGCTATGAAAGACAGTCTTGCAAATAAAATTGCAAGAACATTAAAACTGGGAAAACTTTGTGATGCAATGACACAGACCTGGGACAGACTTGCAACTAAAGCAGTATTGTCAAACTATAAAAAATGTGATAAATCCTTTAAGAAAACAAATCAAATGATTTTTGATAAACTTGATGAACTTGTAAAGACGGAAGATTTGTCAAAAATTATTACTGTAGACGGTAAGAAGTACACACTCAGTCAAATTTTAAATATAATAAGACAAAGTACAACGGAAGCTTATCAAATGTATGGCAGAAGTTTTTCTGAAAAGGCTTTTAACTTAAGAAAAGAAGTTCTTATCGGAAGATTAAAAAATATAAATGACAAATTTTATAATGCTTATACATCTAAAGAATATTATACAAAAGGTGAGTTTACGCGTTTCACTGTAGAGGAATGGCTTGTTCCGATAAAAGCTTCTTATCAGGATTATTTGATGAAAAGCAAAAGAGAAATCTCCAATAATATTGATGATAAATTTAATGAAACTTATAAACTGTTGAAAAATTTTGATAAAATTATCACCCCGCAGGATACGAAATCTCGTAAAGTATTAAAAGATATTATTCATAAATTAAGTGAATATAAAAAACTTTCGGGTGTGAATGAACTTGCAGCAAGGGAAACTCTTACTAAAGATATTGAAGTGAAAATACAAACAATTATTAACCAGATGAGAGAAAATCCGATGTACAAAGAAAAAGTGTTAAATGAAATATCTGGACTTGCAGAGAACATTAAATTAACAATAAATGCAGGACAAAAAGGTAAACTACAGGAAACCCTGACGTACTTAAAGGCGGTACTCCCCAGAGATGAGTATCTAAAAATCCGGCGTCAGGTATATGATACTTCAACAAAGTTTAATAAAACGACAAGTGCTGAAGGTGACTTATACTTTGATAAACTAAGAGATTTAACACTTGGTTCGGCACTTACTGATGTGGTATTTGGTATGATTTCACCGCTTGCAATGATGGGAGTTATGATTGCAGCAGATGATACAAAGGAGGAACGTATCTCTACAACGTTAAAGCTCGGCATACCTCTTATAGGTGGTATAGCTACATCCACAGCTTTCTTGTTTATGTTACAGGCTGGTGGGAAAGCTATGGCGTTGTCTACTTTATCCGGTTTGATTTTAAATAGGCTGGGAACGATAGCTGATAATAAGCTAAAAACCCATCAGGAGCAGAAAAATCCGAAACTTAATGCAATAGTCGGTAATATCAATAATTCATCAACTTTTTTTGCTTCTGACGGAACATCCTACCTTATAAATCTGGCAGCAGAGAAAGGGGTAAAAATGGCGGAACATTATGCAACGGAAAAAATTGTTAAAAAGCTTTCGCATTCTAATGCTGCAAATACAGTTGAAACTGATGGGGTTTCAAATATTTCAGATAATACTTCTACAGTAATTCAGCAGGAAAAAATACCTTATAACGCATGATAATGGTTACTGGTGGTTTATGATTGTTTATCCCGCTCTGCTAAATATGTATTCAGAATATCTTTCATCCCTGCTTCCGTATAATAATAAGGGTGGACGGGTCTGACAACTTTGCCCTTAGGTTCATAAATAAATATTGCAGGAATTGTTTGGATCTGGAATTTATCACAAATGGGTATGTTTTTAGAATCATAAACATCTAGTTTTACAAAATGATACTTACTCTTATATAATTCCGACATTTTTTTAAACACCGGTGAAAATTCTACACAGTATTTGCAGTCTTTACTGTAAAAATATAGAACAGAAGGTTCTGCCAGATTATAAACCTCCTGAAATGAATAAGTTATTGATTGTGTTGAGTATTTCTGGGCAAACACTACATACGATGAACAGGTTATTATAAATAATCCCAGTATTACAATTAATATTTTTTTTATATTGTTTTTCATAGAATGGCACCTTTCGGAACAACTGTTACGCCGTTTGGCGATACGTAAAACCCGCGTTTTTCATCCTCTTCTCGATTAAAGCCGATTTTAGTATAAGGAGGGACTGAAACGTTTTTATCGATTATAGCTCTTCTAATTTCGGAGTACCTGCCTACATTTACATCTTCCATCAGGATACTTTCCGTTACTTGTGAATAACTGTTAATTCTGACCTTAGGTGATAAAATACATTTTGAGATTATACCGCCTGATACAATGCAACCTTCTGATACCAGAGAGTTTGTAGCCATACCTATTCTATCTCCCTCTTGCCATATAAATTTTGCCGGAGGGTAGTTATAATTAAAAGTTCTTAGCGGCCATTTATAAGAGTACAAATTTAATTCTGGATTTGCTGTCAGCAAATCCATATTTGCCTGCCAGTATGCATCAACACATCCTACATCACGCCAGTAACCACGTTCACCTTCCGTCATTCCGGCAAATTTGTTTGAACAGAAGTTGTAAATATAAATATTTTTTCCTTGGTTTAAAAGCATAGGTATAACATTTTTACCAAAATCATGACTTGAGTCTTCTATTTTTGAATCTTCCTCAAGTGCATTTAATAGAATATCTTTTTTAAATATGTAATTGCCCATTGAAGCAAGACACATATCAGGATTGTCAGGCATGGGTCTTGGCGGCTGCTGTGGTTTTTCAACAAAGTTTATAAGGCGCCAGTTGTCATCAACTTCAATAATCCCAAATTCCGAAGCTTCAGATATTGGGATGGGAATTGCGGAAATTGTTAAATCAGCATTATTTTTCTTATGGTAATGCAGCATCTGAGAAACATCCATCTTATAAATATGATCGCCTCCAAAAACACAAACATATTTGGGGTCTTCATCATTAATGTGGAACATATTTTGATAAACAGCATCTGCAGTACCCTGATACCAAGTTCCTCCGGTTCTCATTTGTGCCGGTACAAGGTCAACATACTGGTTTATATGTGGTGAAAGCGGCCATCCGCGGGATATGTGTTTGTTAAGAGAGTCCGATTTATACTGGGTAAGTACTTTTATTTTATAAAATCCTGAATTAATAAAATTGTTTAGTACAAAATCTATAATTCGGTATCTTCCGCCAAAAGGAACGGCAGGTTTTGCTCTGTCTTTAGTAAGGGGGTAGAGTCTTTTTCCTTCACCGCCTGCAAGTATCATAACCAGAGTATTATCCTGTGTCATATTTTCGCTCCCGTTTATTCTCTTCTTCTATAGTGTACCAGATAAGAAAAAATTTTTCACTAAATAATTGAAACTCTATAAAACATTAGTTTTATTTTTTTTCTCTAGATAGTTCCTACATCACGTTGTACAATTCTGGAAAAATCGGTTTTTATGACTCATTAATACACATTTATCTATTAAGGTAAATACTCTACATTAAATCTTCCATGCCGCTAAACTTACTTGGGTATATTGTCGGTGAAATCTTATGGTAAATTTTCCTGATGCCATTCTCTGCGAAAGTATAACAAACAACTTTTAAGAAAGACTCTAATATTTTTTTCTAGTTATAATTTGCAGGTTAATATCCATCTTTATATGAAGAATACTTAATTCAACCATATTACAAATAAATTACAAACAGTTTAAGTAATTGGGTTTATTGTTTTTGTTGATATTAATTTCCCGAATGAAATGTACTACGGTAATTACTGCATACCCAATCCTTGAAACCATAATTGACCGGAGAAATGTATGACTGCATAAATTGATATAAATTTGGCATCAACAAAATATTTAAAAAATAACAAGAATACTATCTTATAATCAGATTATTCAAGAATATTCTAATGTTTAAAAATTCCCACTAAAAGACGTTAGAATAATACTTATTGTTTGGTAAGTTCTCTGTCCAAATGTTCTTGTAATTTATTTATAAGTGTTGAATATTCGCTTTCCGGAAGTTCTTCCAGTTCAAGTACCTTGGAATTTAAATTACTGGATTTACTCAGGATTCCTTTATTGTTAAGTTCGTAATCAAAACAGAGACTGTTTATACGTACTCCGGGTGTGTTAAATGCGACTTTTTTCAATTTACCGGATTTATCTACCAGTACGTACATGTGTGCTTCTGTTGCTGAATAAGGGGTATTCTTAGCCTTTTTTATAATGTGTAAAGATGTTGGACGATTTGTTGGAGAATATGAATATGTTTTTTCAATTATTAAAGATGATTTAGGTTCATCTGAAAGTAATTCTGTCCAGTACTTTATACCAGCTTTCCCATGTGCTGTAAACAATTCTGTTGGAATATTGTTTTTTGCACGAGCTTGATAAAGCAGTTGCTGATTATAATTCATTGTACTTGGTGCATCTATAATCTTTTTAATCTGTTCTGTAGTTTCTTTAGCCAGTTGAACACCACTTTTTTCAACTTTTATTTCGGGTTTTGATGTTGCAGAATTTGCCGGACCGCGTTGAAACCAGTCGCTCACATAACATGTTTCATTTTTTACGTCAGTCATTTCCTCTGGCAAGTATATGATATCGTCAGCCTTTATATTATTGATTGCTTCCAAACTATCTTTTTGATTTAATTTGGCAATTTTGTACATCATTTCCTGAATTTCTGCATTGGTTGCATTGGTTACATGTTTCTTTTTTAAATGTTCTTTAGAAATATTCCATAGGCTGTCACCCTTTTTAACAACATACTCCGATTTATTAGTTGTTTGCACTTCTGTTGTTGCATACTGTGTTTCATAATACATACTATTATCTTTTGCGCTATAGTCAGATGATATAAATAACATAGTTCCCCCCGTGTAATATCTACATATTTATAAAGTTTTTTTTTATAAAAAAATTGCTATTTTGTAAAGATTTCTTTACAAAAACGATATTAAATGACTGCTTACTTAAAAATCAGGATGTAGAAATGTGCTTGAATAGATTAATATAACTACGGTGAGTAATAGATGTTTGGTGGTTTTAACGGAAGGGAGGGGATTTAATGATTTATTTACCAATACAAAAATTATCAAAAATATTGTTTAATACATTATCGGTAATTACTTCACCGCTAAGTTCATCCAGAGCAATGACGGCAGATTTTACATCAATTGATATTAAATCTTGCAGTTCTTTGTACTCTGCGGCTGAGAGTGCTTGGGTAAGAGCTTCTTTGGCTCGCAGCAGACAGTTTTGCTGCCTGATATTAGTTACGTAATCCAGTTCATCAAAATTAATATTACAAACTTTATTTTTTATTGTTTCTTTAAGTTTATTAAGTCCTGTTCCTGTTTTTGCAGAAATATTAATTGCATCTGGAATTTGGGATATAGCAGGCGGCATATCAGATTTGTTTGCACAGATTATAAGTTTATCAGAGTTGATTAATTCTAAAATTTCTCTATCCTCTTCATCCATACCACAAGAGGCATCATAAACAAATACTACACAATCAGATTCATCAAGTGTTTGTTTTGAATATTCAATACCAATTTGTTCAACTCTGTCAATCCCGTTATCTGAACGAATGCCCGCAGTATCAACAAGTGTAACGGGAATACCTAAATCCAGTGTTTCTTTGATAACATCACGTGTTGTTCCTGCAATCTCGGTTACAATCGCCCTTTCAAGGTTCAGAAGAGCATTAAATAAAGAGGATTTGCCTACATTTGGCTTTCCTGCAACAGAAACAGTAATTCCCTGCCGCATAATATTAGAAGACTTTGCGTTTGCAAGAATTTTATCAATTTCAGTGATTGATTTTTGGAATTCTTCAATTAAATAATCATATTCCGGTTCTTTTACATCTTCTGGAAAATCAATCCCTGCAACAATTCTTGAGAGTACGTCAATAATATTTTTTTTAATCTCGCCGACTTTTATGGATAACGCACCTTTAAGGTTTTTTGAGGATGGAATAACAAAATCTTTTGTTTTTGAGTGGATTAAATCTGCAACCGCCTCTGCCTGTGCAAGATCCAGTTTTTTATTTAAAAAGGCACGTTTTGTAAACTCTCCTTTTTCTGCCATTCTGGCACCATTTTTGAGAATTAAATCTAGAATTGAATCAACAACATTTATTCCGCCATGACATTGAACTTCAAACACATTTTCTCCTGTGTAACTGTTAGGTTCAAAAAACGGCAGAATAATAACATCGTCAAGAATGTCTTTTCCGTTAACAATTGTTCCGTGATAAAAATGAAAAGGTTTGAAATCCTGAACAGGAGTTTTACCGTTAAAAATTCGAGCTAAAATATCAAAAGCCCTGCTGCCGGAAACTCTTATAACCCCGACGCCTCCCGTTCCGAAAGGGGTTGAGATTGCCGCAATTGTATCAAATTCATCAAGAACGTTCATTCCCTAATACCCCATTAATTTGTTGTAGTTATCAAGGTATGTTTGTGCAAGTTTAGGTTTATTCATTAACTTGTATACATAAGCAAGGTTATAATGAAAATCTGCCACATCTTTTTTGTATTCAATAGCATTAAGGAAGGCTGATTTTGCTTTTTTCAAATTACCTGTTTTGACATAAGCAATTCCAAGATTATAGTATGCGTAGGGAAAAGTCATTTTAGCTTTTATAGCATCTTTATAACAATCAATTGCTGTATAAAAAATATCATCTTCTAGGTACATGTTGCCAAGATTGTAATACGCTTTATAATTATCCTTATCTACTGCAATCGCTCTCCTGTACATAAAAATAGCCTCATCACGTTTTTTCATATCGGCAAGGATATTTCCCATTAAAAGCCATGCTGTTGAAGTTCTTGCATATTCCGGTATGAGTTTGAATGTTTCCAGTGCAGCATCTGTCGAGTTGTCACTGTATAAAGCAAGAGCTTGTGCATACAAATCTTTGGGATTGAGTGCTTGCTTCTCTGTGCCTTGTACGTTGCGGAGATCTTTGGTGCGTTTATTTTCCTCCGGCATCGCCTGGGTTTTAGCTGTATTAACTTCACTTTTTACTTCTTTATTTGTATTGCCAGATGTATTAATATTGTCGAGATTTAGTTCTTGTGTTTCGGTGGAACTGGATGGATTTGCCGGAGCAATCAAATCTGTCTTTTGGCAGGATTCATTAAGTACTTTTGCGGGTGTATTGTCCTTATTAAAACACACCTGTTCAGCATTGAGTGTTTGAACAGCAGTTTCGCATAGGTTTTCTTCAGAGGAGGCAGCTTGTGTTTGGATTATATTCGTTGTTTTATTTTGTGTAAAAATACTTTGGACATCAATATTCTGTTCTGCAGAGTAGACAGATGAAACAGATAATAAAATTATAAATACGGGTAAAAACCTTTTCATACCAGAATTATAAAATAAAAAAATCAATATATCAAAAAAAAGCCGGTTTATTAAAACCGGCTGCGTTCTTTTGTAAATTCTTGTTTAATGTTTTCCTCGTGTATTTTTTTATGATTAGTTATCTCACAATTACGGTTTTATGTTATCCCCTGTAACTAATCAAGCAGTGCCTCCAATATTTGTGCATTTTTTGATGCATATGCTGTATTTCTAACTTTACTTCTGTGAATGTAGCTCCTGAGTGCTTCTCTAATCAATTCAGAGCGGGAGCGGTTCTCATTGTCTGCTACTTCGTCAATTTGATCCAGAAATCCTTCCGGCATTGAAATTAAAACTCTAGCCATAATTTATTCTCCTTATCTAATATCCTGTTTTCGTTCTTGTATATATATAAAGTATTTCTTTATAAAATAATTGCCAAATATTTTTGCGATTGTTAAGTTTTGTGAAGCCTATTTTGTAAATTAGAACAGTGTAAAACAAGAATATTAGTGAAGTTCATAATATTGATATGATACACATTTAATATGGAAATATTATAACATATATTTTTTTACGGGTAAATAACTTACCGTAATGGTTATTATAAAACGGATTATAAGATATGTTTTATTGCAAACGGAATATATTTTAATAAATCAGAAGCAAGGACAGAATATTCTGTAAGTTCTTTTGAAGCAATTTCTCCGGTAAGTCCGTGAAGATACACACCTGTCTTTGCAGCTTCAAATATCTCCATTTTCTGGGCAAGAAGTCCGGTTATAATTCCGCACAATACGTCACCGCTGCCGGCTTTGGCAAGTGCGCTGTTTCCTGTTTCGTTTATATAAATCTCGCCGTCCGTAGAACAAACCCGTGTTTTGTGGCTTTTTAAAACAGTTGTACATTCAAATGTTTTTGAGAGTTTTTTAACATAGAAATCCGGCTTTGCAGCAACTTTTTCGGTTTCAACCTTCAAGAGTCTTGCGGCTTCTGCAGGATGCGGTGTTAGTATTAATTTGGGCGGTAGTTCTGGATTTTTCATCTTGGATAACAAAGTAAGTCCGCCCGCATCAATGACTATAGGAATATCAAGAGTTGATAATTTTGCAAGTATTGATTTAAACATTATTGCAGTTGCGGTTTCTACAGATAGTCCACATCCTATAGAAACAACATCATAATTTGCAAGTTTATCTTTTACCTCTGTAATGGGCATATATACGATATCAGGAGTTAGTGATGAAACAGAAGAAATAACTTTATGAGAAGCTGCAAGTGTAACGTACCCACAGCCTGTTTTTAGAGCAGAAATACTTGACAGGTACGCAGCACCTGTATAGTTTTCGGAGCCGGAAATGTTAAGAACCTTACCGAATGTCCCTTTATGTGAGTCTTCTTTTCTAGCCGGAAGTTTAAATTCCATTTTGTCTTATAACCTCATATACCGTAATTGCAACCGAATTAGAAAGGTTTAAACTCCGCTGCCCTTCTTTCATTGGAATAGTAACAGCAGTATCCTGTTTTACGTATTCTTCCGGCAGCCCGCGTGTTTCCGGTCCAAAAACCAGAAAATCTCCGTCTTTGTATTTTATATCAGTATAGAGTTTACTTGATTTTGTTGTCAAATAGTAGAATGTATTATTTGGAAATTCTTTATATAATTCGTTCATGCTATCAAGTTTATGCAAATCGACACTGTCCCAGTAATCCAAACCGGCACGTTTAGTATATTTGCTTGATAAAGAAAATCCGAGTTTTCCTACAAGATATAGAGATGCACCACAACAGGCACAAAGGCGTGCAATATTTCCGGTGTTTTGTGGAATTTCAGGTTCATATAAAACTACATTAATTCTGCTCATTTTTCTCAAAAAGGTATTTAGATTCAATAACAACAGGCAAGCCGCGAACAACACAAAATACTATTGCGATTACTGCGAGCCAGTATCCGATGGTAAAGACCATATCCGGAGCGGGACAACCTGGAACTTTTGAGGCAACAATAACGACAAATGCGGCAACTTTGGCTACTGCATAACTTATTCTCATAAATTTTGATGATGTGATAAATACGCAAATCGGATTTTTCTGCATTGTTGTCGCACCAAAGGCTGTGTATCCTTTTTCCATTGCGGCACTTCTTATAGTATCTGTTATAAAACCTCTTGTGATTGCAATAAGCGGGAATAAAATAGATAGCCATCCCATAACCGCAAACAAAATCCAGAAAGTGTTTTCTACAATTCTGTCACTCATTATATCAAGAAGTGCTCCGAGTTTTGATGACTCATTGAATTTTCTTGCAACATATCCGTCTAGCCCGTCCATTGCAAATGCAAGAATAGTAAGCACAAGCGCCCAGATTCCGGCAGCCTGACTATCAAGGTGAGCGTATATTAGATATACACCTATAAACATTAGAATTACTCTAAAAATTGTTATAAAATTTGCCATATATGCCTCTTGCTAATATGTTTATCATTTTATGCCGGCAGCTATACTATATACTATCTCCTGCTCCCCCCTTTTTTGGTTTGCATACAATCTTAAGGCTCCGGCAGGGGGATACAATTACTGTTTTAGACGTGATGTTGCAAAATTTTTCTCTTTTTCATCAAGGATTTTTACTCTTGAGCCAAGCATTATTTTTTCTGCTTCTTCAAGAATACTTACTACAACATAGCCGTTTTGTCCGTCTGAGCGTGGTTCCTGTCCGGTTGCACAACAATTTAAGAAATGCTGGCATTCCAGTTTTAGAGGTTCAATTTCAAGATAGTCAAGTGCAATAACTTCTGTCTTGTTTGCGACAAAATTGTCGTACAGCTTGAGTTTATTTTCAGGAAGTGTATCATCAAAAATAGCTGTTTTCTTTGTACCTCTGACAAGCAGATTGACGTGTTTTTGCGGAGTAATCCAGCTGTCAGAAATGTGACCGAGCATTCCTCCCTCAAATTCAATACTTATGTGGGTTATATCCATTATTTCATTTCTATCGGATGAGCATCCAATTGCAGAAACAACACGCAGCGGAGTTTTACCTGTAACATAAGCCATCATAGAAACATCATGTGGAGCTAAATCCCACATAACACTTCTGTCATTTTTGAAGTAATTAACATTCAACCTATCACTTTGTGCGTATACAAGATCACCGAGGACACCCTCTTCAATAAGCATTTTAAGCCTGTTGACAGCAGGATGGTAAAGGAGAAGATGCCCGACCATGAGTACCAGACCTTTTTCCTCTGCAAGTTCGGTTAATTCTTTTGCTTCTCTCGCAACAGTAGAAATAGGTTTTTCAACATAAACGTGTTTTCCGGCGTTTAAAAGAGCCTTAACTATTTTAAAGTGTGTGTGGCTCGGGGTTACAACGACAACACCGGTAATTTCTGGAGCAGTTAAAATATCATTCATGTCCTTTGTTACTTTAACAGAAGGATATAACTCTTTTACCTTTTTTAAAGTTTCTTCATCTAAATCGCAAACGGTTGAGAGCGTATTAAGGTTGTAGAAATTCCTTACAATATTCTTACCCCACAGACCGTAACCAATTACTGCAATTTTTTGTTCTTTCATACTTTCTTCACCTTTATTAAGATAAATTATATAACAACTGTGTTTCGTGTACAAGTTATAGAAATCAAATAAGAAAAACTATTTTAATTTTTAAGTTTCTTGATAACTAAATTTTATTTAGTAAATATTGGCATTATATAATTTAAACATACATTAAGTAAGGCTAAAATAGATAAAGATATGATTTTACAATGTTTAATATATAGCATAATCCGGCAAAAAAAATAATATTTTGCACCAGTCTTGCGGGTGGTATGAAAAACTGTTATAATTTTATAAAAAGGATTAAGTAATGAAGAAATTTTCAATTATATTATTGGTTGTCTGTACTATTGCCCTCGCCGGAATTACAATTCTAGCAGGGAGTTCTGATGCGGCAAGTATTGAGTATGATTCATTTTCGGAAGTACAGGATGATATAAATAAGCATAAGACACGCAAAGCACCAACGTCATACAAATACAGTATCAAATGTCCCAAATGTAAAGTTAAAAACTATTACAGACAGGGGCAGCTTCACGGAAATAAAATCTATTGCACCAATTGCGGCTATGGTTTTCGTCCCGGTATAATATCAAATCGCGGGCAGAAAGTTAAACCGCTTAAAAAATCAAATAATGGCGGGGTTTCTATTATTAAATAATAATGGTAAATTTTTCCACAAAAATTTCCCTTAATTTGTAAAGATTGTTGCTATTCAGGGGGATTTGTTGTATCTTGTTTTTGTGAATGAGAATTGTGGAATAGATTTGAATTCTATAGCTCTTCAATGTGGTCTTGATAAAAATATTGACCACAATGAGGTTTTGCATAATATATCAGGACTTGAAGAGTTTTATGACAGGAAAGATTTAATTGAAATATACAACTATCTACTCGGGACAATTAGCGATCCTGAATATTTGATACAGATTGTTAAATGTTCGGATAATTATCGGGACAGCTCTTCGCTGCCTTCTATTGTTAAACTTCTGGTTAAAACTCCGGAAGATGATACTGATGAAAGTATTAATTTAAGGGTAATGTGTGCTAAAGCAATTGCAAATTATAAAGACACGGCATTTGTAACCGTATTGCTTGACTGCATGAACAATAAAAATGAACATTACAGGGTACGGCTTGCCTGTGCCGATGCATTGGGTAAAATTGGTGATAGATTTGCTGTAACACCTCTTATCAATCTTGTATCCGATGAGAATGAAAAATCGGTTTATTTAAAGGAATCTGCGACAAATGCTCTTGGTACAATAGGAGATTTGCGAGCCGTTGAACCTCTTATTTCAATTCTGGATAGTAACCATGGTATGTTTAGCAAGTTCTCGTTTCTTAAAGAAAAAATTATTGAAGCTCTGGGAAAATTAAATGTACGGAACGAAAAAATATTTAAAGCTTTAAAAAAATCTCTTCTTGACGAGGCCCCAATGGTTAGAATAAATGCGATAGAAGCCCTTATGAACAGTGGTGATCCCCGTGCGGAGGAATGTATCAGATACTGTCTAACCGACCCTGATGATGAAGTAAAAAAAAATGCACTTATTGCACTTTACAATCTTTCTGACAGGAGTATTCTTGATGAAGTTATTGCAGGTGAAGACTATTCTGATTATTTAAAATCAGAGGCATATTCGTTAATTGCTGAATATGAAGATGGGGATGAATAAAATGAACAAATCAGTTATTCTTTTATCAGGGGGGCTTGATTCGGTAGTAACGTTAGGTGCTGCAAGAGAAGAATATAATATTACACTTGCTCTTACTTTTAATTACGGGCAAAAACCGGTTGAAGAAGAGATTAAAGCATCGGAAAGAGTTTGTAAATATTACAATGTAGAACATAGAGTAATAAAACTTGACTGGCTGAAGGATATTACAAAAACCTCACTGGTTTCAGACAGTAATGTTCCGGATAGCAACTTTGGTACGAATGAGAGTATGCAGGCTGTCTGGGTGCCTAATAGAAACGGACTGTTTTTAAATATTGCTGCCGCGTTTGCTGATACGTATAATTTTACGCATATATTGTTTGGGGCAAATGCTCAGGAAGGAAAAACTTTTCCTGATAATACAAAAGAATTTATAGAAAGAATAAATTCTGCATTATCGTTCTCAACCCTTGTTAAGCCCGAAGTTTACGCCCCCTTGATAAATTGTACCAAGGATGATATAGTTAAAATTGCTCTGGATAAGGGTGTACCGTTAGAACTTGTGAGAAGCTGTTATAATAAAGCAAACAAAAATTGCGGGAAATGTGAATCGTGCAAAAACCTTAAACAGGCACTTATAAATAATAATTGTGAAGAACTGATAAACCGGTTGTTTGATGATGGAAACTAAATATCTAGATAACGAAGTTAAATATATAGGCTCACAGTTATGTCCTCACTGGATTTATAAAAATTACAAACTACGCGGAGATGCTATTGTTGCATTTTGCGGAGAGTGTGAAGTTAAGCTTACAGAGATGGTAGATGTGGAGGATGTGATAAACAATGAGCCGATTTATAGTAAGTTGATGCTGAGCTTTATATCGGAACAGTTTGGGGTCGACCTTCCAGAAGGGGTTTTCAGGCAAAGGCTGTTAATCTGTACAATAAAAGAACTTCTTGAAGAGTATGGCTTCAAAATAAAACGCAGCGGTGATGATTTATTTTATGAAGGTAAAAAATTAACCGTATCTATCGCGACAAAATCGTTAACTTCGACCTTAATCCATACAGGTATTAATATTTTGTCAGAAGGGGCGCCTGTTAAAGCATCAGGATTAAAAAGTGAGCTTGGGATTGATAATATAAAAGAGTTTGCAACAGAGATTATGAAGCGTTACAGTGAAGAAATTGATGATATAATACTTGCAGGAACTAAAGTCCGTGGAGTGTAGTGAGATGAGCAAAAAAAAATTCGGATATAAAAAATATTTAAAGCCAAAAGAAAAGAAAGATATAAGCATATTAAAATTGTTTTGCTGTACATTTGTATTTATGCTTGTAGTGTTTACGGTTCTTGTTAACTGTTTTGCTCCTGATGTGGATGTATCGATAGGTGATACAACAGATGAAATGACAGAAACAGAGAATAATATATATCTCAAAAAATTTGTTGATAACAGGCTTCTTGAAATACAACAGGAGGATCAAGGTCAGACAGTAGCTGCAAATAATGAACCTAAATCTCCAGCTACTCTTACTGATGAAAAAGCTAAAGAAATAATTGAATCTATCACTCAAACTGAAGGTGAAGCCCTGCCTCCTGTGGAGTTGAGTGTGACAGTGCCTGAAATAAAAGTAATTACACCTGATAAAGCTGCACAAACAACAGTACCTGTTGCGCAGGAACTGGATCTTACATACAGGGTTTATATTGGGCATTACAATACCTATGATCAGGTAAAAATAGCAAAGGATATTGTAAATGAAACTGATCCGACGCTACAGCCGGTTATTAAGGAAGTAAGCGGTGGATATACGCTTCAAGCAGGTGTATTTAAAAGTAAAAGTGCAGCAATGTCACTCACCACAAGCTTGTTAAATGAACATTTGCCCGCAAGAATGGTTTCAGAGTAACTTAATCTATATTTTGAGTTTGTTTTTTTAAAGTCTCAATCATATGTTTGACAGCAGCACTTAATCTAAAACCGTTTATATCTATATATTTTTCTATTACTGGGATATCTTTAGGATTAATTCCACGGTTTCCGATACCTTGGATTTCATCTATTTCATCTTCAAAAAAACGTAGTGCTATGCGCGGTTCACCCTTTTCAAGCATAATATGTATATCTCCGTACATAAGGTGCATTCGAGCCGTTGAGGTTTTGGTACACCAGGAGCGGTGAGAGAGGAGTTGTAAGCGTGTGATATTGTCTTCGTAATTTTGTGGGTCATTAGGAATAGAATGTATTACAACCCAGTTTTCATCTTTATTATTTTTAATCTGCGGTAATAGTGAAAGCAGATGTTTCTTGTAAATATTGCGAAAACTTACTGAAGTATCATTATGGCAGGATATTTTATCGGATATTTCATTATGTGTTTTAATAAGCGCATTATCATTATAAATAACAGGCAGGTCATCGTTATCAGGTTTTAATGTGTGGATTATATTCTGCAAAGCAACAAGAGCAAAGGCGTATGAGTATTTCTGTGTATTTGTGAGCATCCCCTGAAGCCACTGGTTTATTATATCCTTGCGTTCGACTGCTGTATTTTTACCGCGTCCGCCATATTCTGCATCCCGAAATTTGTTCTTAAGTTGTTCAAATGCCCATAGTTGAAAATCGCGAAGGGTATTAAATTTTTCTATAGGTGCTTTTAGCTTTCGCATACAATAATAATCTACACCATTAAAAGCTGATGCTTTCATTGCCGAGAAAGAAGGTGTTCCTGATTTATAATCAGGGGAGTGTAAGTTTATTTTAGTTATTTGCATGCTTATATAAAATCTGAACATAAAAAAATTTGCGCTTCTATTATTAAGTTGTTCAATCATATTTTGTAATTCAAAAGTTTTAGTTTGGCTAAAGTACATTTTATATATTTAGTTAAAAATGTATAAAGCTGTTTTATATTCCGGTGGTTAATTTCTATACTTGAGGAGAGCATTTTGATTCTATACGGAAATATTTTTACCCTCTTGCTAAAAGTACTTGTTTATGTAAAACTTATCTTATCCAACAATAAAAGTAAAAAGGATGTGTACAGAATTATGAGAACAAGAAAAACAAATAAATTTCATCATCACCATCATTTGGGCTAGGCGCTAATGATGGGAAGTTTTGTTTTCTAAGGTTTTCATAAATACTTTTTTCGTTAGCACCGATGCCCCGGCCGTGCATGAACGGTTAAAATTAGTGGTTGCAGCGAAAAGAGGAAATATAAAATGTCATTAATAAATGTAATATCAGCAATCGGAAATAATTCATCAATTTACCCGTTAATTGTTCGTGACTGCGGTATCGAAGTCCCGGTCAAAGTTGGTATGACGTATTATCAGAACAGGTCTGATAAAGATATTGCATATCTTGGTGCAAGAGAAAAATTGGTTGATGAATATGCAGTATCTGCGGTCTGGCTTGGCGGAGTTCCTTTAATCGGGAAAATTGCAGATTGGGCAATTAAAAAAAGCGGATTTAATTCTGATATAAGCAGTAAACTTTATAAAGAAGAAGAATTTCAGGGGCTGAAATATAATATAGAAAAGTTTAGAGATAAAGCCCCGAAAGAGGTAGCAGAGCTGGAAAACGCATTGAAAAATGCTGACAAATACCGCAGATGCCTTGCAGGCAAATTCCTTGCACAGACTATTATTCCTGTGGCGCTTATGGGTTGGATTATACCTAAACTCATTTTTAAATGGACAGCGTATTCAAAGATGAAACGCAACCAACAATGCGGTGATAAGTTTGAAAAACAGCCGCAGCCTGTTGTACAGAATACAAAACAGACTTCGCCATCCTTTAAAGGTGTAAATATGGGTTCGCTTGCAGAATTAACTGATTTGCAAAAACTTATTATGATTGATGGCGGCTATGCGGCGGGGCGTGTTGCAACCGCACGTAAACGTAATGAAGCGTATGATATTGCCTTCCGTATGAGCGGGATGATGTATCTTAATTATTTGTTTCCAAAACAATTAGAAAAAGCTTCAAATCTTTTTTCGGAAAAGATTTTAAAAACAAGCATGGACTTAGATGTAAAACTTCTTGCCGATAGTGACTTTATAAGTGCTGTAAAAAACGGTCAGTTTGAACTTCCATCAAGTGCAAGTCCTAAAGATCTGGTAGAATTTATTGATAATAAACCGGAGGCGATGTTTACAAAATATGCAAATGATTTCAAAAAAATAAAAATGTTAAATGAAAAGGTGCGTGATCCCCGTGCTTATATAGATTTTAAGGCACTTGGCAAATTTAGAGACAGTCTGGAGAACTTTATCAAAATGACAGGAAACAGTGCTGGAGATGCTGAACTTATCGGTAGTGTTGAAAAGTTTGCTAAAAAAGCAAAAGCGGTTAAAACGACAAATATACTGGGTAATGTTGTAATTACATCCGCTCTTCTGGCATGTGGACTTCCAAAACTTCAATTTAAATTTAGGGAATGGATTACCGGTTCAAAATTAGAGCCGGGGATTATAAATTAGATATAAATGGCAGGCGGAATATTTATTCCGCCTGCCATTTAATTTTTCAATCTCAGTCAAACCGTGGGGAGGATTGTTTCCCTGTACCCTGTTTTGGCGCTGATTAGCCGTTTAATTGGCTCATAACTTCATCAGCAAAGTTATCGCTGCGTTTTTCAAGCCCTTCACCGAGAACAAATCTGTCAAATTTAACTATGTTAAGTTTGCCGCTGATTAATTGTTCAATAGTCATATCAGGGTTTTTAACGAATGGTTGTTCAAGAAGGCATTTATGAGCCATTAATTTATTAACTCTGCCTTCAACAATTTTAGCTCTGATTTGTTCAGGCTTATTGGCAAGGTCTTCTTTTCCCATTTCGATTCTTGTTTCTTCTTCGATAACAGAAGCGGGGATGTTGGCTCTTGAAACAAATTCTGGAGCAGAAGATGCAATATGCAGACAAATATCTTTTGTAAGCTCTGCATCAGCCTTATCAGTTTCTAAAAGTACACCGATTTTACCGTTGTGGATGTATGTTGCAACATTACCTTCATAGCGGACAAAACGTCTTACAGTGATTTTTTCGCCGATAGAAGCGATTTTTTCTTTAAGAACATCGCTTATTATTTTTCCGCATTTCGGGCAAGTTGTATTGAGCAATGCATCAACATCTGCCGGATTTGATTCTGCCACTAACTGAGCCAGACCGTTAGTCAATTCTATAAACTCAGCATTTTTGGCAACGAAGTCTGTTTCGCAGTTAATTTCAATCATCGCACCGCAAGAATCATTAACATAAGAACCGACTCTGCCTTCTGCAGCAATTCTGCCCATTTTTTTATCAGCAGAAGCGATACCTTTTTGTCTTAATAATTCTGTAGCTTTTTCCATATCGCCGTCAACTTCAACGAGTGCTTTTTTAGCATCCATCATACCTGCGCCGGTTTTGTCACGAAGTTCTTTAACCATTGTAGCTGTAATATTCATTTATTTTCTCCTTATTTAAAACGGGATAAGGCGCGGTCATCCGTTAATCCGGTGTTTTTCCTTACCCCATCCCGTAGTTATTCATTTTTATACTGTAACTTCAACGCCAGCATCTTCAGGTCTGATAGTTTCAAGTTTAGCCTTAGTGTTAGCGTTGTTTTCTTTAAGTTGTTTCCCTTCAAGAACTGCATCAGCGAGTTTAGAAACGATGAGTTTGATAGAACGGATAGCGTCATCGTTACCCGGAATGATGTAGTTGATACCTGTAGGATCAGCGTTGGTATCAGCAAGGCAGATAACAGGGATATTGAGCTTATTTGCTTCAGCAATAGCAATATCTTCTCTTTTTTGGTCAACAACAAAAATCAAATCAGGCAGACCTCTCATTTCTTTGATACCGCCTAAAGTTTTGCTGAGTTTTTGGAGTTGTCTGTTAAGCTGTGCCTGTTCTTTTTTAGGTAATTTTTCAGCATGACCGCTTTCAATAAACTCTTCAAGTTCTCTTAATTTGTTTATTCTTCCGCGGATGGTTTCAAAGTTGGTTAACATACCGCCGAGCCATCTTCTGTTGACGTAGTATGCGCCTGAGCGTGTTGCTTCTTCTGCAACAACGTCTGCGGCTTGTTTTTTAGTACCTACAAACAGAATATTTTTATTTTTTGCGGCATAATCTCTTACCAGTTCATAAGCTGCATCCAATAAATTGGAAGTTTTTCTTAAATCAAGAATATAAATTCCATTTCTTGCACCGTAGATATACGGTTTCATTTTGGGGTTCCAGAATTGTGTTTGGTGTCCGAAATGAACACCTGCTTCTAAAAGTTCAATAATTGATGCTACCGGCATCGTGTTTCTCCTTATAACTTGTGTATTGTACTACGGATTACAATGCTTCATCCTTACATTTGAGGACTAGGGCGAACCTATCAAGCCAGTGTAATCACAAGTATTGTAAAACAAACATATTTTTAATACAATCATGTCCCTGTTGAATTAGAGGGGAAATGTTAAGTTTTATGAAGTGGTCGCAGAGAGATACGGAAGTAAGGGCGATTCATTATTCTTCGGTGTAAATATATTCTCCTCGTACTATGGGAAGATTTTTGAATTTTGCATTACCTGCTGTGCTGCCGTCTAATTTTTTTATTCCCCACATACCTAACAAATAGTATGCAAAATAGTTTCCTTCTATGACAATATTTTGATATTCGGGGCTGGGCTTTACCAGAATTCTTGTCGGGTAATTCAGGTCACGTATTCCGGTGCCGTCCTTTGTTTGGTATGTTGTCCATTCATCTTTTGAAGGGGTATAAATATTATTTCTAAGCCAGTTCTCGAAAATATTGTAATCTATTTTCTGGTTTTTTTCCTCATCACTCATTTGAGGTGTCCATTTTGATTGGTAATTTGTGGTATCAATTTTATTTTCATTAAGCCATTGAACAAGTTTTTCCGGAGTATCGAGTATAAGCGGGGATTTTTCTGCTTCAAAAATTACTATGGAGGATGGTTTCTTTATTCCTAAAATCCTCCCGTCTTTGAGATACTTAAAACCTAACGGCTCGTAGTTTTTTATCTTATCCTGCGGAAATACAATATTTCCTTTTTTGTTGTATATAATCATTTCGGCTTCATTGTCTTGAATATCTTTTGCTTTAATAAGCTGGATAAAATTTCCGTCAGATATGGTTATGAGCGGATAACCGAGTACAAGGTAAGATTCTTCGTTCAATCTTTTGCCTGTATTATCCGAGATGTAATAGCTGTTGCTTTTATCCCTTACGACGATAAAATCGGGAGAATAAAATTCTATTGACAAATCGGGGATTGATAAAATTTTTGTACCTTGAAAATTGTAGACTGCAAGCCTCCGCCAGCCGTCATTCGTATTATCTGCAAAAACCGGATGGAAACATAAAATTAGTGCCAAAATCAGAATAAATAGCTTCTTCATAAAGATGATTATATAGTATTTTTAGTGAAAAAACATTTTGTTAACTTTCATATACATTTATGTTTATAGATAACAGAGCAGCGGGGCTTTGCCCCGCTGCTCTGTTATCCAATGTTTATTTCCTTAATAACCTCTGGTATTTCTTACTTCTTTAATATCCACGGGGTCATCATCCCCGATAGCCCAGCGGAACCCTGCAGTGAATGCGACACCTGTACGTCCGCCGTTTCTAACCATTGTCTGGAAGAACGCAGAGAACTTTTCTGCCCAGCTTCTCTGGATACCGACACCGTATTCAACGTACGGTTTAACGCTCATTTTCGGTAAGATGACTTCATTTGCTGTTACTTTTGATGAGTTAAGAACGTTCCACACCATCCCGACGTAAGCGTAAGGCTGCCACCCGTTGCTCAGGTTTCCGATGAACCTTAACGCAGGATTAATCTGGAAGTTGTGATTTGGGTCGGAGTCAATAGAAACCCCTGCAGCGTTTGTATAGTCAAAAGTGTTAACAAATGTGTAGTTTAAGGATAATAACGGCTGAATAATAAATCTACCGTTTTTAAACTCAAAGTTGTACCCTGTTTTTGACCCGATACCAGCAAGCAGCATAGCAAAGTTTTCGTGACCCCAGTCAGAGGAAGTCGAACCGGCAGACGCACCGGCGGTAGCGGTCAATGCAGTGAAGAAGTTGCCTTTGTACATAGTTTGAGTAACACCCAGTAATCCGCCGTTCATGATGGTATCAACACCTGAGTAAGAGAGCGAAGCCCCGTTATACCCGACGTAACCGGAAGTAACCCCGTACCAGCCGCGCTTAAACTCTTCAAAGTTACTGTCAAACCCGATTAGTGTCCCGTATGTAACAGCATCAACATCAGGTCCGTTTTTGAGGTCAATAGATTCCAGAGAAGTAAACGGTCTAACCCAGACCCCTTTGTTGTTAATATTTTCGTGTCCTATAACAGGGTCGGTTATAGCGTACTTGTTCTGGTTGAGTATCCCGACTCTTACACTGTGTGGGAGTATGGAGAAAGTATCCGCATGCTGGAAGGCAAATTTAACGGTTTCAGCAACAACTGCCT
>CAYVMC010000006.1:0-88510 GCA_964452495.1 uncultured Muribaculaceae bacterium | reverse complement strand
CCGGATTTATTAAAGTTTTTACTCAATTGTGCCGTTATATGCATCATAATGTATAATTTTGGTGCATAAGTGTGAGGAAAGCCGTCTTTTATTGGGTTATAAGTAATTATTTTATTTAGATGAAATCTTTATAAAAACTTTTTATGTTAAAATTACAAGTATGAAAAAAGCTATAGTTGCAATAAGTGGTGGTGTGGACAGTTCTGTGACTGCTTTGCTGCTGCAAAAAAAGGGTTATGAAGTTACAGGTGTTACAGGATTAATGTTTGATACTCCGTCTGCAAGGACTATATGTGCCAATGCAAAGGCTGTTGCGGATACACTTGGAATAGAACACCATGTTATTAATGTATCAGACAAATTTAAGCAGGAAGTTATTTCCTATTTTGAGAATGCTTATAAATCAGGCAAAACACCTAATCCCTGTATACAATGCAATAAATTTATTAAATGGGGCAGGCTTTTTGATATTTCGATGAATAAATTTAATGCTGATATTTTTGCAACTGGGCATTATGCGGACATCCGCTGTATTGATGGTATATACAAACTTTATCCGGCAAAAGATGAGCATAAAGATCAGCTTTATTTTTTGTATAAACTGTCTCAGGAAGTACTTTCTAAAACAGTTTTTCCGCTTTATGACCATAAGAAAAGTGAAATAAGAGAAATAGCTGAAAAATACAACTTACCGTCAAAATCAGCAAAAGAAAGTCAGGATGTATGTTTTATCCAGAAACCGTGTACTACAAAAAAATATCTGTTGGATAAATTTGGTACAAAAAAAGGTGTTTTTGTAGAAAAATCTACGGGTAAAATACTCGGGCAGCATGACGGGTTTTATCAGTACACCATAGGACAACGTAAAGGTATTGGAATTGCTTACCCTTATCCTCTGTATGTTCTAGGTGTTGATGCGGCAAATAATGTTGTTTATGTTGGAAAAGAAGAAGAAAACTACTCTACATCTTTACAATTAAAAGATATAAATCTTTCTTATCCGATTTCAGATAATAGCTTTGCGGCTATGATAAAGATAAGATATAATATGATGCCGCAGTCAGGAGTAGTTGATGTTGAGAATTATAAAGTAACGTTTGATGCTCCTGTAAATTCAATTACATCCGGACAGGCATGTGTTTTTTATTCTCCTGTTGACGGCCATCTTATAGGCGGCGGTGAGATTGTGGGGTAAAATGTAATCGTATATTACGCTTTACTCCTGTAATATTTGAACTTGGTATTAAAAAACTATAGTAAAATTTGATGCAGCTTGAAAATGTTGTTTAATTAAATGCACCAAGGATTTTGTATTTCCTGATAGTTGTCAGGAAACTGAAAATGTTTGATTTGTTTCCAGCTAAATCGATAGAAATCTTTTTCTTTACTTGCACTTACTAAGTTGTGTACGCAGTAATTTTTTTGTGGTGGTGGAGAGATAATAATTTTTTTCTCGGGACACAACTCTTTTACCCTTTTCACTACAGGTACGTAATCATTATCACCGCTTAATAAGTATACATAATCAAACTCGTTTTTTATGGCTTTTTCAAGCATAGTAATTGCAATATTTACATCGGTATGTTTTTCTTCATGTTTTAAAATTTTTTCTGTTTGAGACATTTGTTTGCAATCCGGACACGGAGAAATATACTTTTCTTTAAATTCACCTAAGACGATTTTTATACCGGATAATCTTAGTGCTTTTAGGTAGTTTTTATGACGTATTTGCGAGTCCGTACTTCTGTGAGTTGCAATTGCCGAGAAAAATATTACCTCAATAGAAAATTCTTCTGTTTTTAAATGACTTTTTATGGCTGATTTTAAAAGTGACATATAATCAAGCCATTTGACGCAAATGTTATTATTTTTCTGGTAATTTTTCAACTTATGGTAATAATTAAAACCGTCAATTAAAACTAAGACTCTTTTCTCATTCATAGGGTAATTTTAGCTTAAATTTTCTTAAAACGCAAACGACAGGCATATAGCCTGTCATTTGAACTGTGGATAATTCCACAGCGAGTATATCTTTATTTTTATTCTAATTAATTCAATACCATCCTAATATATATTATGACATATTGGCATGCCTTTGTCTAGTGTTAGTAACTTTGCCTATCACTGCGGACAGGCATGTGTTTTTTATTCTCCCGTTGACGGCCATCTTATAGGCGGCGGTGAGATTGTGGGGTAACGGCAAAGATTGTTGTACAGAAGTGAGGGAGGGTGTGGTAATAGTGGAACTGTCTGGCGGGTAGATTACTCGGGTACGGCTTTATATTGTTTGTCTTACTACTGAATTTTTATCTGTTTGATTTTTGCGCTGAGGAGAGCTGTTCTCTAACGTTGTTTCCTTGCACCTGCTTTCTCCTGCACAAATCTTGTGTTGGTGCTGCTTTTTATCCTTACGGGATGGAGGATTATTGCATAATAAAAAGAGGCCGATTACTCAACCTCAAATATAAGTACATATCCCAATCAACAATCAAAATTTTAATCACTACACCAAGTTCAGCGCAATAGATGGTACCTGGTTCGCTGTTGATAGTAGTGTCGCTGCAGCTTGCTGCAGAATTTGTGCTGAAATATAATTTGTAGATTCTTCAGCGATATCAGCATCTCTCATTGTACTTCTTGAATTAGTCAACTGTGTGATGTTCGTATCAACAGCAGTCATTGCAGATTCAAGTCTGTTTTGTGCAGCACCCAGATTTGTGACACGTGATGCAATATCTGAAATAGCGTAATCAATTGCTGAAAGATACGCAGAAGGATTAGTAGTAGTAGTAACACCACTCCCATCAATACCAGCTAACATGCTAGCTATGCTGGAAATGCTAGTGGTACTGGTAGTAGAATAAAAAAGAGAACTTACGCTTGCATCAGAAAATAAACTACTGTCTAAAGTAACTCCGCTGTAATCATCACCATAAATACCGACTTGAATACGAACATCATCAGAAAGACTTCCGTCAATCAGATACATACCGTTATATTCAGCAGTACCTACAACACGATTAATTTCTTCCAATCTTTGTTCAATTTCGGTTCTAATTGCAGTTAGAGAGTCTTCGCTGTATGTACCGTTGGCTGCTTGTTCGGTCAAATCTCTGATACGTTGTAAGTGCTCTGTGATTAATGCATAATTTTCTTCTGCCGTTGTCAGCATATCTATTCCGATTTGAGCATTATCATATGCTACATCGAATGAACCTATTTTGGCTGTCATTGAATCTACGATACTATAGCCCGCTGCGTCATCCTTTGCAGTATTAATTTTAAAACCAGTAGTCATCCGCTCAATTGCTTGAGTCATTGCATCGGTTGAACTGTTAAGGTTTGATGTGACTGTTAAAGCCAATGAATTAGTAACAATACTTAATCCCATGTTTATCCCTACTTTCCCTAATCATACACATACTAATAGCACAAAGCATATATTCCAATCCCTAATCTAATTAGTATGTATCAGATTAATTTATTATCCCTAATACCGATTATGCACCGGCAATTTAATCCTATAACATTTGTGTATAAATGTCAAGTATGTTTTATATAAAATTTACATACCGTTATATACTTAATATTTTAAGAATTTTTCCAATATATATTTTATATAAATACATTTTATTTATCTATTTAGTTACAATATGTACTGCATTAGATAGTTCAACACCGCCTTTGTACGAAGGAGAATTAAGAATGCCTCCTGCACCATATAAGACAGTAGAACTGCCGCCGTCAAGGTTCATAGCGTTTACACATCCTATTTGCTGCATGTATCGTGCAAGTTCTGTTAGGGTCAATCCTACAGAAGAGTTTTCTCTTCCGTCTGCAGTAACAATTATTATATTATTATCAGCGGTGTATCCTATTGCTGTTCTGGGGTTTCTGCCCGCAATAGAATCGAGTTTTTGTGCGGTTGTATCAACATATATTTCTCCGTCTTTTATAAGGTACGGACCGCCGCTTATAATATGTTTAACATCATTCCATTTCGGATTTGTTCTTATATCTAATTTTAATCTTTTATCATTTAAAATTTTGCTTACTTTAGATTTTGGAGCAGTAATTACGAAACCGTCTTTGGGAATAGCTGCTGCTGAAGATGATGTTCCTGCAATTTTTTTATCAGACACAATAACAGAAATGCCGCCTTTGGGCGGAGCAGGTGCGTATGCTCCCCAGAGGTCATCATATACAAGAACATGGCTTGCAAGTGTCCTTGGCTGATTAATATTGTCAATTTTAAGTTTGTTTTTGTTTGTGTGAAGTGTTATATCAGTATTTACACGTGCCATTTCAAACCTGTTGTTGAAAATCCCCAGTGCAACTCTGTTGTACATTGATCCTGAATATACCCTGCCGTTAATCATTAAAAGTCCAAGGGGTGTTCCTGTTTGCTGCTTAAAGTATCCGCCGTTAACCGAAACAATTGCACTGTCTTTAATATTAATATCTTTTATCTTTGCTTTGGTATTCAAATTTTCGCCTGCAATAGACGGTAATACCCTCAGATTAGGATTAACGTAAAAATCAGTTTCTATAATATTGAGCTTAACGGGGCGGGAGTCAAAATACCGTACCACTTTTATTCGTTTTACACCTCTTTCTAAATCTGTGATTAAACCGCCGGGATATTTTCTTTTAATATAGTTATCAAAAACTTCTTCACGTCTTTCATTTATAATGCTTGTTTCCATGATGGTTTTTGCTCTGTTCAAAGCAGGCGATCCGGATACTGAATGGACTAAATTCTCAGATGCCGGTGTACCAAATATTGCGGGAATTAAAAATACAACTAATGCAACAGCAGGAAAAAACACAGGTGTTCTGGTAAAATACAAACAACTGTTTCTACGGTTGGAGTAATTGTCGTCGGAATTTTGCTCACTGTTTAGACGCAGGCAAATTGTACTCATTTTAGCTCCTGTTTAACACATAGCAGATATTTTTAACTATAAAGCGTTTTGTATAACGGGGGAAATGATACACTCAATCCATTGCTATTACTAGTATAGCATATTTTTTAACCCTCCGCAAGCTGTTTTATAACTTTGTTTAAAGGGGGTTAAAAAATTATTGATTATTTTTTTTCGGAACCTTGTATATAGTCAAACTGTCGGTATCGTTTACTGTTGTTTTTAAAGAGTCAATAACTGCAGGTGCATATTCAATAAATACGGAATTATAATTTTTTAATGCGTTTGTTGTAATCTCTTCCAGTTCTTTTTCAGAGAGTTTAAGTTCTCCGGATTTAAGTTGTTCAATAGCACTGGTAAGAGAAATTCCATATTTTCTTGATACACTTTCTGCAAATTTCATCTTCAAGCACATTATACCAACCTTAATACCGAGATTTTCATCTTTACCGCAGGTATTTCTTATTTCATGAGGCGAACTATACTTTCTGATGTAATTTCCATTCTTATCGGTGAGAGGATTACCCTCTTTATCTGTTTGATAAAGAATTTCATTAAGCGTGTTTTCATCAATCATTTTGTACAATCTTTGTCTGCCGCCGTTTTCATTCGAAAACATATCATTTACTGTTATTGTTGTAATTTGCATTGAGCCTGCACCGTTTATTGAAATTGTATTTTTTTTGAAACTTGTCTCCCGGGCAATAACTGCAGCAATAATTGCAGGACTTGTATTTGTACTCTCTGCATTATCATTTATTAATTTTGTCCAATAATCAATATCCTCTTTTGACATTGTTAAATTATATTTGACATTAAAATTTTCAATTAATTCTTTTGTTTTTTGGAATTTCTTATCTTCATCCAGTTTTTCTAATGTTTTGTTTATACGTTCACTCAACCAGTTCAAAATATTTTTGTCATTAGCTTTGTCATTAGGTACTTCTGTACTATCAGAAACCAGTGGTATAACAATTTCTTTTACGGTGTCCTGTTTATTTTGTATATTATACCCTTCAGATATTTTTTTATTTGAAACGGGATTAATTTCAGTCATACGTACCTCTTATATATATAAAAGTTATCTATATGAATTGATTTCAATAAAATAAATAAAATTTACATTTCTTAATGTCTATACAAGGACTTTACCAAGTTTTTCAAACGTTTTTTTGTCATCCTCGATATCAACACCGGCAGTTGTAAGATAATTGCCCACGATAACTCCGTTTATACCGGCTTTAAGACAGCGTTCCTGATTTTCATGGCTCAAACGGGTTGAACGTCCGCCTGCAAAACGAATTTGAGATTTTGGCAGAGCAATTCTGAAAATACACATGGTTCTTACTATTTCATCTTCGTCTATTTTGTCGGCATAATTCTCAAACGGTGTGCCTTCAATAGGGGTAAGAACATTAACCGGAACAGATACAGGATTAATTTGGGCAAGTTCAAGTGCCATTTCTACACGATTTTCACGGGTTTCGCCCATACCTATTATTACACCGCAGCATACTTCAAGTCCGTATTTGTATGCAAGCTGGATTGTATTTATTCTATCCTCATAAGTGTGTGTTGTACATATCTGAGGATGATAGTTTCTGCAGGTGTTTATATTATGGTGATATCTTACGCATCCTGCCTCTTTAAGCTGTTTCATCTGATTTTCTGTCACAATTCCTAACGATGCACAGCAGGTCAGTCCTTCGATGGAATTTACAACCTTTACCATTTCTAAAATTGTTTCAAAATCTTCATCTGACGGAAGTCTGCCTGATGTAACAAGCCCAAATCTCGCAGCGCCGTTTGCTCTGGCACTTTGGGCAGCCTTTCTTACCGTTTCCAAATCAACAAGAGGATGACATTCAATCTTTGCATGATTATGGGCGCTTTGTGAACAGTACTTACAGTTTTCGCCGCATTTACCTGTTTTGGCACTTATAATGGAACACGCTTCTATGTTATTTCCAAAATTTATATCTGTAATTTCTGCCGCAATATTTATTAATTCATTTATATTAATCTTATATAAATCCAGTAGTTTTTGTTTGTCCATAATTATTATCCCATACCAACTATATAACAAAAGTTTTGTTTCAACAATAATCGCATTATGGACTGTACGATCCACCCTGTAGTGAACAAAATCAGTATTGGAAGAGGGAAAATATCTCTTAAGCACTTGTGATATAATTACAATATGACTCTGGCAAATATTATTGCAATATTTATAGGCGGCGGGACTGGTGCTGTTTTAAGGTATATTACAGGACTAATTGTTGTAAGTACACAGTTTGCCTCTGCACCTGCCACATTGTGTGTAAATATTCTTGCAAGTCTTATTCTAGGGCTTGGAGCCGGATTTTTTGCGGTTCATCCGGATATTCCGCCGCATCTCAGGCTTGCGTTGACATACGGTTTTTGTGGCGGGCTGTCGACGTTCTCAACCTTTGCATTTGAGGTTTTGCGTATGTTTGAAACTGCAGAAATTACATCTGCCATTATTTATATCTTTTTAAGCGTGCTTCTATGTGTTTTATCCGCAGCTGCAGGTGTATATCTGGGGCGGATGTTATAACAGCGATTCTCTTGATTTGAACAGGCCGGATAACATATAAAACGAACCGCAGACTACTGTTAATAAACCGTCACCGGTTTTTAAACTGCCGTCAAGCTTCTTGCACGGGTACGGGCATGCTTCCTGTAAATCTTCAAATTTAACAGCGTTCGGGTAATCAAATTCGTAAAAGTAAATTTCGTCTTGCGGACTGAATAAAATATTTATCATTTTATTGTAATCTTTGTTTTTCAGGCAGCCGAATACAAACCTTCTCCTGTACTGCGGGTACAGGTAATCAAGATTAATTCTTAATGCCTCAATTCCATTAGGGTTATGTGACACATCAACTATTAGATTGTATTTTGGAAAATACTCAAATCTGAATGGATGAACAGTATTCCTTAGCCCCGTAAGTATTTCGTCATTTGTAATATCTCTGAAGAATGTTTGAATAACAGTAAGTGCAAGTGCAAGGTTTTCTTCCTGCTGGAACCCTTTTAATGATAATGCCTGTTTGTACTCTTCTTCCACAGCAGGCGGGATGAGTATAAAAAGCGAGTTTAGTTCATCCGCTCTGTCTTTTAAAACTTCCATAGCGGTTGCGGTTACAACCGGACAGTCCGGTTTGATAATTCCGGCTTTTTCAAAAGCGATTTTGTCACGGGTGCTGCCCAGACGTTCTGTATGGTCATAGTCAATATGTGTTATAACAGAGCAGATATGTTCTTTAATAACATTTGTAGCGTCAAATCGCCCTCCAAGCCCTGTTTCCAGTATAACAATTTCTGCACCCTTCTCTTTAAAATATAAAAACATCATTACAGTTAAAATTTCAAATTCCGTAAGGTGGATAGAGGCATCATCCGCTTTCCGGCAAATTTCAAATACATATTTAGCAAAAACATCCTTCGGGATATTTTTGCCGTTAAACTTTATTCTCTCGGTATAATCAAAGATATGCGGACTTGTGTATAAACCGGTTTTGTATTTTGTCCTGAGAATAGACTCAAGTATTGCACAAACGCTGCCTTTACCATTTGTACCCGCAACATGAATATATTTTAAATCGTTCTGCGGATTATTAAAAAGAGCAAGAATTTGTGTAATCCTGTCTAAACCAAGTTCTATGTAAAATCTGCCTTTTGAAGTTAAAAGGTCTATAGCGTTTTTATAATTGTCCATCTATTATTTCTTTTCCAGTGATAAAGTCCATCCGTTTCCGTTTACTTCTTGTCTGGTTTCGCTTTCGGATGGAAGGTTCGGGATGTACTCTTCACGTTCTTCTTCCGGCTGGTCGATAGGCAGTCTGAACCCGAAAGTCGAGCCTTCGCCGAGTTTAGAGTGAACAAATACTTCTCCATGGTGATGTTTTTCGATTGCTATTTTTACAAGATGCAGTCCTAGCCCTGTACCTTTCACTGAGTGAGTTGCATTTTCAACCCTGTAAAATCTCTCAAAAATCTTGTCAAGACATTCTTCAGGTATTCCGGGACCTTGATCTTCTACGCTTATTTCCACGTAATTATCAACACGTGAACGTTCTGCACGGATTTTAATACGTTTACCGTCAGGGGAATATTTTATGGCATTTGAAATAATATTCATTAAAGCTCTTGAAATACTGTCAATATTAAGGGTAACTTCCGGTAAGTCAGGTTCTTTTATAATTGAGAAGGTTAAATTGTGTTCTTTGGCAAGTACTTCAACCTGATTTACGCAATCTTCTATTATTTCGACAATATTTTGTTTATTCATATCAAGATGCACATTTTGTGACTCATAACGTGAAAAATCAAGAATATCATTAACCATTCGATTAAGTCTTATAATTTCCTGATTCATTACACCGATAAATTCACGCTGGGTATTAAAATCAAAATTATCACCATAATTATAAAGTGTGTCAATATAGCTCCTTAAAACGGTTACAGGTGTTCTTAATTCGTGTGATACATTAGAAATGAAATGCGAACGTAATTGATCCATTTCAATTTCTTTTGTTACATCAATAAGAACGATAATGTATCCGGTATAGGCACCGCTTCTTAAAAACATTGGTGAGATAAGTGCTTTAATAATTCGTTTGGAAATTTCTATATTAAACTCAAGCGGTTTTGATTCCATTTCTTCAAGCGGGGTATCTTTAAACTGTTCAATTTTGTCTTTGAAACACAACTCGCCGTTTGTATCGCAGAATTGTTGAATTTGAGTATTTATAATATCTTCGTCTGTTACTTCAAGGAGTTTTTTAGCGTGGTTATTTACAAGTATAACCTTGTCTTTACTGTCGCAAACTACTACACCGTTTACAATACTCATAAGCACAGCTTCTAATTTATTACGCTCAAAAGTAAGGCTCTCAATAGTTTGCTCATTATAACGGCTGAGTTTGTGTGACATATCATTAAAAGCATCAAATAATTCCGAAACTTCACGCCCCGAGTTTTTGTTATCTATTGTATATCCAAAATCCCCTGCAGAGATTTTTTTTACACCGTTATAAAGTTTCATAAGTTCCCGGCTGATGATAGAAGTGTTCATATACACAATCCCGGCAATAACAATCCATGCAAGGATAAATACCAGAACCATAGAAAGTTGTGCAGTTTTGACAATTTTGGCAAGGGTTTTACCGGACATGCCAATCATAACCGAACCGGCAGTGTCTGCCTGATTTGAATTGATAATTTTTAGCGGTGCAGATGCTTTTATTGCATCTGTTTCATATTTTCCAGGAAAATCATCTCTGGATGAGTAAATTATTTTTGAGTTTGAATCTCTAAATTCTACAAATGAAATATCTGTATTATTTTTAAGAATGGATTTTGAATGTTCCCTTATGGTTTCATATTTTTCTAAATCAGGAATATCTTTTATTATTTCCTGACTCTCTATTGCAAGAGTTTTGGATATTATGGATGCAAAATTTCTATAACCGGAATTCAATGTTTGTTCAATTTCAAAGATAGCAAAAAATGCTAAAAGCACAAGAAAAATCGTACTTAAAGCCATCCCAGCAAAAATAAGTTTCGACTGTGTGGTCAATTTTTTCCCGGAAACCTTCTCATCCATATCCTGAATTATATCATGTATGTATCTTTGTAGCAAATGATATTTCTTGAACTTTAAATGTTTTTGTTTTTTGTGGTGTAACCGGAATTTTTTGATAAAATTATTTTTATGGGGAAAAAGAAGTTAAAACGTAAAACGAAGAACACTGCAAAAGCAAAGCAGGATAATTTAAGCTCTTGGTTAATATATGCGGTTATTGCTCTTGGAATACTGCTGCGATTGATTTTTCCTATTTTAAATACCGGACTCTGGCATGATGAATGCGCACTTGCAATTAATATTCTTGACAGAGGCTTCTGGGGATTATTTAACCCTCTGAGATTTCTTCAGGTAGCACCGCCGTTGTTTCTATCTGCAGTAAAACTGGTTATCTTAGGAAACAGTCCATATATAAATCCGGTTTTAACGGATTTCTTATTAAGAGTTATCCCGTTATTTTCAGGTATCAGTGCAATATTTGTTTTTTATTATTTATTGAAAACCCTTTTTATAAACAGATATATTCAACTCACAGGATTGATATTATTTGCTTTTAATCCAGTTTTAATTCAGTATTCTTATGAATTAAAGCCCTATTCATCAGACGTACTGATAAGTATCTTACTGATACTTTATTTTATTAAATATAATCCGGATTCATATTGGAAACAATTTTATCAAATACTTATAATTTCCTGTGTGACATTATTTTCTTTTCCGGCAGCATTTATTATAACAGGCGGAATTGCAAGTATATTATTTAAGGATTATAAAAAGTTCTTTTGTGCGCTGACGGCTTTCATTCTCGTTCTTATATTTTATTTTGTATATCATCTCTGGGGGGTTATGGAAACTCACGGAGCCGGCATGGACAGATATTGGGCGGCTTATTTTATAACCGGTAAAAATATTTTAAATCTGGTTCTTTTCAATATAAAAAGCAGTTTTAATATTTTCATTATGCCGCTTGTTTCATTAGGAATTGTAACGGCAGGTTTAGCGGCGGCAATTATACGCAACAGAAATATAGCAATAATATCTGGGGTTGTATTTCTCTCCCTGATTACCGCATCTTATCTTCACCTTTATCCTTTTGTTGTACGTATGCTTTTGTTCTCCTTGCCATTGTTAATACTTCTTGTCTGTGAATTGTGTGATTTGTTTCCATCAAATTTACAACTATTGATAAGTGCGGCGATTTTTGTTTTATGCGGCTATTATTTGTTTATAATGAACGAAATTTTAATTAACAAAATCAATACAAGAACAAATTACGGAATAAAGGAACTTGCTGCAGCTGTTAATAGCAATGGTTATTCGGTAGTTATACCGAAAAATTCTAATGTCGAGTGGATTTATTATTCAAGGTTTTATGATTTTGATACTAAAAAAGTTTATTTTCAGGAATGGAATACACCTGATAAAGAATGGTTAAAAACTATTCCGCAGAGCAGATACTATTATTTTGCGCCGTTTGAAACAAAAATTCCCGATTTTATACTCAAAAAGAGCAGCGGCGTTATAAAACTCGGGAGCCGTGGAATTATTTTAAAAATTGATTAAAAAATAAAAACCCTCCAGTGATTTGGAGGGTTTTTAAATCTGTTTAGAGCAATCTCCTATTTATCATCAAGAGCTGCAACACCAGGAAGGATTTTACCTTCAATAAATTCAAGTGATGCACCGCCGCCTGTTGATACATGTGTAAAATCTTCTGCTTTGCAGAATTTTTTAGCGGCAGAAACAGAATCACCACCGCCGATAACAGAGGTTGCACCGTTCTTTGTTGCTTCAACAATTGCTTCAAGAACAGCTTTTGTACCTTCAGCAAATGCAGGATTTTCAAATGCACCTACAGGACCGTTCATAAGGATTGTCTTTGAAGCCTTGATTACGTCAGCAAATGCTTTTCTTGAATCCGGACCTGCATCAACACCTTCAAATCCGTCAGGAATTTCGTTGATTTTAACGAATTTGTTTGTGCCATTACCTGAGAAATCGTCTGTTACAAGCACATCGGTTGCCATAACAAGTTTAACGCCTTTGTCTGCTGCTTTCTTTTCAATAGCTTTTGCAACTTCCAGCTGGTCATCTTCGCAAATAGAATTACCAATTTTGCCGCCGTTAGCTTTAACAAATGTATATGCCATACCGCCGCCGATAATCATATTATCTACTTTATCAAGAAGATTTTCGAGGACACCTATTTTGGAAGAAACTTTTGCCCCGCCGACTACGGCTGTAAAAGGTCTTTCAGGATTATCAAGTGCCTGTGATAAGCATCTGATTTCTTTTTCCATTAATAAACCTGAAACAGCAGGTTTAAGAATTTTAGCTAGTTTTGCAGTAGATGTGTGGTTTCTGTGGGCTGCACCGAATGCATCGTTTACATAAAAATCACCGAGTTTTGCAAGTTCTTCTGCAAAAGTCATATCATCATCTTTTGCTTCTTCTGCCTTATAAAATCTGATATTTTCAAGCAGTGCAATTTGTCCGTCCTTGAGTTCAGAAACGTATGCCGGAGCTTCTTCAACTGACGGAATGAATATGATTTCTTCACCGAAAACTTTAGACATGTATTTTGCAACAGGTGCTAAAGTAAATTCCATGTTCTTTTCGCCTTTGGGTCTGCCAAGATGCGCCATAAGAACAATTCTTGCACCCTTATCTTTTAAATATTTAACTGTTGGGACAATAGCCTGTATTCTGGTATCATCTGTAACATTTTTGTCCGCATCTAAAGGTACATTTACGTCAACTCTTACAAGTGCTGTTTTACCTTGAATGTCGCCTAAGTCTTTTACTGATTTTTTCATGGTAATCTCCCTTTCTTTTTCTAAGCTAATTATATCACAAGCAGGGGGTAAATAAAGAGGGTAATGAATAAAGCAGATGATTCCGGCGAGAAATTTATATGCAGGTATATCGGGGTAGTAGCGGTAGAGAGAAATATGTTTTATGGCGGATATTCATGGCTTTTATTGTATGGTAAAGTGTGCTTTTATGACGGTATTGTAAATTAAAAAGTAAATTAAAAATTGTTTATAATACTTTTGATTGTTATAAAATGTAACAAAATAAATCCATGACTTGACAAATGTTGCAAAGAATAGTACATTTCGTATAGTAAAATGAACCTTTATACATTATACCCCGCAGAGTCTGTATTCAAATAAGAAGGAGATAAAATGGATAGCAGTTAATAATAGCACGTATTAATACCGTTAGTGCAGAACAATTGAAAGGTGTATTGCAAGTATTCTCCGGAGAACTATAAGAAGGACCGCACCAGATTTGCTGGTCTATAAATGCATTCTATGATAAGGGTTATTATTAACGGGAAAACATATAACCATATTATTAAACAATTTTCAAATCTAAAAAACAATAATAAAACCTTGCCCCTTATTAAATTATAGATAAGATAATAGTATTTCAGATAAAGTTAATTGTACAATGCACAGCGAACGCTGTGAGTTTCAGAAATTCTTTTCTGGTTCGGGTTTTTGCTGCATTTTTCAAGTATACAGTGTGTGCAGCGTGGAATAAATGTACAGCCTTCTTTTATTTCGCATTCAGGTTCTTTGTCTATAAGTTCAAGCTTTTTCTTACCTATATATGGTATGGCATCAAGCAGTGTTCTTGTATACGGATGTTTTGGAGTATCAAATATATCTTCTACTGTTCCAAGTTCTTCTAACTCTCCGAGATACATAATTGCTACTCTGTCTGAAAGATACTTTATTACCCGCAGGTCATGGGATATAAATATAATTGTTAAGTTGTATTTTTGTTTTAAGGTGTTTAAAAGATTAAGTATCTGCGCCTGAATACTTGCATCCAATGCACTAACAGGTTCATCTGCTATAATGACTTCAGGTTCTGATATAATTGCTCTTGCTATTGCAATCCGCTGGCGCTGTCCGCCGGAAAACTCGTGAGGGTAATTATCTAATGTACTGAGATTTAAACCGACATCAGTTATAACTTTTTTAATCTTTTCTCTCTTTTCTTGTTTGGTTAAATTAAAATTTATATCAAGTGGTTCTTTTAAAATATCAAAGATCTTCATCTTGGGATTAAGACTGTGATAGGGGTTTTGAAAAACCATTTGTACCGATTTAGTAAATTCTTTTTTTTCTTTTCCGGAGAACTTATTTATATCTTTACCTTTGAATAAAATATACCCTGTTTCAGGTTTTAGGAGTCTTATCATACTTTTGGCAAGTGTGGATTTACCGCAGCCGGATTCTCCTGCAATTGCAAAAACTTCTCCTTTTTTGATGTTAAAACTTACTCCTTTGACTGCACGGACAATTTCTCCGGAGGATTTTCCTGCCGGAGTAAAATTAACTGCAATATCACAAATCTCTATTATGTTCTCAACCATAAGAACATAATTTCATACTTTGAAAATAAAAACAAGACCACAAAGATTAGTCTGTCAACTATAACTTATAGCTGAAACTTCTTTGAATTTGATTATCTGCAGCACCATTTAAAGATTGCAATTCAGTATTTACCATATTAAGCTTGTTTTGATATTCCTGCATTCGCATATCAATCTTCTTTTCCATTAATTCCAATTTTTCACGCCTTGCTCTTAAACGTTTTACAACCGGACTGTTGTCATCTAAGTCCTGACCGGCATCGATATAATCGGTAACAGAATTTGCAAGTTCCATCTTGGCTTCTGCGAGGTCAGAAATGAACGCTTCTAAATCGTGCTGTCTTGCGACTAACAGCTGCGTTCTGAAAATTGTTGATACTACACCCATAACACACTTCCTTATCTTATTTGGTTCAGATTTCTTCCTTTCAAAAACGTGTGTTCATTACTTTCTGCTATAAGGGCTTCCATTTTACTGAGTTTGTGTTTGTTGTAATTAACTCTGTATTTTGCCATCTTCAGTTTTTGCCTAACCTGAAGCATGTCTTTGAAGGAAGTAAACAGACTATTGAATAACATTAAGAACGGATTGTTTCTTACAAAGAAGTTCCTTGCAAAGTTCATAAAGTTTATCAGTCGTCTGATTGTTGTCTTTAAAGTATCGTTCATAAATAGAATTTTCCTACTTTAATAGACCTTCTAATATATTTAAAACATGTAACTTCAAAAAATTGCTATAAATACGGGTGTAGTTTAACATGTCTTAACATTTTTACAGTCTATTTCATCACCTGTTATACTGCGGAACGAAATTGGATTATTCGTATCCAATTTATATAACGGCATATTCGAAGAAAACTTTAGGGTGTTTTTGTTATTTTTTGTGATATTGTTACAAAAATTTACAAAATTCTTTATAAAATCTGCAACAGCATTGTTGCAGATACTATTAAACATTACTCTCAGAAAAGTTCTTATAAACATAATAATTCTATTAAGAAATATTTTGTACTTCTTCACTGTTGCCTTCGATTTCATCTTTAAGCATTTTTCTTACAATATCTGATTGTGTATCAAGCATTTTACATACGGTTTCAATATTAGTTACCTTTTGTGAAAGGATGGTATCAGCGTTAGTAAGAATATTTTGGGCAACGCTTTGTACCGCAGATACGGCAGCAGAACCCGTGCCTGAAAGTAAATTCCCGCAGAGTATTGCCGGCAAGCCCCACTCACCCATGTATGGTGCCATATTTTGTAATATTCCGCCCCATCCGGAGATTATGCCGCCTAATTGGGTTACAAGAGTTTGTCCGACACCATAACCGGATGCCAGACCGGCACCGTAACTGGCGGTAGAAGCAATATCAGCAATAGAACCGATACTTGATGCATAACCTGTTGCATAACCGCTGTAAGAACCTACTCCGTTTATTAATCCTAGAGAAGCAGCACCACCGGTTGCTGTTCCGCTGAGTCCTGAGTAAACGGAGGCTGCACCGCTCGGAAAGCCTGAATAACTATATAACGAACTTAAACCGAAAGAACTGTACTGTGAACTTGAAGATGTAGTTGTCCAGTACGATGTTCCGGGGATGTTCATGGTGTCAGTACCCCCCAGAGAGGTCATGAATGTTGATGGCGAAAACAAACTGGCAAGCTGGTACAGAAAACCGCCTGTTGCACCAAAGCCGCTGCCGGTCGATGTACTTCCCGACACGGTTAAGTCCCTTAAACGGTCGTAAGTTTCATACATCAAAGCTTTAGCATCGGCTGAAGCTGCTCCGTATCTGTTTGCTATTACAAGGTATCCGTCATTTTTATATGCCATATTATCCTCTTAATGATTGTTATGAAAAAATCAAGACTAATCACCGAAAGTTTTGTAAGTTCTTTCAATATTATCACTGAGAACTTGTTGTACAGCATCCATTTCAGTACTCAATGTATTACGTTCTGTATCAAGCTGTTCAAGTCTTAATTCCAGTACCTGATCTTGTTGCTGAATAATAGATGTTTTTGCATTCAAATCTGAAATTGTTTTCTCATATACGGCAGTGTCATAATAATATTGGTTCATTGCATCATTATAAGCATCTTCATCTGTAACCGTTTCTGCGTTTAGCGTGTATGTTACAGAGTCGCTTGCAAGTCTTATAGATGTAAATCTGCCGCTTGAATCTGTTTCTAACAAGGCATACTCAGTTGTTTGTATTTTTGTATCAACGTATGTTGCACTATAGTATGCTAATGATGTTTGACCATCGATACCATTGTTTGAAGTTGCTGATTGATATGACTCATACAAGTCTGCATACGTTGTATAATAAGTTGTGCCATATAATTCAAATGAAAATATACCACCGATATAATTACCATTAGCATCAAAACATGAGGCAAGGTTAGATTCAATTCCTTCTTGCGCTAAGTCATATATTACCTGCTGCAATTCAGTGATTTGTGCCTCTGTCATTTCTCCTACGGCAATTTCTGTCAGGGCACTGTTTCCGATGTAAGTCGGGAGTGTTGAATCGCTGTAAGCGTTTAATAATGTTTGATAATTGTTATATGCATCTGTTACTTCATTATCATAATAACTTTGTGCAGCATCCGATGCATCATTATATGCTTGGAGTGCGGTCTCATAGTCTGTTAGTGCCTGAGTTGTGTCGGGATCACTGAGCTCTACTGAATAAGCTGTTAATCCTGTTGAAGTATCTGCCAAATATTTTTCCAAATCAGTACTGGAAAGATAATGTGTTGCATTATTACTGTCCAGGTATTTATAATAAGTATCACTTTCATCAAAAACACCGGATTTGATTAATGCTGCTATAGCATTCTCGTCATCATTGTCAATATCCCTTAAAGAGTATGTACTACCACTATTATCAGTAATAGTACTGCTATTGGAGTCATAGTCTGTTATTGTAGTTTTTCCGATTTCGCTGAGTAAAGTAATTTGAGCTGCTTCAACATCACTTAACAAAGCATCTGCGTCATCTTGCAGTGTATTGTATGCAGCAAGTGCATTCTGGTATGAAACATAGCCATCATAAATAGCTTGTTGTATAATACTGTACGCATCCGGTGTTAGTACATCACTTGAACTTGAAAATTGTACTTGCGGATCGGAAAGATATTTCATTGAACCGGTATATCTCTGTACGGTATATGAATGTGTAACAACATAGTTGTAATCACTATTAGAAGTTCCTATCTGATAATAATTGTCAATTGTCTGGTCATAAGAACCATCTGAAAATGTATATTGTATAGTAGTATAATCACTTGATGAAGGTACGGTAGGCACTTCCAAAGTTAACATTTGATTAAATAAATTAGCGCTCTGATTTGCTAATATTGTACGTTGTTGGTTTATCTGCTGCCCTTCGTATTCGCAATTTGACATTCTTGCTGAAAGTTGAAGATAACGGGCTTGTGAAGCTGCCATTCCCATAATGATATTCTCCTATTGTTATTTCTTTGATTGTTGATGGTTACTGTTTCTGACTATTGTTTAATAATTTTTTTCACAAAGTCAACAGTATAAGCATATACTTATTATATTATATGTACTTAGCTGATAATAGAGGTTCTGGTAAAAAATCATACTTTAGTATGGGAAATTTAAGTATTTAGATAGAAGTTAAATATCGTTTTTTAAAATTCCAATAAATAGTTGATTTTATGAATAAGAAATTTTTGTTAATATTTTTTACATGAAAAAATTTTTATTAGCACTATTTTTTATTTTTATTCCTGTATATGTTATGGCCTCGCCTTATGATACTATTGACATTGATCCGTATAATTTGGATGAAGCAATTGCAAATTCATATATTAGAGGAGTCATTGCGCAAGGTGATGTGACAAGATGGAATACAAGGACGTTTCCCTTAAAAGTTTATATTCAGCAAGATAGCGGGGTTCCCGGTTATTATATAAGTGAGATTGAAAAGGCGTATAATAAATGGGAAAATGTGACCGGCGGACAAATTTCTTTTCAGTTTGTATCTTCTCCACAGAATGCAGATATGAAATGTTATTTTGCACCGGATTTACCTAATCTCTCTGATGATACGGCAGGTTTCCATCAGTTTAAGTATTATGGTGATACAATAGCTGACTCTATTATAAAATTTAGATATGCAAATAAAAATGGTAATCCGTATTCTGCAGCGATGATATATAATGTTGCACTCCATGAAATCGGTCACTCATTGGGGCTTGCCGGACACAGTTCAAAGTCTTCGGATCTTATGTATCCAATTTCCATGAACAGAAATTATGATATTTCAAAACGGGATTTGACTACATTAAAACTACTATACTCAATGGTTCCTGACCTGACAAACAAACCGTTGACAAGTAGTGATAAAGCAAATCTTCTTACGAAAGAACAGGTTGTAGGCGGTAAGGCACAGCTAAATAAAGATGCTGAAACGGCTGCCAGAATTAATACAAAAATTACTCCGGATGACCCGAGTTCTAAGTTGAGACTTGCAATGGCATATCAGAAAAATAAAAATTATTCTGAAGCAATAAAAGAATATAAAAGTGTAATTCCACTAGTTGATTCTTCCAAGTTAAAAGTTGAGATTTATTCTGAAATAACAAATTGTTACATAAAACTTCGCGACTATACAGCCGCACAAAATTGTGCGAATTATGCATATCAAAAATATCCGACTCAGCGTACGGTGGTATTATTACCTGAAGTTTTGTATGCAAAGGGTGCTAAAACAGATGCTATTGTAAAACTTGTAAAAATACTGAAAAATGATTCAAGCAACGAGTATGCCGTAGATCTTTTAAAGCAAATCTATAATAAAGAAAAAGATAACAATAATTTGAAAAAAGAAATATATAAAGCATTGAAGGATGTGGGTAAACTATAAGTCTTGCTAAAAATTAATTTGGTATCCACTGAATATAGTATTTTTGTAACAATACTTGCCAAGTATTAGATTTTATGCTAAGTATAAAATATATAGTTTATCAGGTAGTGAGGTTTAATGAAAGGTTCAACTCTTAGACGTTCTAATCTGACTAAAGAAAAAATAGATATGATGCGTTCTATTAATAATTATAGTATAAAGCATCAGGATAACAGTTTTTACAGGGAGCAGTCTAAAGAACATGAGTTAGATGTTCTATGGCAAAATTTTAGAGTTTCGCATAAGTCAACAGATAAGTCACCGCAAGTATATTTTGTTCTTGGATTAGTAGTTGGTGCGGTTATTACTCTTATTATGACGACAATGGTTTCTATACTTATTAACTGTACAACACCGCATGATGCTAAAATTAAACCTCCTAAGACTCCAACTGAGGAAGCAAAGTTTACATTTATTCCTGCAGATTCTGCGGCTGTTGTAGAGACGGCTGCACCAGAAGCACAGACTTATACTGTTAAGCAGGGAGATACTTTAGAGGGTATTATTATTAGATTTTATGGCAGCTTTGATATGAAAAAAGTTGACTTAATTAAAGAAGCTAATAATATGGCTAATCCGAATGCGCTTTCTATAGGTCAGAAACTCATTATTCCAATGGTTCATTAAAAATATTAACAGATTTCTTCAGGTTACTTAACAAATTGCAAGCCGTGTTCTTTTGTCATATAATCAAAAAAGGTTGCAGGAGGATGTGTATGAATTTGGAAAATTTGAGGAAAACTGACCCCGAGATTGCTAAGTATATTGATTTGGAATTAAAACGCCAGCAGACAACAATAGAATTGATTGCAAGTGAAAATTTTACTTCTCCTGCTGTAATGGAGGCTTGTGGTTCTGTATTAACAAATAAATATGCGGAAGGCAAGCCCTATAAACGTTTTTATAATGGTTGTAACAATGTAGACAAAATTGAAGAACTTGCCCAGAAACGAGCTCAAGAATTGTTTAATATGGCGCATGCAAATGTTCAGCCGCATAGCGGTGCGCAGGCAAATATGGCGGTATTTATGTACCTGCTTAAGCCCGGTGATATTGTTCTTGGTATGGATTTGTCTAATGGCGGACATTTGAGCCATGGTTCACCGGTCAATTTCTCAGGGATTTACTTTGATGTAAAAAGTTATGGTGTGAATGATGATGGTGAAATAGATTACAATGATGTTCTTCAGAAAGCACGGGAGCATAAACCAAAGCTTATAATCTGCGGGGCAAGTAATTATTCCAAGATTATTGATTTTAAGCGTTTTAGAGAAATTGCAGATGAAGTTGGGGCATATCTGCTTGCAGATATTGCACATATTGCAGGTCTTGTTGCGGGAGGTGTACATCCCAGTCCGGCAGGGTATGCACAGTTTGTTACGACAACAACTCACAAAACACTTAGAGGTCCCAGAGGCGGGATTATAATGTGTGATGAAGAACATGCAGCTGGTATTGATAAAGCTGTATTCCCCGGCATGCAAGGCGGTCCGCTTGAACATATAATTGCGGGGAAAGCGGTTGCATTGTTTGAAGCATCTTCTCCGGAGTTTAAGGAATATGCCGGACAGATTGTTAAAAATGCAAAAGCTCTCGCTCAAGGACTTCTGAATAATGGTATGAACATAGTTGGCGGTATGACAGAAAATCACCTTATGACACTTGATCTTCGTGGTACAGGTAAGACCGGCAAAGACATGGCAAATGTTCTTGAGGCTGTTGGAATTACTGCAAACAAAAATACTGTACCAAATGATCCGCAAAGTCCTTTCATTACTAGTGGTATTAGGCTCGGTGCAGCTGCGGCTACAACCAGAGGGTTTAAAGAAGATGATATGAATGAAGTTGCTTATATTATTGCGGAAGCAATTAAAAACTCCAATAATGAAGAGGTAATAAAAGATTTGAGAGAAAAATCACTTGCATTGTGCAAAAAATATCCGCTTTATCAGTCGGTATAAAAGAAAGAGGCAAATAAAATTATTATAAAATTACAGCAGGCGCATATTATTGGTGCAATAATCTCTTATATTTTAGGAGTATTGATACTTCCTTTTGTAATAGATTTTTCTAAAAAAGAGGGGCTTGTTGATGAACCTAATGAGAGAAAAATTCATAAGGTACCAATATCAAGGCTTGGCGGGATTGCAATTTGGCTGAGTTCTATGGCAACATTTTTGTTTCTGGTTTTATTAAGTTATTATCCTTACGGTAGTTTGCTTTCCGGAATTCTCCTCGGCGGGTCTCTTATGTTTTTACTGGGGCTTGTTGATGATATTTATAATCTTCCGGCTAAATTCAAATTTATTATACAAATCCTGATTGCAACACTTGTTTACCTTCTAGGTGTTAAAATAGATGTGGTATTTAGTCTGGCAGATAATCCTATAACTCTGGGATATTTTTCTTATCCTATAACAATATTGTGGATTGTAGGTATAAGCAATGCTATAAATTTCATTGATGGTGTGGATGGTCTTGCCGGTTCTGTAATAACAGTTAATTCTATTACCCTAGCCCTCATTGCGCTTGCTGTAACGCCAGCGTATCCGATAAGCGCACTTATTGCATTTATTCTTGCAGGTTCTATGCTTGCGTTTTTGACGTACAATTTCAATCCTGCACGAATTTTTATGGGAGATTCAGGTTCCCTTTTTTCGGGTTTTTTGCTTGCGGCTCTGTCAATAACAGGTGTTATGAAAGGGGCTGCACTGGCTATACTTTTGCCGTTTATTGTGCTTGCTGTTCCGATTATTGATATAACTTTTGCTTCTTTAAGACGGATAATGAAAGGTAAATCACCATTTGTAGCGGATGCTGAACATATTCACCATAAACTGCTTAAAGCCGGTTTTTCACAGAAAAAAACAACTGCTATAATGACTTCTGTTGCTATTGCCGGCGGTGCAGTTGCAATGTATTTTGCCGGTTCTATAAAACACTACATTTCTTACATTATTGCACTTGTTGTTATAATGTTTTTCCTGAGTCTTATTAATGTTTACCGAACACGGAAAACTGAAGATAAGTAAGATAGGCTGAGATGCACTCTGGAGTGATATTGTAATAGCTGCTTAACTTGCTTTTATCATATAAAAGTTTGGCATGGTTTAAATTGTTCTTATTATTCCTACTACTTCACCTATAATACTTACGTTATTTAAATCTTCATCTTTTATAACACGGGTTCTGTAATCACTGTTATCAGATTTAACAATGAGTTCATCAATGTTTTTTGACAAACGTTTTACAAAAAATTCATTTTTGTAGCAGAATACATAAATTCTGTCATCAGCAATCTGTTCTCCGCCGGATTTATGCTCTATTACTAATTTGTCACCTGTATTAATAAATGGAGCCATACTGTTTCCCGAAGCATTTATAAGAGAATAATTTTTCTTTGTAGAATAATTATTTATAAACATTTTAGAAATTGTTACATAGGTTTTGTCCTCAGAAAATATTATGTTTCCATCGCCGCAACTTGCAAAAACGTCTTGATAATATGGGATTTGTATGGAATCATTACCAGATGAACTAAGAAGATCAACATTGAACCTTTCTTCTATTTTCATCAATTCGGAAACAGTTAACTCACTGTCAGTTTTTATTCTATTACTGATGGTCTGTCTTGTTACGCCCAGTGTGTCTGCAATCATTGATTGATTGACCGGAATCCCTGCTTTTCTTGTTACAAGAGCTGTTAAATCTTTAATTTTCATAATACCTCACAATATGCTATTGACAAAAGTCAAAGCATGCATTACAATATGTTTAGTAAAAGTGAACCTTTTCTTCATCTATTATTGCACATAGTTGTCAAAAGGTCAATACATTTTTATATAATTGTCAAATAACATTTAAGGAGGAGATTTGCAGATTATGCCAAAAACATTATTACTACTAATTTCTAAGAGTGTATCGTTTTGTAAACATATTTTAGGAAATAAAAAAAATTTTTTAGAACGGAGGTTAATTTCAAGGAAAATCAGAATGCAATTTGTAATGCGTTATATTACAGAATGTATTTTATATTCTGACAACTATCTGATTACATGTCATCAGGCACGTGCTATTGCGAAAATGTTTTATTTCAGTAAAAACGAAAACATTATGTCTATGTTGTTTGCTAAAGGATATTTGAAATAATGCCGGAAAAAGGTTATATAACAATGGACAAAACCCTTGATATTTGGACACAAACAGCGATTGATTGCTTTGAAATAAATTGTGAGTGCGATAGATGTTTTCTTTACCATGTGTACTTTAAATATGCACCGCACAAATGTAATATGCAAAAAAGGGTTAAAAGATTAATAAGAAAGGTTGGTGCCCCAGGGCAAAATGAAGAAAAAATACGCCAGGAGAAAAGAGGTTTCTCCAGAGGATATCATAAATTATGGAAATGTACTGTTGACAAAGCAGCAGTTCAATAAATTAGTTAAAAATTTTGGTGAGGATTTAACAATGTTTGCGATAAAACTGTTGGATGAAAGAATAAAATCAAATAACGGAAATAGTACTTTGAGAAAAGCTAAAAATCACTATCAATATTTCAGAACTGACGGCAGAATTATAAACTTTGCGCTTGAAGTTATGAATTCTTCCCAGAAATACGGTCATATTTTTTATTAAACTTTATTTACTTTCACCCCTTAATTAACTCTGATACATTTACCGTTGCCGGCTTATAATTTTGCCGGCTTTTGTTTTGTAACAATTTGCTTGTTATTCATATAGGATTAAAATATAATATCTATCAGGAATAAGAATTTAAGGAGAGGGTTTGTGATAAAGCGTTTAAGTATTATAATCGGAATGTTAATTCTGTTATGGGGCGGATATTTTTATCTTGAACACCGTGCAGAGTTTGATTATAAAAAAGCACAGGCGGCGTTTGTGTCAGGCGGGGATGAAAAAGCTTTTAAGCTTGCTAGGAGTGCTTATTTGAGTGATACTACAAACGATAATTACAGAAAACTATTCCTTGATACAATTATTCGGCTCGACGGATCTTATGAAGCCCAAGAAGCGTTGATTTTGTTTATTGAGGATGGGATTTATGATGTTTATCAGACCAAGGCCATTGAATACTTGCATGAACTTGAAAAATGTTTTTCAGAAAAATACAGTCCGAATTACATAGAACTTATACCATATAATGACAAAATTATTCGCTGGGGTAAAAATCCTATTAAAGTTGGAATTAAAAAACGCGATGGTTTAGATTTATATTTTATAAATGAAGTAGAGAGTGCATTAATGGACTGGCAACGTGCAGTAGGAAATAAGTTTGTGTTTGTTTTTGAAGAAAAACATCCTGATATTACTATTGAGTTTGAAGAATTAATAGTTGATAAAGAAAACAAAAATGATCATAATCTTTATATTGTTGCAAATACTGAACCTGTATTAGACGGGAACACATTGCAGAGTATGAAAATTACGCTTTATACAAAAAATAGTCAGGGAAAATATTTTACAAAAGAAGAGATCTATAATACGGCTTTGCATGAAGCAGCGCATGCACTTGGGATTTTTGGACACAGCCGGGATCCTGAAGATGTTTTGTACCTATCATCGCCAAATATTGCAGGTAAAAAGGAATACAAAAAACTCTCAGAGAGTGATATAAATACAATGCGGCTCCTGTATGAGATTAAGCCGGATATTACATCGGGGAAATCAGAGTACAGTATTCATCCTAAAATTATTTTTGGAGAACCGGAGGATATAAATAAGGCAAAAATATCCGAGGCAGAAAACTATATTAAACAGGCACCATCACTCCCTAACGGTTATATTGATTTGGCGCAGACGGCTATTTTTGCAAAGGATTATGATAAAGCGCGTGAATGTTTAAAGCGAGCAATTAAATATGCAGTGGATAATAATACAAAATTTATCATTTATTACGATTTCGCTGTCATTTGTTATGAAACGGGAGATATGAACAAGGCGCTTTATTATACTCAAGAAGCACAGAAGTTTAGAAATAAAAACAGTGTTACTGCGCTCCTTGCAAATATTTATTATAAAAAACGCGACTATAAGAAAGCAGTTGAACAGTATGAAATTCTTGTGGATGAGTATCCTCAAAGTATAATGTACAGTGTCAATCTATCAAAGTTGTATATTAATCAACGCAAGTTAATAAAAGCTGCAAAAGTTTTAAAGCAATTGATAGCAAGTAACCCTGATGCATCAGAGGATAAACGGGTCAAAGGGCTTAAATGGGTATTGATTTTCGGTGGAAAATAAATTATGTATTACGGTATAATCTGAAGTCAATATTTTTAGTAAATCTGAATGCTAATGTTTAAAGCAGTAGAGGCAAAGAGAAAGGATGATAACTTAATATCCATTGTGATACCCTGATTATTAATTTATTGTCATAATTTGCCCTTACCCGATTTACTGTTAATATATAGATATGGCACGGATACTTTTTATAACCGATTCAGATGAAAAAGAAAAAACAGTCAAATCAGCACTCAAAGGTAAAGAGTTTCTGGTATCTTCTGATGAAATAAATATTGAAGATATCTTAAAAGTAGAAACGCCGGATGTTGTTATCCTTGATTGTGATATTCAAAAACTTGAACTTAAGGCTATTATAAAAACAATAAAACATTATCCTGTAATTTTAATTTTGTATACGGGTACAACTCCTGTAGGTAAAGATATTACTAATTATGCAAATCTAATTATCTCAAAAGATGCAGACAAAAATATTATTTCAGCTATTGTAGATGCAGGGCTTAGGACAGGAACATCGTTTCATAAACTTGCAAATTCCAATCAAGAACTTGCACGCAGCTTATACCAGTTGAATGTTCTTTATAATACAAGTTCGCAGCTGGCGGGTTCGCTTGATAAAGAGGAACTTATAAGGATAATGATTGAGGGAATTGATAAATCCCTGAATTTTGATATGGCATGTGTTCTCATTTTTCGTTCTCCACGTGAACCGGTGCTTGTAATCAATTCTATTTATAATGTATCTGATAGACTCCTTGAAGCTTTAAAACTGCGTGCAATATTGAGTTATAAATCTATTGCTGAAGATCCTCCGGTTGATATAAAAATAGGGAATTTGAAAATAGAAAAAACTGTAAAACATACAATAAAAGAGTATGATTTTTCAGTGTTAAGATTTGACAGTATGTTCTCTAAAATTAGCTTTAATGATGATTTTTACGGGTTTGTTGAAATATATCGTTCAACACCGTTTAATACTGAAGATGCAACATGTTTTCAAACTCTTGTAAGGCAGGTAAGTCTTCCTATTAGAAGTGCATCTCTGTATCAAGAGATAAAAGAAACTAACAGAAAGCTTGAAAAACTTGAAAGACTTAAGTCTGATTTTATTTCCATTGTCTCACACGAATTAAGAACACCGCTTACTGCTATTAAAAATGCCATGGATATTATATTGAGCGGCAAGGCAGGAGAATTGAGTGAAAATATTGAAAAATTTGTAACAATGGGAAGACGAAATACTGTAAGGTTGTCCGGTATTATTAATGATTTGCTTGATATTTCTAAGATTGAAGCAGGCAAGATGGATTTTAAATTTTCACTTATTAATATTAATCCAGTTATTGAATACGTTAAATCTAACCTTGCGGAAATGGCAAAAGAAAAAAATCTAGAAATCAAATACACACCCATGTCCGAGGATGTAGAAATTTTTGCGGATTCTAATAGATTAGAACAGGTTCTTACAAACCTTGTTTCAAATGCAATTAAATTTACGCCTGATGCCGGAGAGATAGAAATTTCAACAAAAGTGGTAAATGCTCGTGAAATCCAATATGACCATTGTTTTGAAGAAGAAATAAAGAAACTGCGCGGAAACTATTTACAGGTTTGTGTAGAAGATAAGGGTATCGGCATTGAACGTAAAGATTTAAACCATGTCTTTGATAAATTTGCGCAAATAGAAAATCCGCTTTCACGTAAAGTTGGCGGTTCGGGATTAGGGCTTCCAATTGCAAAACAGCTTATAGAGGCTCATAATGGGGCAATCTGGTGTGACAGCGAGATTTCTAAAGGGTCGCGTTTTTACTTTGTAATTCCTGTTGCAAATGACAAAAGTAATTTTGAAATGATTAAAAAACAAATGATAATTAAGGCAAAATCTAATGGGGCAACGTTAGCAATCGTAAATATATCAGGTAAAAATGGTTTTATTGAATACTTGCTGAACTCTGAAAATATCATTAATAAAGCGTTTCTTAAAAATGCGCTTATTGAAAAATCGGATGAGGAAAAAACATCAATTACAATGCTTATGCCCGAAGGTGATAAACCATCCGCAGAGTTTTTGAAAGCCAGAATACTGTCGGCAGTTAATGAATATGAGTCTGGCGGGAATAAGTGTGATATAATGTATTCATACGAGATTGAAGGAGATTCTCATGAAAAAGATTCTCATAGTTGATGATGAGCAGGATATTGTAGAAAGCTTAAAATTTGTACTGGAAGTATCAGGCTATAATTGTTACTGTGCTTATAATGGTGAGGATGGACTTAAGCTTGCTAAAGAGCTTATACCGGATTTAATTATACTTGATGTAATGATGCCCAAAATCAACGGATACAAAATAAGCAGACTTTTAAAGTATGATAATAAGTACAAAGACATTCCTATTATAATGCTTACGGCACGTTCTCAGACGGAAGATAAACTGATAGGAGAAGAAACGGGGGTTAATGAGTATATTACTAAACCGTTTGAATTAGATCAGGTTGTCAAAAAAGTAGAAGAATATGTCGGCAGCGCAAATTAATGTATAAAAGAAGAACAAAAGAACCTGAATGATTATAATTTGTGTAAAAGAAACACAGCAAGGGAATAAAAACTAAAAGTCTAAGAAAGCAGGATATGGAAGCAGTTACAAATAAAACTTTAGAAAAGCTTAAATACGAACTTGTAAGAGATGGTATTGTTTCTTATGAACTTCTTGAGCAGGCGGATGAACTTGCGGATGCCCAAAATATTAATATAGGCCAGGCTTTGATAAATTCAGGTGTCATTGATGAAGTAAAACTTTTAAAATTTCTTGAAACGAAACTACATATTCCATACGTTAATCTTGAGGATTATTCTCCGGATCCTAAGTGTTTTTCTCTTATAAATTATAATGATGCAAGACGATATAGAATTATACCGTTGTTCAAAATAGAAGATGTATTAACTGTTGCTATGTCGGACCCTCTGGATTTGTTTGCTGTAGATAAAATAATTGAGTCGGCAGAATGTTCAATAGAGCCGGTTATAGCTTCAGAGACCGCAATCCAAAAGAAGATAGACGAATACTATAATGTAGCAGAAACAGTAAAAGAAATTTATCTTGAAAATGATGTAGAAGGATTTGACTGGCGAGAAGAACTCCATAAAGATAGTAATGGGGATGATTACATTCAACGGATTATAAGGGCGATACTTAAACAGGCGATAATTGAAGGAATACATGAAATTTACTTTGAACAATCAGAAAATGGACTTGGAGTATTTTTTAAACGCAGCGGAGAAACCATAGAACGCGGGCTTCTACCGTCATTTTTATCTGCATCATTTGTAGTTAAGCTTAAAACTTTATCAAACCTTGACCCTACTGTTTGTGAAATCCCTCAGCTTGGGAAACTGTGCTTTAAGGTTGATGAAATAATGCTTATTGCTAGTATTTCTGCGTTTCCTACGATTATGGGCGAGAGGATACTTTTAAAAATTTATAGGAAACCCAAAGCCCTTGAAGAACTTATTCCTGACGAAAATCAGCGGCGGATTATTCAAATGGCAATGGATAAACCAGGTATTATTCTTGTATGCGGCTCACCATTAAGTGGTAAGACCCATGTTGTATATTCTATTCTTCTTGATGTGGCAAAAAATAAAAGAAATATTATGAGTATTGAATCTATAGCAAAGTATAATTTGCCCAATGTTCATCAATGTGAACTTAATGAAAATGTTGGATTTAATATGGATAAGGCACTCAGATTTATAGAGTTCCAGCATCCTGATGTGCTTTATCTGGAAGGTGTCAAGACAAAAGAAGGTATCGAGTTTTTGTCAGAATTGTTTTATAACGATAAGACTGTTGTAACAGAATTTCTTGCAAATAGTATGACTGATTTAAGACAGAAAATGAATTATATAGATTTTGAGTCTTTTAAATCATTGATAAGTTGTTTGATATTTATACACTCACAAAACAGTATTGAAGTTTTTGATAAATCCACGATAAAAAAATACTTGGTATAACCCGGGGCATAATCACAAATGGGAGATGAAGATAAACAGTTTGAGGCAACGCCTCAGAAGCTGGATAAAGCACGAAAAGAAGGACAGGTTGTCAAATCCAAAGAGGTTGGCATTGCTCTTTCATTGCTTATAATGTTTTATATTATAAAAGGAATTTCCCCGTTTTTATGGAATCAAATTAGCGGAATGTTTACGAATTTGTATGAGCAAATTCCAAATGCACACATTTCTGACATAGGAATTTCGTACATTATGACAGTAACAATTGTTCCGTTTGCACTTATTATATTTCCATTACTTTTTATTGCTGCATTAGTTGCAATAATTTCTGATTTTATGCAGGTAGGACCGCTTGTAACTGTTACACCGCTTGTGCCTAAACTTGATAAATTGAACCCGACAAAGTATTTTAAAAATCTTATTAACCCTAAAACGTTTTTTGAACTTTTTAAAAACATTATGAAAGTAATTATACTGGGTTATGTAGGCTGGTCTGTTTATCGTGCGCATCTTGAGAGTATTCTTATGCTTGCGGCAATAGACAACCAGTTTGCAATAATGATAGAATTTGGTTCACTAATTGTAGAATTTGTTTTTAAGGCGGGAATAGCTTTTCTTGTAATTGCAGCGGCTGACTATGGTGTTACTCGGTGGAAATTTTTAAAAGATCAGAAAATGTCATTTAAAGAGATAAAAGATGAATATAAGAACTCCGAAGGTGATCCTAATGTAAAGGCTGCATTAAGACAGCGGCGTATGGCAATGCTCCAGAGAGGGGCAATGGATAGTGTTCCGGATGCAGATTTTGTTGTAAGAAATCCTGTTCATGTTGCCTGCGCACTTAAGTACGATGCTGAGACAATGCAGTCTCCTACGCTTATTGCTAAAGGGACAGAGCTTATTGCAAAACAAATTATAGAGATTGCAGAAAAACATCAGGTTCCCATTATTGACAATCCGCCTGTTGCAAGAGCTGTGTTTAGGCTTGTTGAAATTAATCAAGAGATTCCGCCGGAATTGTATAAAGCGGTTGCTGAAATTTTACTTTTTGTATACAGCTTGAAAAATAATAAAAAACAAGGTAATATAGAGAAAAGTTAACTTTTAATTGGTTATGGAAAATAGTTCTATATTAAAACAATACATTGGTGTTGTTCAGAGAGTGGCGAGAATTGAGCATAAGAGGATGCCAAAGCATATGCTTGAGTATGAAGAGCTTGTAAGCATTGGTATTATAGCCGTTCAGGCGATGATAAAGAACAAAACACCAGAACAGCTTGCACATTATAACGATGCCTATATGGGCACCGCTATTAAATGGGCTATAAGAAATGAATTGAGACATCGGTTTAAGTGGTATTCTGTAAAAACTAAGGCAAAAGTGGAAGATGATTATATAAAAGATGAATACTCCGAAGATGAATCAACAGAATTCAATATTTCCCCTGGAAAAGTTCGTGAAGCTGTTTATGAAACAATTCTTTCAATAGACGGACTTGCAGCTGCGGCATCTGATAATGCATCCCCATTTGACTTTATAAAAGACCCTTCTGCAATGCCTGATGAAAAAGCTGAAATAATTGAAATGTCACGTCTTATCAAAGAAGCAATTGCAAAGCTTCCACCTAAAGAGAGGACGGTTGTAGAATATCGTTTTTACAGGAATATGCAGGCAAAAGATATTGCTGTTGCTGTAGGACTTTCGCCGTCAAGGATTACGCGTATTGTTCAAGCTTCATTAAATAATATTAGGGAATACTTAAAGGCTCACGGACGGGTTGACTATTAATTTACTTTACGTGTTTTTTTTTGAGTATTATGATAGAGATGCAGTATTAGGTTGGTTTTTGCCAATCAAGATATGCACTTTATAAAGAAAAACAGGTTCTTTCTTACAGATTTAGGTTTCTATCCCGGAATACAAACTCTATTTTCCCCTGAACGTATGATATTTTGTTGGTATAATTGAAATATAGAGATGAAAAATGCTATTATGTATTGGGGAGAAATTGTTTTGTACGCATACAATTATCGCACAGCAGAAAGAGTAAGCTATACGCGTGTAAACAAAAGACGTGTTAACAAGCAGAAGGTAGTCAGGCACAAAGTCATCAAGAAACAAAATCTGATACTGAATTTTCTGTCACGTTTGTTAGTACTCGCGGGGGTTCTTGCAATTGCATATTTTGTGCTGCCTCAAGTGTTTGACCGAATATATTATCAGACTTATATTAAACAGAATATACGGTTAACTACAGAGCCGGTCGGGTTTATTGGTAAGTCAGGCACTATAATTGATTCGAAGGTTGATGTTAGGGATTTGGTATTTCCGTTAACCTCAAAAGTATGTAACACACATTTTATGGGAGAGTATTTTGTAACTCCGGTAAATACAGCTAATCGTGAGATTTCGTCACTTTATTTAACAAATAAACTTACACCGCTTGAAAACAAACTCCGAAACCTGATGAAATCTTATCCGATGATTAAACCCGGAATTTTTGTATGGGAGTATGATTCTGGAAATTACATCGGGATAAATGAAAATGAGGTTTACCCTGCAGCAAGTATTATAAAAATTCCAGTGCTTATCAGAATGTTCAAGTCTATTGAAGCAAATCAGTTTACTATATATGATGAAATGTACCTTACTGATTATTATCGTTCATCAGGTTCTGGAGATTTACAGTATAAACAGAGCGGCTTAAAGCTTACAATTGACGAATTGGCACATGATATGATAACAACCTCGGATAATACTGCAACAAACATGCTTATGTCGAAGATGGGTTCAATGGAAGATGTGAATGCGGGATTGCGTGATTGGGGGCTAAATAAGACCCGAGTAAATAATTGGCTGCCTGATTTGGATGGAACTAATACAACTACTGCTATGGAAATGGCAAAACTTCTATATAATCTTGATAATCCGGGGTTTTTGAATATAACTTCAAGGGAAGCAATAATTGACTATATGAGCCATGTAAAAAATAACAGACTCATACAAGCGGGTATCGATCCTAAAGCTCTTTTTGTACATAAAACGGGTGATATTGGTACAATGCTTGGTGATGCGGGTATTGTTTATGCGCCCAACGGTAAAAGATATATTGTTGTAATTCTTGCTAATAGACCGTTTAATCACCCTGCAGGCAAGGAGTTTATCCAGCAGGCAAGTAAAATTATATATGATGATATTGTAAAATAATAAACAGCGCGGGTTTAAGGATATTTACATCCCGCGCTTGAAATTATTTTTTGTCTGCTTTATATACAACTTGTTTTTCCGTCTGCGTCAGATTTTGCAAATGTTATTTCGTCATCCTTAACATCTACAATAACGGTATCCCCGTCAGAGAATTTTTGAGCCAGTATGAGTTTTGATAACGGATTTTCGATAAGTTGTCTGATGGTGCGTTTAAGCGGTCTTGCACCGTATATCGGGTTGAAACCTCTTGTTGCAAGCAATTCCTTTGCTTCTTCTGTAATAACTATAGACAAACCTTGTTCTTCCAGACGTTTTTCAAGACTTACAGCCTGAATGTCCACGATTTCTTTCAATTGTGGAAGAGTAAGAGCCTTGAAGAAGATTGTTTCGTCAACACGGTTTAGGAATTCCGGTTTGAATTTTTCTCGCATAATTGTCATAACTTTGTCTTTTGTTTCTTCAAAGTTGCCGCCGTTTAATGCTGTGTTAAGCGAGTCTTCAAGGATAATGTCACTGCCTATATTACTTGTCATAATAATAACAGTGTTTTTAAAGTCTACAGTTCTGCCCTTAGAATCTGTTAAACGCCCGTCATCAAAAATTTGCAGCATTATATTAAATACATCTGGGTGTGCTTTTTCAATTTCATCAAATAGAATGACAGAATAAGGTTTTCTTCTGACGGCTTCCGTAAGTTGTCCGCCTTCTTCATATCCGACATATCCTGGAGGGGCGCCAACAAGCCTTGCAACATTATGTTTTTCCATGTACTCGCTCATATCAATACGTATGATTGAATCTTCATCATTAAATAAAAATTCAGCAAGTGCTTTGGCAAGTTCAGTTTTACCTACACCGGTCGGTCCTAAGAAAATAAATGTACCAATAGGACGTTTGGGATCTTTTAAACCGCTTCTTGCACGTCTTATTGCATCTGAAACAATATCAACTGCTTCATCCTGCCCGATTAAACGTTTATGTAGTACATCTTCCATATGGAGAAGTTTTTGCATTTCGCTTTCTACAAGCTTTGTAACAGGTATACCTGTCCATTTACTTACGACCGCCGCAATGTCACTGCCGTCAATTTGTTCTTTCAACAGCTTATTTTCTGTTTTTTCTTTATTCTGGATTGATTTAAGTTTCTTTTCTAGTTCAAGTAGTGTGCCGTATTTAAGTTCTGCGGCAGTTTGTAAATCAGTATTTCGTTCTGCTTCAGCAATTTTGTTTTTAACTTTATCTATCTCATCTTTTATTGCAGCTTCACCGATGATGGAATTCTTTTCAGCCTCCCATTGGGTTTTCATTTCCGCAATCTTCCCTTCAAGCTCGGTTATTTCCTTGCTGATTTTTTCAACCTTTGCAATACATTCCTCGCTTGTTTCCTTTTTAAGTGCTTCTCGCTCTATTTCAAGTTGGATTTTCTGTCTTAACATAGAATCAATCTCTTCAGGCATAGAGTCAATTTCAATCCTCAATGAAGAGGCTGCTTCATCTATCAGGTCAATAGCCTTATCCGGCAAGAATCTGTCCGTGATATACCTGTCTGAAAGTTTTGCTGCTTGAATAAGTGCTTCATCAAGAATTCTTATTCCATGGTGAACTTCATATTTCTCTTTTAATCCCCTTAAAATACTTATTGTATCTTCAACAGAAGGTTCATCAACCATTACCGGTTGAAATCTTCTTTCAAGCGCAGGATCCTTTTCTATATATTTACGATACTCGTTGATAGTTGTGGCACCTATTGTACGCAGTACACCTCTTGCAAGCATTGGTTTTAAGAGGTTTCCTGCATCCATAGCACCATCGGTTGAGCCAGCGCCGACAACAGTATGAAGTTCATCAATAAACATTACAATATCGCCGTTTGATTCTTCAACATCTTTTAATACGGCCTTTAGTCGTTCTTCAAATTCGCCGCGGAACTTTGCTCCGGCAACAAGGGCTCCCATATCAAGCGATACGAGTTTAACGTCTTTAAGGCTTTCAGGAACGTCCCCCCTGATAATTCTTTGTGCAAGTCCTTCTACTATTGCGGTTTTACCGACACCCGGTTCACCAATAAGTACCGGATTGTTTTTTGTTCTCCGATTAAGTACCTGAATAATTCTTCTGATTTCTTCGTCACGTCCTATAACAGGGTCTAATTTCCCTTTGCGGGCAAGTTCTGTAAGGTCTGTTGAATATTTTTCAAGTGCCTTCATATTTTCTTCTGCATTTTTACTATCCACTTTTTTGTTTCCTTTTATTTTTTTTATAACATTTCTTACTGAAGCTTCATTTACTCTAAAATTTTTAAGTATTTCTTGTATTCCGCTTCCTTCAAGTTTTGTCATTGCAAGTAAAATACTTTCAATCCCGATAAATTCATCACCCGATTCCCTTGCAATACTATCTGCGATTTCAAACAATCTGTTCGTGTTGCTTGAGACGAACAATTGCTGCGGGTTTTGCGGGTTTGAGAGTACAGGATAGGTTTTTATTTTTGCAACGATTGCATTTATAAAATTCTGATTAAGTAATTTTAATTCTGTTAAATAGTCTTTGCTTATACCGTTATCCTCAATCATTGTCAGTAAAATGTGTTCCGGCTGGATTTCGGGGTTTTTGTAATAGTTCATCTTTGCAGATGCCCCGAAGATTATTTCCTGACTGTAGTTGGTAAAACGATTAAAATCTATCATAAATTTAAACTCCAATTTATTACATTATTATTTTAATGTGATTTTGAATAAATCAAATAAAACTTAATCATAAATTAATAATTGTTAAGTTTTGTGTAGAGGGTAAATATATTTTCTCCCCCGAAATAAGGGCTACAGAGCGTATGGGGAGGGGGAGTGAAGATGAGTGCTTGAGATTAAATATTAATAAGTAGTTTATATGCAGCAATATTAAGGGCATCTGCGATTAGTACTAATCTTTTTATGCTAGGTAGTTTTTTACCACGTTCAATTTCTGACAAATAATCTTTTGATATTCCTGAAATTTCGCTTAACTTTTCTTGAGTAAGTTTTCTTAAATTTCTATAATATTTTATATTATGTATAACTAATTCTATCGTACTATTTGCCATAGGCTAATTCTAATAGCCATAAAACAGGCATATAGCACGGATATGATAGGGTGCTATAATAAAAAACGCTCTTTTAGAGCGTTTTTTATTGTTTACTATTTTCCTGTAGAGCCAAACCCGCCGGCACCACGTGCTGTTCCTGTCAACTCTGAGAGAACTTCTATTTTGGCATGTTCGGTTTTAGCTATAACCATTTGTGCAATTCTTTCCTGCGGCTGGATTGTATACGCTTCGTTGCTAATATTTACAATCGGTACACAAACTTCTCCACGGTAATCCTCATCAATCGTACCTACACAGTTAATAAGAGTTATGCCGTGTTTGATACTCATACCTGAACGTGGTCTTACCTGTGCTTCAAACCCGTGTTCAAGTTCTATTTTAATCCCAGTTGGAATAAGTTTACGCTCAAGCGGCTGTAATGTAACAGGCTCATCAATTGCCGCACACAAATCCATACCTGCTGCACCTTCTGTTTTGTATTCGGGTAAAAACTTGTTGTGTGCAAGCCTCTCTATTTTGAGGGTTGTAGTGTATTGTTCCATACTTCTCCTTAATACTTATTATGCAAGAAAATTGAGTGACATAAGGCTGTTTTCCCTGTCTAATGATTTTGTAAAACAATTATCCGTTTTTACAGCCGGATTTGATGTATAGGACTTGTTACTGTATTTGATAAAATCCATTTTCCTCGGTCTGCATTCTGCTGATAGTGCGTTTATTTTTTCAACTTTCATATCTTTGCCTTATGTTTTGTGATAATTATTCAATCAATATTTTCGTCTTAACACAGGTTGATGTCAATAAAAAATAAATATATGTAAAGAGTATACTAATTTTCTTAAATTCTATTCTACAGTCTGGTTTTTGGTGCGAATACGAGAGAGGGATTACGAAGTTTAACCCGTGGTGATTATTAACTTTTGTAACAATAATTTCAAAAAAGTGGACTTTTGCTTAAAGTTTCTTAACAAAAGGGTTGAATTTATATACTCGATATGATATATTGAGTATATATAGGTTATATCAAGGTGTATCGCCCAACAGCCCTGGAGTTTCTGTATGAAAGAAGCAGATACTCTTTTTGAGGCTTAGTTTGCAATGAAAAAATAGGAGTTTAATATTATGACAAATCATTTCCCCCGCAAATCACAAACAGAAAAATCACAAAACCTTTTCCACTCATTTAAAACAGAACAAACCGAAATGGAGTTTTCTACTTCTCCGTTTAAAACCAAAAGTTTTATCGCCGTGCTTCCGGAAAGCGAATTTGCACGTTATATCAAGCGTGTATATTCTTACAAGTCGCTTAATGCACAGGAAGAGGCTGAAATTACTGCAAGAATTAAGGCCGGTGACAAAGAAGCAAAGAAAATACTTGTAAATGCAAATCTTAAACTTGTATTTACTATTGCAAAGAAAAGTATTCATATTGCCAAAATCCCTTACGTTGACCTTATTCAGGAAGGTAATTTAGGGCTTATGGTTGCAGTTGAAAAATTTAACCCTGATTTTGGGTACAGATTTGCAACGTATGCCGGCTGGTGGATTAAGCAGGCTATGTTTAAGGCAATCTCCGAACAGGCTTACTGTATGAAAATACCTGTATATGTTCAGGAAACACTGTCCAGATATTCAAAAATCAAAACTGAAATGGAACGGGCGTATGATTGTAAGGTTAAGACCGAAGACGTTGCAAAGAGGATGAATGTTGAACCGGAAAAAATAGTTTCTTACCTCTCTGCATATAATACCAGCATTTCTCTTGATGGTGGTATTGATGGCAAAGACGGCAGTGAAATGAATCTTGCAGAAGTATTAAAAGATGAGAATTCAAATCTTGAGAGTAATATTGAATACGAACGTTTAAAACACGATCTTCACGTTGTTATTTCTACCCTGAAAGAACGTGAGCAGGATGTTTTGAAGATGAGATTCGGGCTGGAAAATTCTGCAAGAAAAACCCTTGAAGAAATCGGTAAAATGTTTGGTGTTACAAAAGAATGTATCAGACAGACAGAAGCACGGGCATTAAATAAGATGAGGCTGAGCGGACTTTTGAACTGCTATGCAGACTAGGTAGGAAGGGTTGAAATCTACTGTTAAATGGTAGGTTTTACACCTGCCATTTAACAGTTTATGGTTTGGATAATACATTATTCGATAAACATTATAAATTCTCGATGTTAAAATTGCTGTATCAGCGTTTGCCGGCAGTATTATACTAAACAGTTAACAGGGATAAAGTTGCTTTCTGTTAATATTTTATATCTGCAAACTTAATTTATAAGTATTTTTACGGTTTGTTTTTTATGCTAAAATCCCTGTATGAAAAAGGTTCCGATAGATAAAGTTGTAGAAACTCTTGAGGCGGCTGAACAGCCAAAGAGTGATTTTGTGAAACTAATGGCAGGATTTAAAGATCCTTATCTTGTTTTGATTGCCTGTATTTTGAGTCTTAGAACCAATGATAAAACTACTTATCCTGCAACGCTAAGAATGCTTGAAATCGGCAGAACACCGGAAGAGTTTGCTAAATGTGATATAAAGGAGCTTGAGAAAGCAATTTATCCTGTCGGATTTTATGCGAATAAGGCAAAACAAATTCAAGCACTTTCAAAAATTCTTTATGAGAAAATGGATTCAAAAGTTCCCGATGAAATTGAAGAACTTACAAAATTCAACGGTGTCGGGCGTAAGACAGCAAATCTTGTTCTGGCACTTGGATTTGAAAAGCCTGCTATATGTGTAGATGTACATGTACACAGAATTTGTAACCGCCTCGGGTATATTAAAACCAAAAATCCTGAGGAAACAGAGTTTACTCTGAGAAAAATTCTTCCTGAAAGATACTGGCGGGTTATAAACACTATTCTTGTAACTCACGGGCAGAACATTTGTAAACCGATAAATCCCGATTGCGCTAATTGCCCAATTTATAATTACTGTAATAGAGTTGATGTTAATACAAAAAATTTATAAATAATTACATGACTTTATAAAAAATATCATTAAATATATAACCATCTCTCATACTTTTGTATGATTTTTCCTTTATGTATTAAAGGAAAAAAAATAATGACCGATTAATATATCGGAAGGACGGTTGATTTTGTTAAACACATTAAATACAGTAAGGCAGCGCCCGTATTTAAATAATCAGAATAAATTAAATAAGTCCGACGATGGTGATGCAAACCAGCGTCCGGAGAATGGCGGACAGCATCAGCAGCAAAATCGAAGTCATGATGAGAATGTGATTGCTCGTGGGCGTGCAAGTCAGCATATTGCACAGCACCAACAGGTAAACGGCAGATATCAGGGGGGAATAGCAAGGAATGCTTATCCGGCCGGATATACTCCGTATCAGCGTCCGAATTATCCTGTGGCACAACAGCCCCGTATGATGTCTGCACAGCAAAGACCTGTGTCTGGATATATTCCTCCTGTCAATAATAATGTTAATCAGCCCGCACCGCAGGCTCAAAAACGGAGTAATCGTGTTAATATTGCACAAATTTTAAGAGATTTTAGAAATACAATAAAAGCGATTGCAACTCCACCGGATCTTGAAAAACAGGTAGAAGAGTATTTGCAGCTTGTTGAAATGCATGTTAAGCGTCCCAATCCTAATGTGCCGATTGTACAAAACAACTTAAGAAGTGCAGCACAAATTTTAGACAGATATATAACAGAAACACTTAAAAAAGAATCAAGGGTTGTTGAAAATTGGCTTGAAGCATTATTTTTGCAGCAAATAAATTACAGTTTTGATGAAGATGAAATTAACGAATCTTTCCTAGTGAAGTTTCCGCAAAATCAACATAATCGTCAGTCTAAACAACAATCACAAAAAACTGTACAACAAAATCAACAGGAAACAACTCATGAACCGGTAGAAGCTGGCGCAGCTTCTGAAAATGTACCTATAGGTAACTATGAACCTGTAGGTGTTGCACCGGAGGAAGAGGAATTCAATCTGTTTGATGAAAGTGGTTCTGTAGAAGAAAGTATACAGAAAACATTTGTCCGCAAACCGCATATTACGGTTATTCCGCAGGATACAAGATTAAAATCTTTGTTTATTGAAGCTAAAAAATATGCTTATGAAGATAATCCGAAGGCAGCCATGCAGATATTTAAAGAAGCATTTTACAGAGCTGAAGAGATTAAGGATTATGAAACCCAGTCGCGTATTTGTCTTGAAGTCGGTAAAATCTATGATGAAAATGATTATTATGTTCAAGCATTGAACAGCTACAGAAACTCGCTTAATTTTACAACCGATAATGAGGTAAGAACACAGGCACACCTTTCTATGGCAAAGATTTATGATGATGTAAATCAGATAGAGCCTGCTATTAATCATTATCTTGTTTCTGTATCGTATTCTGGTGAAACGGATGATGTTATAACCCAGTCAACAACTCTTGCAAAGATTGGGAATCTTTTAACTGATAAATATGATAAACAATGTTTTGAATTTTATGAAGAAGCAAAAGAAGTTATAGCATCAACAGATGATGTAAAAACTAAGGGATTTATTTCAAGTTCAACAGCAGATGCATACAGTCACTTTAATTTTGCAGATATGGCACTTAAGTACTATGCAGATGCTGTAAGCAATTATACAAAAGCGGGTGATTATGAAGAGCTTGCACAGAACTATAAATCTGCAGCAAAACTTATGATGGAGTTTAAAAACAAATCTAAATCGATGTCACTCCTAAAAAAAGCACTAACTTACGCATATAAGACAGAAAATGAAGAATTAATTAATGAGATTCTAATTATGTTTGCCGCTATAGGTAAATAATGTTGACATAGCTTATATAATATCGTGCTTAATTATTAACTGCAGCAGCAAAGTATAGACCTGCAAGAGTCTGACCTGATATAGAGTTTCCTTTTTCCTGTTCTTCTTTGAGAAATTCTGGAATTTTGTCCAGGCTAACAACCATCCTCTCGACAAGGATACCGCCATCAGAAACAGGTTCTTGAACAGGAACAGGGTTTGTAATTGTTGCAATAGCAATTGTAGATGTCTCAGATGTACAGCCTGCCGAACTTGAAATATTCTGTGCTGCAATTTCAATTTTGTCTGCAATTAATCCGGTCTCTTCCAATAATTCTGCTTTTATTGCATCAAGTGTACTTTCTCCCTTGCGCTCGTCGCCTACGAGTCCTGCGGGCAATCCTATATTATACTTGCCTCTGTTTTCTGCATAAAGGGGCGGTCGAAGTTCTCTTATAAAAAGAATTTGTTTTTTATCTTTGTTAATTATAATCGGTACAATTATTACAACATTATCAGCATTGGGTCTATGTGCATAAACCCAATCTTTTCCTGTTGGTGATTTTGCTGATTTCAGTTGTAAGAATTGTGTATCATAAAGTATTTTGGTCATGTTTTAAAACTCTTTTGTGGTTCCCATTTTGAAAAATATTTACCCCTTTATTATGCTAATTTTACCTGTAATAGGAACTATTTATTTTTACCCCATAAACACATTTCAATGACTTTGTTACAGATTCTTACAGTATTTAAAGCTGCACCTATACGAAGATTATCTGCTACGCACCAGAGAGAAATTCCGTTATTAAACGCAAGGTTCTTTCTTATCCTTCCGGCAAATACAGGGTCAACTCCGCTTGCGTCGTAGGTGGTTGGATATTCAAAGTTAGCAGGGTTGTCAATAACTTTAACTCCAAAACTGTTTTTGAGTATTTCTCTTACAGCATCCGGTGTAACTTCTTTTTCAAATTCAATGTCCACTGCTTCCGAGTGTCCGTTATAAACAGGTACACGTGCTGCAGTACATGAAATAGGAAGGTCTGCGGGCAGATGAAGGATTTTTTTAGTTTCATTTACAACCTTCATTTCTTCTTTTGTATAACCGTTATCAACAAATATATCAATTTGCGGAAGTACATTGAATGCAATCGGCTTTTTGAAACATTTATTTTCAAACTCTTTGCCTTCAAGTTTTGCTTTTGTATTTTCTGTAAGTTCATTTATTGCTGCCAGTCCAGCCCCGCTTACCGCCTGATAGGTTGATACAATTAATCTTTTTATCGTAAATTTATCATGGAGCGGCTTTAGAACCAACATAAGCTGTGAAGTAGAGCAGTTAGGATTTGCAATAATTCCTTTGTGGAGTTTTAAGTCGTCATCATTAACATTTGCAATAACCAGCGGAACGTTTTTATCCATACGAAAGGCACTTGAATTATCAATAATTAGTCCGCCGCGTTTGACAATTTCGGGTGCAAACTTCTGGCTGGTTGAACCTCCTGCTGATGCCATAACTATATCTACATTATTAAAGGAGTCGGGTGTTGCTTCTTCTACAGTATATGTTTTGCCTTTAAATGTAATTTCTGTGCCTGCACTTTTGGCTGACGATAAAAATTTAATTTCATTAAACTGAACATTAAGTTCTTCTGAAATCTTCAAGATTTCACGGCCTACAACACCGGTTGCGCCAAGTATTGCAATATTTGGTTTCTGCATTTTCTTTCCTTTCTTACTCTACATAATTTTTTCAAGTCCGTAGATAAATTCATTATGACTGCTAATATAATTAATTGCAAGCATGACGCCTTTCATATAGCATTCTCTGTTCATGGAGTCATGGCGGAGTTTAAAAATTTGTCCTTCTTCGCCGAATATTACTTCTTGAGATGCTATGTAACCTGGCATTCTGACTGAGTGGATATGAATATTTGCATAAGCTTCCCCGCCCCTTGCTCCTTTAATTGTTTCTGTTTCAGGACAGTTTCCCATTGTAAAACATTTTTTTGCCTCTGACATCATAAGTGCAGTTTTTATTGCGGTACCTGATGGGGCATCCTTTTTCTTATTGTGGTGAAGCTCTATAATCTCTGCGTTGTCAAAATATTCTGCGGCTTTTTTAGCAAACATCATCATTAAGACTGCACCTGTCGAAAAATTTGGTGCAATCAAACATCCTGTATTTTTTGATTTTGTGAGTTTCTCAAGTTCTGCTATTTCACCATCGTTTAAACCGGTTGTGCCTATTACCGGTTTAATGCCGTTGTTTAAGCACAATAGAGCATTCTCATAAACAGATGCAGGTTGGGTAAAATCAACCAGTACATCAATGTTTACAGTTTCTAAAGCATCTTTTAGAGAAGTATAATCACCTCCGTTGATATCAATTTTAGCGACTAAATTCATATTTCCAGAATTGGAAACTGCTCTGACAACTTCTTTCCCCATTTTTCCGGATGAACCGCACACTGCAACATTAATCATAAATTTCCCTCCCGTATATAAGGATTATTATACACGGAGAAACCTGATAAACAAGTAAAACAAAAGGAAAGTCTTGCAAGTGTGCAAGACTCAAAAATATACATTTACCCCACCTAACTTATATCATAAAAAATCATGTGTGTCAATACTATGTATGACTTAGAATTAGTATTTACCATGCTTTTCGGCTTCATAATAATTTTAGCAGCTTGAATATACTGCTTTTGAAACAAAAAAGTGTACATTAAGGGGTTAAAAAGGAATAAAATAATAGAAGAGGAGTGTTACATTTGTGTTGTGGAAAAAGATGCAGCTTTTTCATACGGGTTTTCTTCTCCAGCTTGAAGAGCTTGTTCGTAGGTGAATTCAAACAGCTTATTGGAATTTTCTGCAATCTGAGGATTATCTAGAAGAGCATCAAGGTCATTTTTGGTATTGTCCCTTTCTACAGAGAGCATGGAACGTCCGATAATCTCTGCATGCGGGTTTGAAAAATCATTAATTTTATTAGGCTCTGTTTTGGTTTCATCAGCAGGTTTATTAACATCGGGAGACTTTGGCATAATGGTTTTATTATTGCCAACAGGATTAAAATTATTCAAATTTGTTCCGTTTAATTCACTCATGTTTATTACCTCTTTTTAGCACTAAAGCATTATACATTTTTTTTAGGGACTTGGCTACCCCTCGTTTAATATAAACCTGAAACTAATTTTTTTTTGCTATTTAAACGAAATTTGTTAAAAAATTGTTACATAAAAATAGTTTTTCCAATTCCTTGTTTTAATACTGATTGGTACATAGAAAGTAAACCGTGTGAAGCAAATGGTTACATCTGCAAAGGTGGCGGTTTGTGTAGGCTAATACTAGCTGGAGAAAACAATTAAGCTCAGACTAATTGAATATAAGTGCGGGGATAATTTGCTGGTCTGGAATTCAAGAAATTAACTTATGTAAATTAAATACGCGGGGGATAGCCAAAAAAAGTATTTAATGCTTTAATAGAATTATAACTAATGGTGGTGTTTCGTTATGTTAGCAATAAGTCCAGTAAATGCAGGTGTGCGTAAGGCACCGGTTAGTTCTACAAAGATTTTAAAACCCGATGTAGTACACCGGTCTTATGGGTCTGATGAGTTTGTTTATACTGAAAATCCCAGAGTATTAAAAAATACAACTACTGTTCCTTTAAATTTTAGAGGTGCACCACGTAAAATTAATTTTGGTCTTGTGGGTATTCCTTTATCAGGAGCTTTACTGGCAAAAGATGCAATAAAAGTTTATGAACATTTTAAACTTGGCAATTACCTTGATATAGGAGAAGATTTATATCATTATGAGGATGCATCACTTATTAGGAGTCATAATCTTTCTTTTCTGGATCGTGTGGAAGCACCTGAAGAAAAAAAGAAATTTATTGATTATTATTGTGAATTGACAGGTTTTCCTAATTTGTATGAAGTTTCTGAAAATATAAAAATACAGTTCGTTAAAGCTGTTCAAGAAGCCTCTGAGGTTTTAAACAGCGAGATGGTTCGTACCGGCAGGAGTGGTGATTGTTATAATGTTGTGCAAGCCGGATATGACGGTATATGCTCTGTAGGACGGCATAAAGCTCTTCCTGGAAGTGATTTGGATAAGGCATACGTTATCATAAAAGGGGATGGGAATGCAGGTGCAAAAGACTTAAATTATGTTAAAAATTTTAAATGGAAGTTATGGGATTATACTGACCAGCGTATATTAAGTTATAATCATGATGCTGCAGCTTTTCCGCAAGTATATACTGAGGGGCAATTTAATGCTCTGCTTGAAAGTGCGGATAATATGTGCCTCGATGAATTGCAAATTAGAAGAACTTTATATAATAAAGAGGATTATTTGTCGCATACGTATATGTGTATGGTTCTTCCCATTCACCGCAAAGACAGAAGAACCAAGTTTATGATGTATAGAGAAAAACTCAATAAATATGACGAAGATTATGTTCAGGCTAATTCATTTTATATTGACTTATGCAAAAAATTTCCAGCATATTCCGGTAATGATTTTAAAAACCCGAATAGAACAATGATAAAAAACATAGGATTTGTAATAGAAGCGATGAGAGACGGGGTGTATTTTACAAAATTCGGGAAGATGAATTATTGGATACTTCAAGACAGCATTACTTTCAATCTTGTGAATTTGTCACAGTTAAGAGCTTTAAAAAATCATAATGATAGAAAGCCTAAAAGATTGGCAAGAATGTCGCTTCAGGAGGAATTTCCCAAATGGGATATTGATAAACAGTATCGTTTTATAAAAACATTGATAGAATCAAGCTGTGCTAATAACAGAGAGTTTACAGAAGAATTTGCAGAGTATTTTTCAAGAGGCGGTAAAGACTTATTTGAACCGTTGATAGAAGCACTTTTGCAATAATAAGAGGGGAAAATGAAAATATCTGCTGTTAATAATAAAATATCATATAGGGCTTCTTCTATTCAGACTAATAAAAAGACTGAAAGGGCTGTATGCACAAGAGAATTTATAAAAAGAAATAAAATATATCTTGAAGCGGGTGCTGCGTCACTTCTAATCGGCGGAATATTATGGGTACACAATGGCGGCAGAGGAAACTATGCCAGTATGGTTAATAATTTACTTGGTGTAAAAAATATTAGTTTTTCTAAAAAACATTTTAAGAATTTTCCAAAAGATATACAATACCGGAAAGATTTAATAAATGGTGCCGGCGGAATAGAAAAAGATTATAAGGTTTTACGTCCGGTTGTAGGCGGAGAAGAGTATAAGGCTATAGTAGAGGCATTTAGTGATTCTCCCCAGCATTATTCCCCTGGATTAAGTTTAGTAACAGATGTAAAAGACGGATTTGACATGTCCGGAAAAATAAGTCAGAAATATCGTGCCAATCTGCATATTCACACAACCCATTCTGATGGTAGAATGAATGTTGCTGAACTTCTTGACCAATCAGCAAAGTATGCGGATGAAATTGCTGCAAATTTTAAAAATAATCCGGATGCAAAAGCAAAATATGCTCCATTTACTATTGCAATAACAGATCACGATACACTTGAAGGCTGTAAAGAAGCGATAAATATTATACGTAATAATCCGTTGCAATACAAAAATCTGCGTATTGTTCTGGGATGTGAACTTACTGTTGAAGATAAGCTTCTGGAAAGAAGTCTTAAAAAGCCGGTATCTATTCACCTGCTTCTTCATGGTATAAATCCGTTTGATGAAAAGTTGAACGCATATCTTGATATGAAAAAAGCAAATAGAATTCAGTCTGTAAAGGATATTATTACGCAATCTAAAGAAAAACTTGTACAACTATATCCGGATACGGCAGCTAAACTTTCTTATGATGAGGCAAAAAATTTGTATACACCAATTGATAAAGGAATTTTGCATGTAGATGGGCATACAAGAGATTATATTTATTACCGGACAATGTTTACCGAACTTTTCGAAAAAAATCCTGAAGTAAAAACTATGCTTGAAGCTAAAGGATTAAACCCTGCAGGAATAACTTATCTTTCACCGCGGAAGAAATATTTTGACGAAATCAATTATGGTGAAAAGGGTAAAGAATGGAAACAATATAAAAAAATTATTGACCGTTATACAGCTGATTTGCTCGGAATAAGTGAAAAAGAGGCTGCTTCAAAAATGAAACTTACTCCTGAAATGGAGAATGTTTTTGCAGATATATCATTAATAGCGGAAAATGCACGTCCGAAACTGGACTCTTTGCAGCCTGCTTACGTTGATATGGAAGAGTTTATTAATTTGTTTAAAGAACAAAAATACGGGTATATGGGGATAGCACATCCGGGTTTGACCAATGTTGGTCAAGCATTAACTTATAGTGAAGAAAGCATTCAGTCCATGCTTAGTTTATTTACAATGTTTAAGAAATACGGCGGGGATAGAGCATTCTGTGCAGAACTTTATTATCACTATTTTGGTGAAGTTGGTAAAAGTAAGTCTTGGTTAAATAATATTGATAATTATGCACGTGCTGCAGGTTTAACACCGAGTGGCGGACTTGATTCTCATGGTAAAAGTGTTTTTTACAGCGATATATAGATTATAAATCTAATGTTGTACGTATGTTATTTGTAACGATTTGTGACAGAATCGGGCTATTTTTTGTTTCATGACAATTGTAAAAATTTTGTAAGTAATTTATCATACATAATGTGAAAACTATAAGAAGCTTTTGGTAAAGTATGAAAAAACGGGGCTTTATAATTAAGCCCCATCTCTTTTATTCGGCTTCAACTGGAACTGTAATGATATATTTGTCTCCTTCTTGTTTTTTTGTGATTTTGTCTTTGATAATTGGCGCTCCGAGTGCAAAAGTTTGTGAAAACTCAATAATCATATCTTTATGACCTTGGGTCTTATCAACAACACCCTTAATATTAACAGTATCACCATCAACTGTTACGTTGACATTTTTATCATTATTATTTAATTGTTTAAGGTCAATTATAAACTTGTAGGTGTTATTTTCCTTGACCATATTAATAAGTGAATGATGAAGCGGCATTGGTGCCGGCATGAATATATCATTATCCAGCCGCTTCATTTCTCTTGCCTGCTTCTGTATCATCTTTTCTGCTTTTTTAAATCCACGCATGGGATCAAACATTTTTGCAAGAGTAATATCCATTATTACATAAAACGCTAAAAATCCTCCAAGTAGTGCGGCAATAAAGGTAATGACTGCATGTCTAACGGTATGTCTGTTTTCTTCTAACATAAAAAGCTCCTTTCTTTTACAAATATTAAATAAAATCTTCAGCCTTAATTCAATAAACACCCGGATAATACAATCGGGGGATTATTTATTTTAAAAGGTGTAAGCATTTTTATTTGTTAAGCTTAATTATTTTTTTTCGATTTTTTATAATTCTTCTTTTTCAAGCTTGTTCAAGACTTTTTCCCGATATCTGGCATCGTACTGTAGTCTGTAGCCGTTCACAAGGTTCTTTCTGACGGCTTTGGGAAAAATCTTTTTGGCAGAATAATAAGAAGTATGTGCAAATGCAAAAGAACGTCCTGACCAGACACCGGAATTTTCGTAAATCATACCTGTCGGTTGTTCAATACTTACACCTGTTTTTTGTGCAAGATTTTCATAGGTAGTATTTTTTACCAGCGGAAATCCCAGAGGGTCTTCACGGTAATTTATATTTAATGTAAACATATCGTTCTCATAAATATATTTAACAAGATAATTGTTGTAATTTGACAGTTCTACATTCGGGTCGGTTAAGTCTGAGTAGAACAGTACTAGCGGACTTGCAAAGTTGACAACACCTTTTATGCTGTTATTTGGTGCACAAACAAGTTCTGTTGTTTCATCAAGCTTGTCATAATTTTCTTTAAAATGTTTTCTATCTTTGATAAAGACAAGCTTATCATCCGCAGAGATTACTGCAAGTCCGCTGTCTTCAAGTGCATTGAGACAGGTCTTTTGCCGTGGATGCTCTTCAATAAATTTTATTGCGTTTTCATCTTTACTGTAGATTTGTGCTAAATCTATTAAATCAATATATCTGATTTTATTAAGCAGGTATTGAAAAGTTATAAATGTTCCTGCTGAATATCCGAATAATACAGATTGGCGCCCCTGTGAGTACTCATTTTTTACGATTTCATTAAGTTCATTAAGTATCGGGCGCATATTATGTGATTTTTGTATCCAGATTGCATCATGGAGAAATTTTGTTAGTACATCTCTGAATTTGTAAGCAAGAAAAGAACTCAGGTTTTTGGATGTTAAAAGAGATTCGTGTACAAAATCTAAATCGGTTTTACTCTTATCTCCCCAATAGAACATAACCGGCTCTGGTTCAATTTGAAAAATTTCATTTTTGAAAACCCATTCTTTAATTTTTTTATCTTTTTCAACTTTCTTTTTTAGTACGGGATGGAACTTTTCGATACTTTTTGTCCACCATTTGTACATCTTTTCATCATTAACATTTGAACCGTTAATGTAAATAAATCTTAAATCCTGACCGGCGTATGCTGTTGTACAGAATAATAATATTCCGAAGGTTAGTATAAGTTTTTTCATAATTTTTAATTATATCAAATAATTAGCCATAAGAATAAAAATATTTGCAAGTATCCGGCAAAGCGGTTTTTACTATATTAAAGGTAATATTGTCTGTGCTGTCTAATTTGTAACGTTATCCAAATCTTTAACAAATAGTTAAAAAGAGGTTTTTGTCAAATGGTGGATAAAAGAGCCATTGGAAGTCGGGAGTGTAATGTGTGTTAGTAACGTATGTTGTTTTTTCACACAATTTTGTATGTTTTGTATAAATGTGAGAATATGTATCTAAATAAAAGAGATAATGTTTATTTTTAGTTTACGTTATAATTTTTGTATGAAAAAACTTTTGATTTTTTTATTGTTTTTATTAATTTCTCTGTCGGTGTTTGCCGCAGAAACATATTCTGAACGTTTTATATCAAGTTTTGGCGCTTGTGAACCTTATACAGAACGTACAACTATTCGTGCTGGTAATGGTGAAGTTGTGCCGATAACAAAATTGGTTCAGGGAGTTGTGGATCATAAATGTATTTATAAGCAGGTTATTATGAGGCCTTCAGTTAAGGATATTACAACCTGTGCTTTTACAAAACCTATGCTTGAAGAAATTACCGATGCAATGAAAAATGAGACAGGTGAAACTTATAATGTTGATTTTGATACCGGTAATGGGGTTGTAAAGCTATTTGGTCTTACAAAAAGTCAGATTATTTGGACTCAATACCTTAATACAGAAATAATTTGCAAGAGAGAAATTATTCAGCGTTAAATACTGCCTTTTTTGAAGAATTGTCATATATTTAAGTGTTATGTAATTTTGTAAATTTATGTAACCGTTTTGTAACAAAAAATGAAATCAGGTCAATTTTTCATTAAATAAATACTTTATAAAAAGGTGTAAGGTTTTAGTAGTATGACTCTTAGTATAAATAGTTTAAATAATAATTACAATCTTTTTATAAATCCTATAGCGCAGAAGCAACCTGCATTTGGAGCCGCAAGAACAAGTACAGCGGATGTTTTTGTTCCATCGGATGAATTAAATTCGTATTTGTCACCGGTTGCTATCAATCAAATGATAATGCTGAATCCCAAAATTATAAGAATTTTGAAGGAAAATGGGCTGAAACCGGAAATTAATATTAAAGAACTTCAAAAGCTGGCAAATGGGCATTTACTCCGGACAAAAAATATTGCGGCTGGTATTATTGCAAATATGCCTGCAAATGTTCAAAATACCATTAATCATCAGGCAATAATGCAGGGTGCAATATTTCATGATTTTGGTAAGGTGCTTATTCCGGATAAAATCTTAAATAAAAAATCAGCTTTGAATGATAAAGAAAAAAATATTATGCAATTACATTCAGAACTTGGTTATGAATTATTAAAAACACAGAATATATCTCAAGAAGCACTTGAACTAATTAAGTACCATCATCAAACTCCGTCTAATACTGGATATCCTGTTAATGTCAGTGGTTTTGTTTATGGATTAGAGGCTGAAATTCTTGCTGTTGCCGACAAGTTCTCAGCACTCATAGAACAACGTTCTTATAAACCGGCATTGTCAAAAGAAACAGCCTTGGATATTATAAAAGAAGACTATCCCGAAGGCGGTGTTGTTTATGATGCGCTGGTTGCGTATGTTAGGGGATGATACTGGTCAACTGGATTTTAATGGTTTATATGCATAATTTATTTTTCTTGAAATTTATAGCACCCTTAGTTATTTATGCGATAACAGGAATAAGCATAGAATACCGGATGCAAACTTTGTTATCAGGTAAAAAACTAAAAAATCGGAATGACAGGATTTGAACCTGCGACCCCCGCGTCCCGAACACGGTGCGCTACCAAGCTGCGCTACATTCCGATGAAAAAATATATATTAAATTTATAATTATTAAAAAAAGTTTAGCCTAATAATACCATCAAAGCGTTATCTTTTCATTTGTTAATAACACCTATCACTTGTACTACGGTCTTTTTACAGTGGTAGTAACTGGTTACATCCTATTTAGCAGCATAAACATACTAAATCCGGATTAACAGAGCTATACACCAGATACTGGAGGTCCTACAGATTTATAATTTGGCTGAAAAACTTTTCATAAATATTGTCTTCAGGCTAGTCATCAGACAATTACGTTGCCACATGTATCCGCTGTTATAATAAGCGTACTATACCTGACAGACTGCCGGTGCAGTCTGCTATAATTATAAAAGTCTCAAGAAAAAATATCAACTTTAAATTTTGTATTTAACGGATTACATTGTAGATGCCAGTATTAAGTCTTCAATTTCATCATTTAACATTTGTAGATGTTTGATTTTTTCAAGGGCCAGAGTCAGAAGATTTATATAATCGTTCCGTTCTTCACTTAGCTGTCTGCACAAATCTTTTCCTGCGTAGTATTGCGCAGTGCATTCCTTGTTCAAGCAATTATTTACTGTTGTTTTAATAAGGCTCTCAACGGTTAGTAGTTCAGTTATCATATTTTCGGTTATACAGTTCATTTTTTGCCGGTTCAGCTCTCGTCTCATTCTATCTCCTTTGTATTTGAATGAAATACTCTTTCCTACGCACAAGTATAATAAAAACATGTCAAAATTCATTAATGTATTTTCCAATATATAATACCACCTAAAATTTTGTAAAAAATTTACATTTCTTAATCTTTCTGGTGGGCTGAAGTACTTACTATGTCTGGAAAAAGGCTTTTTTCTAATTTTAGAGGAAATATATATTTTACGCGTAATAATTGTAAAATTTTTGTAATATTTATAAATGATATAGCAAATTATATCATGTTTGGTTGTTAAGAACTAAAAAGAGGTAATATGCGTATAAATAAAATTGATAATAATATTATATCATTTCAGAGCTTAAGAACAGACAGAGATTTTGTTAAACAACTGGCAGCTGAAAATAAGTATTCACTTGCAGAAAATAACCAAAAGAATATTTTAAAGGCTATCAAAAATATATCGGAACATGGAAGTATATCTGGTGTTAAATTTTTGATGGAAACAGCTAGAAATTTGAAATACTCTACCAACATTCCGTTTAATATAAGTCCTAAGAATAAATGGAAAGCGGTTCTAATGCTTGCAGCTTCAGCTTGTGCCGTGAAAGCAGGAGTCGATTCTTCTAAAAAGATTAATAAAGAGTTTAAAGATATTTTTTATAATAATGAACTAAATGACGATGAAAGAGATATATTGGGTTCTTATGACAGTATTTTAGGTAAAATGAACGGTTTTAATCCTGATGAAAAAGAGTATGAGTATGCCAAAAATAATCTCGAATACTTTATTATTTCTTCTGAAACATCTTTAGGTGATAAAAAGTATATTTTGGAACGTTTGGATTATTTCTTGAGTGATGATTATAAAATTAATCCACAGTTAGAAAACCGGAGATTTCAGGCCTTTTCTGAGATTATAAATGATTTAGCGCTTGATAAGGTTAATAGTGATATTCCAAATATTAAAGCCTCTAACCAAAACACTCATGGCATGTGTACAGTATTTTCACTGGCAGGAAAATTGCTTGCGTATGAATATAAACGAAATTATACTGATTTCATTATTGAAGAACTTGATGCTTCTGATACTATGACGGTTTATGACCGGCGAGAACTCGGCAAAGGCAAGCAGATTAAGGTAAAGAAAGCGAATATTGATTATGAAGGAATGCTGGCACTAGGCTTCAGAATTATAGATGCAGCATCTGCTAATTGGATGCAAATTGCAAATATTGATAATACAACATCTAATGTTACACTTAACTATATTCCGTATGATAAAGCTTCATTTGAAGTTTATAATGATTCTCATATAAAACTGGTTAATCCGGATACAAAAATCGCCGGAGAACATGATTACATTACTGCTCTTTCTATCACAGAGGAAGCTTTAAAACGGGTAAAAAGTAACATAATTAAGCAAAAGCTTTATACTCAACACAACAGATTAGATGACAAACTAAAACTTGTTGAAGAATACAAAGTACTATATGCTAATTTAAGTAGCATGATATCTGATTTCTTAATTGATGATTATAAAGACATGACACATGATATTGTCGTAGGTGTTATGGGCCTTCAGAGAGATTCTTCAAAACAGATAGGTAAGACGACTACAGTTGCTCCGGAGTATTTGTATATTGATAATGAAGAACAAAGTATAAAACAGCAGAAGATTAAATCATATTTAAATGACAGATTTGGATTTGCATTCAACAAAAATATTAGTAATGCTGAAGCGGCAAAAGTTTATACTTTGATTAAAGATATAAGAGAATTGGATGAACCTAAAAAAATAAATCAGTATGCTATGGCAAAAGCTGTTATAAAAGCAGCATCGGCGTTTAGAAATCAATTTACAACAGGTTTTTTACTGCCGGAGAAATTGCATAATCAACTAGTATTGCTTGATATCCCTGATGAGGACAATGTGATACTTGATAATATTAACTCTCTCAAGCAGAAAGTTAGTGCGGATAATCATTTTATTATAGAGAGTTTATCCAGAAACATAGGAATTGAGCCGTCGAAAGAAGGTGTATTGGAGTTTTTGGATTTGTGTGCTGATTATGTTAAGACACTTCCTGCTGTTTATGATGACTTATTTAGAAGGATGAATTTGGGCAGTAAGAATGAGGTTCTGGTTCAGGAACTACAAACCTCTCTGAAAGTGTTAGATTCTGATAATGATGAATCTAAAAGGAATATTATGGCATTAGCAGGAATTTATGATGAAGTGCTATTACGTGCAAGGATGAATGAAGCTCTGGATTTGTTAACTTACAGGCATCTTATTGATAAATATTCTCAAATTTTAAATTGTGAACCAGATAAGGAAAATGTTCTTTCTAATTTGAAAGTATTACTTGCCGAGCTTTCTGAAAATAATGATAAAGAGAAAATTGACTTAATAGCCCAAGCTCTTGGTACTTATCCTGAAAATGTGATAGAAGAGCTTATTATTGCAGGTGAAGTCTTAAGTGGTTTAATGGATGATATATACTTTGCCCATGCATCTGAGCTTATTAATCAGAAAACTATAAAAAATGATTTTATAAGTTATTACAATAGTCTGGTGGCAGCACTATCACAAGGGGTAGATAAAGAATTTGCATCTGAACTATTTATAAATAATGGATTAGAAGTTGATTTTTCCGGAGAGAATGTTGAACGATTAGCAAAGGCTATACTTGATGCAATAGATGGGATGGCAAATACGGTTAATACAATTGCGCAAAATCTGTATATAGAAAAAGATGGTGATATTATAAATTCTGTATATTATGCACATATAGTTACAGGCTATTATGAAAAAGCCGGAGTGCTTACAAAGGAGTCGGTTCTTAATAGATTCAACAAAAAATTTGATGATTATGCAAAATTAAATGCTGAAAAACATAAGTATTCAGACAAAGAATATAAGCGGAAGAAAAAAGAACTTACATCATTTACAAAACAAGAAAAAGAAGAACTTAACAAGATTTTATCTACAGTTAATTTAATGTATAAAATAACAAAACAGGAAAAAGATATGATGTTTCGTTTGGTCCGTAAAGATTACGAAGAAATTTTCAGAGAATACGGTGTTAACAGCGGCAGGTATTGGGTTGGAATTTCTCCTTCTTCGGGATTGTCGAGTGATAAAGAAGTTGCACTTATAGAGTCAATGACTGACAAACCTTATTTTATACAAAATAATTTAAAAAAAGCATTTAAGGATATCAAGACCGGCAAGTTTTCAGGTGTTACCGCTTCTTCTGTGTCTGATAGATATCCTGGTCTTCATGCGCAATATGTTGCATCAATTGATACAATAAAAATACCCTCAAAATCAGACCCAAATAAAAAAATAGAAAAAGATGTTTTATTCCATGATAATACGTGGGGTATATTTGAAAAAGAAAATAACTGGATTGATTCAAACGGTCTTACAAGGACAGATTATAATAATGATTACGGGTATAAATACGGCTATATAACAAATGACTTGTACAGAAACGGTACATTTGTTGATGATTTGTTATATAAACAAGGGCAGTCTGTTGGTGCATTGTACAATAATAAGCAGTTGAAGAGACTTAATCCTTCCAGAAGTTATTCTTTTGAACTTATGCAGGATGTTATAATGCCAGGATACAGTCCTAAAGCTCTTTCTATAGCAAAAGCAATTAGAGATGTATTATTTATTTCTGATGAGGATAATCTGTCGCTTCTTGAAAGTTATGCTGAAGAAATGTCTCCGGAGCAGTTAAAGCATAGAATAAAAATATTAAATAATTTGGACTTGAAATATAATGATGTTTACAATGAATTAGAAAGACGTATAAAGGGGAGTCGTTTTAATAAGGGTATTGTTACGGAAGCGGATTATAATGCACTTCCAAATGATGATATTTTAAAAATAATGGCAGAACGCACAGCTTTAAGAAAGATGTTTGCGGAAAGTGCTTTAAAAGATAGTATTAATAGTATAAATAATCTTAATGCTCTTGGCAAATTGAAATCTAAAATGCTGCTTGAGGCTAGAGAAAATTTCGGGTACACATTCTGTAAAAATCTTGATATTGTTGAATATTTATCTTCTGAGCATATTCATTTAGATTTGTTTGATAAGATAATAAAACCAATATTACAGAATAATGGTATAGATTATAAAGGTTATAAACATAACAGAAAAATAACAAGAAAGGAAATTCAAGAACAGGGGTATGATGGTAGTTTACGCTCACTGGCGGGTGCTGTTTCAGGTCTGTATACAGACAAATTGATTGCTGTGTTGGGAGAAGATATTTCTGTTAATGCTGCACGTGATATGCGGGAAGGAATATATAGCTTTGTTATAAAAATGTTTACGTTAAGACCGGAAGACATAGGTACAGGAGTTTTACCGCAAAATGTTATTGATTGGATTGATAAAACATATAATCCTGAGACCAATGAAGAATTTGTTCAAATCTTCAATCGTATCCAGAATTATACAACAGAGGAATATAACCGGCTTGTATCGGTGAAGGTTCAGGATGAAGATTTAACAGCAAGTGTAACAGGGTATGATTTAATAAAAAGTATTCGTGCAAGCAGAGAATATGCCGAAAATGCGTTATTAAATGAAATTTATAATGCTGAAATAACAAAAACTCTTGATTTGAGTACAACTAAACCATATATCCGTTATGATCGCTACAATAAAAAAATAACAGGTGCTATTTACAAAGAAAAGAAATTTGATGATATCTATCTTGCTCTACGTTCAGAGTTAAACAGTCTTGTGTACAACAAAATGTTTAAAAAACATAAAGAAATGGCTTATAAGCAATACAATGTTCTTCCTGCATATCCGCAAATAGATTTAAAAGACTCTAATACCGAACTTGTGGAAACATCACTTAAACTTGTAAAAAGCGCGCAGGAAAAATTATCGAGCTATAAACAACAGTTGAACGTATTGGACACGGCGGATTGGATTGTAGATTTTATTTACAATCATGCAAACAAAGAATTGACTTACAATGATATATATAACTTGAGAAAGAATGTTAAGGATTTTATAAGAAGTACTGCAGAGACCAAAGAGTTTAACGAAATATCTGTTAATTTGTTAAAGATGCTGGTACCGGATAGAAGTATTGTGGTCAGTGAATTTCTCCCTGTTGCGGATAAACTTGGTAAAACGCTCGATTCTCTTTTAAAATTGTCATCAAGAGAAGAATATCTAAAGAGGATAGAAATAGCGAAGGAAGATTTAGATAAATCGGTTGATGTATTTCTTAGTCTTAAAATATTACCGGAATATAGAGATAGGGTTCACGGGAAAATAAATGAATGGATTAGTGCATTGAATAATGAAAATCCTAAAGCTATTGATAAATATAATGAGCTTTTTGATATGTCGGAAAGGTATTATATTATGAATAATCCTTCTAAAATTCTGGATGAATACCTGTATGCAATTGCATCTGATGAAGAGAAAAAGAACAAAACTATAATTGTTGCTTTGGGACGTTCTATTGAGTCTTTACTTGTAAGTACAAAGAGTATTGGTATTCAGGAAATAGTGATGAGTGCTGTGCAGCAGGGTATTACAAATATTGTGGCAAAAGAGTTTGACAATGTTGATATTCCTATTTATAAAAGGAATAAAGATGGTAAAATGCAAACTGAGATTGTTAAAATGTCTTCACCAGAAGCTATTGTATTGATGCTTAGACCGTTGTTGATGGAGGACAATTTTGAAGCTGCAAAGAATTTTGTCCATAAATTTAATGTGGTTGAAAAAGTTGTGCCTGTACTTATGGAGATACCTGAAATAAAAGTAATAGATGACGTTCTTGAAGGATTAGAAAAAACCCAAGCATGTCTTTTGAAAGAGGTGAACATTGTTAATGACCTAAAGAATAAAATTAATTGTATTCCGAGAGATACATCCGCGGTGGAAACGAAAAATATTTGTGCCGGATTGATAAAAGAATTAATTGCCAATAAACATAGAAACAATATATATATAGATAATCTTATTAGTGCTTATGAGGGGGTATTAAAGTCAGATGTTGTTGATACTCTTGACGGGATACCTGTATCTGTATTTCTGAATAATGTTACACTATCTTCTCTTACGGCATCGTATAAGGATTTTATCGAAAGTATATCGAATTTAAACAATAATTTTTACAATGCCCAGATAATTATAAACTTTATAAATGAACTTAATTTGCCGGATAATCGGGACTTACATGCAAAGGTTAATGAATTCAGGGCATGGTATGAAGATGTTATTGAACGCCAAAATAAATGTATATCAACATTTAATGAGCTGGAGATTTTATAAAAAAAACAGGAGCAAGCTCCTGTTGGAATTAAGAATAGCTGGAAGTATGAAAAAGATTTATTAATATTTAACAGCTATTCACTCTCATTTACAATTAATATGGCGGGTAAATTTTTGCTTGAAAAAATGGCACCATCAGGTAATGTACAACATGGCAATAAAAAATAAACGTAAAAACGACACTTATACCTAAATGTAAATAAAATAGGGCAATACGGCGATTGTTACAAAAGTATATCAAAACACTTGACAAAAAAATAAAAGTGTTGCATAATGAAAGTGTTAAATGAAGTGTACAAAAAACACTTAATAAAAGAAAGGAGGGAACAAAATGTTTGTTTCACCAGTAAATCAAAATAATAGTTTAAACTTTTCTGCAAGAGGTTATAGAGCAATGCTTAATGCAGAAAACAGTGCAATAGGTACTGATGAAGCTCTGTTAATGCTTCAGGATCCAAAGTCAGCAGTTATATTTAAGCAAAACCAAAAAGAAGCAAAGAAGGCTAATGACAGCAACCCTGTCACTGCTTTGGGCTATAAGCTGTACAGAACTTTTAAATATATTACTAAAGCTACATATAATGATGCACTTGCTGAAAGCAAGGCTGAGAAAGAAAAGTTTGTTACTATTGCTTAATTTTAAATAGTAGCAAGCTTTTTTTATAAATATTTTTAATTGTTAAAATTACACTTTTTGTCGCATTCACAGGGTTAGAGCTTATTTATTGTACGGGCATGGGTTATTGCTATTGCTATTGCATCCACCGTATCGTCAAGTTTTGGGAGCTGTTGGTTATGTATTGTTAGTTTCACCATTGTTTCAACTTCCTTTTTATCAGCCCGCCCGTAACCGGTTAATACTTGTTTTACCTGAATAGGGGTATATTCATGTATAGGTATTCCCCTTTCTTCAATCACAGCGAGTATTACTCCACGTGATTGCGCCACCGGGATGATTGTTTTCTGGTTCTTAAAGAAGAACAAATCCTCAACAGAAACAGCATCAGGGTGATACATATTTAATAGTTCCTTAACGTCGTTCATTATTTCGGCAAGTCGTGCCGGTACGGTTTTATTTTTATCAGTTCGAATTGAGCCGGAGGCAGAAAGCCTTACTTCTCCTTCTTCCACATCGATTATTCCGTATCCTACCAATGCCATTCCAGGATCTATTCCCATTATTCTCATAAACCAATTATAACAGTAAATTTACAATATTCAAAAAAATAGTGACTTTGAGTTTTGTCTGTACTATCATTATAATATTGAGGTTATGTATATATGAAACAATCATCCAACAAAAACGTTATAGGCATACCCAGAGGAATGTCTTTTTATCATAATTACCCGTTCTGGTTCGGTTTCTTTAATGCACTTGATATTGTTCCTGTTTTATCGGATTTGACAACAAAACAAACAATGTCAGATGGTTCCGCTCTGGTTGTGACGGAAACATGTTTGCCGATTAAGATTTATTTAGGACATGTAATTAACTTGTTAGATAAGGGCGTTAAAAATATTTTTGTTCCGTGCATTCAATCCATTGCACCAAAAGTTTATAATTGCTCTAAAATAAGGGGATTGCCGGATTTGGTTAGAAACGTTATAAAAAGAGATTTTAACCTTATTGAAGCAACACTGGACAAATCTGATAAGGGCAAGGGGTTGTATAGTTTCTTAAAAGAAGCAGTTGCCCCGTTTGGTATTACGGATGAAAAGCTTATAAAACAAGCCTCTAAGGCTGGATGGAAAGTATATAATAACTTTAGAGTCATGCTTAATTCGGGAATGAGTTATAAATCTGCAATGAATTATGCTCTACAGGGAAAGGTCTTTATTGATGTTCCTAATAAGGAATATCCTATTTCCGTTGCTCTTGTTTCCCACGGGTATAACATCTATGACGAAAGAGCATCTATGAAGATTTTTGACAAGCTGGATGCAATGGATGTAAAAGTGTTCACAGCATTGCAATTAACCGACAAACAAATGAGTGAAGGTATTGCTACGCTTGAACAAAAGCCATATTGGGCAAACCAGTATGAAATGACGGGTTCTGCAGGTCACTATCTTAAAGATAATAAAATTGATGGTCTTATTGTTTTGACCTCATTTGGCTGCGGACCGGATTCTTTAATGATTGAAAATATAATTCGTAAATCAAAAGAGTTCGGGAAACCCTTATTATCACTAACAATAGATGAACATACGGGCGAGGCAGGATTTATTACACGTTTGGAAGCATTTATTGACATGCTTTACCGTAAAAAACGTTCTACCATTATAAATAAAATTGAGATGCCAAATTACGATTATGTACCTCAAACCAATATCTGCGACTATATCAAAGGTAGTAAATAAAGGCGTAAGTATTTACAGGTAATAATTTTTTTAATATCTTTTGGTTACAATTTTACTTTGCGGCGGTATTACATTTATTTCTGGTGCTTGTCTAGTGTTTCCAGTGCGCGTTTTGCCATCAATTCTGCTTTTATTTTCTTGTTTTTTCGTTCTTTTTTAGGCAAATCAACCGGTGGTAAAATCCCCCAGTTTGAATTAATAGGTTGAAAATTCTCGTGTGCTGCGTCCGAGATATAATGCGTCAGCGCACCGAGAACGGTTTCTGCCGGAAGTTCCAGCATATCTTCGCCGAGAATATATTTTGCGGCATTAATTCCGGCAAGCAGTCCTGTTGCAATAGATTCGGTGTAACCTTCAGTACCCGTTAACTGACCGGCAAAAAACAAATCTTTTCGTTTTTTTGTGTTTAAAAACGGGGTAAGAACTTTGGGACTATTAATAAAAGTGTTTCTGTGCATAACACCGTATCTTACGATATTAGCGTTTTCTAGACCCGGAATTGATTGTATAAGTTCTTTCTGGCTGCCCCATTTCAGGTTTGTCTGAAACCCGACAATGTTATATAGAGTTTTGGCTGAATTGTCCTGTCTGAGTTGTACTACCGCATAGTTTTCAATTCCGGTGCGTTTATCAATTAAGCCGACCGGTTTCATTGGTCCAAATCTCAACGTATCAACTCCACGTGATGCAAGTACTTCTACAGGCAGACATGATTCAAAAAATTTGGCATTTTTTTCAAATTCTTTCAGTTCAATTTTAGGGGCATTTATAAGTATTTCGTAAAATTTCTTATACTCTGTCTCATTCATCGGGCAATTAATGTATGATGCTTCGCCTTTATCATACCTTGATGCGTAAAATGCTTTACTAAAATCTATACTGTCCTTTTCTATAATCGGGGCGATTGCATCAAAAAAATGCAGGTGTTCGCATCCGGTAAATTCTCTTATTGATTCTGCCATTGTATCGGATGTTAAGGGGCCTGATGCTATTATTGCCGGAGTTTCCGGGATTTGTGTTATTTCTTCATTTATAACTTCAATCAACGGATTATTTTTAATAACTTTAGTGACGTTATCTGCAAATCCCTCTCTGTCAATGGCAAGTGCGCTGCCGGCAGGTACTTGATTATCAAACGCAATTTTTATTAATTCTCCGCCCAGTAATTTCATTTCTTCTTTTAACAATCCGCTTGCGTTTGTTAAATCAAATGAACCAAGGCTGTTTGAGCATACAAATTCCGCAAATTTATCGGTTTTATGCGCACCGGTAGATTTTTTCGGACGCATTTCAAATAGCTTAACTTTTATACCCCGTTTGGCAAGCTGCAGAGCGGCTTCTGAACCGGCAAGTCCTGCACCTATTACAGTTACAAAATTCATTCTGCTGCCCCTACCTGATTTCTGCCGTTTTCTTTGGCACGGTATAAGCCTTTGTCAGCTGTTTCTATTAAAACTTCCGGAATTTCGCCGTCGGCAGGGAAGGTTGCTACGCCGAGACTTATTGTAACATGGCTTTCGTCTGTTGCATTGAGCTTGAATGGTTTTTCGGCAACAGCTTTACAAATACGCTCTGCATTTGTTCTTGCTTCCTTGTTATTGGTATTCGGGAGAATTATACTCATTTCCTCCCCGCCATATCTGCATACAATATCACTGGTTCTTACGTTTTTTTTCAGAACCTGTGCTACCTGTCTTAATACAGCATCTCCGGCCTGATGTCCGTATGTGTCGTTGAATTTTTTGAAAAAGTCAATATCAACAATAATAAGTGATACGGAGGTTCCATAGCGTTTTGCTGCTTCCAGTTGTTGTTTAAGACTTTCCTGAAAATACCTGTGGTTATATAAATCGGTGAGTCCGTCTACAGTTGCCAGTTTATATTGATATTCAAAATCTCTGGATTTTATTATGTATTTAATAATATATGACAGTGCAAACGTAATAATTACCGTAAAGACCGGCAGGATAAGCGGCGCCCACAAATTTGAATACATAAGATAATACGTAATAAACGTATATCCTACGAGTATCATAATTGTGGAAAGAGTTGCAAAGATTGCACTTGACGAGGCAAAGACTATAAAAATAGTTGCCAGTGTCAGCAGGGTGCATATAATAATATCAGTTATAATAGTTGTTTTTTTAATAAAACTGTTATCAATAAGATTGTTCAAAAAGGTAGCATGGATTTCAACTCCGGGGTAAAGTTTTGAAACAGGTACGCTTTTAGTATCATGCAGACTTGTTGCAGTTGTTCCGACATATACTGCTTTGTCTTTAAAATCGTAATTATTTTGTCCGTTTTCAATCTCCAAAAGGAGTTTATACATAGGAACCATTTCAAATACTTTTCCTGCTTCCCCGTACCAGTTGAGTATTACTTCTCCGTTGGAAGTAAGCGGTATTTTCCTGTTTCCGATAATCAATTCGGAATTACTGTTTATTGTGTAGGTTTTAGAGTGTTTATTGTTTAAAAAATTATCTCCGGCAAGCAGTGATAAATAAGGATAGTAATTATTTTTATAGAAAGAAAATGGTGATACTGTTCGGATAATACCGTCAGTGCTGCGATTAACGTTTGCTATGCCGATATTTGCTTTGCCTTTTAATAATCCGTCAAGTATTGTGCGGCAATTTGAGAAGGTCATGTTTGATACAAGATTTGTATTGGATTGGTTATCTATTTTTACTGCTGTTTTTTGCGGCAAATCAAGCGGTTTTCTCGCATCTGACGGGATATTATCAAAATTCATTGCCATATAAATGTTATCGTACTTATTAACAGTATCAATCAGTTTTTTATCTGCAGCAGCAGAACTTTTCAATGATTTTATAAACAATAAATCAAATATGATTGATTTAGGGTTTGATTGTTCAACATGATCTATGAGTTTTGCATAAACCTCACGTGGTACCGGCCATTCACCGTATTTATCCCACAGATATTCAAAACTTACATCATCAATGGTTATTATTGCAATATTATTTTGTGCTAAAAATGTATCTTTTCTTTTTGCAAGTACTCTTTGTCTGTAATCAAATGATTTGTTTTCGGCATCTTTTATAAAGTCTGTAAAAAGATTATTCTTCGCTAATAACCAGAACACAATAATTGCCGTAAAAATAATCATAACTGATGCAAGAATATTTAATACGGTAATTTTACCTATCTTACTCAAAAGCTAATCCCTCTTATTGTCTACTGATTATAAGTATAATTTAGGCGTGGTATTTTTGCAACATTATAAACGTGCCAGACGGACTGGTGGAATTGTTGCAGCAGTTTTAATTCGGGGTTTTGTCATACACTTTTCTGATTTTATATTTTTTTTCAATAAGCTTGTTGCATCTTAAAAGAACATTTGTTGTATCAGAAAGACTGACAGCGTTTGTAAGATATTTAAGTAAACATTCTTCGTGTAAATTCATTGATTCGGGAGCCTCTTATTAAGTATTTTATACTCATATATTGGCATTAATTTTATCCTGTCACATCCTGTATTTAGTGAATATGATTAGAATTTTGGGTATAACTTTGGTTGGATTTTTTATCCTCGTTTGAGAACAAGGAGTGCGTCATTTGGTATATAAGTATCTTTTATCCCGTTGTCAGAGGTTGCAAAAAACAGTTCCAGTATATCACCGTTATTTATCCCTAAATCCTGAAACGGCAGTTTTATATCTATAACATCTTCAAACTTGATTTCTATATTATTCACACCTGAAAGACTCCAGCAATTTTCCTCTTTTACGTTTAAAAAGCGGATAGGAAACAGTTCATCATTTATTATGGTTAAAAGAAATTCATTGTTAAATTTTTCTTTTACAATCAGTGAATTATCTTCATTTTTGTCAATAAGCCTTATTGCTGCTCTCGGTGTTATTATTGATGAATTTCTGGTATAAATGTGAAACTGGTTTATTTTTTTTGAATCAGGATTTTTGTTTATATAAATTCTTAAATAAATATTGTCAGTGTCATTACAGAACGATATTTTATCAAACAGTTTATTTTCCTGATATACTGGGCCGTCAGGTATAATAATACTGCCTGCCTCTGCCCAGCGGTTGTCTGAAGCAAGTTTACCGTCGATAACCTGAGTTAAAAGCCCTTCCGGATAACGCATTGCAAGGTCATTAGCAGTAATAATCGGATCCTCCAGATATGCCGGAATGTCCATTCCTAGTATTTTGTAGATGTTTTTTAACCGCTCTCTGAAAATATAGTCAAAAATATAGTCCTGCCCTGAATTATTCGGTTCTCCATACCACCAGAACCAATCGCTGCCCTGACAGATATATAGTTCGTTCATGGCATCTGCAAAAAGGGTTTGTGGTACATCACGGTGTTCTTTTTTATATGCAAATATATCATCTCTTACCTGTTTTATGCTGTTCCAGGCAATGTTTTTTTCTCTGTCACCAATCCAGCATTGGAAACTGTTGTTAATCCAGGAGCCGGCATGGATTTTCTTTAGTTCTTTTTTGTGTTTGTCATTCTTTATATAATCGCTTATCAAAACTGTTTCAATGCTGGAATCGTTCTCAATGTCCGAGTATATTGTTTCAAGAAAATCATTTCCGTCGTTATCATAGCGTTCCCAGCAGTTTTCTCCGTCAATGGCAATGGTTAGCAAATGTGTGTCATCCGGTGAAACTAAGAGTTTTGATTGGATTGACTTTATTTTATCGTACAAATCTTTTGCCGCAATATGACTTTCAATATTGGCATATTCAAAGTTTATGAGGTTTGCAAGCGAACGATCCCTGAATATTATATCAATTGGTGCGGATTTGTCTTTGTATTCATATACTTTTAACAAATGATAAGGATCTTCAAGGTTACTTTTAAAATCTCTTATAAATGGGAAGTTAATGGAAGCGGATAAAATTGCTTCGTCTGATATTGTCCACTCAATACCTTCCTGAGCGAGTGTGTCCAGTGTTTTATTACTCAAACATAATTCAGGCGGCCAGAAACCTTTGGGGCGGACACCAAAAACTTCTTCAATCCTGTCTAAACCTGAGCGGATTTGTTTTTTTGCATCATTGGACATATTGAATCGTGAAGGGAGTCCTTCTGTTGTCTGTACATTTTTTAAAACGGCTTTTACATCCTGAATAATGGGAAGTATGGGATGATAGTACGGGCTTGTGGTAATTTCTATCCGCCCTTCGTTTAGAAACCGTTTGTATGCGGGGATTATGTCACCCATTATGGTAAGATGAAGCCGTATTATATTCTGCCTGTCTTCCAAGGAAAAGTTTTCGCCTTTGTCAAATAGATAAGTGTATTCTGGATAACGGTTTTTGTGAGTTTTGTCAACCCAGGCAAGATTAAAAAGAGCCATTAAATCAGAGTAATCCTGATTAGAAAATTCTTCAAGGTTAGCTTCTTGTGTTTTGAAACGTTTTTTGTACAGCTGCGTATACCTGTCGCTTTTTAAAATCATTGTTTCATAGTTTGCGGTAAAGAAGTTGTTTAAAATAAAGGCTTTTTCGTCATCGGTGAGTTCTTCAATATTGGAGAGCGTTAAATCTTGCTGCACATCGGTATAACCATCATCGGTATAACTGAGGATGGAATCAACAAGAGATGGTACTATGTTAAAATTGAGTTTTAGTGAAGGGAATTTTTCCAGAAATAAAAGCATGTCAAGATAATCTTTGACCGCATGAAGCCGTACGTATGGCATAAGAAAAGTATCTTCCAGCTGATATACAGGCTGGTGCAGATGCCAGTAAAACGCAACCGACAATTTGTTTAAATCCTTCATCATTTCATTGTGATTATACTACAGATTTGGGATTAATCCAACACCGGCGAAGAGAACTTTCCGGCAATTCAAATAAAATAAGACGGGCTGTAAGGGGGAGTGATGAAAAAACTCCGCTCACTCTATAGGGGAAGGGAGCAGAAAAATGGGGATGTTTACCTCCAGTGTCTATAGTAGTGCAGGCTGCTTATATCCCTCTACTACCGCATATTACCATATTGTGGAATATCATCAACCTTGCGGGCCGATTTAGTGATTAATTCTACTGTTTCCGGATAATGTTCAAAGCCACGCCCTGCTGCCCCCAATTTCCAATTATTATCAGCAGATGATGTTTTACCTGCCGGTGTAGAGTAGACAGAAGAAACACCGTTATTGTTAACCGGCTGTTGGGTTGGTTTGGATAGGGCTGGTGTTTCAGCAAGGGTGTTCTATGTATCAAAGTGCTGTCCTATAGTACTCATCGGTAAAGTATTTCTTAAATGCGTCCGGCTGCAGCCGTTGTGCGGCATGATCAAGCATACCGTGCGGCATCGTTTTCATTCCGGCTTTAGTTAATAATGTGTTTATTTCATTCATAAACAGTGAATTGTTAATCTGGCTGTATGGTCTTGCATTTGCTGCATATTGGTAGTGTTCTGCGAGTTTGTGCAGGATTTCTTTTTCAGAGGCTCCTCGTTCTATAAGTTCCAGTGCTTCTTTTGCTGTCCGGTGCATTTCTTTGTAATAGTAGTTTAAGCCTGCAGTAGCAGGATAAAAATGGGCGTATCCACTTATATACATATCTTTCGGTTGAAATTCTTCGGGTATGCCTTCTAATTTGACTCTTTGCTCTTGTTTTTTTACACGATACGGGTCGCCATATTTACGGGCAATTGCTTCAACTTGTTCTGCTTCTTCATAGCGATTATTTTTAAGTTGATCTTGTTCTGTTTTGCGAAATTCTCCCGGATGTTGGATACGCTCTTTTTTCTCGCCGACTTGTGAATACCATTCATGGCTTCCGTCTTTACCGGCATTTGCAATTCTATGTGCCTCATTCATTGTTTCAATATAGCTGTCTAAATCCTGTGTATAAGCACCTGATTCAATCTGCTCATCCAGATATGCACGGGTTTCTCTTGATGTTCTTACATAATCTTTATTAACAGGTTTTCCGTTGTTGCCTGCTTCTCTAACCAGTTCATTCTCATTAATGACAGGAAGTTCTTCTATGATTTTAGAACCACTGGAAGAAATATCACGAACGATAATTCTGTCTCCAACCAGTTGAATTTCAAGATGTTTTTGGGAAACAGTTTCATATATGCTTGGAATTTTAATATCGCCGCTTCGTCCGACCGTATGAACTCTGCCGTCCTTTAATATTTCCATTATTCGGGGATCGGATAAATCTAATACGCACCATTCGCCTAATACGATTTTAGAATTAGCGGGAATAACTGTTTTTTTGCCATATTGAAGTGCCGTTTCTTCTATGGAGGTAGGAACCTTATGAATGCCGGCTTCACGTGGATGGCTTTTTCCAATATTTCTAAAACTGCTGTCAAGTTTTGCAAGTTTTTGTTTAACCATTGTTTGCAGGTTGTGAATGATATTTTGAATTTTTGCTTTAGCTGTACCGGTTACACTGTTTGCAATAGTTTTTAAGTCGGTAATTAATATTTCGCATTTATTAAGTATAGCGTTCCCTCCGGCCTTAATTGATTTTGCACCGGCACTTGCAAGGTCTGAGATTTCTGTCATAATACCTGATATTCTTTCTTTGCAGTCATTCCAAAGGCGGCGGTGTTCTTTAGGAATAGCATCATCCGGAATGGCATTAATGTCTTCTTTTATATTCTCGGGTTTAATCTCCTCATCGGGTTTAGCCCCTGCCGGTTCTTCTCTCTTAACGGCTGCAGGTTCGTCAGGTGTATCATTTTGTTTGATGCGTGCTTGTTCCTTCATTGCAGCCAGACTTTCTGTTTTAGATGCAAGCATTTCTTTTAATTGCTTTTTGTGTGCGGATACCATTTTGTTCCCTTGTAAAAGCTCTTTTAATTCTTTTAGTTGTGCTTCATCATCTATTGTAGAAAGATATTCACAGATTTGTTTAAATTCTTTTTCATTAATTCCTTTGCCTGTCTGTTTTTTCTCATTAAGCATTGTAACAACATCATCACGCTGCTGTTGATTTGTTTTTACCGGTGTTGGTTCAAGTTTTGCGAGTTTGTTGTCAATAGAATTTCTTAATCTATTGTAATTTTCTGTCACACCGCCGTATGTATGTTCTTTTTGGTTTAATTTTTCTCGCAATTCTTTTAATACTGCTGGGTCATCTGTATTTTTGATATATTCATCAAGTGAACGTGTGTCTGCATCAGTGAGTTCACTATGTTTATCAAAAATATGGTCAACATTTTTCTGAGTATTGATTTTGTCGTTATTATAAAAATTATTGCGTTCTGATGCTGGAAGCTTTTCTGCGGCTTCATCTATCTGTTCTATTAATTTACGGCGGAGTTCTCTGTTTTGAATACTGTTTGCTTCTTGTTTTAAATTAGCAAGTTGTTCTCCTGAAACATTTGGATTTGACACTGCATTATTTATTTCCTCTTGAATCTTTGCAGCTTTGGCTTCGCCGACTTTTACACTGCTGGGAGTAGCATTACCCTGAGATGATGCTTTATCAAGTACTGGAGTTTCAATATCTGATTTGGTTTTAACATGAGAAATTCTGGATATTATAAGACCGGTTGCAAAATCAATAAATGCATCAGCAGAACCGTAATCATCACCCGCAATTTTTGTAACTCCGTATGAACCTGCCGCATTAATTATTTCTTCTGCGATTTCGGTTGCAAGAGCTTTATTTATACCAAATGCTTGCATTAGTTTTGGTGCAAGTATACTTGAAGAAGCACCGACTCCGGCAAATGACATATTCATAAGGGTTTTGCGTACAACTTCTTTTACTTCGTCTCCGTTTGTCATATCAACAGTTGCTGTTGCAACGCCGGCATTAACCATTTGCGAGCCGACCTGTGAACCTCTGCTGGCTATTTTGGACGAGAATGCGTTACCCTTCTGCACTTTATTAATATTGCCAAAGACCTTTTCTGCCTTTTTAAGTGTTTGGGTTAGTTTTACAGCTTTATTACCCCATTTTCCGGTAATTACCGCAAGTCTTGCCGCAGCCGGTCCTCCGAGTCCGGGAACAAGCATTAGTGCTAAGGTTCCTGCAACTTCAAAGGCACCTTCGGTTATCATTTCTGTCATAACCATATTCTGGTTAAACTGTACTACGTCTTTAACTATATCATTTGTTCCAAAGGCACTTTTAGTTAGCAGTTCTAAATCAGCACCCATTTGTTCAAGTGTTTTACCTTTTGTTAGTTCTCTGTATGTTTCGGCAGAATTTGTTTGTACTTCTCTTAAAAATTGAAGCATTAATGTACGTTTTTCATCGTCGCTGTTTGCCGGCAGGTCAAGAGAGTCCGCATAGCCGGCTATAATTGCATCTACTGTTGCATCATCAAGCTGGAGTTTGGTTTTGATTTCATTACGTAAATCGTTGTAACTTAAATTACCGGCATTTTTTAGTATTTCACTGATTACGTTTATTGTAGAATTAAGTATTTGGGCTTCAATATAATTACTGAGTGCCGCATCTCTTGCAGCTATTTTATTTTTGTCAAACTCTATACCAAAGATTTCTTTGTAAATAGTTTTAAACTCTTCTTCAGTTTTTGCAGAGGCAAGACGTTTGACAGCTTCTGCATTCTTTCCGAGTTTTTTGTCCATATCTTCTATGGTTGTGCAGCCAAACCAGCCGCATACTGTATCTCCAACACGCGCTGTCCAGCCTTCTTCAGCTCGTGCTTCTTTGTATGCTTGTTGTGCCTCTGCATCTGTTGTTGCAAAGCTTTCATTAAAAGTACTTATTGCTTCACTGTCAGTCATTTCTTCAACATTGTCTGTTTTCTTAGCAGCAATAGCACCTCTTAGAAAGTCTATGGCTTTTTCCATTTCCAGCGGGTTTGTACGACGGAAGGCTCCGCTTAAGGATTCATACTCTTTCTTGATACTTGCTTCAAAATCGTCATTTGCTTTTTTAATATCACTCTCGGAGACACCCGCTTTTCTAGCCGCTTCAATAAGTTTTGCCATAATTGTTCTTAGAACCTGTTTTTGTTCTTTTGAACCGCTTGCTCCGACTTCGCTTGTTACCGTATCAATAATTGAAGAATCTCCGTGTTTAGCTTTTTCATACGCATCAAGAAAATCAACAATATTATCAGCCGTAATATTTTCGTCTAATAATTTTTGCATTTTCTTCATTGAGGTGTTGCCACTGTTATTATCTGCAATATCGTAAAACTGTTTTGCAAGGTTTTCTGCATTCTGTCTTGTTGCAACTGCCTGTTGATATTCTTTTTGTTGTTCATTCCTTCCGGCTATTCTGTTATACATACCTTCGTTAACATTTGCAATAATTTTTTTGCCTTTTAATTCTCCATCTTTTAATGTCGGATTGGATTTTTTTAAATCTTCTATTCTTTCCTCAAGCTGTTTTTTTGTAGGGTTTTCTAATCCTTCACGTTTAAACAGCTGTCGTGCTATTTCTTCAAATGTATTGTAATTTCTTTCTGTCCAGGAAATAGGTTTTCTTGCTTCTTTTTCCTCCTGAATAGCTTGTTGTTCCGTTATAACTGCTGTGTATGCAGCAACTGCCTGTTCTTTTGTTTGTCGTCCTTTAAGTCCTTCATCCGAAATCTCACGGGGAATAATTATTTCTTCTCCAACAAGGAAATATTGATTAGGAGCCTTACCTTTTACAAGTCCGGGGTTGGCATCAATTATTTCCTGCGGGGTACAACCAAACTTCTTTGCAAGTGCGGCAATACTTTCACCGTTTTGTACTATTACTTTGGTTTGTTTTGGTTTTTCTTCGATTTCCGGCTGCGGTGCGGCTATTTCTAATGGCTGCCCCGTTCTGTCACAGGGATTTCCGTTTTCGTCTTGATATTCAAAGGTTGTTACTCCGTCTTTTGTTGTCTGAATTTCCTTTATACCGTTATCAAGATAAGTGGTTTTTGTTTCAACACCGTCGACAATGATTGTTTCGGATATTACATTCCCGTCCTTGTCTTCAGTCTGAATATTTGTTGTTCCGGTATTTTCGTCATAAATAGTATATTCAGCACCTCCATCATCAAGAACACGTGCGGAAATAGTTATATCTCCCTTTTTTACAGTTTTGTTGATAATATTCCCATCTTTATCTTTTGTGAATGAATTACCTTCACTGTCAAGGTATTCGGTCATTCCATCCTGATGGGTTATTATACGGCTTCCGTCTTCATAAAGGTAATCTACCTCTCCGTTAGGATGTGTGTTTATGGTTTGTATTCCGCTGTTATTTTCTGATAAATGTTTTATGAAATTTAGTAATTCTTCCTTTGTGAATGATTTAAAGTCTTCTCCCAGAGCCTTTTGTAAAGCTGTATATTCTTTGTCGCCCAGATTATCTGATTTTCCTTTTGAAGCAAAATTTTTAACTTTTTCTAAAAATGTTTGAATTTCGTTTTTGTCAAGGATTTTATTGCCATTTTTATCCAGTGCCAGAAAAATAGAAGCCATTCTGGAATCCTTTATGTTTTCCAGTTTTTCTCCCGCCTGTATGTTATTAAAATTAACTTTTTGGCCATCCATCATTTTTAAGAAATAATTGAGCATTGGTTTCAACTCCGTAATATTTACAACATTTTGAATATTTTGTTATATATAACGGCATTATTAGTAAAATCTTTAGTTTTTTGGGTTATATTTTTACAAAAATTTACAAAAGCAACTAATTTTGCAACGCAAACCCACTAACTGTAATCTTTTAAGCACAATGCAACAAAATATTCAAAATGTGACGATGGGGAATATTATAAATTTCCTATACCGGTTGTATTGTAATTTGATTTCTGATTGATACAATTATAGAAACGGGATTTATAATATGAAGTTTTATGCCAGATATTCTCCATATTTATTGTTATTGCCTGCTCTTGCAGTGCTTCTTGTATTCTTTTTCATTCCGTTTATACAAACTATATTTTTAGGGTTTCAAGATTATTCAACGTCTATTTATAATCCGCAGTGGGTTGGACTAGAAAATTATATAAAATTATTGCATTCGCCGTTATTTTATCAGGTGTTGTTAAATACATTCTTATATCTGCTTATTGCAGTACCTGTACTTGTTATTTTCCCGTTGTTTCTGGCAATTCTTATTAATCAAAAACTAAGAGGAATAACACTATATAAACTCTTGATTTATTTTCCGGTAATTGTATCAATAGTTGTCGCTGCTATTTCGTTTAAATGGCTGTATGCTCAAGAAGGGATATTAAACTATATTCTTTCTCTTGCCGGTATGAGTTCTATAGGCTGGCTCACAGATACAAGGTTTTCGCTTATATCGGTTGCGTTAGTGACTATTTGGAAGGGTATCGGGTATTATATGATGATTTATCTGGCTGCACTTATGTCAGTTCCGCAGGAGCTTTATGAGGCCTGTGATGTTGATGGTGCAGGCTTCTTTAGTAAGCATTTTACAGTTACAATTCCGCACATTATGCCTGTTATTGCACTTGTAACAACTATAAGTTCTATATCTGCAATGAAAGTTTTTGCGGAGATATATGTTATGACAAAGGGTGGTCCTTTAAATTCAAGTAAGACTATTGTATACTATATATATGAACGGGCATTTGAAAATCTGGATTTAGGTTATGCTTCGGCTCTTGCGGTGGTTCTGTTAGTAATTGTAATGGCGTTTTCGCTTATAAATATTCTCTGTTTTGAGAAAAACAAATATGGAGATGTGTGATGAAAATATTGATGATTACAGATTTGTATCCTGTAAAAGAGGATGAAATTAATACTCCGAAAACTTTGTATAATTTCGTCAAATCCTGGGAGCTTCAAGGACATAAAGTGGATGTTATTAAACCGAATTTCCTTCTGAACTCTTTTATTCGTAAAAAACCGTTTTATAAAACAGGCTGGTATGGAAATGTTTATAATGTTAATTATTTTACACCATTCTGGTTTAATATCAGGAATAAACTAAAAGGTATAAATTTTGATGTATATGATAGGATTTTTGCCCATATGCCGTCCGGAGAAATTTTTGCACTGCATCTAGGGGTAGACTTTGTAGCAGGTGTACATTCTTCGGATTTTGACGTTTTGTCCAAACCGCTTTACAAAATCTATTTTAAAGGCGAACTTGAGAAAGCGTATAAAAAGGCGGTTAATATTGCCTGCCGTTCATATGTCCTAAAGAACAGATTTATAAAAGAATACCCGATGTATATTTCAAAAACATTTACAGCACTCTCGGGTATTGATACCGAACAGAATAATTTTGTACAGCTTAGACAAAAGCCTCGTTATATCGATGGTATAAAGTCTGATTGTAAACGAATACTCACCTGTGCAAACCTTATTAAGCGTAAAAATGTTGATAAAGTGATTGAGGCTTGTAAAAAGATTGATGGTGTTCAATTAACGGTTATAGGTGATGGTGTTGAAAAGCAAAAATTAATGAAAATGTCATCCGATGTAGTATTTTTAGGACATTTATCGCATGACAGAGTTTTTGAACGTATGCGTGCATCGGATATTTTTGTACTTCCTTCTGTGCATGAAACTTTCGGGCTTGTATATCTGGAGGCGATGTCCTGCGGGTGTGTTACTGTCGGTACAAAAGGTGAAGGGATAGACGGGATAATAGAAGATGGTGTAAATGGCTTCTTATGTGAGGTTGATGAACTTGAGGATAAATTAAAAGAAATTATTCAGCGTACTGACCTGAAAGAAATTGCACAGCGTGCAATGGAAACCGCAGCCAAGTATTCTAATGAAACCTGTGCCTTAAATTATCTTGAAGCAGGCAGCGGGATAAGCAGATAATAAGAATAGAGTATACATGTATTTTTGTAACGAAATGTAAAAAAACTAAGTGTTTTAGTGCATGTTTTATTTTTACGGGTTTTAATAGCTTGTGAAAGGTTAATTTTATGCGTATTTCTTCAGTTTCATTATCACCGGTTAAAAGTAATTTTACTTCAACGGCACAGGTTGTGAATAACCAAACACAGCCTGAAAAACAATTGACTTCTAATTCATCACCTGCAAAAACAGTCTTAAAAACGACGGGGTTATCTCTTGGCGGGCTAGTCCTTGCCGGACTTGCAGCGTATGGAATAGCTTATAAGTCCGCAGGAATAATCTCTAATAAAAAAATCGAACAAATGGCAAAAGGGATAGGTAAAGAACTTGCTGATTTTTCATTGAATACCGGAGAAAACATTACTGTTGCTAAAGTTCGTGAGGTTCTAATCAGTAAATTAGGTAAGAAGAAAGCAGATAAAGTAGTAGTTGCAGAGGATTATGAAACTTTTGCTGACTTTGCAAAAAAAGAGTTTAATATGGATGCTTTTCAAATATGGCAACTGGATATGGGGTCAATCTCATGCGTTGTACCGGGGGCAAAGTCGGGAAATGTTTTGCTGTATTTAAAGAATAAAGAAATGAGTGCATCCGAGTCATTAAATACCGTGTCTCATGAGATTGAACATGTCATAACAAGACTGGTTTCACCTGAGGCTTTTAATGATAAAATTTTGATAAAACTTATGGGGCAAAAAAAATTTGATAAATATATTAAAAAATACGCTGCCAAAATGAATGATGTAAATATACAATTACAACAAGAATTATTATCAATGCTTGGTTTAGATGAAGCAGCTTGTGGTCTCACAATGTATAAACCGAATAAAGATGGTTTATTACAGCAGCTTAAATGTAATACAATAGATGAAGTGCATGGGAATATTACTAACATTGTTAATGATTTAGAGTTGAGTAAAAAAACTAAAGAAAATAAAATTATAGTAAAAACAATAACAAAGGGACTTCAAGATGAGGTTCGCGCGTATAAAACGGGCAGTTATACAGAAAGGTATTATACAAACGAAATTGCACGTAGGAACGGGAAGCCGGAAAACGAAAATGCACTAGTATCCGAAATGCGTGCAATGTTATTTCAGGAAGCTGTTAATGTTCTTAAAAATATGTATAAATAAGATTTAGTTGGTATGTGCAGCGGTAAAAGAAGAACTCTGCTGTTTTATGTCAAATAATTCGCAGTTAATTTCATCAAAATTTCTTATAATTCCATCTAAACCTTCAATTTTTGTATAATATTCAACCGGTTCAACTGAGGATATTGCAATAATATAACCAATTCCGGCAGATTTTGCTGAATTTATGCCGGATATTGCATCTTCTATAACGAGGCACTCTTCCGGTTTTAAATTTAAGTTAGCAGCTGCAATCTCATATATATCAGGTGCCGGTTTGCCAGGTATTTGACCATTTGAATAGACTATTTTGTTGAGGTCAAACCAGCGAGAGAGTTTAAAAATATCAATATAAAAGGCAACGTTATCCCATTCGGACATTGTTGCAATAGTTCTCGGTATGTTGTTATCTTTGAGCCAATTCAAGAAATTCTCTGCCCCCGGGGCAAGTTTTAGGATTTCTGGGTGTTTCAAACATTCGTTGCGATAGAGTGTTTCTTTTTCTTTTGCGAGTTTTTCAACAACCTCTGGCAAGGGTTTTTCTCCTGTCGCATATTCAATGATATCAGCGTTTGTCCGCCCGAACATGTATTTTTGCATCTCTTCATCACTGAAAGGATATCCTCTTAAACGTTCAGAAAAAATCCTCCAGGCATCGTAGTGGAGTTGTGAATCAAGAAATAATGTACCATTAAAATCAAATATTATTCCTTTCATTTTTATTGTAGATCCTTTCATAAGAATATATTAGAGCCTTGAAATAACCAATAAAATAATAGCAGCCGTTCGGGTATTGTTAAATTATATAACGAACAAGAAAAGTGTATTTATTGTATAACACGCTTTTCCCTCTTGGAGAGAAATAGTATGCTCTTGCACGTTTGGGGGTGAAAATACAATTGAAGGCTTCTTGTGAATTATCAAGGTTTTCAAAATGATAGTTGTAAAACATTGTATTGGTGTCATTCATAATAAGAAACTTTTTATCCTTAAATAACGGACGTTTAATTTTCATTGTATTATTGTAAAAGTTAGACACTCTTATTATGTTACAATCCGGAAAAATTTCCTGAAGCTCTTTTTCATTCAGTTTTTCAGTTTTGAGTGTTCCGTCCTCAAAATACAGTCTGTGAAATTTAAGACTGTTCTGGTTATACCCGATTAAATCACCGTTAAATAAAAATTCTTTTGTAGAGTTAGGATCGTAATGGAGTTCATTTGTACAATATTCAGAAAAAACATTATCTCCTATGGTAATGGTTTTAGTAAATGCAATACAATTATTAGTACAATATGTTGCCCAGGTTTCAGTGTCGGGGTTATAGTATATAGTGGAGTTGACCGGAATGTTGCGAAAATCGGCAGTTTCAGTGAAACCGGCTCCGGCAAATATAAATAAAGATAAAAATAGCAAAATTTTTTTCATACAAGCCTCAACAGTTTTATTTTACTAGAATAGCGGGCTATAAGTCAATAAATTAAATAGCTGATAGGATGTCTCCAATATTATTAGCGATACTCTTTCCCATTACACCATAAAGATGAGCTGCCTGTTTTTGCATGAAGCTGCTAAAGCCGTTGGAAAGTTTGTCTTGAGTGGATGAAATATTGATATTATGTGCTGAATCTTTCATACTTAATAAATCAGTGAAGTTTATATTCCCGCTTATTCTGTCGCTTATGTTGTCAAAAAGATTTTCAAGCGAGTTTCCTGCAGATTTAATTATATTCTCATCTTCGCCGTTTGCTTCTGATTGATTAAGTGAAAGTTCAGCCATAGAATTACTGTCTATAGCACTGACTTTAAACGGATCTGTAAGACCTTCGATATTGAGACCTGCAGGTACTCCGAGCGGTCCCATAAGTTGTGTGTAGGTTTCTGTATTCTGTTCTGCAAGTCCGTCAAGTTTTGAGTCCAAAAGATTTGCAAAGGTATTATCGTCAAGGTTAACCGGAGTGCTTGTACCCGCCTGGAGTCCCTGTGACAATTCGTTAATCTGTATCAGACTGTTTGGAAGAAAATCCATTTTTATAATACCTCAGTATAACTATATAGTTGTTTCCAACGTTTTTCATCAATCAATTGTATGAAATCAACGTAAATTTTTTTCAATCTGTGCTTGCACAAAATTTAAAACTATGCTTTAATACTATCAGGAGTTGTGCTCCTCTGTGACAGTTTTGAAATGAGAATATTTGGTTTAGTCTGAATTTTGAGAATGGCTTTTTAATCAATATCCTTGTTTATGTCATTGATGACGATTATTTAATTGTCTTTTATTGTTGATTTAACCCGAAAAAGGAATTAGGCACATTAAATGGGTGCATTTACGTTTAACTTTAAGTTTTTAAAAGAAAATGCTACACCTGGCGCCTGGCGCAGAGGTTATGAGTACTATCAGAAAGATATGATTATTCAGTCATATCCTGAAAAAAATTTTTATATGGGTAAAGTGAAAGGTAATTTTCAGGACTCATATAATACGGATTTAATTTTTAAAAAAAATAAAGTAGAAGCCCGTTGTAATTGTCCACTTAAGGATGAATGGTGCAAGCATTCTGTTGCTGTTGCTATAAAGGCAATAAATGAGAATGCCTATGAAAAATGGCTGGCAGAAAAAGGCGATGCAGAAATTGATTTTTCGGATATTGACACGGCTCTTAAAAATCCGCCGGTAGGAAGTTATATTTTTCATTTCAACCCTAAACGCAGGCAAAATTTCTTCTCTATACTTATTAGAGACCGCTCTACAAATAAAATCGTCCGCTCTATAGAATCAGTGTTAAGGCTTCTTATCGAGGCACAGAGAAATGATGCAGATTTTACCCTGAATGAAAAACAAAAAGCGGAATTTGAAATTTTTTCAACACTTTTAAAAATTGCAAAACAGGATAAAAAAGCCGGTTGGTACGATGTTCCGATTACGAAGTTTGCACCAATGTTTGAACTCTTATCAAGAGTGGAGGAAGTGCTTGACGAGAAAACAAAAGAACGTATCCGTTTTGTTGATAACGTTTGGAACCTGTCCATGTCTGTAAATACATCACAAACAGGGGCAATAATGCTGGCTTTGTACTGGAAGCGTCCTGATAAAGATGAAATTTATCCGTTTGAAGAAATTAAGTATTTTTCCCGTCAGTTAAAATGGGGCAGATATAAAAACTTGATTTTCCCGATTAATATAGCAATAAATGAACTTCCGCAAAGCATTATTAAGTCAACATTTACGGATTTAAAAGATGCTGACGGCGGTAAGTTTGTATATGAAGAACTTCCGCACTTAAGAGAAATTATGGAAGTTGAAATATCGGATAATATCTCAAAGCTTCTTCTTGAGGAACGCCCGCCACTTAATATTGTAACTCTTGGTATTGACTATGATCAATCACTTAAAGCTTCATTAGAGTTTGAATATGACGGGGTAAGGGTTCCTTATTCAAAAACTGATAAGGGTGCTTATATTACAATTAAAAAGTCTGATTCTGATCTTGTATATTGGGTAAAGCGAAATTATAAACACGAACATGAAGCTTATCAAATGCTTCTTGCATGTAAATTTATTCCTATGCAGACAAATAATCTTGCAATGGAAAAGGAAAATGCAATTGACTTTTATAATTATTATATTCAGCAGGCAGGTGATAATTGGAAGTTTATAGAAAAAGATGATATGAATTTCTTTAAACTTCTTAAAGAGCCGTTTAAAATGTGTGCAAAAGTTGATTTTTGCGATAATTCAAATGATAGCTTTGAAATTCAGCTATACGGTCAGGCTGGCGATGAAGTTATAAGTTTTGATGATATTTATGACACGATTCAAAATGGTGAAAAGTATAGCAGGGTAAGAAGTCTCGGATTTGTTGAGTATCCGGCGCAGGATATTTATCAGATGATGCGCTCATTTAACTCTTTTGATGCTTATAGGAATAACGAAAACAAATATATAGTAAAGACTTATCGTGCCGGTCTTGTTTCGGAACTTAAGAATTTAGGTTTTGAATTGGTTTTATCAGAAAACTTTACAAAATTCTGGGAACAAATTTCTACCTTCTCAACTGGTGATGGCGGAGAAGCTCTGCCGGAAGGGGTGAATGCTGAATTCCGTGAATATCAGGTTAAAGGTTTCCACTGGCTGTGGTTTATGTATAAGTACGGGCTAAACGGTATTCTTGCCGATGATATGGGGCTTGGTAAGACTTTGCAGGCTTTAAGTTTGCTGCAAAAAGCTAAAGAAATAGACGGTTCTGAACCTACACTCGTTATTTGTCCAACAACAGTTGTGTTTAACTGGGAAGCAGAAATTGCTAAATTTACTCCGGAGCTTTCTTGTCTTAAACTGTCCGGTGTTGACAGAGCATCTCTGTTTAAGAAAATCCCAGAATACGATATTGTTATAACAAGTTATGCACTTGTAAGGCGTGATATAGCAAAATTAAAAAAATACAATTTTAGATATATTATTCTTGATGAGTCGCAAAATATTAAAAATGCTACATCACAAACTGCTCAAGCCGTGAAAACTTTGAATGCAAAACACAAACTGGCACTATCAGGTACTCCGATAGAAAATAAACTTGAGGAATTATGGTCTGTATTTGATTTCTTAATGCCCGGTTTTCTGTTTACGATGTCAGAATTTAACTACAGGTATGTAACACCGATTATGGAACGTCAGGATAAAACGGTTGAAAAGCGTTTAAAGCTTCAAATATATCCATTTATTCTTCGTCGTATGAAGCGGGATGTTGCAAAAGATTTGCCTGATAAAGTTGAAAACATGGCATACTGTGAACTTACGGATGAACAGAGAGACTTCTATCTTGAAGTACTTGACTCTACTAAGGAAGAATTATTCAAGAGTATTGAGATGAATGGTTTGGAAAAGAGCCGTATGTCAATATTCTCTGCTCTGTTAAGACTGCGTCAAATATGCTGCCACCCGCGGCTTTATGATAAAGAACATGTAAAAGGTGTTATGAAATCAGGTAAGTTTGAATACCTGAAGAATATGCTGGAGCAGATTATAGCAGAGAAACACAGAGTTCTTTTATTCAGTCAGTTCGTAGATATGCTTGATATAATAAAAGGATGGCTGGAACGTGAAGGTATTCCTTATGAGTATCTTACAGGCAAGACAAAAGACAGGCAGGCTGCGGTTGAAAACTTTAATAATAACCCTAATATTCCGATATTCCTTGTTAGCTTAAAGGCAGGCGGTACAGGGTTGAATTTGACCGGTGCAGATTATGTAATTCACTATGATCCCTGGTGGAATCCGGCTGTTGAAGATCAGGCTACAGACCGTGCATATCGTATCGGACAGACTAAGAAAGTGTTTGTGTACAGGCTTATTACCAAAAATACTGTTGAAGAGAAAATTCAAAAACTCAAAACACGAAAGAGAAATCTTGTAGATAGTGTAATATCTATTGACAGAAATATTGTTAAATCTCTTACAATGGATGATATTAAGGATATTTTCTCTGCGGAATAAAAATAAACTTTAATGCCGGTTTTCTTATTAAGAAAACCGGCATTAAATATATTATCGAGAGGTATTATTTATTAGCTTATACCGTAGTTGAAGTCATTGCTTATGTTGTTGGAAAGCATTTCTTCGTATGATTCAATGTATGCTTCAACTTCTGTAAGTTCAGTATCTGCAGTTGTGATTTGATTATCTATATCGGTTTCCCAGGCTGTTAATTCTGCGTTATAGATTTCATATTCTGCTTCGATTTTGTCTATTGCATCTTCATATTCGTCAATTTCTGTATAAGAAACAATATCTGCATAAATAGTATCTTTGCCTGCTTCGTATTCAGCTTTCCATTTATTTTTTTGCTCAGTTTTTTGAGCTTCTGTAAGCTGCATAAAATCGAGTTGCTCGTATGTAGCAAGGCGTTTTTGTGACTGATAGGTAGTAATATCGTTTTGCAAGTTGTTACGTCTTAATTTGTACGCCATTATTGTTTCATTTAAATTTGCAATAGCCATCTTCTTATACCTTTTGTCTTATATCTTACATATATATAAAGTATATTTAAAAGACTCGATTTCAACTTCAAAATAGTTTGTTACAAAACTTTACATATATTCTAAAATGTTTAATATCGGGTAATTATATTACGTAACAAAAATGTTACATTATCTTTTGAAAGCAGATTATAAACATTATTTGATTTAAAATGAGATAAACTATTACAAATGAGGAGATAAAGAATGATCGTTTACGATTACGGAATAATAGGAGCCGGTCCTGCCGGATATTCTGCGGCAATATATGCTGCAAAACTCGGGAAAAAAGTTATTCTTTTTGAAAAAGATAAAGTTGGCGGGACGTGTCTTAATAGGGGTTGTATTCCTACAAAGAGTTTTCTTCATTGGGCTGATTTGTATACGGAGTTTAAAGCAGGAGTAAAGAAGGAAATATACAGGGCTGAGGAATTAGGGTTTAGTTTTGAAAATATTTCAAATGAGAAGGAAAATGTCTGTAATAATTTAAGAAAGGCCTTAGAACTGGTTCTTAAGACTATGAAGATTAATGTAATTCCTTTTGAAGCAAATGTTATTGATAAAAATAAAATTGAGGCAAACGGTGAAATATACGAGTGTTCGCAAATTATTGCTGCGATTGGAGCAAAGCCCAGAGAGATAAAAGGGTTTGAATTCGATGGAGAGTTTATTTTATCTTCTGATGATGTTCTTAATTTGAAAAAACTTCCTCAAAAAGCTGTAATATTAGGCTCCGGGGCTATAGGTATTGAATGGGCAAGGATATTTTCTGCCTTTGATGTTGATACAGCTGTCGTTGAGATGGCAGAAAATCTTCTTCCGGTTGCCGATATTGAAGTTTCAAAAAGGATTGCACGAACCTTTTTGAAAGCAGGTATTAAATATTATACAAATTGCAGTGTTATTTCTGCTGATAAAGCTGCAAAAACAGTCACTCTTGCAAACGGGGAAGTCCTGAATACTGATATTCTTTTTGTTGCGGCAGGCAGGGTTAGGAATGAATTTACACAATGCGATAATGTTAAAGTAATAGGTGACTGTGCAGGAGAAATCCAGCTTGCACACTATGCAACATGTCAGGCAAAAAATGTAATTTTAGGAATACCATACAATAAAGAACTTATACCTTCCGTTGTTTATGGTGAACCTGAGATTGCATGGGTAGGAAAACGGGAACAGGATGGAGAGTACAAAAAGGTGATGCTTCCGGTAACTGCATTAGGCAAGGCACAGTGCGATAATTCTACGGAAGGGTTTATCAAAATTCTTGTTGAAAACGATAAAATTGCGGGAGCGCACATAATTTCTAAAGAAGCATCAGCACTTATTCAGCAAATAGTTATTGCAATGCAGAATGATATACCGGTTGAAAAGTTAAAAGAGGTTTGTTTTGCTCACCCGACTTATTCTGAAGGTATTTTTGAAGGGTTAATGCGTTTATGACAAGACTTCCGGAGTATTTAAAAAGACCGATTATTGATACGGAAAAGACTAAAACTGTGAGACGGATTTTAAAAAACAGATGTCTTAATACTGTTTGTGAAAATGCACGTTGCCCGAATAAAAGTGAGTGTTATCAAAAGAATACGGCAACCTTTCTTATTATGGGGAATGTTTGTACAAGAAATTGCAGATATTGCAACATTTCTTCAGCCCGTCCTGAACCGCTTGATCTGGATGAACCTGGACATGTCGCTGAGGCGGTGAGGGATTTAGGGCTTAAGTGGGCTGTGATAACATCGGTAACACGTGATGATTTGCCTGATGGCGGAGCGAAGCATTTTGCAAATTGTATCTATGAGATAAGAAAACTTACACCTGATACAAAAATAGAAATTCTTACTCCTGATTTTAAAGGAGATAGACAGGCTCTTGATATTGTAATTGAAGCTTTACCTGATGTATTTAACCATAATATAGAAACGGTGAGGCAAGTGTTTAAAACAGCCCGTCCTCAGGGGAATTATGATATCTCGCTTAATGTTCTTAAATATATTAAGGAAAGAAGCGGCATAAGAACAAAATCCGGATTAATGATTGGATTAGGCGAAGAGATTGATGATATAAAAGCGACTCTTAATGATTTAAAAGAGTCTGGATGTGATATTTTAACAATCGGTCAGTATATTCAACCCTCAAAACAGCATCTTGAAGTGTCAAAATATTACACGCTTGAGGAGTTTGAAGAAATAAAACAGTTTGCACGTGATGCGGGATTTAAAAATTTTCAAATTGGACCGCTGGTCAGAAGTTCTTATAAGGCGGCGGAAACAGGTATGTAATATTGACTACGATATTCTGAACAGTTTGACTATATCAGTTCTTTTGTTGTTAACTTTATAACGTCCGGTTTCATAATCAATATAAATATTATCATTTCCTGATGAACCCTGTATTTGTATAAAGTGTTTTGATTGTTTGTATTTATTCATGTCAAATTTATGCCTGTAAGGTCCGGCATATATTGGCATATCTGGTTTCCCGAGTTCTTTGCATAGTTGTCGGGCATAATCCATGAATGCATCCCGTATCTGGTCATTATCCTGATACCGATGGCTCATTTCAATATTGTCAAGAACTAATGAAACTTTTCCGTTTACTTTTGCTATATAGCACATGGAGTTTCCGACAAAATTATCTCCATCCATAACTTCTATTGCGGAAATACATTTATTCATAATGTATGTTGGTGCAGAAAACTGGTTAGCACCTGTCCCTACGGCTGTACAGCAATGCCCGTGGTTCCCTAGAAACAGAGCATGGGAAATATCATTCATATCAGTTTGTTTAATTATTATGTTGGAGGTAGTATTTCCATGCATGTTAGCTGCATTTTTAATTTCTACATCTCTCAGTTTCATTATGTGATTGTACATTGTATTTTTTGCTGTATTAATTTTTGAATCAGGGTGCTGCTTTGTCCAGAAATCGTTTGCATTTATGGTCTTTTTAATTGCTGAAATTATCGTAGGAAGTTCATCGAAAGCTATTTTCTCTTCGTTTTTAAATAGGCGCATAACGTTTTTTTGTCCTGTAGGGTAGCCATTCGCATCATAAATTGTTTCAGTTACAGGTTTAAAGGTTATATTCATTTCCTCAAGAGTTTTAAAGATTTTGTCAGTTTCTTCTTTAGGAAGTAATTTAAAACTGTTATCTGATAAATCTGTTTCAAGGTTATTAATAGCACTTATACGTGCTTTATCGGCATCAATTTCTACATTAATTGATTTAAACGAATTTTTATCAGCATTTACCCACCGGTCGTAATTTAGTCCCATTGCTTCAAATCGTTTTCTTGTAAATTGGTTTTGTGGCAGCTCATTTAATACTTCTATTACGGATTTATCCGGTTTCTTTTGTAGAAGTCCTACAAGTTCTCTAAAGCCTTCTTGGAAGGCGGATTTGCTTGAAAGAATTTCAGCAAGATAAGGACTCTTGTCTAGTTGTAATCTTGCTGCAAGCTCCGGTGAGTATTCTATTTTAAGATGGTGGTATATTTTTTTGTTGATTGCTTCATTCCAAATCCTGTCATTTTCGGGTTTAATGACATTCAATGTATACCAAGTCTTAAAATCTTGATTTTTATTTGCACGACCGTCAAACTGTTTTACAATATCCGCATTTGCCCGGGCTTCTTTTAGCATTTTGTCAGTTGGCAGGTTTGGTCGGATAATATTAAATATCTCTTCACCGTCAAAATCGGACAAGGCTGCAAGTGTTCTGAGTTTTGATATTAAATCATTAGGTTCAAATACAGTAGTTTGGATTATTTCCTGAATACGTCTTAACTCTCCTGTTTTTGTATTAATTTGTTTTTTTAATTCATTTAAGGCTTCGTTACTTTTCGATTTAGCTTCCGGAAATTGCTTTTTAAGCCCTGCGATTTCATCATTTAATTCTTTAATTGTCTTTTCATAGTATTTTTGAGGGTTAAAAACTTTATTCATCGCATCTGTCATTTGGGGGGTGAGATATAAAGTGTTCACATCATCAAGCAAATTTTGGAGTCCGTTCAGTTTTCTTGAAAAACCGGCTTCCAGAATATTTATATCAAAATGCTTCAAGAATGTTAGAATTTTCTTTGAGTTATTATTGTATATGAAGCTAAATAAATCATCATCATTTAAATCCTCTATACCGGATTTTAGAATATTTCTTTTTTCAAAAATCTTTGTTTCAACTTTATTAAGAGTGTTAAAATTGTCTAATAAATTGTTCTCAGGGATTGTATTTACAAAGCTGTTAATGTAATGTTCTGCACACCCGCGTTTTTTAAGATTTATAATTTTTTTAAATGTTTCTTCGTCAAATACTCTTTTCCCAGTTAATAAATCGTAACGATAACATAGTCTAATAGTAGAAACAATAGCATCATGAATCCCATTTGTATTACAGTTTTTGATTATGTCTATTAGTGTTTTCTCATCAAACTGTTCTTTGTTGTGAACAATCATATTTATTAATTCCGGAATATCATGTATTCTGACCCCTGTTTCTGCTAATTCTTTGGCGAGTTCATAGTGTTTCTTTCTTATAGTATTAGTTCCTAGATCTACAATTGTTGATAAAATTGAACTTATCTCATGGGCAGTATTGCTATTCATAGCAGTGTTTTTATTTATAAGTGTTTTTGTAAATTCAAATATTTCTTTATTTAATGTACCTTCCGGAGTTCTGCAAAATTTTAAAATAATAATAATAGATATTCCGTCAAAGCGTTGTTCTAAAAGTTCTATAACAGCTTTATAAACGTCTTCATTGAACTTATGTGTTTTAGTGGATATGAGTATCTCCATAATAGACGAAATAGTGCCATGGCTTTTCTTTATATATTTTTCAAGATTTTTTCCTGCGTGAAGCATTTTTTCAAAGAGTTCATCAGAGAATTTGCCGTTTGAGTCAAAACACAGTTCTAATTCTGTAACTGCTATTTGGGATTTGGAACTGAGTTCTAATCCCTTATTTAGTAAATGTATATATTCTGTTTTATCCAATTGAAATTTTAGAGCTTGTTCATGTACATATATGGCATCGTTAGGGTTAAGTTTAGAATAGCTGTTGTATATTTTTTGCGAAAAATTACCATTATTATCAACGCAATTTGTTAGGGCATATATTGTTGTTCTTAAGTCACAATTTTGTTTTTTAAATATATGCGGTAAAGCCTCAAGTTTAGATGGTGAAAGCAGACCTTCATTATCTAAACAATATTGTATTAATTTATATCCATCTTTACCATAGCTTTCGGTAAATAGTAGAGTTTTGGCAAAGAACTCTTTTTGAAATTTTTTGTTATGGTTCTGGCATGCTTTAAGTAAATCAATAGTATCAATGTTGTTCTTTTTTGCAAAATTATATACTTCAGGAAAAGCATTTATTGCATTCATATCAAGAATGTATTCGATGTGTTCAGTTTTTTCTATTTTTTGTGTTGAACTTTGTATGTATTTCGACAACAGGTCTATATCGCAGTCTGTATTTTTTGCCATTTCAATATACTGTTTAAGTAAAACGGTATTTAAGTAATTATCACTGTTTGCTGTTGAATTTAGTATATTTCTTACAGCATCTGTAACGTTGTTCTTATCACTGAGTTTCAATAGCTGATTAGTTAAATCTAAATCTGCCATGGTTAGATTAGTCATAGACAGATGATTTAAGATATTAGTCAATCTCTCATCTTTAAAGTACTCCTTTAATTTATTGTAATTTATTTGACTAAATTCACCATTTGAATCAAGGCATAATCTTGTTATTTTATTACAATCTCTATGATATGAAAAAAAATGGCTCATATCGAAAAATGCATTTGCTACATTATAGTCAATGTAACCTTCTTTATTTATACTTACATCCATTAATGCATTAAGGGTTTCATAATATATTCCATCATTACGAGAATAATTATAAATGGCTTGATATGTTTCTTCATTCCAGCTTCCATCCGGTTTTTTACATTTTTCAATAAGCGGAATTATACCGTATTCAAAGGAGGACATATTTTCATTATTGTATAAGTCAAATAATTTATTTAAACGGTCAAATTGAATATTTCCATTATTATCGCTCAGGGCATTTAGTAACGGTTTAATAGTATACTGTGATATATTGCGATCGCCGCTTCTCCAGATATAAGTATTAAGAACGGTTTGTATATTTGTATCTACAATACCATTTTGGGATACAGTTTGCAGTATCTCATTGATTGAAAAAATATCTACCCTTAACTGTTGTAGTTGATTAACAAATTTTAATGTTTCAGGTTTAACTTTTCCGTCTTCACCAATACAACATTTAAAAGCATACTTTGCTAATGATGTTATTTGGTCATCTGCATACTGAAATCGGGTCATAAATGCCTTATATTCAGATTGATTGTTTGTAATATCTGTAATGGACAACTCTTTGTATACGGGGGGATTTGTGCTAGACGATAGTTTTTCATCCCGTCGTAAAATAATATCATCAGATTTCATTGCGGCACGAGAGTCCGGTGTTTTATGGAGTTTATGTGCAATTTTTTCTCCTGCCTTTCCAGCAGCTTTAAATCCGCCGCCAATAACTGGTGCCATAGCAGCCCCGC